>NZ_DASWTF010000008.1:0-41639 GCF_036402275.1 Steroidobacter sp. | reverse complement strand
GGCGACGACGCGAAGTACGACCGCGGCTATATCAACAGATCAGTGCGTTTCGAGCTTGCCGATGGCGTGGCTGAGCGCGTGATCCAGTCGCTCCAGCGCGCCATCGATGGCGAGTTGCAAAGTCTGCGCGTGGTGAGTCACAGCGATGGGCTGCAGATTTGACATGCGCGCTTCCAGCATGCAGCGCTTGTCTGGGCCTCCCTTGCCTCCGTTGAGATCCCCGAGGTGCATTTCCACTCGGGTGATTCGATCGGCGAACTTGGCCAGAGAATCCTCGACCGTCCTGGACAGCCGTTCGGCGGTGTCTCCGGCGAGGCGGACACGATTGTCGTGATTGACTTGTACCTGCATGCGAGCTTCCTTCGGGCCCCGGGTCTGTGGAATGGGGCATAGCCTATTGAAAGGACTCGGACTGCGGTGGACTTGTTCCCCGTCGGGGAAAAATCCACAGCGACGGTCCACAGGATGCACCATGGGGCCGCCGAGGCCATTACGCAAGCCACTCGCGTCACGAATCAATAAGGCGAATCCGCAAGGTGTCCTCCGGGACGCCACACCAGGAACCGCCTGCCGGCCGGCACGTTTGGGCGGCATGCCGTCGACGGTGATCCAGTCTTTCCAGTACGACGCGAACCGGCGAGAGCTGCGGGTGCTGTTTCGCTCCGGCCGAAGTTACATCTACCTGGACGTACCCGGCGACACTTACGACGCCATGCGCCGGTCCTTCTCCAAGGGCGAATTTTTCAACCAGCACATTCGCGACCGGTTCGAGTTCCGGCGCATCGACAATGAGTCGACCTGAGCCCTGAGCTGCCCGGACGGGCATGGTCACTGCAGTCGACCGGGGCGTATCATGCCCCTGGGGCGAGAATAACATCTATGAACAAGGTCACCGTGCGAGGCGTCGACGGCTCCCACCGCGATTATGGACTGACCGCCGGCAGCACCGTCATCGGCCGCGATCCAGGCAGCGGCATTCATCTCAAAGACTCGCAGGTCAGCTGGAAACATGCCGTGCTGATCAACGAAGCCAGCGGCTGCGTCGTCGAGGACCTCGGCAGCTCCAACGGCACATTCGTCGGCAGCACGCGCATACAACGGCACTTGGTGCATCCTGGCGAGCGCATCAAGATTGGCCCGTACGAGTTGATTGTGCAAGCCGTGCAGGTGCCGTCGCCGAACTCCGCCAGCGAGCGCACGCTGTTCGCCGCTGCCGATCATTACGTTCGCCATCACGAGGAAGAGCGCGGGGCGAGCGTTCAACGCGCCATCAGCAAGGCGGGTGTCGCGGTCAAGGAGGCGACCGATGTGCGCGACTGGCGAGCGTTCCTGAAACGTTCGTTGCCGGTCTTCAACGCCAGCGAGCTGTATGGAAAATTCGAGCTGCGCACCGAGCTCATGGCCGGGCTCACGGTCGCGGCGCTGTTGGTGCCACAAGGCATCGCCTATGCATTGCTGGCTGGCTTGCCGCCCGTCATGGGGCTGTATGCATCCATCCTGCCCATGATCGTGTATGCGCTCACGGGCAGTTGCAGACATGCATCGGTCGGGCCAGTCACCGTGGACTCGCTGATGTTGGTGCTCGGTCTCAGCACCATGGCCATCGCCGGAACGACTGCATACATTGCTTTGGCCACGTTGCTGACGGCGGTCATCGGCGTTTCGCAGTTGATCATGGGCGCGCTGCGGCTCGGTTTCCTGGTCAACTTTCTGTCCTATCCCGTGCTCGCGGGCTTCACTTCCGCCATCGCGGTCATCACCGCGCTGGGCCAACTGCATCATTTCCTGGGCATTCCTCAGCAACAGTTCCCTTATTTATACGAAGCGATGCTGGATGTGATGTCGCGCGCCGGTGAGGCCAATCCCGCGACCTTGGCCATGGGCGTCAGCTGCATTTTGCTGTTGCTGGGCTTCAGCAAACTTTCGCCGAAAGCGCCGGGCCCGTTGACCATGGTGGCTGTGTGCACGGCTCTGTCTTTTCTATTTGGGTTGGAACAGCATGGAGTGCGCGTGCTGGGCGAAGTGCCGCGCGGCCTGCCGGAGTTGAGCGTTCCCGAGCTCGATTGGACGCAAGTCCAACAACTGTTGCCGCTAGCATTGACCATGGCGCTGGTGGGCTTCGCGCAAACTGTGTCGGTGGGCAAGTCTCTCGGCAACAAACACGGCTATGACATCGACGCCAATCGCGAGCTGACGGCTATGGGCCTGGCGAACGTGAGCTCGAGCGTGTCTCAGGGCTATGCCGTCTCGGGTAGCCTTGGCCGATCCGCACTGAACGCCACGGCCGGCGCGAAGACGCCGATCTCGGCCATCGTCACCGCCTTTTGCGTGCTGCTGACGTTGTTGTTCCTGGCGCCGTTGTTTCGTTACCTGCCGGATGTGACGCTCGCCGCTATCCTGGTCGTGTCTTCGCTGCGATTGATCGATACACGCGAGATCCGGTATCTGTTCAACGTGAAGATCACGGAAGGCTTGCTACTGGTGTTCACGTTCGCCGCCACGCTGATCTTCGGCGTCATGGCAGGGTTGTTCATGGGAGTGGTCGCGTCGATTCTGCTGTTCATCACATTGAACACGCGGCCGTACACGGCCATCCTCGGGCGCCTGCCGAACACCAATATCTTTCGCAACGTCGAGCATTTCCCGGAAGGCGAGACCCTTCCAGGGCTGGTGATCCTGCGCATCGACGCATCGTTGTACTTCGCCAACGTGGTATTCCTGAAAGAGCGCATTCATGAGATCTGCGACGGGTACGAGGGCGAGTTGAAGGCCCTGATCCTCGACGCCAGCGCAGTGAACGATCTGGATTCCTCGGCGGACACTGCCCTGCATCAGCTGTCCGACGAGTTCAAGAAAAAAGGCATTACCTTTTATATCGCCGGCGTCAAAGCGCCGGTGCGCCAGGTGATGCAGCGCTCGGGCCTCTACACCGCGCTCGGCGGCGATCACTTCTTTTTCACCATCGACGCCGCCGTCCGGCGCTTTCAGGAAAAGAGTGGCGAAGCCATGCAGCGTCGCCACTCATCCTGAGTTGTCAGAAGCCGTAACGCGCCGCTGGCTTGGCGTGCGAGAGATTGGGCTTGAGCGCAAGCCGTGCGGATTCGAACGCTTCCCAGTCGGCGATATCGGGCAGTGCCGGCACCGTCGCGAACTCGCCTGCATCGAATCCGGCAATCGCGGCGTCGACCATATCGTCCACGGTCATGACGATCTCCTTCGGCAAAACTTCGAGGGACGCGCCGGCGTTGCTCCACAAATCCGTGGCCGTGGCGCCCGGCAATACAACGTGCACTCGAATGCCCTGGCCGCCGAGCTCGTGGTGCAGCGATTGACTGAAGGCGAGAACGAACGCTTTGGTGCCGCCATAGACTCCATTCAATAACTCCGGGGCCACGGCGGCAATGGAGCTGATATTGATGATGGCGCCGGAGCCTCGCGCGACGAACCCAGGTGTGACTGCAGCGGTGAGTCGCGTGAGAGCTGTGACGTTGAGCTCGATCATGCTCTGCATCTGCGCCACGTCGGAGTTTGCCAGCGGTGTTACAGATGCAACGCCGGCGTTGTTCACCAGCATCGTGATGCTCGCGTCGGCGCGGAGTTTGTCTTCCACGCGCTGCAGATCCGCGCGATTGTTGAGGTCGGCGGTCAGCACTTCGACGGAGCGCTGAGTTTCGTTGGTGATTCGGCGTGCGAGCGCGTCGAGACGCTCGCGGTTGCGCGCCACCAGGATCAAATCGTAGCCGCGTCGCGCGAGACGATCGGCGTAGGTGGCGCCGATGCCCGTGGAAGCGCCTGTGATGAGGGCAGTGCCCCTGTGATTGCTCATGACCGTTTCCTCGTTGACCACCGCAGTGGCGGGTTGAGGTGAATATAGGCTTGCGGTCGGTGGCCGGAATGTCGTATATGCCACTTTTCAGGACATCGTGGGTGGCCGCCATGCATCGCGTCGGACTGGTGCTGTTTCCCGGAGTCCAGGTGCTCAGCCTGGCGCCTTTGTCGGTATTCGAGATGGCCAATGGCGAGATCGGTCGCGCGTTCTACGATGTGACTGTGCTCTCGGAGTCGGGAGGCCAGATCGGCACATCCATCGGCGCTGTCGTCGACACACAGCGCTTCGGCAGACAGCGGTTCGACACCGTGATGTTCGGTGGTGCGACCACCATCACTCAGTCCAGTCCAAAATTGCTGGACTTCGTGCGCAAATCGGCTCGGAGTGCACGGCGTATCGCAGGTCCCTGCACCGGAGCGTTCGTTCTCGCGGACGCCGGGATCCTGGATGGCCGTCGCGCAACCACGCATTGGCATTTCGCTCGTGAGTTCCGCTCGATGTATCCACGGGTGACGCTGGAAGAAGATCGGATCTTTATCATTGACGGTCCGGTGTGGACGTCGGCAGGCATGACGGCCAGCCTCGACCTCGCACTCGCCATGGTGGAAAAAGATTTGGGACTGGATATCGCGCGGAACGTGGCGAGGAAGATGGTGCTGTTTCATCGTCGCGCGGGTGGGCAGTCGCAGTTCTCGGCGCTGCTCGAGCTCGATCCGAAATCGGATCGTATTCAAAGTGCTCTCGCGTATGCGAGGAGCAACTTGCGGACGCTGCACTCTGTCGATCAACTGGCGGATGCCGTCCATTTGAGCCCACGACAGTTCAGTCGTGCATTCCGCGCAGAGACGGGACGGTCGCCGGCCAAGGCGATAGAAACGCTGCGCCTCGAAGCGGCCAGGCTCATGATGGAGGAGGGGCGGCATCCGATCGAAGTGGTGGCTCGTGAGACGGGATTCGCCAACCGTGAACGCATGCGACGTGCATTCCTGCGCGCCTATGGAGTGCCGCCTCAAGCTCTGCGTCGTCAGATCGGAGTGGCGGCGTGAAGCGATCAGACAAACCCACTTGCCCGTGCGGCTCGTCGCTGGAGTACGAGCGTTGCTGTGGTCGTTGGCACGGCGGCGCTCCCGCACCTGATGCCGAGTCGCTGATGCGATCGCGATATACGGCGTTCGTTCTGTGTAACGAGCCCTATCTGCTCGCGACCTGGCACGCCACGCAGCGGCCGAAGTCGATCGCGTTCGACCGTAATCAGAAGTGGCTCGGATTGAAGATCGTCGACACTGCTCAGAGGGGCGAGAATTCCGCCGAAGTGGAATTCATCGCCCGGTATCGCATCGGTGGAGGTTCCGCCGCCAGGCTGCACGAGCGCAGTCGCTTCGTGAAAGAAGAGGGTTGCTGGTTGTATGTCGACGGGGACATACGCGCCTGACGGCGGCTCATGTCAATCACAAGAGGCCCAGGCCCAGATTCACCTCGAGCAGAATCATCACGCCGAAGATCGCGAACAGCGCGGCGGCGATGAATCTCATCTTGCTCAAAGGAAAACGTTTGGCGAGTGTTTCACCGAGCAGGACGGCCGGGATGTTCGCCGCCATCATGCCGAGCGTGGTGCCCATCGACACTGCGATCAGGCTTGCATACTTCGCGCCGAGCGCCACGGTCGCGAGCTGAGTTTTGTCGCCCATCTCGGCGATGAAAAACAGCACCACTGTCGTGAGGAAAGCGCCGTACTTCGCGGTGTGCTGCTCGGACTCATCGAGCGTATCGGGAATCAACGCCCAGCAGGCGAAGGCGAGAAAGGCGCCGCCGAGAATCCAACGCAGGACGTCGGGACTGACTTTGGCGGCGATCCAATCGCCGGCCAGCGCCGCGAGGGCGTGATTGACAATGGTTGCGACGAATATGCCCGCGATGATGGGCCAATGCTGACCGCGAAAACGAGCGGCGAGGACGAACGACAACAGCTGTGTCTTATCGCCCATCTCGGCAAATGCGACCATGCCGAGCGAGGTAACCAAGGCTTCCACGAATGACTCCAGGGGCCAGCGGCGCAATACCCATGACTTCGCCCCACCGCCGGCCCCGGCCGCGGACGAAGTCAAAGGTCTCGCCTAGCTGATGCCGCCGACGCCATGGTCTTCGACCAAGTCTGTTGACGTCGGCTCCTTACGTTGCGTAAGGCGGCTACTCCCCAGTGACGGGGCGGAAGATAGCGGGTTGAGCGGCGATAGACAAGTTCGTCCAGCGCCGCCCGTGAGGTCGGTCAGGCTTGGGGCGCGGCGGCCTTTTGCTTTTCCTTTGCCCGCTGATAGGCGGGACGTGTCTGCAACTCGGCGAAATACGCCTGCACGCGTGGCGACGCGCGTTCGAGCATCTTCATTCGAGCGGTCAGGTGCAGGGCATAGCCTACGGAGATGTCGGCGGCCGTGAAGCGGTCCGCGCACAGGTACTTAGACTTGGCCAACGCCGCATCGACGGCGCCGAGTCTCTCGAAGTACGTGGTGCGAAAGCCCTCGGCCAACGCGGGCTGCCGCTTCTCCTCCGGCTCGAGAAAGCTGAAACGCAACGCTGATGCGAGCGGCACGGTGAGCCCGGCTTCGCCGAAGCTGAGCCAATTGAGCCAGGCGCCAAACGCCGGCTCGTCGACACCGACGGCGAGTTTGCCATCGCCATACTTGACCGCCAGGTACTGCAGGATGGCAGCGGACTCGTTCATGGTGACGTTACCGTCGACGAGATAAGGCACCGTGCCCACAGGATTGATCTGGAGAAATTCGGGAGCCTTGAGCCGCGGTGGATACGGCAGCACCTTCAGTGCGTACTGCAGACCGAGCTCTTCGAATGCCCACAAACAGCGCAGGGAACGCGCATCGGCGCAGTGATACAAAGTCAGCACGTACATCTCCCTATTTTTGATGTGGGTTTCGATGCTAGCGAACGAACGTGCGGAACGCTTGTGACATTCAGGAAGAACGCGAGGGGTCGGTCATGGGCTCCGCCAAGTCGTGAGGAGTCGAGACATGGCCGGCGGGTAGTGCTCCGGTCTGACGTTCGATCATGCGCCGGACCACGGGCAAACCCGGGCCCTGATGCAACTCTCGCAAGCGCTGTGGAATGACCGCGTCGTCCTGGGTAATGCGATTGTTGTGGCGGATGTATTCGAGCCAGGTCGGCGTGGTGAAGCGCTCGACCCAGACGTGCGGATCGGCCAGGTCTCGTAACAGCATCCAATTCATCGCGCCGTCGCGTTTGCGAATGCGCCGTCGTTCCGCCATCGTGCTCAGAAACTCGAGCACGTCTTCTTCGCGAATGTTGTATTCGACGGTGATCACCACCGGGCCCGTGCGCGGCTCCACAGGCACCGCGGTTTCAGGCGCCTGCCACAGACGCAGTGGATCCAGATTCAGATCGGCCGTTTCCGAGAGTGGGATGCGCAGGCCCATCGCCGTGCAGATCAGCATGACGATGGCGGCCGCGATCAGTGCGAGGCGTACTCCATCGCTCGCGGAGATCACACCCCACAACCAACTGCCGGCCGCCATGCCAGCGAACGTAGTAACTTGATACAACGACAGCGCGCGTGCGACGACCCAGCGTGGCGTTGCTAGCTGGACTGTGACATTGAACGTCGAGAGCGTCAGTACCCAGGCAGCGCCGGCGATCATCATCATCGGCACGGTCAGAGCTATGTGCGTGCTGACTCCAGAAACACAGGCAGCGACCGCGAACGCCACGCATGCGACACGCGCCAGTCCCTCCGATGCAAGTCTCTGACGGAGTCGCGAGCTGCTCAACGCTCCAATCACTGCACCCGCGCCGAATGAGCCCAACAACAGGCCGTACGTCAGCGGGCCGCCGCTCAAAAGGTCTCGTGCGATGAGTGGCAGCAGCGCCATCACCGAGCTCGCGCCGATGCCGAACACCGCGCCCCGGATCAAAACTCTGCGAATGGCGGGCGACATCGAAACATAGCGAATGCCGGCAGCGATGGCGTTGCCGAGTGTTTCTCTAGGCAGGAGTTGCGGTGGACGCTGCGGTCGCCAGCGCGCGAGCACCCAGATCAAAGCAATGTAACTCGCCGCATTCACACCGAACGCAGCCGCCGCTCCAGCCGCGGCCACGATCGCGCCGCCGATCGCAGGCCCCACGCTGCGTGCGATGTTGAAGCCCATGCTGTTGATCGCGACGGCGCCGGCAAGATGCGCTCGAGGAACCATGTCGCCCACCGACGCCTGCCAGGCCGGCCCATTGAACGCCGCGCCACAGCCGATCAGGAACGTGAACAACAGCAGCAGCCACGGCGTGATGTGGCCCAGCCACGCGAACACGGTGAGCGCGGTCGATACGACCAGCATGAAAATTTGCGCACCCAGCAGCACCTGCCGCCGATCCAGGCTGTCCGCCATGGCGCCGGCGAACAGCGAGAACAACACGATGGGCAACGCGACCGAGGTCTGCACCAGCGCCACCATGTCGGCCGAATCCGCTATCGACGTCATCATCCAGGACGCGCCGACGGTCTGAATCAACCCACCCAGATTCGACAGCACGCTGGCGAACCAGATCGAGCGGAACACCGGAAAACGGAACGGCGACAGCGCCGACACGGCAGGGGCGGCGTCGGCGGGGGCGGTGGTGGCCTGAAGCATCGCGCAATGATACCGCGAGCCGCGCGAATCGAGGGAGGCAATCCTGGATAGATCGGGCCGGCCGACGATTAGGACCCGAGGCGTTTCAATATCCCGAGTGGGGATGTTGGGGCGCTGGCGGGGCGCGGCGCACAAGCACGACAATACAAACCATCCAGGTCGCGCAAGGAAGAAGCCGTGCTCGAGATCTTCGAAGCCGAGGCGAATGACGTGAGCGTCACCGGGTGTGAGATCGATGAGGGCCAGCCATGAGCAAGCCTCGCGTTCGCCGAACCAACGCATCTGTCGGAGCGGCTATTGCAGACGCGAGATTGAGGGCCGGATTCAGCCAGGCGCAACTGGCGCGGCGGTTGAACCGTCCGCAGTCGTATGTCTCGAAAATCGAGACCGGCGTGCGCGATGTCGGAGTACGAGAGTTCGTGTGGATCGTCCAGCGTATCGGCGAGAACTCATTGCAGTTGCTCGAACAGCTCTGTCGCGACGACGACTTCGAAGATCTGGATCGTCGGGTGAAGCGCGGTCGCTTCTAACGAACAACTACAACTAATGTAAAACGCGCGCGGCGTCGTGCGTCGTCTCTTTCTCGAAATCTTCGTTCAGGTTAATCGAGCAATGACATCCTGGTGACAGGCGTGTGAATGTTTTCTTTCTCTCGACACAACGCACAGCGATTGTGGGATAAGGCTCGCGCTTTTCTTGGGTGTCGGCACGGCTGAACTCGTCGCGCTACCCGGTCATATCAGCGACCCGATGTTGATTGTCTTCTAACACGACAGCGCGGCATTGCATTAACCGCATACATCGAGAGGGAGTGTCATGAGAGTGGATCGCCATTTGGTGGCTTGGATCGTGTGCGTGCTGATCGGTGATATTGCTGGCGCACAGACATTGACGGACGCGGATGCCGAGGAAGCAGCCGAAGAGGTCGTGGTCACGGGAACGCATATTCGCAGCGCCGAGCCAGTCGCTCCTGTGCTGGTGTTCTCGCGTGAGGATTTCGACAAGGCGGGAGCGAATACCGCGGAGGAGTTTCTTGCGCTGTTGCCCCAGAATTTCGGCGGCTCACAGTCGGGCGAAACGTCCGGTGACGCCATCGAAGGACTGCCCTTCGATCCGGGCATGGGTGCGGGCGTCAATCTGCGAGGGGTCGGTTCGGAGTCCACCTTGGTGCTGGTCGACGGCCGCCGACTGGCTGCGGCTGGACGAGGCGAGTACAGCGACATTTCGATGATTCCGCTGGCCGCGGTGGAACGTATCGAGGTCGTGACGGACGGCGCGTCGGCCCTGTATGGGTCGGATGCGATCGGCGGCGTCGTGAACTTCATCATGCGCAAGGATTTCTCAGGCGCCGAAACTCGCGTGCGTTATGGCGACAGCACTCGCGGCGGCCTGTCGCAGAAGCAAGTGAGCCAGGTGCTCGGCACGCAGTGGGGCTCCGGCAACGTGCTGGCCGCGTATGAATATCTGGATCAAGCGGCGCTCAGCCGCTATGACCGCGATTTCTCGGCCAATGCGCCCGGTTCCAAGAACGGCCCCAGAGCCTTGTTGCCGGGTGAGGAGCGACACGGCGTCTCCGTGTTCGGCAAGCAGGAGATCGGCAGCCGCGTCATCGCTTCGGCGAACGCAATGTATTCCCGGCGAGACAGCGAGCGTTGGGATTGGGACGAGGACCTCGATCTCGGCACCAATGTCCGCAGGGAACAAATGGGCGGCAGCGTGGGCGTGGGCGTCGAGCTCAGCGAGACCTGGCGCGCGCAATTCAGTGGCGGCTACGACCAGGGCACCGCATTCTCGCGACAGTTGCAGAATCCAGCGCAGGGTGCAGCCGTTCCTTATGACTTCGCGTACGACACCAAGTACGACCTGTGGTCGACGGACCTGCTGGTCAGCGGCGATCTGATCCCGCTGCCGTGGGGCGCCGTGAAGTTGGCGGCGGGCGCCGGGTATCGCAAAGAAACGTTCGATTACCAGACGTTTCGTAGCCGCGCATTGTTGGCGTCGCCTGGCACCAAATCAGTGACGGTGCGGTCGGCGTACACGGAGATCTCGGCGCCGTTCGGCGAACGAGGCAACCGCGCTCACGCACCTCTCACGCTTTCACTGGCGGGTCGCTATGACGAGTACGACACGTTCGGCGGCTCGTTCGATCCGACCTATGGGTTGCGTTGGATGCCGCTTGCCGCCCTGAGCCTGTACGCGACCTACGGCACGTCGTTCAAGGCGCCCAATCTATATCAGTCCCAGGAGAATCCGTTTTTCAACACCAGCGTCATTTATAACAACCGGCTGCCGGGCGTCGCTCGGGGTTTGATTCTCTCGGGGGGTAACACCGGTCTCACGGAACAAACGGCGCAGACTTTCACGGCGGGTATCGAATTCAACGCCGCGGTCGCTGGCGGTCTGCGGGCGCGGTTGAATTACTTCGATATCGATTACGACGATCGGATCCAGGGGGTGGGCGCCAGCCCCGTGGCGGTGTTCACGACACCGGGTTATAGATCGCAGGTCACGCTTCGCGGCGACGTGCCCGATGCCGAGTTCAACGAGATCGTGGCGCGTTACCTGGCTGGTGACAGGGCGCGCGTTCTAGGTTGCACGGTTGCACTGAGCGCCAACGGCGCGTGCGCCTCGCCCGTGGAGTCGTTTGGCGCGATCGTCGATGTCCGGCAGCAGAACTTCGCTTCGGTGCAAGTGCAGGGCCTCGACCTGTCGCTGTCACAAGATGTTACATGGGACAACAACCAGCTGAATTTCACGCTCGACGGCAGTTACTTTCTCACCTTCGACGAACAGCTGACTCCGTTCAGTCCCGAGCAGGACATCCTGAACAGGCTGTACAAGCCGGTCGACCTGCGAGTGCGAGGCAGCGCGACCTGGAGCCGCGTGCATTGGAGCAGCACGTTATCGGTCAACTACACGACGGACTACTCGACGCGCGGCACGCTGCTGCGCTCGGACGACACGACGCCGATGGCCCCGAAGAACATTGCCTCGTGGACGACGCTCGACTGGACTTTCAAATACACGGTCGCGGGTGAAAATTCCGGCTTCTGGCTCGACGGCCTTGCGATGTCATTGAGTGTGCTGAACGTGCTCGACAAGGATCCGCCGTACGTCGACGACCGATATTACGGCTTGGGTTACGACCCCGCGAACGCCGATCCTCGCGGCCGCATGCTGTCGCTGACGGTGAGCAAGCAATGGTGAGACGCCTTGCATACGTTCTGCTCGCTGCGTGGAGTATCGCTGCGAGCGCGACCGGCGATGTCGTCGACAACGGAGCCGCCCCGAACGGACGAATCGTCGTCACGCCAGACGTGCTGATGGATCATCTCATCCTGGGCAAGCCGGAACTGGCGGCCATGCCGGAGCTGAGTTGGGCGGACAACGGCCGGCGTGTGTTGCTCAGCATGGCGCTCGACGACGTGCAAACGACGCGTGACATCGCGCCTGATGACGATGGAATCTCCGACGCTTATGCCATCGCCAGCATCGACGTCGATTCGGCGCAAATCACCGTGATCGGTCCAGGATATCGGCCGGTCGCGGCTCCGCGTGGCGATACGGTGGCGTACTACGTCAGCGGTGCGAACGGTCATGAAATCGCATTTGCGCGCTCGAACGGACAGCGACTTTGCTCGCTCCGCGACCGCGACTTGATACCGAATGCGAGCGGCTTCCAGGCGCTCGCGCTGACTGCCGATGGTAAGAGGCTGGCGTTCGCGATCGGTTATACGGAGTCGACCGCACACTCCGACGATCGATCGAGCAACACTGACGCGGCTGTTCGTGTTTTCGATACGCTGCACCCGGAGCCACCATCGAATCATGGCGTGGTGTTATGGACGATCGACGAGCATTGTCGCGAGCCGCGCCGCGTCGCCCAGCTGAGGCGCTACCGCGTTGGCCAGCTCGCCTGGCTCGACCGTGGGCGAACGATCATGGGCGTCGCCCAGACGCCGGTTCCAGGCCGCACGCAGACATCGCCGCGCACCGATCTGTTGCGATTCGATACAAGAAGCGGCGCGTGGCGCACTTTCATCAGCAACATCGGCGGACAGACGCCGAACCACCGCAGCGGATTCCTCGCTGTCGCTCCCTCCGGAGAAGACATCGCGTTCACGTACGAGCAGGACGGTCTGGCGTATCAGCTGCGCAGACAACTGGCCGTCGCCTCGCTGGCAAACGGTCGCATCACTCTGGTATCTGCCGATCCTCGTCAAGGCGCCGGCTGGCTCGACGGGCGGACGCTGCTCATAACCAAACCGGGCGCGCATCCGCTCCTGTCACGCACGGCGACGCTTTCGCTCGACGGTAGCGAACGCGACATCGGTGGGATACCTGGTCACGCGGCGATCTCTCCGGACGCCACCAAACTGGCCTGGCTGGAGAAAGATCTGTACGGAAACAGCTCGCTGTCGATCGCTAGCAACCGTCGCGCTGGCTCGACCTGGGCGGTCGGCGACAGGCGTGTGGTCTGGCAAGCGCCGTCGAAGCTGGCGCGCTACGCGCGAGGCGTGCGCCGTTTTGTCGAGTGTCAGAGCACCGATGGCGTGCGTCCGGCAGCAATCCTCGTGTTGCCGCTCGGTTATGCGCCCGGCAATCGCTATCCACTGCTCGTGGATGTTCACGGCGGCCCACGCGGTGGCCTCGATAGCGTGCCTGACCCCTATGTGCCAGGCAGCGTGCTGGTAAGAAGCACGCTCGAGCATGATCTGTGGGCTGCGAAGGGCTACGCGGTGCTGCTCCCCGATTACCGGGCCAGCGGCTTGTATGGCTTCGACAAGATTGCCCGCGACGGTAGCGACTTCGAGCGTGACTTCGAAGACATCATGTGTCAGGTGCAGACAGTCATCGATCAGGGCATCGCCGACGCCGGACGAATGGCGGTCATTGGCAACAGCCATGGCGCCAAACAAGTGACATGGATCGTCACGCACACCGACCGCTTCAAAGCGGCGATCGCCAAAGAAGGCAGCGGCAGCGTGAACTACAGCGTGGCGTGGGGCAGCCGCGGGCAGATGCATCAACAAATCACGTGGATGCTCGGCGCTCCGTATGAACATCCAGAGAAGTATCGTCGTATCTCCGTCATGGACTCGGTCGGCGGAGTCTCGACGCCCACGATGTTCGTGGAGCATCGAGGCGCCAGGCGCGCCGGCGATCTTTATCCCTGGATGTTCGCGGCCTGGCAGGCGCAGGGCGTGAGAGCGCAACTGCGTCTCTACGACGAAGAGCGGCACTCTTTACAGCGACCGGCGGACTGGCGAGATGTGCTCGACGCATCGATCGCATGGATCGACGAACATCTCGCGCGCGAGCCGGTGACGCCGCTCTCTCACAGCGCGGCGCCTGAGATCAAGCTGCCGTAGCTCGAGCCACGGGTTGCACTGTTCGCTGCCAGTTTCTGAGCCACGTTTCCATGACGAGTTGCGGTCCGATGAGTTTCAGAACGAGGCTGTCGGAGTCGACGTGCACCCTCGAGAGAGTGTGCTCGACCTTGCGCCGGTCCAGAATGCGCTCCTTCACGAGAACGCCATCGAGAAACGTCTCACGCAGGAATGCGGCATTGTGACGCGTCACGTTCAAGAAGAAATCGTCCATGTAGCTCTTGGTCCGTCTCGCCAGGAGACCGGCCGGCAGGTAGGGCGCGAAGGCACGGCGCGCGACGGCGCGGTCTTGGGCGCTGTGCATGAGAACGTACATCGGCATGCGCGCGAACAGCTCGACGACCGGCTGAGCGGTGAATGGAGCGAACCATTCCCGGCCGCGAACGCGCTCGAACGGATCCATGGTTCGCCACGATACCGACATCGATTCGATGTGCATCAGTTTCTCGGGCGACAGTCGCGTGCTCGGCGCCGCGACCGCTTTTTTCCATGCCGGAACGAAGCGGTCCGCATCGGCATGGATGGCTTCGAAGGCCGCGGGATCGATCATGTGATGCAGCTTGCCGAGATCCAAGGTTCGATCTCGCGCGAACATGCCGTTTCGAATCGCTCGGGCCAGCACGCCATAGAAGGTGCCGCCAAATTGCGCCGATTCCAGGGCGATCCGCGGCAGGTGCCTCCCCAAGCCGTGGCGCCAAACATAGTCGTTCACCGCCGAGGCGTCTCGCAGCCTTACGAAGGTTCCATCGCCGCCGCTGCCAGAGAAGAAGGCGCCATGACCGTCCCCTGTGGTGACGGGGCCGATGCAATGCGTGGTGAGATAGGCGACGTAGCGGTTCGGGCATGCGGTGCGCGGGAACCTCGCGAGTTGCTCGAAATCCAAGCTCGTGGGAATGCGTCGATACTCCAGCAGCTTGCAGGCGCGGCCGGAGGTGGCGCTGGCGCCTTCGACGGCCAGGCGGGCAAACGGCCGCTCGTCGGCGCCCGCGTGATCGTCGAAGTAGTGCAAACACGTCACGTCGGGCTGCGATGGCGCTCGCATCAGGCCGGCCAGCATGATGGAGGAGTCGAGTCCGCCGGATAACCGAAGCGTGAGTTGTGGATGATCGGCCCCGATCGCGCCGATGCAGGCAAGCACGGTTTTGCGCGCTGCTTGCACAGCATCCTTCAGCTCTTCGATGGGGTTGTCCGCGGCGATGTCGACGATGTTCCAGTAGTAGTGTCGCTGGTGTTCAACGCCGGCTCGCAGTTCCAGGCATTCACCGGGAGCTACCAGCGACACCTCATTGAGTCCAGTCTCACGGACGTCGAAGTATGGCCGCACTAGAAAGGCGGTGGCGTACTGCAAATTCATCGAGAAGCGCCGGAAGCCGAGCGCGATGCAGTCCTCCGTGCAGGAAAAAACGACGCTGACTTCATCCACGCTCGTGACAAAGCAAGGCATGTCGCCGCTCGGGTCTCGAACCACGAACGTGCTACGACGCGCCTCGTCGTGAATGAAAGCGACATAGCCGCCCCAGAAGCGATCGAGCAGGCATCGTCCCTGACTCTGCATCACCGCTCGCGTGGTCGTCTCGTCGAGTTCGACACGCTTGGGCAGCTCGACTTCGTTCATCTCGCGATGAAACAATTTGCCCACGACCACCGCCGGCTCGCCTCGCGCCGGATACACATCGCACGACGCGGGCGAGTCACTCGCGCAGTAAACGACCAGACCCTGGGCGCCAAGGACGTTGCGGATCTCCGGCAGACGAGTCTCGAGCTCTCGCCGCAGTCGCCGGACTTCCTGCGTAGCGCGCGGATTCTCGTGGTTCCATGCGAAAGCAACGTATCGATACATTGGATTCGTTCCTCAAACGACCATGATCGGGGTGAGCTCCCGAACCCAGAAGGGGATGTCCGTGAGCATGTGCTCGCGGTATTGCAGCCAGCAATGAGCTCGAAACGGCTGGTCCTGCACGCCGAAGATCCAGTCGGGGAAGATGCGGTGGTACGCCAGGAATTCCGCCAGCGCCAGGCAATAGAGAAAGCAGTTATCCTTCTTGTCGAAGGCGAGCGGGAGCAGCCAGTCGAAGGCGCGCACCAGTTCGTCGAGGGTCTCGAGCGGAACGGACCGATGAGGATGATGCGCGGCCTTACGCCGGCTCAAGCGGCGAACGATGGAGTCCAGGCGCGCCGCTCGCTTGCTCACGTGCGCGATCGTCGTCGCCCTGAAAAATCGCCATACCTGTCGCGCGCTCAAGTCCGGACACCCGGCGGGGCGCACCTCGCCGAGCCAGGCGTTCGCACGAAGCACCTGAACGGGAGTCGCTGGTTTGCCTCGCGAGGGGTTTCTGGTGAGCAGTTGCCGCTTCAGCAGCAGATCGAGCGCCGCCTCGTTGGCGTTGGCCGATTCCAACTGTGGCCATCCGCTCACATGTTTACGCAGCGAGCAGGCGGAGGACGCATCCAGCGCCAGATACTTTCCGCTAGCGGTGTCCAGCAGGACCATGCGATCTCGAAGCACGCACACGTACGCGTGCCTGGCGAGATAGTAATCGGCGGTTTCGTCCATGACTGTGGTCCGATGATGCTTGCGGTTTCCAATGAGGCGAACGGCCATAGGAGATGCACGGTGTGCACCCTCGTGCATCCCCTTGCGCCTCCGGATGGAGACGCGATTGGCTCAGCGGTTAGCCGCCGGTCGAGGAGTCAAAATCCTCCACGCCATGGCGCGGTGAAGCTTTCGTTTCTTCCATCACATATCCCAGCTCGATGAGCTCGTTCATGACTGTCTCCTTGTGACTTTAAGCATCGCCATCAACCGTGATGGCAGGGCCACGCTAAGAAGTGCGCCACGGGATCGTCAACGCAATGCAACGCGAGCGTCACGCGATGTGAGATTCGCAGGCTGCGCGGTCGCGCGCCGAGAGCGACGGTTGACTGCAGATGACAGAAATGTTACAGAAATATGACAATGGCGCAGGCTGCTGAATCCGTGGACGTAGTTGAGCGATCGATTGCTCAGGCGGAAAGGATATGGCGGGCAGGGGCGTTCATATCTTGCGCGGGATAAGCGCAAGCCGATCTCACAATGCGTCGTCGGTTCCTTGGAATTGGGTTGCGCGTGACAGTTTTCGATTATTTTGATGTTGTAAAAGTTATCCATCCCGCGTTACCGCTTTGTCGCATTCTCCAGAGAAAACACGCGCGGGGCTCGAACTCAACGTTTCCAACTCTGACACTCGCCGTGTCCCCGATGTTTCTTCGCAATGACCGCGGCAAGCTTGACGGTCGTGTTTCTTAATGCTGTCTTGCGACATCACACACCGTCACTTGGGGGGATCGCGAGATGAATGCGCAAGCCGCTGAGTTGCCCGTCGACGATATGGTTCTGCTCACAGGGCGTCCGCCGTTGGCAAAGTTTGTTCGTTACATTCGCGGCAAGACGATCGACGGTTTGCGCGCTCATGAAGGGGATGTGGCGGCGAAGTGGTGGCGCGGCAGAGAGATGTATCGACAGCTCGAAACAGACGAGCGCGGCTGGCCCGACAATCCGTCGATCGAGCCGCTGCCCGAGGAGATGCGGGAGTTGGCCGAGCTGGGCCTGAGCCAGCCCTCGGTGCGCAGGCTCAGGCATTTCGCGCCACGCGAGTGGCGCATGGTGGAGATCGACCGCATGGTGGTCTATCAGCACACCATCAATCTGCGCTTCGTCGAGGAGATCAAGGCTGCGCTGCCCAGCCCGCTGCGAGCCGAGGACATCATGCGGCTGGCCATAGGCAACACCGAGCAGCGTCACCCGCCGGTGCGCGTGGTCCAGTCGAACGACGGCGAGTACACATTCTCGTCCGCGTCGAACGATTTGCGGTTTCTGGATGTCGTGAACCTCGAGGCCGGCTGTATCCGCGATTACCAGCCCTCCGGCTGTGTGAGCAGCGCGATCGTTCTGTTCGTGGGCTTCAGCGACAACTTGATCAGCGCGGTTCACGCCGGTAACCGGGTGTATCTGCAGAACGGTAGTCATCGCGTCTTTGCGTTGCGCGAGCTGGGTGTTACTCACGCACCGTGTTTGCTCACCAGGGTCACGCGCGAGGAGGAGTACGAGCTGCTGCTACCGGGAGACGTGAAGCAGGACCGGGAGCAGTACGTCAGGTCGCCGCGTCCGTCGGTGTTCAAGGATTATTTCGACGACCGGGTCCGGACCATCGTACCGGTAATGCGCATGAATCATGTGCTGGAGGCGAAGCTGACTCTGGAGAAGGCGAGCATCCCGGCGATGACCTGATTGTCGCTGGGCCTTCATGACCAAAGCTCAACAACGCTCGCGCATCCGCGGCCAGGAATCGGTCCTGAGGGAAGTGGCGGCGCTGATGTGGTCGCAAGCGAGCCCGCTCATCCGCAGACGGTTCTTGCTCGCGCTGCTGCTGGTCGTCGGTTCGGGCGCGCTCACGCCGCTCGGTCCGGTGGCGCTGAAATTGATCGTGGATCGATTCACGGGCGAGGCCGGCGGCCATGCGCTGTCATTGAGCGTGCTGGTCGGTCTTTATGTTCTGAGTCAATGGCTGTCGCGCAGCGCGGGCGAGTTGCGCACGCTTGCCTACTCGAGCGCGGAACGTCGCATGGTCCGGACGCTGAGCGAACGGATGTTCAGTCACGCCATGCGGCTGCCGTTTCGCTATCACGTCGAACGACAAACCGGCGTCGTGACGCAGAGCCTCGAGAACGGGCTCCAGGGATATCAGCGAATCATGAACCACCTGGTGTTCACGCTGCTGCCCGTATGCGTCCAACTCGTTACCACGGCAGTCATCCTGCTGCGTTTCGATCACGCTGTGTTCTTCGCCATCTTCTGCGGAGCCATGCTTTGTTACGCCGTGGCCTTCAGTCACTTCGCCGGCCAGGTATCGACTCTTTCCAAAGCGGCCTCCGCGGCGCGCGGCGACGCCAACGGCGCCATGACCGATTGCATCATGAACTACGAAACGGTGAAGTTGTTCGCCGCGGAAGAAGTCGTGCAGGACAAGGTCAGCAAGGCGCTCGGAGAGAGCGAGAGTCGCTGGGTCCAGTTTTATCGCAGATCCGCGACTAATGGCTTGATCGTCGCAACGCTGCATGCGGGCGCTCTCGCTGCCGCGATCGTCTACGCCGTGCACGAGGTGCGCGCGGATCGCATGACGGTTGGCGACTTCGTTCTCGTGAATACCTATATGTTGCAGGTCCTGCAGCCGCTGGAATCGATGGGGCGCGCCGTGCAAGCGATCACGCAGGGGCTCGGCATGCTCGATCGGATGCTACAGCTGTTTCGCGAGCCTCCGGAGCGCCTGGATGACAACGATGGGGATCTCGCTGCTGCCGGGCGCGGCGAGCTCGAGTTCGATCATGTAAGGCTGTCCTATCGCTCGGAGCGAACCATCCTCAACGATGTGAGCTTCGCTCTTCCTGCCGGTCGAACGCTGGGCATCGTCGGCGCAAGCGGCGCAGGAAAATCCACCATCGTTCGGCTGCTGGTGCGCCTGGTCGAGCCCGACGGCGGTCGCATCCTGCTCGATGGAATCGAAATCGCAACCGTTCCGCTGCAGACATTGCGTCGGGCAATCGCGATCGTGCCGCAGGACACGGTGCTCTTCAACGATACGCTCGCGTACAACATCGGCCTGGGACGGCCTGGCAGCTCACGCAACGATATCGAACGAGCCGCACGGCTCGCTCACCTCGATGAACTGGTGAAGCGCCTGCCCGAAGGGCTGGAGACGCGCGTCGGTGAGCGCGGCATCAAGCTGTCCGGTGGAGAGAGGCAGCGCGTGTCGATTGCACGAGCAGCACTCAAGCGTCCTCGCATTTATATTTTCGACGAAGCGACATCGTCCCTGGATAGCCGCACCGAACGGGAGATACTCCAGAACCTGCGCGAGATCTCCCAGCGCTGCACGACGCTCGTGATCGCTCATCGCCTCTCGACCGTAGTACACGCGGACGAAATCGTCGTGCTTCACGAAGGTACGATCGTCGAACGCGGAACGCACGCGCAGCTGGTCCGGTCACAGGGGCGCTACTCGGCGCTGTGGAAGGCACAGCAGACAATGCAAGCGCCTGCGGCGAGCTGACGCGTCAGTCTCTCATCGTCATCTGGACCTCGCGAATCCCGACAGCAGCTGCGCGTTGTGAAGCTGCTGCAGCCGATTGATCTGCGCCAGCGGAGCAGGTCGACCTGCGCCTACAAGACTCCGGTGCTGACGGTTGACAGGCGAGTCGTGTTCCGGTCGAATCTGCATTCTTTCAAAGGCTCGCTGATCTCCGAGCCGGTCGACTACAGCCGTCCGCTCAGCAACGGCGTGGCTTATCCTCGCAAGGAGAAAGAGAAGTCGGAGGCCGCGGCTGCTGGCAATTGATCGCTGCGCCCATTCGAGGACACTCACGCATGCTGAACGGATTGGCGGCCTTGGAAGATATCGATTGGAAGAGGCTGCACCACGCCTACGGCCGCGCGACGGATACGCCAGACCACCTGCGCGCTCTGCTCGGCGAAGATTCCGAAGCGAGGAAGGAAGCACTCGATCATCTATGGAGCGCGATCATCCATCAGGGGACGCTCTATCCGGCCACTGGACCCGTGGCGCGGGTGATTGCGGGATTGCTGACGGACGCGCGAATCGATCGCGGCAAGTCGATTCGACCCGATCTGTTAGCGTTTCTCGCTGCCGTGCCTGAATCGCTCGAAATGACCGAAACCGACATCGAGACGCTCGAACGCATGGCCGCGTTCGATATCGAGCCCTTCCTCGATGCGGAAGACATCTACGAAGAAATCTTCGAGAATGAGGACGCGGTAAATTCGTTCCAGGCGCGAGGGGTGCTGGCATGCATTTCGGCCGCGCCGGTCCTGATGGACGCGATGCTGCAGGCAGCTTCTGACGGCGATGCGAGCTGTCGCATGCACGCGCTCATGGGCGCCGTGAGATTCGCAAAGATTCAATCGTTGCGACATCACGCAGCGCAGCTCGAGATGCGTCTGCTGTCTCTTGTCCGGGAGGCCACTAGTTCGGATGAGCGCAGCACGTACGTGCTTGCTCTTGGCGAGCTCGGATTTGCGCCCACAGCTTTCTTGAGCGATGCCTCGCCTGCCGTGCGCACGTGCGCGGCGCTAGCGCCGAGCCTTTCAACCGACGAACGCGCGATCAAAGAGCTGCTCACAGTGCTGGAAGTGCATGCGGGCGACATCGACGGGTGGTTCGTCGAGCGGCCTCCGCAGTTTTCGATGCGGCCGCGCTTTAGTGTGGTTCAGCGCTTGGTTCAACAAGTGAAAGATTTCGATCGGCTCGTGAACGCCGCCATCGCAGTGGCGCGCGCGACGAATAAATTTGCTGTGGACTACGAATGGGGACCGTTGCTGTCCGCCGCCTTCCCAAAACAGAACGGCGTCATCGAGACTGAGGCCCAACGCCGATACTTGCGCGCGCTCGTGGAGAACGCCGAGCTTTGGGATCCAAAATTCGGCAATGCCAGCGCCTATTTCAAGGGGCTGAAACTCCCGTACGACCGTGACGCGTGCGCCAGGCTCGTTCAGGAAGCGCGCGTAGAGTAGGGCGTGAGCCCGACTCATCACGTCAGCTCGGACTCAGTCAACCACAACTCGTCGGCGAGCACAGTAGCCTCGGCGCAGCGGGCGCCGAAGTGCGCGTCCGAGTCGGAATTCGAGATCGTCGTCCCGCTGCCGAACGCGCGGTGTTGAAGCAAGTGATGCGGGGCGCTTCATCGGTAAGGAAGCCATTTCGATTCAAGCTTCCTGGTCGGGGCCGTGAGTCGGGAGTGAACCTCTCATTTCGGTCGATATCGTCCCCGTCGGGAGCAATCCTCCACGTGGAGGATTTTTGGCAGCATTCTTGAGTTGCTCTATATGAGAGCAGTGCGTATGTGGCGGGCTGGAATTTAACAGTAGACACTCCAGCTGGAGTGTGGAGCGTGGGCCGAATGTGGCCGTTCAAGTTAATGGGCGCCAGCGATCTATGAAAAGTTGTACGCGCTGCGGGTTTGAACAACACCGGGCTTTCGCGGGTGAGTTAGGGGGATCCACCGGTGGCCACGCCGGTCCGTGCGGCGGAGACTTTGTAGCGGGGCAAGGCCGTTGCATGGGGTTCCGCGATGCGTATCGTATGCCAGCGCTCATGGCGGCTATCCTGTGTTCGCTGGCGACAGGAATGTCCGAAGCTTCTCCTCTGTCCGTTGACGAGAAGGTACGCAACGCTTTGCAGCTGGATCAGAAGCCAGCGAGCGGACAGAAACTTTACTCCACCTACTGCGCTCAATGTCACGGTCCGCAGGCGCTCGGAAGTGCGGCGAAAGTCATTCCATCGCTGGCCGGACAGCGGCGCGCCTATCTGGTGAAGCAGCTGTCGGATTTAATCGAGGAGGAGCGCTCCAACCGGGAGATGCACGCCGTAGTCTCGCAGGCGGAGTTGTCGAGCGAGCAGGCCTGGGCTGACGTTTCCGGTTATCTGAACTCTTTGCCGCGGACCAGCTTTCCGCAGACGGGCGACGGGCGCAGCCTTGAGCTCGGCGAAGCCATCTTTCAGGAACAATGCGCGTCTTGTCACGAAGAAGATGGCCGCGGCGATGACGACGGCTTCATTCCCTCCGTGCGCGACCAGCACTGTGCATACCTGGTGCGTCAGATGCGAAGCATCGCCTCGTGGCATCGACTCAATGTCGATGCGGATCTCGTGCGGTTTCTCGACAGCCTGGACACTGAAGAGGCCACTGCCGTGGCTGATTATCTGTCGCGCATGCGAGGTCCAGTGAAGAATCGCGACAGAATGAACAGCGACGGGACGGTCAATGACTGAGAGCAAGGCAGAGCAGGTCCACGTAGAAACCGCGCATGGCCGGCCAGAAGCACGAGTTAGAGAGCGTTACCAGTGTTTTGGATTTGCATAGGTTTCTCGCGCTGACTATCTTGCTCGAGCTGCGGCTGTAGGGTGTTGTTATGGGCGAGGACAAAATCAGGAACTTGATCGACAAGCAGCGGGAGAAGAGCGCCAATCCCATAAGGGATGCGATTCGACGCGCCCAGCAGCATGTCCGCCGAGTCGGAGCAGATGAGCTGCAAGAGCCTGAAGGTTTGGCTTCAGGCGATGTGAATAAGTTTCTGGAGAATCCCGATGGCTACGAGCGTGACGACGACGCTGACGAGCGAGGAGGGACCCGTTTTCTAAAGCGTGTGTACCCCATAAAAAGGCGTTGAGCATCCGGGAAACACTCAACATGTCGGCGTTCTGTTGACACAGCATGATCGCAACTGATACTTAGGCAGACATTCAGCGCATCGATGAAATGCGCGGACAACGAGCGTGGGAGAGACTCTGTGAAGCGCATGCATGGATGCTGGCCGAAGATCGTTCTCTGTTTGCTGGGTTTGGTTGGCGCGCACGCCGTTGCCAGCACCTTACCGCCGCACGAGTACTACGTGCTGAGCCCCGAGCCGCTCACCGGCGCTCTTTCGCTGATGAGTCTGGAGCCAAACACCACCATCACTTTCGGAAGCAAGCAGGTCACACTCAATCGGTATGAGACTGCGACCGTGCCGGCCACGCTGTTCTCGGCGGGCAGCAAGTTCTCCGGGACTGGATTCTTCACCGTCGGCAGCAACGAAGATGCGGCCGATCTGCTGGCGCCGGACGACTTCGCCGGCACCGCATTCGTCGTGCCGCACATCGCGGGCGCGCACCGGTATTTCTTTTTAAGTCCGAGCGGCACTGCGCAGGTGACGATCCAGGTAGGCGCCGACACCTATCAGTTCAACGCCGCCGAGGGCGTCGTCAATGAGTTCGATGCGGGCGAAGTCAATGGACTGGCCGGGCGCATCACTTCCGATGTCCCCATCGTCCTCACCCACGTTGCGTACTCGGGTGGTGCGGCGATCGATGCTTATCCGGTCGCGCCGGCCGCAGAGGAACTCTTCGGCATCCGATCGCAGGAGACAGTGGTCGCCGCGCTGGGCGACGGAACCTCGGTCACCGTCTATGCAAGCGACAGCACCAGCGCCAGTTACACGTTGAACGCGGGCGAGCAGGTCACAGTCACCGCTGGTGCAAGCGGCACGCAAGGTCAAGGCAGCGCGCTGCGCGTCGTCGCGGACGCTCCCATCGCAGCGGTTCAATATGACGACGGCGATGGTAACGATGTCACCGCGTTCTGGACTATCGACAGCTTCGGTCGTCGTTACGGTCTGCCAGTCGATGCGCAGTACGTTTCTGTCGCATGTGCCGATCCGAACGTTACATTGACACTGTACAAGGGCGCGAATGCGCCGGAGACGCAGACTTGTTCCGGCAGCCTCACGGCTCCGGGCACGGCGTCCTTTGGCTCGACTGTGTCCGGTCCGAATCTCTCGGCCGGCTGGTATGTCATCAGCTCCAGCCCCGTCTACCTCATGTATGAGGCGGCGAGCCCGGAGGATGAACACAACCTGTTGGGGTTGTCGCCTCTCCCTGGTCCAGCGGCGCCGGTACTCAATGACGCCGGGTCCTCTACCGGGCAAAACCCAATGCCCGTTTCTGGAACGGCCGGTGCCAATCAACCGGTGCATTTGTATGTCAATGGATTGTTACAAGCGACGACCGTCGCGGACGGCTCGGGTAACTATTCATTCAATGCGATTCTGATCGACGACACCAATACGCTCTATACGACCGCGGTCGAGAATGGCAACGAGAGCGATCCGTCCAACGCCGTCAGTGTCGACTACCACAATTACGTGTCACGCAATCAGAGCGGCACGATCAGCGGCACGGTCGTGTGGACGCCCGGCAATCCGGCGCAGCCCTATACCGTGGCGGCGGCAGGTCTCACGGTCGCTGCTGGCGCGCAGCTCATTATTCAACCGGGAACCCAGATTCGCTTTGCCAGCGTTGGCGGTCTGTCTGTGAGCGGCACGCTGACAGTGAACGGCAGCGCGGCTGCAAATGTTACTTTCACCTCCAATCAGGCGACACCGACGCGTGGCTCGTGGCCCGGTTTGAGATTCGGCACGGGGTCCAATGTCACTCTGAATCATGCGCTGGTCGAGTGGGCGAGCTCGGGCATCCGGGTGTCGAATGGCGCGACGTTCGTCATGACCAACAGCACGGTGCGCAACTTCAGAGACTCCGGTGTGGTCTTCGAAAACGCCAGCACGTCGCGTGTCGCCAACAGCATCATCGACAACAGCAACGATGTCGGTCACTGCTTCGATATGACGGGTTCGGCCGCACCGACCATTCAGGATAATCGGGTGTCCAACTGTCAGTACGGCTTCTATCTGACGGCCAACGGCAGCGGCGGTCCGCAGCCGATCGTGACCGGCAACCAGATCACGTCTCACGGCAGCGGCAGCGTCCACACGACGAGCGGCAGCTATCCTGTGAACAGTTTTTTGACCCTCGACTTCACTGGCAACTGGTGGGGCACAACTGATTTGACGGCGCTTGCTAACAGCATTAGCGATGTGGCCGATAATCCAATAGCCGCCGCCGGGCGAGCCGCAGTCGATTACAGCGGGTTCCTCAATGGCCCGAACGGCACGGCGGTACCCGGAAACTTCCTCTCGACCTACGTGAGCGGCAACACCACGCTCGCCGGCAACACAACCTACGAAATGATGGGAGCCTTGATCGTGACTTACAACGGGGCGCTCACCATCGAACCTGGTGCGACGCTGCGTTTCTACGCCACCACTGCCACAGTGCGCGTACTCGGTACCTTACAGGCGGGAGGCACGGGTGCGCAGGTGCTCTTGACTTCGGGTAAGTCGTCGCCGACCCGCGGATCTTGGGGAGGTGTTCAGAGCAATAACGGCGCAAACCTATCGCTCGATAACGTGCGAATCGAGTGGGCGGCGCAGGGCATCAGCGCCGTAAACGGCGCCGCGTTCGCCATGAACAACACGACCATTCGTAACTTCAGCGAGTCCGGCATCGTTTTCGACCGAACGAACACGGCGAGCGTCAGCAACAGCATCGTCGACAATCTCAACGACGTCGGCGACTGCGTCCGCATGCTCGGCGCCGCCGTTCCGACCATCCAGGGCACGCTGATCGCCAATTGCAAGTACGGCGTGTATCTCACAGCGTGGAACAACGCCGGCCCCCAGCCGGTGGTGAGCGGAGGCAACCGGATCCTTTCTCACGGCACCTACAGTGTCTATGCCGATAGCAACTATCCGGCGAACAGCTTCCTGACCTTGAATTTCACCAACAACTGGTGGGGCACGACCGATCTTGGAGCGATAGCGAACGCCATTTACGATCTAAGCGACCACACGCCGTCGACGACGCTGCCAACGGTCAATTTTGGCAATCCCTTGAATGCCGCGAGTGGCACGCCGATGCCTGGAAATTTCGTGGGTGGCGCGCTGACTGGGAACTCGACACTCGCCGCGAATACAACTTATGAAGTGATGGGGTCGTTGCTGGTGCCTGCGGGCGCGACACTCGATATTCAGCCCGGTGCGATGCTCCGGTTCCATGCCGCAGATGCCGTGGTGCGCGTCGCCGGTTCGTTGCAGATCGTTGGCGGGGGCACGCCAGTGACGCTGACCTCGGGCAAGCCGTCACCGACACGCGGCTCTTGGGGCGGCATTGAAGCAGTCGCTGGCGCCAGCGTGTCGCTCGACAACGTGTCGGTCGAGTGGGCCGCGAATGCCATCAGAGTGCGGAACGACGTCACGTTCACCCTGACCAATGGCACGATCCGTAACTTCAGCAACTCGGGCCTCGCCTTCAGCGGGGCCAGCACGTCGAGCGTCAGCAACAGCACCATCGACAACCTCAACGATGCTGCCAACTGCGTTTCCATGAGCGGCGCGTCGGCGCCGACGATCCAGAACAGCGTGATCGCCAATTGTTTTTTCGGGTTCTATTTGACCGCCGTCAACTTTCCCGGGCCGCAGCCGGTCGTGAGCGCCGGCAATCAGATCCTTTCTCATGGCAGCCGGAGCGTCTTCGTGGAGGATGACTATCCGGCGAACAGTTCCGTGGTGTTGAACTTCACCAACAACTGGTGGGGCACGGCCGATTCGGCCGCGATCGCCGCGGCCATCATGGACCTGACCGACACGCCAACGTCGACGAAGCGTCCGACGGTCGATTTCAGCAATCCGTTGGCGGCGCCGCCGGGCAATTAACCAACTCGCAGGAGATGGCGCGAGCTACTTCGTGGCAGGGTCGCTATAGCTCGTCGCCTGTGCAAACTCATCGACGCTGCCATCGGGTTTGTATGCAACGCGGGTCCGGCTGATCTCGACCTGGTCGGGCAGGTAGCGGTAGGCAGTCAGACCGATGACTCGGTCGCCGGCATACGTGTACTCGCGCAAAGGTTTCTTGAAGCTGATGCTCGCTGGATCCTTGTCGATTTCCGCGATCACCTTGCCGCTGCCATCCGTGACGAATTCGAGCAGATCATTGGGGGGAGACACGGCCAACGCCGCCAGCCTCGGGTCCGCAGGCGGCGTCGAGTCCGCACGTTGAGGTTGTCCAACGGGGCTGGGTTGCGCGACCGTGCCGCCGGATGGAGTCGCATCGGAGCGCAGACCCGAAGCCACTGTGGCCGAGCCCGCCTGATGAGCCGATGCGGGCGCCTCGGCGTTACGGCCCGCCGAGCTCAGATAGAGCGCGCCGGCGATGATCGCCCCGAGAGCGATCGCTCCATAAAGCGTGGTCTTGTTCATTGCGCAGTGAAGATCAGATTGTCGATCCAGGCGTCGCCATTGGGGTCGTAGATGATGTCTTTTTCGTATCGGAACTCGATGTCATGCAGGCCCGCCGGCACTGCGATGGACACCTGATTCCACTGATTACCGCCGGGCGCGTGGCGCACCACTGTTCCATCGAGCAAGACGGCGAGCATGCTACAGCAGCCGTTGGTGTCGACCTTGGCCTGGAAGCTCAGTTGCCCGGCCGCGAAGTAACCTCTGAAGCGCGTGCTGACGATCTGATTGTTACCTGGGATCGTTGCGGTTTTGTAGCTCGCCGAGCCGTGGTAGGCGGTGGTCGGATCGATAACCCAGCCGGCGTTACTCAGAGCCGGCGTCGTCCAGGCGGCGAGGGCCGGGTTGTTCTCGAACGATTCGCTGTAGCTGGTCAATGGTTGGGGTAATCCGGCCGGATCGGTGGGATCGCCGCCATAGAGGACTTCGTCCAGGTCGTTGAAGCTATCGGCGTCGGTGTCCTGGCCCCAGGGATCGGTTTGATGCGTGATGACCTCGGCATAGTCGTCGAGCCCGTCGCCATCGCTGTCGATGTGCGCCGGGTCGGTGGAGTAGGTGACGATCTCCTGCTGATCGGTCAGGCCGTCGCCATCGGTGTCATCGAGCGTCGGGCTCGAGTGATTTTGATATTCCGTCTGGTTGTTGACGCCGTCGCCGTCCAGATCTGTCAGCGCATCCGCCGGGTTCGAATCGCTCAGCCCGTACAGCTGCTCCCACCAGCGCGGCAGCGTGTCGCTGTCCTGATCGTAGAAGGGCAATCTCACGAACGCCGTCGCGCCATTCATCGCATGCACCAGATAAGTCTCCGTCGCGCCGAACGCCAGCGCGACGGGCTGGCCCGCATACTGGTAGCTGGCGAGTACGGTGCGGCTCTGCGCATCTCTGATCTCGACGCGATCGTTGATGTCGAGGTCGATGAGCAGATTGTCGCGCCAGCGCGCGTCCTTGATCGAGCGGCCCAGCGAGCCTGCGTATCTCATGCTCTGCTGGAAATAGAGATCGCCGCTGCCCAACACCACGTATTTGCCGTCGCCCGAGCTGCGGATCGGATCTTGAATCGGGAAGTCGCCGTGATAGGGCGTCTCACCGGCCGAGGCGATCGCGCCGGTCGCCTGGTCGATGACTTCGTAGTGCAGATCGTTCGGACTCATGCCGTCCCGGAAGAAATACACGCGCGAGCTGACAGAATCCCAGGCATAGTCGCGCGACACGTGATTCCAGTCGGCCTGATCCACGATGACGCCACCCTGATCGATCACATAGTGGGTGGCCCACGCGCCGCTGCCGTCCTGGGCCAGCATGTAGTTGCCGACAGAGGCGAGGCCGCCGACGCTCATCGCGATGTTCACGTACGGCGTCTCGATTCCGCTGCTCGAATTCAAATCGATATAACGAATCGCGCCGGTGCTGTAGCCGAGATACAGACGCTGATGCGCGCTCGAGTACGCCATCTCGGTCGGCGCGAGCGTGGTGAAGCCCTGGTCGACGCCGACCGGATAGGGATTCAGGTACGAGCCCGTGGCCATCGACCAGCGATACACGCGTCGATTGGCGCTGCTGAGCAGATAAATCGTGTCGCCGTGAGTCACGACTTGATCCGGCACATAGTTCGGGATGGTGGCGCCGTAGTCGCAGTTCACGCCATCGCCGTGCGACGAAAGATAGCAGGCTGCGTCTTGCGGATAAGCGTCCAGGGTCAATCCCGTCGTGCTGTCGCTTTGCGTGCGGCCCGCGTTCCATGCGTCGGGATAGCCGTCGCGATCGGTATCGACCGAGGCGGCGCGATCGAGCGGGAAGGCGTCCGAGGTGTTTGGAACGCCGTCGCCGTCGCTATCGTCGTTGGGCACGTAGATATGGAACTGCACGGCGCCGTTGTTGACGATGAGCAGCGCCATGCGTGTATCCGAGCCCACGATACGCAGCGCCTGACCGGTGAAGGTCAGTTGCTCGAGCGTGTGCAGGTTGGCGCCCAATCGACGCAGCATCGTCTGGTTGGTCGCGCTCGTCAGTGTCACCAGCGAGCCGTCCGCGAACCAACGTGCGTCGGCGACCTGCATGCCGATCGAGCCCGCCCAGATCAGCCCGTTCTGATTGTAGATATCGCCGCTGCCGAGCAGGACGTACTGGCCGTTCGCGGACACGCGGATCGGCGGCTGAATGTTGTAAGACCCATGATAGGGCGTCTCACCCTCGGAAGTGATCTGGCCGTTGCTCTGATCGATCACTTCGTAGTGCAAGTCATTCGGGCTCATGCCGTCGCGGAAGAAGTAGACGCGCGAAGTCACCGGGTCGTACGCGAACTCACGTGAGTGATAGTTCCAATCCGGATTCGCCGCGAGGGCGCCGGTGTTGCTGAAGACATAGTGAGTGCCCCATGCGCCACTGCCGTCTTGCGCCAACAAGTAATTGCCGACCGCGGCCAGCCCGCCGATGCCCATCGCAGTGTTTGTGAACGGGATCTCGGCGGTGCTGCCCGAGCTCACGTCGATATAGCGGATCGCGCCGGTGCTGTAGCCGAGATACAAACGTTGGTGCGCGCTCGAGTACGCCATCTTGCTCGGGGCAAGCGTGCTGAAGCCTTGATCGATGCCGACCACGTACGGATTGAGATACGTGCCGGTGGCGATCGACCAGCGATACACGCGCCGATTGGCGGTGCTCAGCAGATAAACGATATCGCCCTGCTGAACGACTTGATCCGGCACATAGTTCGGAACAGTGGCGCTGTAGTTGCAGTTCACGCCATCGCCGTGGGAGACAAGATAGCAGGCGGCGTCCTGCGGATACGCGTCCAGCGTCAGACCCGTGGTGCTGTCAGTCTGTGTGCGGCCTGGGTTCCAGGCATCGGGATAGCCGTCGCGATCGCTGTCCACTGACGCGGCACGATCGAGCGGGAAGGCATCCGAGGCATTCGGGACCCCGTCACCGTCGCTGTCGTTGTTCGGCACATAGTCATGAAATTCCACGGTGCCGTTGTTGAGTACGACCACCGCCATGCGCGAGTCCGAGCCGACCACACGCAGCGCGGTGCCGCTATAGGTGAGCTGCTCCAACGTAGCGAGGTTCGCGCCCAGGCGGCGCAACGTGGTCTGGTTGTTCGCCGTGGTCAGCGTCACGAGCGTGCCGTTCGCAAACCAGCGCGCGTCCGCAACTTGCGAACCGATCGAGCCTGCCCACGTCAGCCCGTTCTGATTGTAGATATCGCCGCTGCCGAGCAGGACGTACTGGCCGTTTGCGGACACTCGGATCGGCGGCTGAATGTTGTAAGAGCCGTGATAGGGCGTCTCACCCTCGGAAGTGATCTGGCCGTTGCTCTGGTCGATGACTTCGTAATGCAAGTCATTCGGGCTCGTGTCGTCGCGGAAGAAATAAACGCGCGAAGTTGTCGGATCCCAGGCGTACTCCCTGGAGTAGTAGTTCCAATCCGGGTTGGCCATGAGGGCGCCGGTATTGCTGAACACATAGTGAGTCGCCCACGCGCCGCTGTGATCCTGCGCCATCACGTAGTTGCCCACGGCCGCCAGGCCGCCTACAGCCATCGCCGTGTTCGCGAATTCAACTTCGGCCCCGTTACCGGCGGCCACATCGATGTATCTGATCGCGCCGGTGGTGTACCCGAGATACAAGCGTTGATGCGAGCTCGAGTACGCCATCTTGGTCGGCGCAATGGCGCCGAAGCCCTGGTTGATGCCGGCTACGAACGGATTGATATAACGCCCACTCGCGATCGACCAGCGATACACGCGTTTATTGGCGGTGCTCAACAGGTAAATGGTGTCGCCGCTGCTGACCACCTGATCCGGCGCGTAGCTGGGGATGGTGGCGCCGTAGTCGCAGTTCACTCCGTCGCCATGCGAGCCGAGATAGCAAGCCGAATCCTGCGGGTAGGCATCGAGGGTCAGGCCCGTCGTGCTATCGCTTTGAGTGCGGCCGGCGTTCCAGGCATCGGGATAACCGTCACGATCGGTGTCGACGGATGCGGCGGCGTCGAGCGGAAAGGCATCCTGCGTGTTCGTCACGCCATCGCCATCGCTGTCGTCATTGGGGACGTAAATGCTGATGCGGACCGCGTCGCTGTTCACGACGATCACCGCCATCTTCGCGTCCGTGCCTACGATGCGAACGCCCTGGCCGGAGTAAGTGCGCTGTTCGACATTCGTCAGCCGCTCGCCGCTCAGACGACGCAGCGTGGTCTGGTTGTTCGCGCTCGTCAGTGTCACCACCGAGTCATCTGCGAACCAGCGCGCGTCCGCGATCTGCGAGCCCAACGAGGCGGTCCACGTCAGGCCGTTCTGGTTGTAGATATCGCCACTGCCGAGCAGAACGTGTTGGCCGCCGTTCGAGACTCGAATCGGCGGCTGAATCGAGTAGGCGCCGTGATAGGGCGTTTCGCCCATCGAGGCGATCTGGCCGGTCGCCTGATCGATGACTTCATAGTGCAGATCGTTCGGGCTGGTGTAGTCCCGGAAGAAGTAGACGCGCGAGGTGGACGGGTCCCATGCGTATTCCCGTGAGGGGTAGCTCGAATACCAGCTGCCGCCCTGGCTCGTCACGGCGCCGGCGCTGTCGAGCACAGTGTGCGAGCTGCCTGGGCTCTGGGCGAGCAGATAATTGCCCACGGCCACCAGGCCGCCCATGCCCGATACGTTCGCGAGCGGAACGAGGGCTTTGCTGTTCGAAGTCACATCGATGTACTGGATCGCGCCGGTGCTGAGGCCGAGGTACAGGCGCCGATGAGCGCTCGAATACGCCATCTTTGCCGGCGTCGGGCCATTGGAGCCGACGGGATATGCATCCAGATAGCGCTCTTCGTTGAGCGACCAACGGAACACCAGGCCGTAGCTGTTGTTCAACAGGTAGATGACGTCCTGGCCGTCGAACGCCACGCTGTCGGGAACGTAGTCGGGCACTTCCGAGACCACTTCGAACTCGACGGTTGCGGAGCCCACCGTCACACGAACCAGCGTGGCGCGGGAATAGTCCGTCGAGACGCGTGCGCGAACCGTGAGTGACTGGCCTTCGCTGATCGTTCCGGCGCTGCTGGTGAAGGCGCCGCCATTGATCGAGTATTCGCCATCCGTGATGCTGATCGGGACCGGCGCCGAAATGCCGGTGATGGTCACGCTGTGGGAGGTGACCGATGAGCCGCGCGTCGCATTGTCGACTTTCTGGAACTCGAATGCGTTGGGGGTCGTGTCCAATGGGGCGGGTGGGGGATTGACGGAGCCACCGCTGCCGCCACCTCCGCTGCCGCCACCACCTCCGCCACAGCCCGCGGCGAGCAGACACAACAGTCCCGCCATCACCCAACGTGATACTTGTTTACGCACGCCCGCTGACCCTTATCTTTTGTTGGCGTCCTGAACCTTATGCTGCAGTGTATCAGCGGGCAGGATCGGGCGTTCGAACGAATGTATTAACGACATAATGCGGCCGATACATCTGCCGTTATGTCGCCGTCTCGGAAGCTTTCCGGAAACGTATTCACCAATCGTACTACTACGTAGGGATAACTTTCGTCAGGTTACACACGTCCGTCTGCGCTGCAGTTCGTGAATTAGTCGATGGTTGCTGCAGGCGTGCGCTCCTACAGTGCCCGACTACGTGCCTACATAATTAAGCGTGAGAGGAAACATTCCGATATCACGCATTCCGGGAGTCACGATGCAGACCATGACGCTTTTCGCTTATCAAAGGCCATCACGCGTTGCCGCGTTGCTGGAGTCGCTGCTGCAAGCGGGCGGATATTTACCGGGCAACGCTCGCAAGGTGACCGACCGCAGCGAGTTACCCTCCGCTCTGCAAAAGATCGTGATCCAGGCGCAAAACAGCGAACGGGTGTGGAGCGCCTGGGCCAATCAAGAGTGGATCGGTTTTTTCACAGCTGAGATGTCGTTGGAGCTGTCACGCGAACGTGGCTGCCCGGCGCTTCACGTGGGCTCGTACAAGGGGGACGGCAGGCTGGAAGCATGGCAACTCTGGACGTGCTTGAAAGACGGCACGTGGCAGCAATGCGCGCTGTAACGGACGATGCGAGGGAGCTCGCTCCGCCACGACTGTGCGTAACTTCAGTTGCGTATGGTGAGCTATCTGCAGACGAGGAATGCACGATCGGGGATTCGTCGTGCCCCTGCAAACGCCTGCTGCTCGTCGAATGGTTGGTCCAGCGCTTCGCCGTCACTACTCACTATGTACCCGAGACCGCACGACGACTGCTCACGCCAGCCGATCTGCCGCCTGCGTTGGAGCGCGTCGCCATGCGGGCGCAACGCTGCTTGCAAGCATGGTTCGCCTGGACGGATGGGCCCAGGATCTGGTTCGTCGTGGCCGAGATGGCGACAGTTCCCGGTTGGCGTTGCGAGGAAAGGGCCGTGCGAATGTTCTTCTACGATGACGATGGCCGGTTCGTCTCCTGGGGCACTTGGGCGTCGCTGTCCGAGAGCAACTGGATGCTTTGTGAGCGATAGATGAGCGATCAGACCAAGATCGCCGACCCAAACGGCACCGTTCGCGAGTTCGCGCCGACAACGCTCGCTGACAGCAACCTACCAATCGCTATGAGTTGCCGCAGTGAGCCTCGCTTGAGTCGCCACGCCGCTCGCCGATACGGCGGGTCAGCCACCAGAACACTAGGCCCGCTGCACTAAAGGCCGCGCCGAGAATGGCCACCCCATGCCAACCGCGAAAAGCATAGATCGTCGTTGCCGAGATCGCGCCGATGCCGCTGCCGATGGAATAAAACACCATATAGCCACCGACCAGGCGGCTTCGGGCTTCAGGATGCGCAGCAAAGATCAGGCTCTGATTGGTTACGTGGACCGCTTGCACGGACAGATCCAGCAGGATGACGCCGACGATCAGAGCAATTAGCGAGGAATGCAGGAATGCGATCGGCAGCCAGGAACTGGTCAGAAGGGCCAGCGCTATTCCGGTCGTCCATTGTCCCAGTCCACGATCGGCAAGGCGCCCAGCGCCGCCAGCGGCGAGAGCACCGGCCAATCCAGCCAGGCCGAACAGACCGATCTGGGTATGCGACAGAAATAGAGGCGCTGCGCTCAGCGGCAAGACCAGTGCGGTCCACAGCGTGCTGAAGCTTGCGAAGATCAGGAGCGCCAGGACGGCGCGGACCTTCAGCAGCGGATCACGCAGGAACAGCGAGGGTATGGAGCGCAGTATCGTTCCGTAGCTTTCGAACGTCGGTGTGGCGGCATTGCGCGGCAGGAGCCAAGCGAGCAAGGCGCTCATGAGAAACATCAGCACAGCGGAGGTGAGATAAACAGACCTCCAGCCACCCAGATCGGCGATAGCCCCCGCTACGAATCGGGCCGAGAGAATGCCGACTACGACACCGCTGGTGACGAGACCCACCGCGCGTCCGCGTTCGGAGGGCGTGGCGAGCGTGGCGGTAAAGGCGACGAGAACCTGCACCACCACCGCCAGCAGCCCAACAACGATCATCGCACCGAACAGCACGCCGGCATGATGTGCCGTGCCGACAACGACGAGTGCTATCGCCAACAGGAAGGTTTGAGCGACGGCGAGCTTTCGACGATCGACGAGATCGCCAAGCGGCACGATGAAAAGGAGGCCGAGCGCATAGCCGGCCTGGGTCAGCAGGCCGACAAGTCCGATCGAGGCCGGGCCGATCGCGAAGGCAGCGGCCATCGAATCGAGCAGCGGCTGCGCATAGTAGACATTGGCGACACTCATCCCGCAGCCGCCGGCAAGCACGAGCAGCAGGGTGTGTGTCAGTCCATAGGACTGGTCGTGCTGACGCACCCCGGCGCCAATCGCCTCATCGTCCTTACCCGCGAGTTCCGTCATGCTGACCGCAGCCTCGATTCCGAATCTGGTCCTATATTGAGACCACTTGCGGGCGGCGAAATCTAGTTCTATTTTAGGACCAGATATGCAGCGATAAGTCGGAGGACGCGTGGTGGTAGCGAAGCGAAGCAGTGCGGCGGATGCGGATTGTCCCGTCGCTCGGGCGCTCAATGTCATTGGCGACTGGTGGTCGTTGCTGATCGTCCGCGACGCTCTCGACGGCGTGCGGCGCTTCAGCGACTTCCAGTCGGGACTCGGCATCGCCAAGGGCATGTTGGCAACCCGGCTGCGCGATCTCATCGAGCGTGGCGTGCTCACGACGGAGCCGGCTTCGGACGGCAGCGCTTATCGGGATTACGTGCTGACGGAGCGGGGGCGCGGACTTTTTCTCGTCATTGTCGCGCTTCGCCAATGGGGCGAAGGTCACTTATATCGGCAAGGTGAGCGTCACTCCTTGTTGGTCGATACCGCAAAGAGCAAGCCTGTCGCTCGCCTGGAGCTTCGGTCGAGGGATGGGCGCGTGCTGCGCTGGAATGATACGCGCGTCCAGAAGACTGACGAAAAATCTCAACCGCATCGAGTCACGGCGCGACTGCCCGCTCGCAAGTGAGGGAAGCCGCACTTTCGTCATGCCGTGTCCGGCAACGTAGTCACTATCGTCCGTGAGGCGGGTTTCACCACGCGCATCGCCAGTGTATTTGGCGTGCGCTCACCGACGCGCGCGCTTTGCCAAGAACGCATCGAGGCTGTTTGCAAATGCCTGTCGGTCTCGTTGACTCAGCGCGCTGGGTCCGGCCGTCGCAACGCCGCTGCCACGCAGCTCGTCCATGAAGTTCCGCAGCGACAGTCGCTCCCGGATGTTGTCCTTCGTGTACAACTCGCCGCGCGGGTTTAGGGCATGGCCACCTTTGTCGATTGCCGCCGCTGCCAGCGGAATATCTGCGGTGATCACCAGGTCCGCCGCAGCGAGCAGCTCAACGATGCGTGCGTCTGCAACGTCGAGTCCGGGCGGCACTTGTAACGAGCGAATATACGGCGATGGTGGGATCCGCAATGCCCGGTTCGCGACCAGATTGATCTGCACGCGCTCGCGCTCGGCGGCGCGAAACAAAATTTCCTTGATTGCGCCTGGACAGGCGTCTGCATCGACCCAAATCTGCATCGAGCTCTCAGTTTCTCGCTTCTGGTGCGATGACTTTACAGCAGCGGAGCGGACCTCGTGCAGGTCTTCACGATCTGGGTCTCGAGATAGCGGGGGATGTCTGAAGAGAGCAAGCGCCGTCGGAGAGGTGCGCGATGACACACCGACCGATCACGGATGAACTCGTCTGTCTGAAGCATGCAATCGACCTTCTCAAGGTCGCGGAAGACATGGTGCAACCTGAGAACTTCGAGCGATACCGGCCCCATGGCGTCTGTCAGCCGGATGGCTGAACGCTGGTCGAAGAGGTGATGTCGGCGTTCACTGCGTAGTTTGCCGCGCAAGGCGGTGCCAAATGATGGCAACGCAGGACGTGACGCGCATTTGAAAATGGGGAGGGTAAGGGACCGCACGGAGGTCGGCGCAACGAAGCTCCTTCCGTCGACGTCAGCCACCGTGAGCGGCCCGCCAAGGGCAGCCTCGATCTCGCGCTCACGCGCGAGCTACAGCTCATGCCACCGGCACGTGCTGTGGTGAGGCCACGAAACTCAACAGGCCGGAGTAGCACATCCGGCCGTTCGCGATGGAAGAAGGCAGGAAAAAAATTCTGCCGGGATTGCCCGGATGTGCGGATCGAAGTGACTGTGTGGATCGAAATGACGAGGTAGAGAGCGATGAGCAGAAGAACAGAGCTTCAGGCCGATCTTCAGCGGATCGGCTATCAATCGGGTCGCGCACATCTCACACGACAGGCGCGGAGCAAAACATTAAAACGTTCGCCAGAGTAATGCGGGAGCAGACTACGGGATTCACTCCGCCGCGCAGATTGGCGGCAAACATCTGCAAGCGTTCGTCCGAGATCGGTTGGAGATCGGAATTGCAGGTCGAACGGTAGCAAACGAGATGAGCCATTTGCGTGCGGTACTGAAGCATGTCGGTAAGCAAGGCTGGTGCGCAGTCCCGCTTATAGCAATCGATCACTGGGTATTCCTCAAGGCAGCCGCATTGGAACAAAGCAGCCGCTGTCGGACGCCAAGATTCGTGCGTTCCAGGAACGCATGGAACGATTGGGCAGACCGAAGATCGGCGCACTTTTGGGGCTACAGCGAGCGCTCGGACTTCGGGCAATGGAAGCCGTTCGCGCCGGCCAGGAAGACACGCTACATCGCTTGCACCGCGAATTGGCGCAGAGCGGATGCGCGCGCGTGTTCGGCCGGGACCAAGAATGGACGGCCGAGGGAGGTACATCCTGCGGACGTGGGGCGAGCTCTCGCAGCCGCGCAGCACGCGCTGGAGATCCTGGAAATTAGCGGAACACGCTTCCTTGTGACCCGAAGCCAATGGCGCTGAAACAACGAGCCTGAAGCAAGCGGCGAACATATATAGAAACATTTGCAACCGCGCCGGCCTTCAGAGCCACGTCACCCGCTATGCTTTCTCGGAAGATCGTATCCAGGCGTATCGAAGTGAGGGCTACGTACGGCGACTTCTCTGGATCTCGGTCATGGTGGCCGAGGGCGATACGTTGCGAGCGTGTATGCCCCCAGCGGTTAGGTTCGCCGTTGCAACCGTTCTGCGGGCCCATTGCTCTGCCTCACGGTGGGCGCATCCTGGTCGGTACGGGCACTGCAGCAGGATGCTGAGAGAAGCAACTGTGTCTCGTGACGCTTGAGTGCAATGTAATGAATTCCGACAGGGGCGTCTCAGTGGCGAGCGTTATGTGATCTCACACGTTGCTTGCCGCATCTGAGAGGGCTTATCGTCATGCGAAAGGCAGCAGACGCGGGCGCCGGGGTTTTAGGGTTAATAGAAAGAGGGGAGATTTGTGATTTCTCTTGGCGAAATCTATGACAAGGACATCAATTTTCTCCTTGGCTCGGGAGCGTCCTTTGGAGTTCTTCCAACACTGAAGCTGGGACTTCGAACGGAAAACGGGCAGCGCTGGACACTTGAGGAGCTTGCAACCCAGTTCGAGAACGCGAAAGATCAACGATACATCCCGTTATTCATGCACTACTACGTATCATGCATACGGCCTGCGCAGCTTTTAGATGTTGGCTCAGTTACAGACGAAGTCGGCAAGAATGTACTTGCAAACTATCGGATGTTCTTGGAGACGGTGCTGAGCATGCTTCAAAGGCGGCCGGCTCTCGATCGGCGGTGCAATCTCTTTACCACAAACTACGATGGTTGTATTCCGCTCGTTGCGGACGACCTGCTTCGCCGCGGTTCGTATGACTTCGTTCTCAACGATGGAACGAGAGGCTTTCGCAGAAAATTGCTAGAGGCTCGCAACTTCAATAGCTTTCTCTGTCAAACGGGCGTTTTTGATAGACATAAGAGTAGTGTTCCGCAGATCAATCTCATCCACCTGCACGGGTCGGTTTATTGGAGCAAAGCTGAGGATGGGATCGAGGTCAACTACTCGATTAACACTGGTAATGATCTCCTGGATGGGGCCGCTCGAGAGAAGCTGGCCGCGTTCTCGGCTGGGTTGATGAATGCCGAGTTCAATCTGGCGCAGTTGGTCCAACCAGAGTTCGAGCCCGAGGAGCTAGACGCCTTCTGGGAAAAGTACGAAATTATTCCCGTCGTAAATCCCACGAAATGGAAGTTCCACGAAACGGTGTATGAAGAGCATTATTACCAGATGCTACGGTTGTTGAGTTATGAGCTAGAGAAGCCAAACGCAGTCTTGATTACCTTTGGTTTCTCCTTCGCAGACGAGCACATTTTAAACTTGGTCAAGCGTTCTCTCTCGAATCCTCATCTCCAAGTTTTCATATGTTGTTATGGGAAGTCTACCCACGAAATACTATCCGCTCAGTTCCGGCAATACAGCAACGTGAAATGCATAACGCTTGACAATGATGAACAGTTGGACTTCTCGGCGTTTAACAGCAAGATCTTCACTGGCCGAACCGAGAAGACTGTAGAGGCCATGGCGCCGGCGAACATTCAAGGGCAGCCGGCCGTCATTCCCCTCGTGGCAGCCGTGCCAGCGAACGAGAATGTTGCATGACGATCCGCGTTGGTGAGGTGATCGCTGTCAACGGAACGAAGATCACTCTAAGAATCGATGAGGAGTCCAGCAAGGAGACTCTTTTCTACGCCGGTGAGAAGTACAAAGGCGTTTCGATCCGTGAATATCTCGCGATCCAGAGAGGTTTCCGCGAGATCATATGTGTCGTTGAGGGCGAGTATTTGGACGAGACGCGGGTCGATAGTACAAACGGTAAGGTGGGCTATATCCGCAAGGTTGAGGCACGTCCCATAGGATTCTTTGATCAGATTGGATTCAAGCAAGGCATCAAGTATTTGCCGATGATTAAAGACGCAGCCTTTCTTCTGCAGGAGGAGCGTATTGCGTCCATATTTGACCGCGGTGGGGCAACAAGTTTCTTCAGGATAGGTCGAATGCTGAAGGAGGAGATTGCCGTTAGCCTTCCATGGAGGCGATTGTTTAATAGTCACATCGGAATATTTGGAAACACCGGTAGTGGCAAGTCGAACACACTGGCAAAGCTATATACAGTCCTATTCGAGCAGAAGTTGCAAGCCATAGCAGGAAAGAGCAAATTTGTAATTCTTGATTTTAATGGCGAGTACACAGGAAACCAACTGGTCCCCAGTGCATCGAAGATGGTTTATTTACTCGCGACACAGTCATCGAACATTGCGGGTCAACAACTGCCGGGTTCGTTGTTTCCACTCAAGGCTGAGGAGTTCTGGGATCTGGAGACATTGTCTCTGCTGTTCCAAGCGACACCAAATACACAGCGACCTTTTCTCAATCGGGTGATAGAGGGTCGTCGACGCTATGAACAGAATCCGGGGTCGCTCACGGCCTTTGCGAAAAGGAAGTTTCGAGACGCGTTCTCGGCTGGGCAGCCGAAAGCCGCTACGCTGGATCTGATGCGATCAGTGGCGAGAATGGTGGCCAATCAAGCATTGATTGATCTACTCAAGGATGTGAGCTGGAATTCTGTGCACTCAAGATTTGTCTGCAATGGAACTTGGTTTAATCCAGATGGTTTAGGCTACGATGCGGAAGTCGCGCCTACAGTTGAAATGATAGACGCTAGTGGCTTGGATGCATTCGATCAGCTGTTGTTGAGAGTGAACCTTCAGCTAATCGGTGATCTCATTAATGGTTATGTGCAGTTCGATCATATTCAACCATTACTGAAGCGGGTCGAGTCATCGCTGGTAAGTCTTCGAAAAGTTCTAATAATTGGGCAAGCGACGCCTCCTGAGAAACTACTTACAGTTATTTCACTTAGGCGGTGCAACAACGAGACCAAAAAAGTGCTGCCGCTGCTGTTCGCAAAGCACTATTACAATTTTCACAAAGATACGGTGGCTACGCCTCCCGACAAGACAGTGCATCTCATCGTGGATGAGGCGCACAATATTTTGTCACAGCAGTCAACCCGTGAAAGTGAGAGCTGGAAGGATTATCGCCTGGAGCAATTCGAGGAAATAATCAAGGAGGGGCGAAAGTTCGGAGTTTTCGTGACGGTTGCAAGTCAACGTCCGGCTGATATCTCACCTACCATCGTGTCGCAACTTCACAATTTCTTTATTCATCGACTGGTCAATGATCGCGATCTCTTTCTGATCGACAACACCATAACCACGTTGGATGCACTGTCTCGCAGTCTTATTCCGGGCCTTGCGCAGGGTAGCTGCGTTGTCACCGGAACTGCGTTCGATTTGCCAATGGTGCTGCAAGTCGATCGGCTTGATCGAGACAAGCAGCCGGCCAGCGAAGATGTTGATCTCGAACAATTGTGGAGCGAAGCTGCTGGGGCAAACGTTCCGGCATAGCGGTTGGGGCTGATGCGCCATTTGACTGCCAGCTCAGCCAATATCCCAGACTTTGGAATTGGCGTGATCAAGGGGAAAGCGGAGTCACAGATCAACTTTGCGCCCAGTTATATGTATTAGTTTCGACTTGATCTGACACCCCTCTTGCAAAGAGCGGGGTTACCCGGTTCGATGGTTGTTACCAGGCAATCACCTAACCAAGAAGAGTAACCCCGCAATGAATGTTTTAAATCAGAGCATCATCAAGCACAAG
>NZ_DASWTF010000007.1:0-24808 GCF_036402275.1 Steroidobacter sp. | reverse complement strand
AGCTCTACAAAGAGCACATGTCGGAGTATTACGCTCCGAAGAACTTCAACTTCTGGTACATCTTCGGCTCGCTGGCGCTGCTGGTGCTGGTGATCCAGATCGTCACCGGCATCTTCCTGGTGATGCACTACAAGCCGGACGCCACCCTGGCGTTCGCCTCGGTCGAGTACATCATGCGCGACGTGCCCTGGGGCTGGCTGATCCGCTACATGCACTCCACCGGCGCGTCGGCGTTCTTCATCGTCGTCTATCTGCACATGTTCCGCGGCCTCATGTACGGCTCGTACAAGAACCCGCGCGAGCTGGTGTGGATCTTCGGCATGCTCATTTATCTGTGCCTGATGGCCGAGGCGTTCTTCGGCTACCTGCTGCCCTGGGGCAACATGTCCTACTGGGGCGCGCAGGTGATCGTGTCGCTGTTCGGCGCGATTCCCGGCATCGGTGAAGGTCTCGTGGAGTGGATCCGCGGCGACTACTACATCTCCGACATCACGCTGAACCGCTTCTTCGCGCTGCACGTCATCGCGTTGCCGCTGGCGCTGGTGTTCCTGGTGATCGCGCACATCTTCGCCCTTCACGAAGTCGGCTCGAACAATCCGGACGGCATCGAGATCAAGAAGCTGAAAGGCCCGGACGGCCATCCGGTCGACGGCATTCCGTTCCATCCGTATTACACAGTGAAGGATCTGGTGGGCTTCATCGTGTTCGCGATGGTGTTCGCGCTGGTGCTGTTCTTCGCGCCGGAAATGGGCGGCTACTTCCTGGAGCACGCCAACTTCGATCCGGCCAACCCGCTGCAGACGCCCGAGCACATCGCGCCGGTGTGGTACTTCACGCCGTTCTACGCGATCTTGCGCGCGGTTCCGAACAAGCTGCTGGGTGTCGCGCTGATGGGCGCCGCCGTGATCCTGTTCGTGTTCCTGCCGTGGCTGGACCGCTCGAAGGTCAAGTCGATCCGCTATCGCGGCTGGCTGTTCCGGGGCTTCCTCGGCGCGTTCGCCGTCAGCTTCATCGCGCTGGGTTACCTCGGCCTGATGCCGGCGACCCCGGCTTACACCCTGGCGGCCCGCGTCTTCGCGGTCGTCTACTTCGCGTTCTTCCTGCTCATGCCCTGGTACACGAGGATCGATCAGACCAAGCCCGTGCCAGAGCGTGTGACTTTCCATACCCACTAAGCAGCCAGCCATGATGAAGAAGAGTTTCCACAAGCTGTTCCTGGGTGTGGTCGGTCTGACGGCCCTGTCGTGGTCGGCGGCCGGCTCGGCGGCGGAAGGCCATGGCCCCGCCCTGCAACTGGCGCGCAACGATGTAGCCAATATCGCCTCGCTCCAGCGAGGCGCGCGCAACTTCGTGAACTATTGCAGCGGCTGCCACTCGGCCAAGTACGTGCGTTACAGCCGCCTGGCGGACGATCTGTTCCTGACCGAAAAGCAGGTGACTGACAACCTGATGTTCACCGGCGAGCGGATCCACGACACGATCAAAATCGCCATGCGCCCGGAGGACGCCAACCACTGGTTCGGCACCACCCCCCCGGACCTGTCCCTCATTGCGCGCAGCCGGGGCGCGGACTACATCTATTCCTTCCTGAAGTCGTTCTACCTGGATCCGAGCCGCCCGTCGGGGACCAACAACCTGATCCTGCCGGGCACGGCCATGCCCCACGTGCTGTGGGAGCTACAAGGCTTGCAGCGGGCGGTCTATGATGGGCAGAGCGACGCGGAAAACAACGCGGTCCACAAACAGTTCAAGGAATTCGAACTGGCGAAGCAAGGCAGCCTCTCGCCGCAGGAGTACGACCAATTCGTCCGCGACACGGTCAATTTCCTCGATTACATCGCCGAGCCGATGCAGATCGAAAGGCGCAATCTGGGCATGCGCGTGCTGGCATTCCTGATAGTCTTCTTCCTGTTCGCCTATTTCCTGAAGAAGGAGTTCTGGAAGGACGTGAAGTAGGGCCCGCCCGGGTGGGTTCCCCACGTTGCCCCGGAACTGACCGGAGCGTACTACCGTGATGACGCTCTTCTCGCGCGCCGACGATCCCTGGAGCCATCGCACCAGGATCGTTCTGGCTGAGAAGAGCATTCACGTCGAAACCATCGACGTGCAGGGCGGTAACCTGCCCGAAGACCTGCTCGACCTGAACCCGTACCACACGGTCCCAACCCTGGTGGACCGTGATCTGGTGCTGTACGACTCGCGGGTCATCATCGAGTACCTGGACGAGCGCTTCCCGCATCCGCCGCTGATGCCGGTGGATCCGGTGGCCCGCGCGCAGTTCCGCTTGGCGCTGTATCGGATCGAGCGGGACTGGTACAGCCTGGCTCAGCAGATCGACGACCCCTCGGACCGCAAGAACGGCCTGAAGGCGCGCAAGATCCTCCGCGACAGCATTCTGGCCAGCACCGACGTGTTCAAGGCCAAACCGTACTTCCTGTCGGACGAGTTCTCGTTGGTGGATGCCACCATTGCCCCGATCCTGTGGCGGCTGTTGTATTGGGAAATCGATTTGCCACCGCAGGCTCAACCCATCACCAAGTACGCCAATCTGTTGTTCTCTCGGCCCGCGTTCCGGCACAGCCTGTCGCGCACCGAGCAGGAAATGCGCGCTTAAAACCGCGGCGGGTACTCATGGCAGATGCTCCAATTCGATCGCGCCGGCCTTATTTGTTGCGTGCCATGCACGAGTGGATCAGCGACAGCGACCAGACGCCCCACATCGTCGTCGATGCTTCGTTACAAGGCGTGGAAGTGCCCCGGCAGTACGTCCAGGGCGGCAAGATCATCCTGAATGTCAGTAATAACGCGACGAGCAACCTGAGTCTCGGCAACGATGTCGTGCGCTTTCGCGCGCGCTTCGGGGCTGTGACGCATGACGTGCTCGTGCCGATCGGCGCGGTGCTCGGTATCTATGCGCGCGAGACGGGGCAGGGAATGATTTTCTCGGAGGCCGATGCGCCCCCGCCGCCGCAGCCGCCGACTGCGCCGACCGAGACGCCCGCAGGCGGTTCCGCTCCGGAACAGAAGCGCGCCAAGCCGACTTTGAAGGTCGTCAAATAACGCTGCCGTGTGATTTATTCAGCGGGCGCCGCTGGCCCGGAAGGGCGCGGCGCGAAGCGCGCGCCGTATAAGCGCTCGGCTATGGATTCAGCCGCGTTCCGGTCCAGGGCCCGCCGCTGAACGTGAATTCATCTTTCTTGGTCAGCTTGCGCTGCCAGCGCGCGCGGTCGTGAATGCGGCCGGCGCCTTCCGACCATAACTCGATCGAGTCGATCCAGAGCCGGATGCCGCCCCAGTGCGGCGGGCGAGGCACTTGGCCGTCCGTGGCTTGCAGCAGCCCGAGCCGTTCCCGGACTGCGCGCACCTGATCGACCAGCGCCGCGCGCGAGGGCAGGGGCTCGCTTTGCACGCTAGCCCACGCGCCCACACGGCTTTCGAAAGCTCGGCTGGCGAAATATTGATCACTCTCCGGCGCCGGCGACCGCACCACCGGGCCCTCGAGCCGCACCTGCCGATGCAGCGTGTCCCAATGAAAGACCACCGCGGCGCGTGGGCGCGCTGTCAGGTCGCGGCCCTTGCGTGAGTCATAGTTGGTAAAGAAAACAATGAAGCCCTGGTCCGCCACCAGCCGTTTACACAACACCACGCGGGCCGACGGCGCGCCGTCGTCGCCCACTGTCGCGAGGACCATGGCGTCCGGATTTGGCTGAACGTTCCGCGCCCGGGCGTCGCTGAACCAGGTAGCGAACATGGGCAGGGGATCGGCGGGCAGGGGATCGGGCAGCAGTTCGTCGGCGGACATAGGGATGGATTATATACGGCCGTTAACTTGCGGGCCGCGCACGCCGGTTGGTAAAAGGCGTGAGCAACCCTTGAGGCCTGGATCCTACGCCCGATGAATCTGCATGAACTCCGCGAACGCCTCTCCGAAGTCGATCGGCAGCTGCTCGCGCTTGTCGCCGAACGCCAACGGCTGAGCCGCGAAGTGGCCGAGGCCAAACGCTCCGAAGGCCGTGCGACGCGCGACTACACGCGTGAGCGCGAGGTGCTCATGCAGGCGCGCGCGACCGCGGATTCTCTCGGCATTTCGCCGGCGTTGGCTGAGTCGGTACTGCGGCTTTTGATTCGCGGCTCGCTGACCACGCAGGAACGAATTCGAGTCGCGGCCGGCGGCCGCGGCGATGGCAAGACCGCGCTGATCATCGGCGGCACCGGCAAGATGGGCCGCTGGTTCAGTGAATTCATGTCGTCGCAGGGTTACACGGTGACGGTGGCGGATCCGGCGCGAAAGCCGGACAACGCGGCATATGCGTACATCGCGGATTGGCGCGAGAGCTCGCTCGACTACGATCTGATCGTGGTGGCCACTCCGCTCAAGATAGCGAACGTGGTGTTGCAGGAATTGGCCGCGCGCAAACCGCGTGGTGTCGTCTTCGACATCGGCTCGCTCAAGACTCCGCTGCGACAAGGCATCGATGCATTGCAGAGCGCCGGCGTGAAAGTCACGTCCGTGCATCCCATGTTCGGGCCCGACACCGAGTTGCTGTCAGGCCGGCACGTGATCTTCATCGACATGGGCAGCAAGGAAGCCATCGACGCTGCCCGCGAATTGTTCGGCTCGACCATGGCGCAACAGGTAGTGATGGGGCTCGACGAGCACGATCGCCTGATCGCTTACGTGCTCGGACTGTCGCATGCGTTGAACATCGCATTCTTCACGGCGCTCGCCGAGAGTGGCGAAGCGGCGCCGCGCCTCGCGCAGCTTTCCAGCACGACTTACGACGCGCAGGTCGATGTCGCGACGCGCGTCGCGGCCGAAAGCCCGGATCTGTATTTCGAGATTCAGCATCTCAACGACTACGGGCGCGAGTCGCTACTGGCGCTGCGCCGTGCGGTCGAGAAGCTGTGGAGCTCGGTATCCACGGGAGACTCGCCAACCTTCACGGCCATGATGCAGCAGGGCCGCGAATATCTGGCGGGCCGGGTTCGTAATGATTAGCTGCTTGCTCGAGAGGCGCGCATAGATGTCGGCTCGGGATCTCCAAGGAGAGATCCGCGAATTGCGCGGGCGCATCGCCGCGCTCATGGATGAGGCTGCGAATAACGAAAAGCTGCTGCGGCGGAGCCAGGAGCGCGAGCTCGAGTTGCTCAAGGCCGAGAACATCGCGCAGTTGTTCGACGCCATCTGCAAGGGCTTGAAGACTTCGTACGCGCTCGAGTCGGTGACGTTACTGTTGCTCGATCCGGATCACGAGATCCGTCATCTGCTGATTGCGGATAACGTGAAGCTGGAAGATTTCCCGCAGGTGCTGTTCACGGACAGCCTGGCGGGGATGGCGCCGCAGTTTGTTTCGTTTCATCGGCCGTGGTTGGGCCCGTACATGGGGTGCGATCACCAGTTGCTGTTCCCGGGCGTGTCGGGCTTGAAGAGCGCGGCGCTGATTCCGCTGCGGCGACAGGAGAAGCTGCTCGGCGCGTTGAATTTCGGCAGCGTCGACGAGAAACGTTTCTCGCGTCACCTCGCGACCGACTTCCTCGCGCACCTGGGCGTGATCGCTTCGTTCGCCATCGAGAACACCATCAATCGCGCGCGCCTGGTGCGCAGCGGGCTGACGGACTTCCTCACTGGCTGGCACAACCGCCGCTATCTCAATGCGAGGCTCAAAGAGGAGCTGGCCCGCGCGCAACGCCAGGGCACCAGCCTCACCTGCTTGGTCATCGACCTGGATCGCTTCAAGCAGATCAACGACCAGCATGGGCACCTGGCCGGCGATATGGCCTTGCGCGAGGCCGCGCAACGAGTCGACTCGCATATCCGAGGCAGCGACGCCGCCGCCAGATTCGGCGGCGATGAATTCGTGGTGCTGGCGCCGGCCATTTCGCCGCAGCAGGCGGCATGCCTGGCCGAACGCATCCGCGCGACGGTGTGCGACACGCCTCTGACCCTGCCTTCGGGGGTGAAGTTGAATATGACGGTGTCCATTGGCGTCGCCTGGATCACGGTGTCGCGCGACGACGCCGATCTCAAAGCCGCCGCCGAGCGGTTGCTGGCCGATGCCGATTCCGCGCTGTATCGAGCCAAGCAGGCGGGCCGCAACCGGGCCGCGCTCGCCACCGGCGACATGCCCGAGAGCCCCTGTTCCTGACCCATCTGACGAAGAATTAACACCGGCGGTGTCTGACAGACCTGACCAAACGTGGTTAAATGCGATTCATTCGCATTGATTGGATTTCGGAATGATCAGGTCAATCAGGGTCGATGTCTTCGCGCCAATGCTGGGCGCACTCATGCTCGCCGTGGGTCTCGCGGGTTGCGCCAAGCAGCCGTCCGAGCTGGTCGTGTACTCGGCGCGCAACGAGCAACTGATCAAGCCCATGTTCGATCGCTACACGGCCGAGACCGGGCAGAAGATCCGCTTCGTCACCGACGACGCCGGCCCGCTGATCGAGCGCTTGAACGCCGAAGGCGCGAACTCACAGGCCGACATCCTGATGACCGTCGACGCCGGTGAGCTGTGGCACGCCGCCGATCGCGGCCTGCTCCGGCCCACGCAATCCGAAGTGCTGAACGCCAATATTCCCGAGAGCCTGCGCGATCCGCAGGGGCGCTGGTTTGGCTTCTCGATCCGCGCGCGCACCATGGTTTACAGCACCGAGCGCGTGAAGCCCGAAGAGTTGAGCGACTACGCGGCGCTCGCCGGCGAGCGCTGGAAGGGCAAGCTGTGCCTGCGCACTTCGAAGAAGGTTTATAACCAGTCGCTGGTGGCGATGCTGATCGCCGAGCACGGCGAGGCCAAGACCGAAGAAATCGTGCGTGGCTGGGTCGCGAATCTGGCCACCGAGCCGTTCTCCAATGACACGCTGCTCATGGAAGCCATCGCCGCGGGTCAGTGCGACGTGGGCTTGGTGAACACTTATTACTTCGGCCGCCTGTTGCGCGATAAGCCGGACCTGCCGTTGAAACTGTTCTGGGCCGATCAGGCCGGGCAGGGCGTGCACGTGAACATTTCGGGCGCTGGCGTCACCGCGCATGCGCCGCGCGCCGAACAAGCGAAAAAATTCCTGGAGTGGCTGTCGCAGCCCGAGGCGCAAGCGTTGTTTGCCGGCGCGAATCTCGAATATCCCGCCAGTCCCAGCATCGAGCCCGATCCGATCGTGAAGGCCTGGGGGGATTTCAAGCGTAGTCCCATGAACGTGGCGCAGGCTGGCGAGCTGCAGGCGACGGCGGTGAAGTTGATGGATCGGGCCGGCTATCGCTGACGATTCATTTATGAGCGCGGAGGTTGTGCAGGCCGAGACGCGGCGCGCGTGGCGCGATCCGCTGAGCGTGGTGCTCGCGGTTGTGCTGTGCTTGCCCGCGCTCGTGCCTTTGCTGGTCATCGCGCACGCCACCATTTCTCCGGAAGCAGATGTTTGGGCGCACCTGGCGCGCTATGTGCTGCCCGAAGTTACCGCGAACACGATTAAGTTGCTGGTGGGCGTTGCCGTCCTGAGCGGCATCATCGGTACGTTGCTCGCGTGGCTCACCTCCATTTGTGAGTTTCCCGGCCGGCGCTTTTTCGATTGGGCGCTGCTGCTGCCGCTGGCCATTCCCACTTACGTGCTGGCGTTCGTCGCCGTGGGCTTTCTCGATTATTCCGGTCCGTTGCAAAGCTGGTTGCGCGCTTGGACGGGCAGCTCTGCCTGGGTGCCACGGATTCGATCGACCGGCGGAGTCATCGTGGTCTTGTCGCTCGCGCTGTATCCCTATGTTTATTTGTTGGCGCGAACTGCATTTCTCACGCAAGGCCGGCGCGCGCTCGAAGCTGCGCAGATGCTCGGACTTGGGCGGGCGGCGGCGACGTGGAAGGTCGCACTGCCGATGGCGCGCCCCTGGATTGCCGCGGGCATCGCCTTGACGTGCATGGAAACATTGGCGGACTTCGGCGCGGTCTCGGTGTTCAACTACAACACGTTCACGACAGCGATTTATCGCGCCTGGTTCGGAATGTTCTCCGTGAACGCGGCGCTCGAGCTGGCGGGTGTGCTGCTGTTGTTCGTGATTGCCGCATTCGCGCTCGAGCGGGCTTCACGTGCTGGGGCGCGCTTCACTAGCAGTCGCGATGTGTCTCGCGAGGCTGCGCGATTACAGCTCGGGCCGGGGATGCGATGGCTGGCGTTCGGCGGAGCCGCGCTGATTCTGGCGCTGTCGTTTGTATTGCCACTGGTGCAGCTCTTGATCTGGTCTGCGAAAAACGCCGGTGACATCGACAGCCGTTATTGGGGCTTCATTGCGCGCAGCCTGATGCTGGCGGGCAGCGCGGCAGTCGTGATTGTTTCGGCGAGCCTCGCGCTGGCCTATCTCGAACGCCGTCGATCATCCGCATCGATGCGCGTGCTGGTGAGGCTCGCGACGCTCGGCTATGCCATTCCCGGCACTGTGCTCGCGGTCGGCATCGTCGTGCCACTGGTGTTGTTGAACAACCAGCTGCAGGGTCTGTTGCGTGGGTGGTTCGGAGAGTCGGCGCCCGTGCTGCTGCTTCAAGGCACGTTGCTCGCAGTGCTCATCGCCTATCTGGCTCGATTTCTCACCGTCGGCTTCAATCCCGTCGAAAGCGGCTTGCAGCGCGTGACGCGCAGTATCGACGAAGTCGCCGCGAGCCTCGGAGTGGTCGGCACCGAGCTCATCCGCAAAGTTCATGTGCCGCTGCTGCGTACCAGTCTCGCGACGGCGGCGACGCTGGTGTTCGTCGATGTGATGAAGGAAATGCCCATCACGTTGATCACGCGGCCGCCAGGCTGGGATACGCTGGCCGTGCGGGTGTGGGAAATGACGTCCGAAGGCGAGTGGGAGCGCGCGGCCTTGCCGGCGGTCGCTATCGTGCTCGTTGGATTGGTGCCCGCCGCGATGCTGACCCGCAGAGGTGCGCATGTGGCTTGAGCTCGAAAACGTGGTGCGTCGCTTCGGCGAACGCTCGGCCGTGAATGGCTTGTCGATCCGGCTGCCGAAAGGCTCGATCGGCTGCCTGCTCGGTCCGAGTGGCTGCGGCAAGACGACGGCGCTGCGTTGTATCGCGGGCTTCGAGCCCGTCGACGCGGGGACGATCAGCGCTCACGGGCGCGTGCTTGCTTCGCCGGGTTTTCATTCCGCGCCCGAGAGCCGGCAGATCGGCATGGTTTTCCAGGACTACGCTTTGTTTCCGCACCTGACGGTGCTCGACAACGTGGCTTTCGGTCTGCATCGACTGGATCGGAGCAAACGGGTTCGTCGCGCGGAAGAGATTCTCGACACCGTCGGCCTGGCGGCACACCGCGGGCATTACCCGCATCAACTGTCCGGCGGCCAGCAACAGCGCGTTGCCTTGGCGCGCGCGCTCGCGCCGGAGCCAGAGATCGTTTTGCTCGACGAGCCGTTCTCCAGTCTCGATGTCGAATTGCGCGAACGCCTGAGTGTGGAAGTGCGCTCGGTGTTGAAGACGCTCAACGCGACTGCGCTGCTGGTGACCCACGATCAGCAGGAGGCGTTCGCGGTCGCCGACGTGGTCGGCGTGATGAAGGAGGGACGGCTGGAGCAGTGGGACACGCCGTACCAGCTCTATCACCGGCCGGCGACGCGCTTCGTCGCTGACTTCATCGGCCAGGGCGTGTTCATTCCCGGCGAGATCGTCGCCGCGGGTTCGGTGCGCACCGAGCTCGGCGTGGTCCGGGCCAACGGCAACGGTCAATGGCAGACCGGGCGGCACGTCGATCTGCTGTTACGACCCGACGATGTGATCCACGACGATGCCAGCACCCTGCGCGCGGAAGTCTGCCAGCGCGCGTTTCGCGGGGCCGAGTTCCTGTACACGTTGAAGCTCGCCAGCGGCGTGCAGCTGCTGTCGCTGGTCCCCAGCCATCACGACCACGCGGTCGGCGAGCGCATCGGCATCCGTATCGAACCCGACCACGTGGTGGCATTCGCCCGGGACTGATGAAAGAATCGGGTCAATCCGATTTTTCTTCAGTTCCATGACCGATTTCATCGATGCAGACGGCTTTCGCGCCAATGTCGGAATCGTCTTGATGCGCGAGGACCGCCAGGTCTTCCTCGGCGGCCGGACCGGCGGCCGCGGCTGGCAATTTCCTCAAGGCGGTGTCCAGCAGCGGGAGACGCCCGAAGAGGCGTTGTATCGCGAGCTGAAGGAAGAGGTGGGCCTCGATCCCAAGGACGTGAAGCTGGTCGCGGGGACGCGCAACTGGCTGCGCTACCGCCTGCCCAAGCAGTACGTCCGCAAAAACAGCAATCCCCCGTGCATCGGCCAGAAGCAGCGCTGGTTCCTGTTGCGCTTCATGGGCTCCGAGGACCGCTTCGATCTGGAATCCACCGGCGAGCCGGAATTTGAGAGCTGGCGCTGGGTGGATTACTGGACGCCGGTGCGCGAGGTCATTTATTTCAAGCGCGCCGTTTATGCGCGCGCGCTCGACGAGCTGGCGCGCACTGCCTTTCCGCAGGACCCGCCGGCGCTGCCGGAGTGGTCCCAGGAAGAAAAGTATCTGCGCAGCCTGGCCCAGCGTCGCCAGAAAGCGTCAGCCAGTAAAGGCTAAAACGGTTTGACGACCACGAGGATCACGATGCCGAACAGGAACAGGGTCGGCACTTCGTTGAAGCCTCGGAACCAGCGCTCCGAGCGCTGGTTGCGATCGTGCTTGAAGGCGATCAGCAGCCGATAGCACCACACGTGATAGCCGATCAGGCCCGCGACCAGCGTCAGTTTGGCGTGCATCCAGCCAGTCTGCAGGAAGCCCGGCGCCTGGCCCAGGGTCGCCCCACCGAACAGCACCGCGAGCACGCCGCCCACCGTCATCATGGTGAAAAGGCGACGCTCCATGATCTTGAAGCGTTCCCGATCGGCGACTTCCGCGGGTTTGAGCCCCGCGTGATATACGAACAAGCGCGGCAGATAGAACAAGCCGGCGAACCAGGTGACCACGAAAATGATGTGCAAGGCTTTGAGCCAGAGCATGAACGATCCTTGGGTGAACGGGCCGGCCGGCCGGATTCGCCTCAGTCCGATTTGAGCCAAGGCCGCATTCGGAAGACCCGATTCTTTGCGGCGCTTCTCAAACCAGGCGCGGCGGCTGTGCTCTAATTTCACCAGCTTTCGTCAAATTCGTACTACTAAATTTCGCCCGGACGCCGACTCGTTCAGAAATGGCTGATTTCAACCCACTGCGCACCGGAGTCTTCGTGGTCCGCCAGGTGCCGACCTGGCGGCGGCGGGCTCTGCTCGTCTGCGCCGTGCTGGGCAGCCTGGTCGCCATGTACCTGATGTACGAGTGGGGTCGCTTCGAAGGCGGCTACAGCAAGTTCGCCGAGATCCAGCGGCGGCGCGAGCTGAACGCCAAAATCGAGACGCTGCAGGAAGAGAACGAGCGGCTGCGCGCCGAAGTCGCCTCCGCGGAGCTGGCCCGCAACGTGGACAACAAGGCCTATGCGGACGTCGAGAAGAACCTGGCCGACCTGCAGGCGCAAGTGCTCAAACATCGTGAGCAGCTGACTTTTTATCGCGGCATCGTTTCGCCCGAGGACGGCATCGGCGGGCTGCGCATTCAACGTTTCCAGGTGCTGCCCGGCGCGGCGGAGCATCACTATCTATTGCGGCTGGTGCTGGTTCAATCGATGCGTCAGGAGACTGTCGTGTCGGGCTCGGTAGTCGTGCAGTTCGAAGGCGTGCGCGACAATCGGCCCGTGCAGTTGACCCTGGCGGACGCCGCGGATACCGAGCGCGCGGACGGGCTGCTCCCGTTCCAGTTCCGCTATTTCCAGAATCTCGAACAGGACATCGTGTTGCCGGACGGCTTCGAGCCGCGCGCCGTCAACGTCGAAGTGCGTTCGGCACGACTCGCCCCTGTGCGAGAATCCTATCCTTGGCAGGTACAAGTCGAAGGGTGAGCCCGGATGCCTCTTCGAGGCGAGTTACACTCGGCACATCCGTGTGCCTCGCCCTTCGGGCAGCCTGGAAGGCTGCGCAAAACGGCTGTCCTGCCGTTTTGTAACGTCGCCTCGAACCGGGCGAACGCCGGTACACGGATGTAACGGCTGGCCGAGGTTCCATGGATGGCTGCTTGAGAAAACTTTTCGTGGCAAGAACGGCATGTTCAATCGCAGTAAACCCAAACCTCATCGCATCGACACCCTGATCGGCGCCGGCACGCGCATCATTGGCGACGTGCAGTTCGCCGGCGGCTTCCATGTCGATGGCCACGTGAAAGGCAATGTGGATGCGCCCGCCGACTCGGGCGCGACGCTCAGTGTCAGTGACAGCGGCGTGGTGGAAGGCTCGGTCGCCGTGCCGAACGTGATTCTCAATGGCACCGTGAAGGGAGACATCCTCGCCCATGAGCGTGTCGAGCTGGGCGCGACGGCCCGCGTCACTGGTAACGTGTATTACGCGCTCATTGAGATGGAAATGGGTGCGGAGATCACCGGCAAGTTGATCCACGAGCCGCGGCGCGGCGGTCGGGCCGAACCCGAGATCAAGCCCGCGCCGGGCGCCGCAGCGACCGATTCCGCGGGCTGATGACCTTATGCCTCAAAGGTTTGGCGGCGTTTTGACGCTGCCAGCCGGGGCTCGTTACACTTGATTCAGTTGGGTTCTGCCCCCACACGTGGCCTCATGAACACTGAATCCGCCCTTTCCAGTCTTGCTCCGAGTCCAGGCGCGCCGAGCCTGGTCTTCACCGATGCCGCGGCCGCCAAGGTGAGCGAGCTGATCCGCGAGGAATCCAACCCCAATCTCAAGCTGCGCGTGTTCGTGCAGGGCGGCGGGTGCTCGGGGTTCCAGTACGGCTTCACGTTCGATGAGAACCTGGAGGAGGGCGACACGCGCGTCGAGAATGGCGGCGTCACGCTGCTTATCGACCCGATGAGCATCCAGTATCTGGCCGGCGCCGAGATCGACTACAAAGAGGACATCGAAGGCGCGCAGTTCGTCATTCGCAATCCGAATGCCTCGACGACCTGCGGCTGCGGCTCGTCCTTCTCGATGTAGCCCATCGAGATGGCGCGCAAGATCCCCGACGTCATTGCGGCCGTCGATCTAGGTTCCAACAGCTTCCACATGGTCGTTGCCCGTCATTCGCACGGGCAGCTCATCATTCTCGACCGCTTGCGTGAGAGCGTGCGCCTCGGCGCGGGGCTCGACGAGCAAGGTCGTTTGAAGCGCGAGGCCATCGACGTAGCGTTGGCTTGCCTGGAGCGATTCGGCCAACGGCTGCGCGACATGAAAGCGGAGAGCGTGCGCGTCGTCGGCACGAACACGCTACGCAAGGCCAAGCGCAAGGGCGCATTCCTGGATCGCGCGCGCTCCGCGCTCGGTCATCCCATCGAAGTGATCTCCGGCATCGAAGAAGCACGCCTGATTTATCTCGGCGTCGCGAACACCATGCCGAGCGAGCCGGGCCGTCGTCTGGTCGCGGATATCGGCGGCGGCAGCACCGAAATCATCATCGGCGAAGGACATCACCCCAAGAAGCTCGAAAGCCTGCACATGGGTTGCGTGAGCATGAGCTCGCGCATCTTCAGCGACGGCGTCATCACTGAAAAGCGCATGAAGCGCGCCCGCCTCGCTGCGCGCCTCGAGTTGGAGCCGGTGCAGGCGACATTCAAAGACTACGGTTGGGATCATGCGGTCGGCTCATCGGGCACGATCCGCTCGGTAAGCGACGTTCTGCGCGCGCGCTCGAACGGCGACGGGATCATCACGCCGGGCGGGATCGAGGTGCTGATGGAGCAGTTGTTGCGCGCTGGCGAGCTTTCGAAGCTGCGCCTGCCGGGATTGGCGGAGGAGCGACTGCCGGTGTTTCCCGGCGGCCTGGCCATCCTAGCGGAAATTCTCAGCGTGCTCGACATCAAGACGGTGCGGGTCGCAGATGGGGCCCTACGCGAGGGATTGCTTTACGACATCGTGGGCCGCTTCACCGATGAAGACGCGCGCTTGCGCAGTGTGCGCGCTATGCAGGGCCGCTATCACGTCGATCAAGCGCAGGCAGCGCGCGTAGAAGCAACGGCGCTGGAATTTCTGCGTCAGACGCAGACCGCGTGGGAGCTCGACGATCCGTTTGCCGAGCTTGCCTTGTCCTGGGCGGCGCGCCTGCACGAGATCGGGCTCGATGTCTCGCATTCGCACTATCAGAAGCACGGCGCGTATCTGCTCGAGCACGCCGATATGCCGGGCTTTCCGCAGGAAGAGCAGAAAATCCTGGCGTACATCGTCGGCGCTCATCGCCGCAAGCTGCAGCTCGAAGCGCTACAGGAATTGACTCCGCCCTGGCACATCAAGGCGCAGTTTTTGATCGTGATCCTGCGGCTGGCGGTGCTGTTGCATCGGGGCCGTAGCGCGCAGGCGCTGCCGAAAATCGACCTGACGCCACGAGCGCGCGCGCTCGATATCGCGTTCCCGAAAGGCTGGCTGGATACCCATCCGCTGACGGCCGCCGATCTGGAGAACGAGATCGAATATCTGAAAGGAGTGGGCTTCCGGCTGCGGGTCAGTTAATCGTCGCAGTCCGAATGCCGTTGCAGTAGTACCTGCTGCGCGCTCACCGGCGGCGCGCCATCCGTGCTCGCTCGTTCGTATCTGCCGTCGGGCTTCAGCACCCAAGCCTGCTCGTTGTCCGCCAGGTAAGTCTCCAGATCGCCGACGATGCGATCGCGGTGCTGTTTGCGCTCGATCGGGAAGCACACCTCGATGCGCCGGAAGAAGTTGCGCTCCATCCAGTCGGCGCTGGCGCAGAAAATCTCCGGGCTGCCGTCGTTGTGGAAGTAGTAGACGCGCGAGTGCTCCAGGAACCGGCCTATCACCGAACGCACGGTGATGTTCTCGGAAATTCCGGGTAATCCCGGCCGCAGCGCGCAGATGCCGCGCACGATGAGATCGATCTTCACGCCCGCCATCGCCGCCGAGTACAGCGTCTGAATGATCTGCGGCTCGATGAGCGCATTCATTTTGGCAATGATGCGCGCCGGTTTGCCTTCGCGCGCAAAGGCGATCTCGCGCCGAGTCTTCTCCAGCAGCCCCTCGTGCAGCGTGAAGGGCGACTGCAGGATCTTCTGCATGGTCGCGACGCGCGTCGGGCTGGTCAGTTGGAGGAACAGCTCGTGCAGATCCTCGCCCACTGCTTCATCGCACGTGAAGAGGCCGTAATCGGTGTAAACGCGAGCGGTGTTGGGATGGTAATTGCCTGTGCCGCAGTGACAGTAACGACGCAGTTTCCCGCGCTCGCGACGAACCACCATGATCAGCTTCGCGTGGGTCTTGTAGCCCACGACGCCGTACATCACGTGCGCGCCGGCTTCCTGCAGGCGAGTCGCGAGCTGAATGTTCGCCGCTTCGTCGAAGCGCGCCATCAACTCGATGATCACAGTCACTTCCTTGCCTGCGCGCGCCGCGTCGACGAGCGCATCGACGACCGGTGACTGCGGGCCGGTTCGATACAGCGTCTGCTTGATCGCCAGCACGTCCGGGTCCGCCGCGGCCTGCCGCAGAAAATCGATCACGGGCGCGAACGCTTCGAACGGGTGATGCAGCAGGACCTCGCCCTCTCGCATCACCGCGAAGATGTCTTCCTTCGCCACCAGGCGCTTGGGAATGCAGGGTGTGAAGGCCGGATATTTCAGGTCGGGCCGATCGACCAGATCGTAAATGGCCATGAGCCGGTTCAGATTGACCGGGCCGTTGACCTGATACAGATCGTCGCGCTTCAGCGCGAAATGGCGGAGCAGGAAGTTGGTGATGTCTTCCGGACAATCCTGCGAGGTTTCCAGCCGCACGGCCGCGCCATAGCGCCGCTGCGCGAGCTCGCCTTCGATCGCTCGCAGCAGGTTGTCGACTTCTTCGTCGTCGACGAACAAATCGCTGTTACGCGTGACGCGGAACTGCCAGGCGCCTTCGACCTTCATGCCGCTGAACAGCTGCGCCACGAAGGTGGAGATGACCGCCGACAGGAATACGAAATAAGTCTTGCCCGGCTCGCCCGTGGCCGGCGGCAAACGAATGATTCGCGGCAATGAACGCGGCACTTGCACGACGGCCAGCTCGGCGTCGCGGCCGAACGCATCTTTGCCGGACAGCCGCACGATGAAGTTGAGACTCTTGTTCTGAATGCGAGGGAACGGCCGCGCCGGATCGAGGCCCAGCGGCGTGAGCACCGGCTCCACTTCCTTGGCGAAGTAGTCGCCCACCCATTGGCGCTGAGCCGGCGTCAGCGTCTTCGCGTTGACGAATTGAATGCCTTCCACAGCCAGCGCGGGGAATACCAGCTGATGGAGCAGCTCGTACTGGTCTTTGACGAGGGCCGCTGCGCGCTCGTGGATCGCGCTCAACTGTTCCGGCACCGTCATGCCGTCGGGGCCGCCGGTCAGCGAGCCCAGCTCCTGACGCTGCTTCAGGCTGGCGACTCGGATCTCGAAGAACTCGTCGAGGTTCGAGCAAGAAATGCCCAGGAAGCGGATGCGCTCGAGTAGCGGCAGACGCTCGTCATGAGCTTGCGCGAGCACGCGCTGGTTGAAGTCGAGAAAGGACAGTTCCCGATTGATGTAGTGCTCGGGAGCCTTCAGATTCACATCGAGCATGGATGCCGCCGTCGCCTCTGTCCCGTCGGTCGCGAGACCGATCCTTGGGGGACATCGAGAATACTACGGCCGCGACATGCCTTGTGTTACATGCGAATGTCGCGGTAGGGATTAGCGGGGCAGGGCGGAGGCGACAGTGGCGGCGCCGCCGCGATCCAGTTTCGCGAACATCAGGCCGGAGCGCGCCAGGAACTCGGCGCGATAGCCGTCCGAAATCGGCGCCGCATCCGGCAACCGCACGGTGCGCGGATTCTTGTGGACGCCATTCACCAGATATTCGTAGTGCAGGTGCGGACCGGTCGCGGCGCCGGAGCTGCCGACGAAGCCGATGGTCGTGCCTTGCCGGACGCGCTGACCTTTGCGGATGCCGGAGAAGCGGGACATGTGACCGTACAGCGTTTCCACGCCACCGCCGTGCTCGAGCACCACCACGCGGCCATAGCCGCCTTTGGTGCCGACGAACGCCACGCGACCGTCGCCGGCCGCTTTGATCACGGTGCCGGTCGAGGCGGCATAGTCGACGCCCTTGTGGGCGCGAATGGTGTTCAGAATCGGATGGCGGCGCTTCGGATTGAAGTTCGAGCTGATGCGCGTGAACTCCAACGGCGCGCGCAAGAAGGCGCGACGCATGCTGCGGCCATCGGGCGCGAAGTAATCGGCCACCTGACCGTCTTTGGATTCGAACCACACGGCGCGATGGAGCGTGCCGTTGTTGATGAAGTCGGCGGCGAGGATGCGGCCGTTGCCGATGAACTTGCCGTCGCGATACTTCTGTTCGTACACCAGGTTGAACTTGTCGCCCGGCTGAATATCCAGCGCGAAGTCGATTTCCCAGCCGAAAATATCGTTGGCCAGCTGCAGGATCAGCTCCGGGCTGATGCCGGCGGCGCGCGCCGCCACGAACAGCGAGGAGTCGATGGTGCCTTCGGCCTGCACTTCCTGAATGTCCAGCGGCGTCTCGATGACTTCGGATTTGAAGCCTTCGTTGACGCGCGTCACCGAGAGAATCTCGGTCTCGCTGATGCGGCGGGTCAGCGATTGCACCAGCCCTTCGTCGTGAACCAGCGTGATGATGTCGCCGACGCGCAGCTGATCGAGGCTGGCCTGCACGCTGGGCACGTCGCGAATCGTGGCGAGATCGGTGAGGTTCAGTTTCAGCTGCCGGAAAATGCGATCCATCGTGTCGTTGCGACGGACCACGTATTCGACCGTGTCGCCGAGCAGCGAAGGCGGCATCGCCGCCGGAATGGTCACCTGCTCCATCGGGATCGGCGGCAGGGTGTCCAGGCTGATGGCTTGCCGCGGTGTGCCGATCGAGTCGTCCTGCGTCGCCACGGTGTACGCCACGATGCCGCCGATCAGCGGCAGCAGCAGACCGGAAATGAACCAGCGAGCGTGATTCGGCGAGCGCGAATTCTGCGGCTTGTAGTCGAACGCGGTCCGGGCACTGGGCTGCAATCCCTTGGCGATTCCTCCTTGAAATTTCAGGGATCCAGGTTGCCTAGACTCGCGCATAGCTGGTGCGTAAATAAGTTAAAGTAAATGAATCAAGTCGCAAATTTGAAGAATCGCAGCGCCTACGTCAACCCACGAAACCAGCGTTCGGGTCCGGCGCGGGTCGGTACCGACCCGAACATCGCGTGACCCGGACGGGTCCGAGCGACTAAAGTCGCCCGCATTCCAACTCACTCACTGGTTATCGTGCCCTTCGCGGCACGCTGGAAATCCGATGCTTTCAGCCGACGAACAATTGTCCGAGCTCAAACGTGGCGCCACGGAAATTCTGTTGGAGGCCGAGCTGCTGACCAAGTTGCGCCGTGGCAAGCCGCTGCGGATCAAGGCCGGCTTCGATCCCACCGCGCCCGATCTGCATCTCGGCCACACGGTGCTCATTAACAAAATGCGCCGCTTTCAGGATTTCGGCCACGAAGTGATTTTCTTGATCGGAGATTTCACGGGTCTGATCGGCGATCCCACCGGCCGCAACGCCACGCGTCCGCCGCTCACGCCGGAGCAGATTCAGGACAACGCGCGCACCTACCAGGACCAGATCTTCAAGATCCTGGATCCGGCCAAAACCAAGGTCGATTTCAATTCACGCTGGATGAGCGAGCTGGGCGCCGCCGGCATGATTCAGCTGGCCGCGCGGCACACCGTGGCCCGCATGCTGGAGCGGGACGAGTTCAGCAAGCGCTACAAGAGCGGTCAGCCGATCGCCATTCACGAGTTTCTGTACCCGCTGGTGCAGGGCTACGACTCGGTCGCGCTCAAATCCGACGTCGAGCTCGGCGGCACCGACCAGAAATTCAATCTGCTGGTCGGACGCCAGTTGCAGGAGACCTACGGACAGGAGCCGCAGGTGGTGCTCACCATGCCGCTGCTCGAGGGCCTCGACGGCGTGAACAAGATGTCCAAGTCGCTGGGCAATTACATCGGCGTGAGCGAGAACCCGGACAGCATGTTCGGCAAGCTCATGTCGATTTCCGACGAGCTGATGTGGCGCTACTTCGAGCTGCTGTCGTTCCGTCCGAACGCCGAGCTCGCGGGCTTGCGTCAACAGGCGACGGAAGGGCGCAATCCCATGGAGATCAAATTCGAGCTTGCGATGGAAATCACCGCGCGCTTCGGCGGCGCGGCCGCGGCCGAACAGGCGCGTCAGAATTTTTCCTCGCGCAGTCAGCGTCGGGAGATTCCTGAGCACGTCGAGACCAAAACCCTCTCTATAGAAGGCATCAGCATCGGCATCGGAGCTGCGATCAAGCAGGCCGGGCTCGCGGAGAGCACGACAGCCGCGAATCGGTTGATTCAGCAGGGCGCCGTCCGGATCGACGGCGAGCGGGTCGAGGACATCAAACGCACGCTGGAGCCGGGACCGGCTCGGCTGTTTCAGGTCGGCAAGCGAGGGTTTGCTTACATCGAAGTGGTGCGAGCCACGTCGTAGCAGCGGTCGCTTTGACAGATTCACGTGCGGCCGTGAGCCTGCGACGGACCATTTTTCACCACGAAAAAATTTTCTTCGCAGCGGCGTTTGCGCTCTTGCAAATTCACGCGGCGGCCACGAAACCGGGTTTCGGTGTGGCGAAGATTTGAGCATGTTTTCAGCCGTCGAAAGCTGTCGGAATTTTTTTTCGCGGCGGGTGTTGACGCCCTGAAATCAAACAGTAATATGCGCCTCCCTCGCAGCGGGCGCCGGTTGAAAAACGGGCTGCGAGGGAGCTGATTCGACCGGTCGCCAACGCCTCGAAAATAAAAATTTCGAGGGGGTTGACGGCCAGAAACGAGACAGTAAGATGCGCCACCTCGCGGCGGACGCCGGTTGAAAAACGGGCCGCGAGGAAGCTGAGTCGGACGAGTCGATCGCCTCGAAATAAAAAACGAGGGGGTTGACGAAACGAAAAAAGCAGCTTAAAGTTCCGCTTCTGCCTGGTGCGAAAGCACGACGGCAGACACCGAAAGCCTCAGCGCACCGGTGACGCTCTTTAAAAATCGAACAGGTAATTTGTGTGGGGACTCGCGTCGGTTCGTTGGCGAAGCCAACTTCGACGATGAGTTACCAATTAGCCAGTAGAGCTTGTTGGATAACCTCTTCGTTAAACTTGATAGGTCTCAAAGCCTTTAAGTGAAGAGTTTGATCCTGGCTCAGATTGAACGCTGGCGGCGTGCCTAACACATGCAAGTCGAGCGGTAACAGGTGTAGCAATACATGCTGACGAGCGGCGGACGGGTGAGTAACGCTTGGGAATCTGCCTATCAGTGGGGGACAACCAACCGAAAGGTTGGCTAATACCGCATACGATCTACGGATGAAAGCCGGGGACCGCAAGGCCTGGCGCTGATAGATGAGCCCAAGTCGGATTAGCTAGTTGGTAGGGTAACGGCCTACCAAGGCGACGATCCGTAACTGGTCTGAGAGGACGACCAGTCACACCGGAACTGAGACACGGTCCGGACTCCTACGGGAGGCAGCAGTGGGGAATATTGGACAATGGGGGCAACCCTGATCCAGCGACGCCGCGTGGGTGAAGAAGGCCTGCGGGTTGTAAAGCCCTTTCGGTTGGGAAGAAAAGCTGTGACCTAACACGTCGCGGCCTTGACGTAACCAACTAAAGAAGCACCGGCTAACTCTGTGCCAGCAGCCGCGGTAATACAGAGGGTGCGAGCGTTAATCGGAATTACTGGGCGTAAAGCGCGCGTAGGCGGCTTTGCAAGCCGGATGTGAAATCCCCGGGCTTAACCTGGGAACTGCATTCGGGACTGCATTGCTAGAGTATGGGAGAGGGAAGTGGAATTTCAGGTGTAGCGGTGAAATGCGTAGATATCTGAAGGAACATCAGTGGCGAAAGCGACTTCCTGGACCAATACTGACGCTCATGTGCGAAAGCGTGGGGAGCAAACAGGATTAGATACCCTGGTAGTCCACGCCATAAACGATGAGAACTGGATGTCGGAGGGGTCTGCCCTTCGGTGTCGTAGCTAACGCGTTAAGTTCTCCGCCTGGGGAGTACGGCCGCAAGGTTGAAACTCAAAGGAATTGACGGGGACCCGCACAAGCGGTGGAGCATGTGGTTTAATTCGATGCAACGCGAAGAACCTTACCTGGTCTTGACATCCCAGGAACCCTGCAGAGATGTGGGGGTGCCTTCGGGAACCTGGAGACAGGTGCTGCATGGCTGTCGTCAGCTCGTGTCGTGAGATGTTGGGTTAAGTCCCGCAACGAGCGCAACCCTTGCCCTTAGTTGCCAGCATTAAGTTGGGAACTCTAAGGGGACCGCCGGTGACAAACCGGAGGAAGGTGGGGATGACGTCAAGTCATCATGGCCCTTATGACCAGGGCTACACACGTGCTACAATGGCCAGTACAAAGGGTTGCCAACCCGCGAGGGGGAGCCAATCCCAAAAAGCTGGTCGTAGTCCGGATCGCAGTCTGCAACTCGGCTGCGTGAAGTCGGAATCGCTAGTAATCGTGAATCAGCGATGTCACGGTGAATACGTTCCCGGGTCTTGTACACACCGCCCGTCACACCATGGGAGTTGATTGCACCAGAAGTAGGTAGCCTAACCGCAAGGAGGGCGCTTACCACGGTGTGGTCAATGACTGGGGTGAAGTCGTAACAAGGTAGCCGTACGGGAACGTGCGGCTGGATCACCTCCTTTAAATGACTCTGCTTCAGCCATACGGCTGCCGCGAGTTCCCAACACAAGTTACCTGATTCGATAATTTCGGTTTCCGCGAGACTGGCCCGGCTTCAGCCATTACGGGTCTGTAGCTCAGTTGGTCAGAGCGCACCCCTGATAAGGGTGAGGTCGGAGGTTCAAATCCTCCCAGACCCACCAGTCCATCACTGGTATGTCAGGGGCCATAGCTCAGCTGGGAGAGCACCTGCTTTGCAAGCAGGGGGTCGTCGGTTCGATCCCGACTGGCTCCACCAGCGATAACGCGGAACTGTTCACGTGCACGTGAAGCGACTCATATGTCTGCATCGGATATATGCGTGGCTTTACGTCGCAGGAGTCTCAACGACTCTTGTTACGTGCTCTTTAAAAATTCGGAAGTTGTTTTGACGCATCAGATTTAGCGAAATCAACTGATCTAACACATCAGTAACGTTTCAAATGCAAATTTGAAACAAGAGTTCATTGAATCATGTCGCATTCGAGAATCAGCAACGTATAACACCAGGCTCATTGGGGTTATATGGTCAAGTGAATAAGCGTATGTGGTGGATGCCTAGGCGATAGAAGGCGATGAAGGACGTGGTAGCCTGCGAAAAGCTGCGGTTAGTTGGCAAACAAACTCACCCGCAGATCTCCGAATCGGGAAACCGACTGCTTCGGCAGTACTTGCAACTGAATCCATAGGTTGCAAGAGCTAACCCGGGGAATTGAAACATCTCAGTACCCGGAGGAAAAGAAATCAACCGAGATTCCGTAAGTAGTGGCGAGCGAACGCGGAACAGCCCAGTTGGAACCAGTCGATCGAGCTTAGTGGAACGGTCTGGAAAGTCCGGCCATAGCGGGTGATAGCCCCGTACACGAAAGGCAAAGTCGATGACCAACGAAGAGTAGGGCGGGACACGTGTAATCCTGCCTGAACATGGGGGGACCATCCTCCAAGGCTAAATACTCTCTATCGACCGATCGTGAACCAGTACCGTGAGGGAAAGGCGAAAAGAACCCCGGAGAGGGGAGTGAAATAGAACCTGAAACCGTATGCGTACAAGCAGTGGGAGCCCACTTTGTTGGGTGACTGCGTACCTTTTGTATAATGGGTCAGCGACTTATATTCAGTGGCAAGCTTAACCGAATAGGGGAGGCGTAGCGAAAGCGAGTCTTAATAGGGCGTTTAGTCGCTGGGTATAGACCCGAAACCGGGCGATCTATCCATGAGCAGGTTGAAGGTTAGGTAACACTGACTGGAGGACCGAACCGACTCCCGTTGAAAAGGTAGCGGATGACTTGTGGATCGGAGTGAAAGGCTAATCAAGCTCGGAGATAGCTGGTTCTCCTCGAAAGCTATTTAGGTAGCGCCTCGTGTATCACTGCTGGGGGTAGAGCACTGTTTCGGCTAGGGGGTCATCCCGACTTACCAAACCGATGCAAACTCCGAATACCGGCAAGTGTCAGCACGGGAGACACACGGCGGGTGCTAACGTCCGTCGTGAAAAGGGAAACAACCCAGACCGTCAGCTAAGGTCCCAAAGTCCTGGTTAAGTGGGAAACGATGTGGGAAGGCTTAGACAGCTAGGAGGTTGGCTTAGAAGCAGCCACCCTTTAAAGAAAGCGTAATAGCTCACTAGTCGAGTCGGCCTGCGCGGAAGATGTAACGGGGCTCAAACCAGGCACCGAAGCTACGGGTTCATCTTCGGATGAGCGGTAGAGGAGCGTTCTGTAAGCCTGTGAAGGTGAGTCGAGAGGCTTGCTGGAGGTATCAGAAGTGCGAATGCTGACATGAGTAACGACAATGGGTGTGAAAAACACCCACGCCGAAAGACCAAGGGTTCCTGCGCAACGTTAATCGACGCAGGGTGAGTCGGTCCCTAAGGCGAGGCTGAAGAGCGTAGTCGATGGGAAACGGGTTAATATTCCCGTACTTCTGGTTACTGCGATGGGGGGACGGAGAAGGCTAGGCCAGCTTGGCGTTGGTTGTCCAAGTTTAAGGTGGTAGGCCGAACACTTAGGCAAATCCGGGTGTTCAAGGCCGAGAGCTGATGACGAGCCTTCTTTTACGAAGGCGAAGTGGTTGATGCCCTGCTTCCAGGAAAAGCCTCTAAGCTTCAGGTAATCAGGAACCGTACCCCAAACCGACACAGGTGGTTGGGTAGAGAATACCAAGGCGCTTGAGAGAACTCGGGTGAAGGAACTAGGCAAAATGGCACCGTAACTTCGGGAGAAGGTGCGCCGGTGAGGGTGAAGGATTTACTCCATAAGCCCATGCCGGTCGAAGATACCAGGCCGCTGCGACTGTTTATTAAAAACACAGCACTCTGCAAACACGAAAGTGGACGTATAGGGTGTGACGCCTGCCCGGTGCCGGAAGGTTAATTGATGGGGTTAGCGCAAGCGAAGCTCTTGATCGAAGCCCCGGTAAACGGCGGCCGTAACTATAACGGTCCTAAGGTAGCGAAATTCCTTGTCGGGTAAGTTCCGACCTGCACGAATGGCGTAACGATGGCGGCGCTGTCTCCACCCGAGACTCAGTGAAATTGAAATCGCTGTGAAGATGCAGTGTATCCGCGGCTAGACGGAAAGACCCCGTGAACCTTTACTGTAGCTTTGCACTGGACTTTGAGCCTGCTTGTGTAGGATAGGTGGGAGGCTTTGAAGTGGGGACGCCAGTTCCCATGGAGCCATCCTTGAAATACCACCCTGGCATGCTTGAGGTTCTAACTCTGGTCCGTCATCCGGATCGAGGACAGTGTATGGTGGGCAGTTTGACTGGGGCGGTCTCCTCCCAAAGAGTAACGGAGGAGTACGAAGGTGCGCTCAGACCGGTCGGAAATCGGTCGCAGAGTATAAAGGCAAAAGCGCGCTTGACTGCGAGACAGACACGTCGAGCAGGTACGAAAGTAGGTCTTAGTGATCCGGTGGTTCTGTATGGAAGGGCCATCGCTCAACGGATAAAAGGTACTCCGGGGATAACAGGCTGATACCGCCCAAGAGTTCATATCGACGGCGGTGTTTGGCACCTCGATGTCGGCTCATCACATCCTGGGGCTG
>NZ_DASWTF010000006.1:0-21387 GCF_036402275.1 Steroidobacter sp. | reverse complement strand
GCACGAACTTGCATCGTTGATCCATCGCATCGGTCTCGTTCCAGGCCATGGCAAAACCTCCTCGGTTCGCCAAGCGTGAACTACACCGGTGTAAACGATGAACCTGGACTGATGTGTAAAGGATGAACCTGGACCATACCGTGACCTCCCTCCTTCCGGCACCGTGCTCCCCCTCAGCCGCGCTATCGCGCGGCGTCGTCGGGTCCCGTCCCTGGGCGCACTTTGTCGAAAAGGTCCCTCTTTCTCGACAATGCCGGAAGAAGGGAGGTCACCTCGAACGGCGCCTTCAACGTGCGTGGCATATTTCCGGCCAGCTCGCCGCAGCGGGCTTCCGGACTGGCGTAGTGCTCGCCGCAGGCGAGCACAAATATCAAAAATCTGATTCCCCCTCCCGTTCACGGGAGGGGGTTAGGGGTGGGTCTTCCGGCTGGCAGAGGCGCCAATCTGTTTTCTATTAAGCGCTTCGCGAGCTCGTAATCGACAGCATCCAGCGTCTCAGCTCGCTCCGTCAGCGAGACTAAAATTTCGTGCTGGATGCGGCCGCGTTCGAAAGCCACGGTGTAAGGAATATCGTCCCGGAACATGACCATCGAGTAGCGGGGCACGAAACGTTGCGGATGGCGGCGCTCCAGTTCGAGGGATAGCGCCTTGTGCAGGTGGAACTTGGGATCGCGCACCGTGTCGCGCATTTCCAGATAATTCTCGATGGCCATGTCGGCGATCGCGTTCGTATTCGGGCGCCGCGAAGTTTCGAACTGTCGGAAGCTGGCGGCCCAATCCGAGCTGTTCGCCAGCAGCGTGTCGAGCTCGCGGCAATCTTCGAAGCAGCAGTTCATGCCCTGGCCGTGGAAGGGAGTGATCGCATGGGCTGCATCGCCTACCAACAATAGCTTGTCGTCCAAGGACCATTGCTCCGAGCGCACGGTTCCCATGATGCCCGTGGGGTGAGAAAGGAACTCGGAAGCCAGCTCCGGCATCAGTTCGCGCACATCCGGAAAGTGCTTGGCGAAGAAGGTTTCGATGCTGGCTGGAGTGGTGAGCGTCTCGAAGCTTTCCGGGCCGTTGAGCGACAGAAACAACGTCACCGTGAAGCTGCCGTCGATGTTGGGTAACGCGATGAGCATGAAGCCGCCGCGCGGCCAGATGTGCAAGGCGTGCTTGTCGATGCGTGGGCGGCCGTCGGGATAGGGCGGCAATGTCAGCTCTTTGTAGCCGTGTTTGAGCAGGTCCTCAGTGCAGGCAATGCCCAGTTGCTCCACCATAGCCCGCCGCAACACCGAGCCTGCGCCGTCCGTCGCGAACACGCGGTGCATGCCGACTTCGTGCGTCTGACCGGACTCATTCTTGAATAGCACCCGCTGACGCTTGAAGTCCGCACCAACGGCAGGATGACGGAACACCAACTCGACGCCCGCCTCCTCGGCCGCATCGAGCAGAATGCAATTCAAGCCGGGCCGCGACACGGAATAAATGACTTCGTCGGGACGCTGCCCATAGGGAACAAACGTCAGCGCGCCATTCAGGTCGTGCAGCATCCGGCCGGGCAGGGGCACGAGTTCTGTATGCACCCGCTCCATCACACCAGCCAATTCCAGCGCACGGATGCCGCGCGCGGCGAGCGCAAGATTGATGGAGCGGCCCGCGTCGATCTGCACGCGTCGCATGTCCTCTTGTCGCTCATACAAGCGTACGCGATGACCACGCCGGGCCAGGAGAATGGCGAGCAGCGTGCCCGCCAGTCCTGCGCCGACTACGGTGATCGGCTCATTGCGTGTGCCATCGCTCATTGCAGCGACTGCTCCAGCGCGGCGACAAATTCCCAAACGTCGACGAACGAATTGTAGAGCGGCACGGGCGCGACCCGAATGATGTCCGGCTCGCGCCAGTCGCAGAATACGCCGGCCGCGGCAAGGGAATCGAACACAGCACGCGCCTCGGTGGCAGAGCGATGCAGGCGAATGGAAAGCTGGCAGCCGCGCGCCTCGGGATCCGAAGGCGTAATGATATTCAGCGCATGAGAGAGCCGAGCCCGCAGCAATGCTTGTAGATAGTCGGTGAGTCGCAGCGACTTCGCTCTCAACCCATCCATCCCGGCCGCATCGAACAGCGGCAGCGAGGCCAGCAAGGGCGCGGCCGCCAGAATCGGCGGATTCGACAGCTGCCAGCCCTCCGCGCCAGGGATCGGCTGGAACGTCGCCGGCATCTGAAACCGGCTGCCTTTGTCGTGGCCCCACCAGCCAGCAAGCCGGGGTAGATCCAGCGAGCGCGCATGGCGCTCGTGCACGAAACATCCGCCGATCGCGCCCGGTCCGGCGTTCAGATATTTGTAACTGCACCAGACGGCGAAATCGACGTCCCAGTCGTGCAGTCGCAGTGGCACGTTGCCCATGGCATGCGCCAGATCGAAACCGACAGCGCATCCCTGCCGGCGTGCGCAGCGTGTGATTGCTTCGATGTCGAAGCGCTGACCCGTGAGGTACTGCACGCCCGGCAGCATCACCGTCGCGATGCGCTGGCCTTCACGTTCGATGAGCGAGCAAATATCTTCGGTCCGGAGGATGTCCTCACCCGGGCGGGGCCCGATCTCGATCAGCGCAGTCCTCGGATCGAAGCCGTGATGCAGGATCTGTGAAGCCACCGCGTACTGATCCGACGAGAACGCGCGCTGCTCGATCAGGATGGCGTCTCTTCCGGGACGCGGCCGATAGAAGCTTGCGAACATGAGATGCAGGTTCACGGTCAGCGAATTCATCGCGACCACTTCCATCGGCTGCGCGCCTGCGAGCTTCGCGAGCGAGCTGGTCAGCTGTTCGTGATAGGGCAGCCAGGGACGCGACGATGCGAAGTGACCTTCGACCGCCAACTCCGCCCAGTGCTGTAGTTCCTCGTTCAGCACGCGGGCGACGCCGCGCGGCTGTAATCCAAGCGAGTGGCCGCACAGATAGATACTGTCGCCGCCGCCTGCTCGTTGCGGAATGAAAAACTCGGCTCGCAGCGGAGCAAGTTGATCGGCGGCATCCTGCGCTACCGCGAAGGAGCGCTCGACGGAAACGTTCATGCGGGTGACAAGGGTAACAGGATAGGTCGGCTGGGCGCGGCGTCGATCATGAAGGGCGCAACCTGCAAGTTGAGCAGATACACGCCGTCCGGAACAGAGTTGTCGATGAAGGCCATCTCAGTAACGGTCGCGTGCTTGCGGGTGACTGTCGCCGCTGAGGTGCTGCCAGGTGGCATGCCCCAGAAGATTCGGTGCGCGGCGAGTTTGCCTCCGTCCTGCGCGCGGTCGATGGAGGGCAGGTCCACGACCAATGTGTCGATGCCTTGCTCCACGACGTAACGCATCGCCTCGGCGCTGAAGTAGGGCGGCGGCGAGCCCTCATCGTAGTTACGAGTGAGCTTGGACGAATCGTTCGGCAAAGTCCTGACGACCAGCGCCTGATACTCGCTGAGCGTGGCGCTGCCAATCGCTTCTCGCAGGGCCGCCAGTGAGACGACCTGATCGCCCGCGATCTCTCCCGAGGGCTCAGGCGCGACAGAAATCAGCAAGGCGCCGCTCAGATGCCACAAGGCGAGATCGCGCACACTCAACCTTTCCTGAGTGATGTGGCCCACGCATTCGGTGTGAGTGCCATTGCAATGAGGCGCGAGCGTGTGGACCGAACAGTTGCAGCTGCCGCCGTGACGAACGTCGCCCACGAACGAGCCGGCAGTGATGACCGTGGCGGTAGCCGGCGGCGCGCCGAAGAAAGTCGGTTGCGCTTCATTGAAGCGCAATGGAATGGAGATATCGTGGCCTTGAGCCGCGACGTGCCAGCGTCGACCGGCGATTTCGACGGCGAGCGCACTGGCGGCGGTGGCGGGAAGTGAGTCGCGCATCGAACGACGCGGGTCAGCGCTTGTGCGCGACGGCTCCGCAGGCTTGGCAGGTGCGCATTTCCAGCGAGCCGTAAAAGCGCTCGAACACGGGCGGCAGCTGCGTCTCGATGTCGCTGACATGCAAATATTCGGCATGCAGCGGATAAGAGCAGTGTTCGCAGAACCAGAGAAAGCCGTCCTGCTCTTCCGGTCGCCGCTTGCGCTCGATCACCAGGCCGACGGTGTTGGCGAAACGCTGCGGTGAGTGCGGCACGCGTGGCGGCAGCAGCAGGATTTCGCCTTCCCGGATCGGAATATCGACGCGGGCGCCGTCCTGCATGGTGCGCAGGGTCATGTCGCCTTCCAGCTGATAGAAGAATTCTTCGCCCGGATCCTCGTGATAGTCGGTGCGCGAATTCGGGCCGCCGACCACCATGATGATGAATTCGGACTCGCGGAACACCAGCCGATTGTTCACCGGCGGTTTGAGGTATTCGCGATTCTTGTCGATCCAGTCGCGAAAATTGAAGGCTTTGAGCGGGCTCATGCAGGTTCTCCGCGGGCCGACAGTATACCTGCAGACGCCGGGCCGCACAGGCGCATGGCCCTCGCTTGCGTCCGTGGCCGCTCCGGACCATCCTACGAGCACTTGCGGAGGACACCGCTCATGACGCGTCAATGCGTAGGTTCAGCGTCGCTATTGTGGCTGACGCTGCTATTCAGCGTGCCCGCGGCCGGAGTGGCCGAGTCCGGCGCGCCCCAGCCGGAGGCTGGGACGGCCGAGCCGGTGCAGGCGATCTGGAAGCATCAGGAAATTTCCTTTCATTTCCAAAGCTTCACCACCTTCTATTCCTGCACGGGGCTGGAAGGCAAAGTCGAGAACATAATGCGCGCGCTGGGTGTCCACGCGCAGGTGGTGGTGCGCTCGGCAGACTGTCCGGCTTCGGTGGCGCGCATGCCTCGCGTCGTCATGCGAGTGGTCTCGCCCGTAGAAGCCACGCCCGAAGCGCTCGCCGAGCGCGACAAGAACAAGAGCGTTCGCGAGCTGGTCGAGCGCGTCCGAGGCAAAAGCAATCATCCGCTCGACAGCCTGGAGCAATTTCCGGCGGAATGGCGTCCGGTATCGCTGTCGCGCGGCCGGTTGTATCTGCAAGAGGGCGACTGCGAGCTGGTCGAGCAGATTCAGAAAAAAGTGCTGCCCAAGCTCGCGGTGCGAGTCGTGAAGGACGAAGTGCTATGCATGCCTCATCAGGCGACGATGGGCCAACCGCGGCTCGACGTCGAGGCGTTGATGGAGATGCCCAAGCCTGACGACAAGCAAGGCACGTAGTCGATTCGGGCGCGACTATTCGCTGCCGACGCTGAGTCCCGACGAAGAGCAGGGCACGAACACCGGCTCGGCGGGTTGATCGAGCCGCACGGCGCAAAGTTTCTCGCCCCAGACGCAGCCCGTGTCGATGGCGAGCACGCCGTCGCCATCGTAATAACCCAGCGCCGACCAGTGGCCGCACACGATGCGAGCATCGCGCGAACGGCGCTCGGGCACTCGAAACCAGGGCAGCAGACCCTTGGGCGCGTTCTGGATGTCGCCTTTGAATTTCAAATCGAGCTTGCCGTCGGCGCGGCAGTAGCGCAGCCGCGTGAGACAGTTGGTGATGAAGCGTAAGCGGTCAGTGCCACGCAAGTCGTCCGACCAGCGATCCGGCTTGTCGCCATACATGTGCGCAAACAAATCGCGACAGCCTCGATCGTCACGCAATGTTTCTTCGAGCTCGCGCGCACACGCTTGCGCCATCGTCAGATCCCACTGCGGCGGCAGCCCGGCGTGAATCATGGTGTAGCCGAGCGTGGCGTCGTGATGAAGCATCGGCCGATGTCGCAGCCAATGAATCAGCTCGTCCCGATCCGGGGCGGCGAAGAATTCCTGCAGCGTGTCTTTGGATTTGACGGGCTCGCCTGGCGACAGCGCCAGCGCGAGCAGATGCAGGTCGTGATTGCCGAGCACGCAAACGGCGGCGTCGCCCATCGCCTTTACCCGCCGCACGACTTCCAACGAGCGGGGGCCGCGATTGACCAGATCGCCCACCAGCCAGAGCTTGTCGCGCGCGACAGAGAAGTTGAGTCGAGTCAGCAGCTGTCCGAATTCTTCGTCACAGCCCTGAACGTCACCGATTGCGTAGACGGCCATTGCTGACGGCCGCGATCGGGTTAGTGCAGCAGCCCTGGCATGGCCAAGGTGAACGGCGCGATCGGCGCATCGAAGTGCGCGCCGTCGTCCGCCAGCATCTGATAGCTACCCTGCATGGCGCCCACCGGTGTTTCCAAAACTGCGCCGCTGGAGTAGCGGAAGCCCTGGCCGGGCAGCAGGTAGGGCTGCTCGCCCACCACGCCTTCGCCACGAACTTCTTTCACCTTGCCGTTCGCGTCGGTGATCACCCAGTGACGCGTCAGCAGGCGCGCCGGCACCTGGCCTTCGTTACGGATGGTGATGGTGTAGGAAAAGGCATAGTGCCCTTCGTCCGGCTTCGACTGCTCGCCGACGTAATTTGCGCTCACGTCGACGCGGATCTTGTGAACGGGATCGGACGACGTCGGCTCGGCCTCGCGAATCGGATGGCTGGAGGAGGCGCGAGCTTTGGGGGGCGTGGTGTCTGTCATATCCGAATGACTGGCTGATGCCGGCACAATTCTAGCAGTGTCCTGGCGGGTTCTTGCCGGAAAAATCGCACCGTGGATCTCATGCCGGGGGTTCTCCGGCTGTTATGTCGAACGCCGCGCGCCGCCATTTGTTCTAATGCAGACGCACCGCGAGCACATCGCAAGGCGCCGCGTGCAGGATCGTGTCTTCGGTGAAGTTGAGCAGGATGGCGAGGCCATGTCGTTCGCGGCTGCCGAGCACGATCAGATCGATGTTCAGGCGCTGAGCGGTGCGGATGATTTCGGTCTTGATGCCGCCGGTCTCGACCAGCTGTCGGCTATTCGACAGTGACAGTCGCTGCGCCAGCTCGGCCAGCCGCACCTTGGCCCGTTCCACCAGCTCGCCTTCGATTTGCACGGTGGGCAGCAGCGCCTCGCCCATGGGCTCGACGGGAACGTATTCCACGACGTGCAGCAGCGTGATCTGGGATTGATAACAGGCCGCGATGGCCTTGGCTCGCTCGCCGATGATCTGGCTGTCCTCGGACAGATCGACCACCAGCAGAATGTTCTTGTAGTCGCGCATTGCCGTGCCCTCTGATCCGCACCAAAGGATGCGGAATCATTCTCGCACCAGATCACTCCGCCGGGCCAGCCTCCGGCGTCGGTTTGGCCGCGAGCCGTCGGCCCAGCGAGACGAATTCAGCTGGCGACAGGACCTCGGCGCGCAGGCCGGGATCGATGCCTGCAGCGACGATGTCGTCGGCGTCCAGCAAGGGTTTCAGCGCATTGCGCAGTGTTTTGCGCCGCTGCGAGAAAGCGGCCGCCACGACCGTCGCGAACTGCCGCGGCTCGCCGACGTCCAGCGGGGTTTCGTGGGGCGTCAGTCTGAACACAGTGGAAACGACTTTGGGCGGCGGCCGGAACGCGCCCGGACCGATGTCGAACAACGGTTCCACTCGCACCCAGGGCGCCAGCATCACCGTCAGCCGGCCGTAATGCTCCGAGCCGGGCGCCGCGGCCATGCGGTCCACCACCTCTTTTTGCAGCATGAAGTGCATGTCGAGAATGTGCTGGCGCTGTTCGATCAGATGAAACAGCAGCGGCGTGGAAATGTTATAGGGCAGATTGCCGACCAGCCGGAGCTTGCCGGCCCCAGGTTGTTCAGACGGGGGGCGAGCTTCATATATATGAGCGAACGAGAACTCCAGCACGTCCGCCGAATGGATGTGCAGGCGAGGGTCGTCGCGCGTGATTTCGCGGAGGTGCCGGATCGCATCCCGGTCGATTTCGACCGCGTGCAATTCATTGAGGCGGGCCAGCAGGGGCAGGGTGAGCGCGCCCAGGCCTGGTCCGATCTCGACCATGCGATCCTGCGGTTGTGGCGCGATGGCGGCGACGATCCGCCCGATCACGCCGGGGTCATGCAGGAAGTGCTGGCCGAATCGCTTGCGAGGTTGGTGCATGGGTCATTCGTAACGCCACTTGCATCGCGCTGACCAGACTGCCGGGATCGGCCTGGCCGGTGCCGGCGAGCGACAGGGCGGTGCCATGGTCGACGGAAGTGCGCACGATGGGCAGGCCGAGCGTGATGTTCACGCAATCGCCGAAGCCGGCGAATTTGATGACCGGCAATCCCTGGTCATGAAACATCGCGAGCACGGCGTCGGCCTGCTGGAGCATGTGGGGAGTGAAAGCGGTGTCCGCCGGCGCCGGGCCGACGAGGTGGAGCCCTTGTTCACGCAAACGCTGCAGCGTCGGCGCGATCGTTTCGATCTCTTCGCGGCCGAGATGGCCCGACTCGCCGGCGTGAGGATTCAATCCGCACACCACGATGCGTGGCGCAGCGATGTCGAAGCGAGTGCGCAGATCGTGATCGACGATGCGGATGACGCGAGTCAGCAGCTCGTCGGTGATCGCCGCGCTCACTTCCTGCAGCGGCAGATGGGTGGTGGCCAATGCGACGCGCAGTGTCTCGGTCGCCAGCATCATCACTGGATAGGAACCGCCGGTGTGTTCCGCCAGATACTCGGTGTGGCCGGAGAACGGCACGCCCGCGTCGTTGATGACGCTTTTTTGGACGGGCGCCGTGACCATCGCATCGAACTCACCGGTGAGACAGCCCTGCGCGGCGGCGTCGAGCAGGTTCAGCACGTAACGTGCGTTCGCTACGTCGAGTGTTCCCGGGTGAACGGGCACGGCCGTCGGGACGTGCAATACGCGCAGCGTGCCGGGTTGATGAGCCGGGCAGAGGGTGCTGCTGACGTACGGTAGCAGTCGGATATTCAGTCGCAGCTGCTGCGCGCGTTGATGCAGCAGGTCGATGTCGCCGGCGACCACGACATCACAGGGCCAGTCGCGCGCCGCGATGGCGAGACACAGATCCGGCCCGATGCCCGCAGGTTCACCCGAAGTGACGATGAGCCGCGGGATTCTCATTCACATCCTGTATTCCACGAACGCTTCGTCGCGCAGGCGACGCAGCCACAGTTCGGTTTCTTCTTCCGCCTTGGCTTCGCGCAATTCGGCGAAGGCGCGCTGGCGGCGCAGGTCTTCCGTCGAGTCGTGTTGACGACGACCCAGCACCTGCACGATGTGCCAGCCGTACTGAGACTTGAACGGCTGGGAGATCTCGTTTTCTTTCAACGCATCGAGTTGTTTCTCGAACTCGGGCACGAAGCTGCCGGGACCCGCCCAGCCCAGATCGCCGCCGTCGGCGGCCGAGCCCGGATCCTGTGAGGTCACCGCGGCAATCGCGGCGAAGTCCTCACCACCTTCGAGCACGCGCTTGCGAATGTCGTTCAGCTTTTGCTCCACGGTCTGGTCGTCTTCCAGCTCGTTGGTCTTGAGCAGAATGTGACGTGCATGAACCTGCGCGACCACCGACTGCTGCACGCCGCCGCGGACTTCGTTCAGCCGGAACAGGTGGAAGCCGCTGGGAGTGCGGATCGGCTCGGAGGTCTGGCCCGGCTTCATCTTGGGAATGTTGTCGGCCAGGATGGACGGCAGCTGCGAGCCGCGACGCCAGCCGAGCGAGCCGCCTTCGATGTTGGTGCTGCTGTCCGAATAGGCCACCGCGAGCTGCGCAAAGTCTTCACCGGAAGTCGCCTTCTCGTAGACTTCCCGGGCGCGCTTCTCGCGCGCCTCGATCTGCTCCGGCGATGCGCTGACCGGCACCGAGACCAGGATGTGCGACACGTTATATTCGGCGTTCCGGTCCGGCGCGTTGGCCTGCCGGGCCATGAACTGCTCCAGCTCGCGCGGCGACACGTTGATGCGGGCGATCACGTCGCGCTGACGGAGCAACTGCAGAGTCATCTGCCGACGGATCTCGTCGCGGAAGGTGCGGTAGTCGATGCCTTGTTGGGCGAGCGCCTGCGGCAGGTCGGCGAAGCCGATCTTGTTGCGATCGGCCACGTCGCTGAGGGCGCCGTTGAGCATTTCGTCGGAAACCTGAATGCCCAGCTTGTCGGCCCGCTGGATCTGGATTTCCTCGACCACCAGGCGCTCCAGAATCTGCTGGCGGAGCACGTTGCGCGGCGGCAGCTCGGTGTTTTGCTGACGCAGGCGCTGCGTGATTTCTTCGGTCTGCTCCTCCAGCTGCGAGTTCAGCACCACGCCGTCGTTGACCACGGCGGCAATGCGATCGAGCAGCGTGCCGCTGCCGGACAGCTCGCGGGTCTGGGCGAGGGCGCCGCTGGCCACGGCCAGCAGACTCAGAGCGACCAGGCTGCCACGGATAGCTTTAAGAGTAGGGCGGAGCAGTTTCATGCGTAACCAGAAGTGTTATGCCGGGTCGAGGCGCCCGGGGCCGCCACGGCGGGTGGGGCGTCATTCATCCTTGGAAGGATCGAGCGAGTATCCCCGAATCGACCGTTCCAGAAAAGTATTCGAGCCAGTTCCGACACTGGACAGGCCGTTAAGTTCAAGCTGCAGCAGCACGCTGGTGTCCAGGTCGCCGGTACGGTCGCTCACGTAGCGGCGGGCGACCACGCGGAACCGCCAGCAACAGGAGCGGTATTCCAGGCCGGCGAACTGGTCGATCACGCCCGACTCGTCCCGGCGCGGCAGCGTGTCGGCCGGTAGCGAAGGATCGATGGGGGCCGTGTCGTCGATGGCGTTGTCTTCGAGCGAATACACCATGCGGCCGTACACGCTCCAGCGCTGACTGATGGGCCAGGCCACCGAGCCGTCCACCTGTTCGAGGCGGTCGCGCCGGAAGCGATACCCCAGGTTCATGACGCGGTCGTAGTCGGGTCGGTATTGCAAAGTCAGCTGGCCACGTTCGGACTGGGTTTCGGCGGGATCCCATTGGATGCCGCCGCGAATATTCCAATCGCCGTAGGCGCGCAGATCGAGCTCGGCGATGATGTCGGACGTCTCCGGATCGTCGATCGTCTCGCCAGGCAGGGTCACTCGCGGCCGATCGAAGTAATAAGCCTGGCCGACGGTCGCGGCGATGTATTGCTCGCCGGTGTCCGCGTCCAGCCAGCGCGAGGTGAAGCCGATGGCGAGCTGATTGGCGTCGCCCAATCGATCCGCGCCGACATAACGATTGGTGCGGAACAGTTGCACCAGGTTCAGATCGGGCAGCTCGGTGTCGAACACCGGCAGGTCGTCCTGGTTGCGATAGGGAACATACAAATACATGAAGCGCGGCTCGATGGTGCTCACGCGCTGCTGCCGCGAGCCGAACAGACGTTCGAACACCATGCCGCCATCGACGCTCAGAATGGGCGCGGAGCGCGTGATCGTATCGTCGTCGGTGTCGCCATCCAGGCCGTCTTCGTTCAGCTTGTAACGCGTGTAGCGCCAGCTCGCGGACGGCTCGATGTAAACGCCGGCGCCGCGCAGGGGCATGCGGATCTCGGGCGCGAAGTCGCTGCGCCAGCCGGTGTTCAGGCCGTCGACATTGTGATCGAAATTGGCGAGCTCCATGTCCATGCCATACGTGAGGCCGAACGGCTGATCCGGAAAATTCGCGCGCACCGCCATCTGCGGCAGCATGGTGTACGGCCGATTGGCCGGCGCGATGGGCATCCGGTTCTCGGTGGCGAAGTCGATGGTCTGGAAGTTCTGCGCGTGCAGGATGGCCAGCCAGCGGTCGTCGAGATAAGTGAGGCTCGCGGAGCGGTTCAGATATGTGACCGACGTGCCCTCGGGGCCCAGGCCGAAGTCTTCGAACCATTCGTCGTCGCTGGCGTTGGACGCATCGATGTTGAGGCGCAGCCGCCGGGTGAGATCCGATTGATCGACGAAGTGCACCAGGCTGCGCTCGTCGCCGAACTCGCGATCGTCGGGCAGGTACTCCACGTCCACCTGGCCTTCGCCGACCGGATTCAGATAGCGAAACTGCGTGTCCAGCTTGGTGCCGCGCTTGCTGAAATAAGTCGGTGTGAAGGTCGCGTCGTAATTGGGCGCGATGTTCCAGTACCAGGGCACCGTCAGCGAATAACCGCTGCGCGAGGACGTGCCCGGGGTCGGAATCAAAAAGCCCGACTTGCGCTCGTCGCCGACCGGAAAGGAAAAGATCGGCATGTACAGCAGCGGCACGCCCTTGAAGTCGAGCCGCGTGCCGCGGCCGACGCCGATGCCGGCGCGCTGATTGATGTCGATGTCCGAGGCGGTGAGCATCCAGTCTTCGTTGCCGAGCGGACAGGTCGTGAAGCGCACTCGGTCGAGCGACAGCGAGCCCTCGGTAGTCGCCCGGATACGATCGGCCGAGCCGCGCCCATTAACATCCGCCAGTTCGAATTCGGCGCCTTCGAAAACCGCGCCGCCTGCGCGATCGATGTGCGCGCCCGAGCCTCGTACGGTCACGGTGCCATCGGTGTATTGGACGCCCTGGTCGACCTTGAAGCTCTCGTCCTGCGGATTGTAGGTGGCGTCGCGGGTCTGGATGCGACGCTCGCCCTGACGGATCTCCACTTCGCCGGTGAGCTTCAACTCGCCTTCGCGCGTGCCTTCGACGCCGTCGGCTTCGAACTCGACTTCCTCGGGCAATTCCTCGAGAGGTCGGGGCTCGCGCCGGGCGCCGGCCGTGGCAATGCTGTTGGGCGCGGGGCATTTGGGTGCCGCCGTCTCGGCCGCCTCTGAAGCATTTGCAGGGTCGGCCGCGTAGGTCGAGACCGATACCGCGGCCAGTAGTGCGGCAATGGTAATTCGAAGGGTTGTTAGTGGTGTCGCAGTTCGGTGCATCGGGGGCGATTATAATGAGCGTCGTTCCACCCTGGCCGTCTATTTACCTCTACCAGCTCGAATTCTGGCAGTTCTGATTTCTGGAGCAGCGTTCCGCGTGTCCTCACTTTCACACGATGGTCATTCATCTCGCAGTTCATCTGTGAGCGCGCCACACGATCCGCGGCTCGAGCAACTCGAGCAATGGCTCGCCGGTCTGTTCGGAGCACGCGACTTCGCTGTCACCCCGGCCTCCGCCGACGCCAGTTTCCGTCGTTACTTCCGTGTTTCGCGCCAGGGGCACACCTGGATTGCGATGGACGCGCCGCCGGCCAAGGAAGACATGGGACCTTACATTCGCGTCTCGGGCATGCTCGTGGACGTGGGGGTCAACGCGCCCAAGGTCCTGCAGCGGGACGAGGCGCAGGGCTTTTTGCTGAACACGGATCTGGGATCGCGCACTTATCTCGCGGATCTGGACGCGGGCGGCGACGCCGAGCGCCTGTATCGGGACGCGATCGAAGCATTGGTCGCTATTCAGGCTCGTGCCGGCGCGCACGCCAGCACGTTGCCTCCGTATGACGACGCGCTCCTGCGTCGTGAGATGGGGCTGTTTCCCGAGTGGTTCTGTCACAAGCATCTCGGCTTGCAGTTGAGCGAGGCCGAAGTGGCGGGGCTGACGAAGACTTTCGACACGCTGGTCGCCGAAGCCCTGTCGCAGCCGCGAGTGTTCGTTCATCGCGACTATCACTCACGCAACCTCATGGTCACCGACGGCGTGAGTCACGATCGGGGCGGGCATGGCGCGAATCCCGGCATTCTGGATTTCCAGGACGCAGTGCTCGGGCCGGTGACCTACGACCTCGTGTCCCTGTTGCGCGACTCGTATGTGGAGTGGCCCCTGGAGCGGGTGCACTCCTGGATCAAACATTTTCGCGACAGCGCCCAGCGCAGCGGCGTCGACGTGGGCGCCAATCCCGCGCAGTTCCAACGCTGGTTCGATCTGATGGGCGTGCAGCGGCAGCTGAAGGTGCTTGGCATTTTCGCGCGCCTGTATCATCGCGACGGCAAGTCCGGCTACTTGAAAGATCTGCCGCGGACGCTGAGCTACGTTCGCCAGGTGATCAAAAACTATCGCGACCTGGACTTCCTCACGTCCTTCATCGAACAGCGCATCGTCCCGGCGATGGCGAAGGCGTAGGACTCACCAGATGCGCGCGATGATTCTGGCGGCGGGGCGGGGCGAACGTATGCGTCCGCTGACGGACCACACGCCCAAGCCGCTGCTCCCCGTGGCGGGCAAGCCGATGATCCAGTATCACATCGAGACGCTCGCGGCCGCCGGTGTCCGCGAGATCGTCATCAATCTCGCTTGGCTCGGACAGCAGATTCGCGCGGCATTAGGCAATGGCTCGCAGTTGGGCGTGCGCATTCATTACAGCGACGAAGGCGACTCGGCGCTGGAGACGGGCGGTGGCGTGTTCCAGGCATTGCCTGTGCTCGCGGGCGCTTCGGGTACTGAACCCTTCATCGTCGTCAGCGGCGATATATGGACCGAGTATCCATTCGCCGACGCCATGAAAAATTTAGCGGACGACGACGTGGCGCACCTGGTGGTCGTGCCCAATCCGGACTTTCATACGCGCGGCGACTTCGGTTTAGCCGACGGTCGTCTGCTCGACAGCGGCGAGCGTTACACCTATGCAAACATCGGTGTGTTCCGGCCGGAGTTCTTCGTCGGCTGCAAACCTGGCCGCTTTCCGATCGCGCCGTTGATGTTCGACTGGATCCGCAAGGGCCGGGTCAGTGGCGAGCTGTACCACGGTGTGTGGCACAACGTCGGCACGCCCAAACAGCTGGAGCAGCTTGGGCGACGCTAGAGCTGCGTCCACATCCGCAGCAGATTGTGATAATGCCCGGCGAGCGCCACGGTCTGCTCCGATTCGCCGAAGCGGCGTCGTACGTCTTGAATGGTGCTGTCGAGTTGGAACAGCAACTCGCGGTGACGGTCGTCGGGCACCATGCTCTGCGTCCAGAAGAACGAACAGGTGCGTCGTCCTCGAGTCACGGCGTTGACCCGATGCAGGCTGCCGGAGCGATATAAAATCAGATCGCCCGCCGGCAATTTGATTTCCTGACGCCCATGGGTGCCCAGGATCACCAGCTCACCGCCTTCGTACTCCTCGGGGTCGCTCAGAAACAAGGTGGAAGACAGATCGGTGCGCAGGAAGTACGACGTGCCCGGCACGGCGCGCACCGCGCCGTCGATATGCACGCCGTAGTGCTCACCGCCTTCGTAACGATTGAACAGCGGCGGCACCGTGCGCAGCGGCAGCGCCGCTGAAAGGAACAGCGAGTTGCGCGACAGCGCCGTCAGGATCATTTCTCCCAGACGGCGCGCCACTGGCGAGCTCTCGGCGAGCTGGCGATTATGTTTCACCAGCGCGCCTTGTTCGCCGACGGTTGCCTTGCCGTCGATCCATTCCGCTTCGTCGAGGGCACGCCGACATTCGTTGACCTGCTCGGAGCTGAGCAGCTTGGGGATGTGAACGATCATGCGGCGTGCACTCGGGTCGCGGCCTAGAAATAGAGGTGGAAGCTCAACAAAGCCGAGCGGGGCGCTCCCGGCGCATAACGGGATCCGCCGTTGTTGAGGCTCGCCACATACAACTCGTCGGCCAGGTTGTAGCCATTGAGCTGCACAGTGAGGTGCGTGCCGATGGCGTAGGCCAGCATCGCATCGACCACCCAATAATCAGGCGCCTGCGGCGTATTGGGCGGCGTTGCGCCTGGAGCGCTGTTGTTATTGATCTGCCGGAATACCGTGTCCACGTATCGCACGCCGGCGCCGAGCGTCAGGCCGAACGGCAGCTGATAGGTGCTCCAGCTGGTGAACGTGAGCTCGGGCGACCAGTTGATCTGCGCGCCGGTTTGCGTCGCCGTGCCTTCGATGACTTCGGTATCCAGCTTGGCGAGACCGGCGCTGAGCTGCCACGCGTCGGTGACCTGGCCCACCACGCCGAGCTCGATGCCTTCCACGCGCTTCTTGCCGAGTTGCTGAATCGCGGACGGATCGGTCGGATCGTTCTGGACGAGGTCGTTTTCGTTTTCGCTGCGGAACACGGCGGCCGTCAATGCCAGGCCGCCGTCGTTGAGATCCCATTTCGTGCCGAGCTCGAGATTGTTCGACTTCTGCGGATCGACGTTGGGATTGTTCAGCGCGTTGTTACCTGTGGTCGCCGTGCTCAATGTGAAATTGGCGCCGCCCGGCGGCTGCTGAGAGGTTGCGTATGACAGATACACGCTGCCGTTGGGCAACGGCTTGAACAGCACGCCCACCTTATAAGCGAACAACGTATCGGACGACTCGAGATCCGTGGGCACCAGCGTACCCACCGGCAGCGTGGGATGGCTGGTCGCGGTGGACAATGTGGCGCTGTCGAATTGCGTGGTGTAATCGTCGAGGCGGACGCCGCCGGTGACCTCCCAGCGCTCCGCGAACGAAACGGTATCGAACAGATAAGCGCCGAACGTCGTCGTGTCGCCTTTCGTGAACGCGCCGTTACGCGCCAGGCTCAGGCCGGTGATGGGATCGCGCGGATTGGGGTTGTAGAGATTCGCGAGATTCGCGCCTGCCGCGGATCCGGCCGGAGCCATCGTCCCCTGACCCACATACGTCGGGTTGTATTGTTTCTCGTAGATGAACTCCAGGCCGCCGGTGAGCGCGTGCTCGAATGCGCCCGTCGTGAACGCCGCCGTCAGATTGGTCTGGTTGGTCAGCACCGTGTTTTCCTGAAACTTCGACTGGCGCGAGCGCGACACGGTCCATTCATCGGGATTCGGACTCGTGGCGGTGATCGTGTTCACGCCGGTGAGCAGATAGAACTGCTCGGACTTGCCATAACGAGAGGTATTGCGCAGGCGCAGGCTGTCGCTGAAGTCGTGCTCGATGCGCGCGGTGAACATGGTTCCTTCCACGTCGTTGAAGTCGCTGAGCGCGCCATAGTAGTTGTCGCGATCGACTCTCGCGGGCCGCAGACCTGCGTTGGCGCCGCCCGGCGCGAAGGCTGTGTTGAAGAAGCCGTCCAGCCCGATGGTGGGCACGCCGCCGTCGGGACGATTGTCTTGTTTCGTGTGCAGCAGATAGAAATAAGCGCGTGTGTCGCGGTTCAGGCCGAGCGCGAGCGAGGGCGCCACCGCCCAGCTGTTTCTTTCCACGTGGTCGCGGCCATCGACGCCGCCATCCTGGACCAGCGCGTTCAGCCGGAGCGCCGTGCTGGCGTCCTCGAAAAAATAATTCATATCGCCGGTGACGCGGCTGTTCTCGGCTGTCCCATAGCTGATCGTGCTGCGAGAGAAGTTGTCGGCCTGCGGCACCTTCGTGGCCATGTTGATGTAGCCGGAGGCGGCGCCGCGACCGTTATCCGGACCCGAGGGACCCTTGGCGACTTCCACCTGCTCTGTATTGAAGATGTCGCGCGAGATCGTGCCGAGGTCGCGGATGCCGTCGACGAAGATGCTGCCCTGGGTGTCGAAGCCGCGCATGAAAATCGAATCGCCGGTCGCGGTGTTGCCGTTCTCGCCCAACAGGAAAGTCACCCCCGGGGTGTTCCGCAGCGCTTCGCTGAGCGTGGGGACCTGCTGCTGTTGAAGCACTTTGCTGCTTATGACAGCGATCGTTTGTGGAGTATCGAGCAGGGGCTGAGTGAACTTGGGCGAGCTCACCGTATCGACCTTGGGCGTCTCCTCGGCGCCCTCCACGGAAATCTTCGGCAGCTGCTGCGGCTTGTCCTCCGCGGCCTGCAGCTGAGGCGCCGTCGCCTGTAACAAAGTGAATATCGTTGCCGCGAGCGTGGGCCGCCCGAGTGTCGAGTCACGCATAGTCAGAAGTCTCCCTGAGAGATGGGTGTTGACTGTCTGGCTGGCGGGCACGGCCTGCGTGAGGTCGTGCTGGCTGGCGGGTCGGTGTGTTTTGTTTAACTCACTTTAGGTGAGAAGGCTTCTCATTTGCAACCGGACATGTCCCAGGGCATCATCTCGTTCCAGACCCGTCTTCGAAGTGCCGCGCGCCCAGCGCGCGTGAGAGAAGGATTGCCGTGTTCGCCGAAGATCATTCGCGACGAGTGTGTGTCGCTGCCGCCATCGCCGCCGTGCACGTGGTCGGGGTGTATGCGGCGTTCGGGTTCGCGCCACGGCTTCAGCAGGCTGTTGCGCAAGTGCCTCTGACGGTGACATTTGTAACTCAGCATGAACCCGCGCCCGAGCGGCCACTGCCCCAGGTCGCCGTGGTAACGCCGCAACCCCTGGTGCAGATGCCAGACCTGCCGCTGATCGATATTCCCAATGACGCTCCGTCCGCGCGGGCCATCACCGTGCCGGTACAAACCGCGCCGCCGCCGGCTGCGCAGGCGGAAGACAGAAGTACACCGAAGGTGGTGTCGACCGTCGAATATGTCCGCGAGCCATCGCCACGTTATCCGCCACAGTCACGGCGGCTGCGAGAGCAGGGGGTGGTGGTCCTGCGAGTCATCATCGATGAACGGGGCGCGGCGAGCAGCATAGAAATAGAAACGTCCAGCGGTCATGCGCGACTGGACGACGCCGCGCGCGACGCGGTCCTGCGCGCAGCCTTCCGGCCCTATGTAGAAGACGGCGAGCCCCGTCGCGCGCTGGTGCTGATCCCCATCGAATTCGCATTAAATCGCGGGTCTGCGTAACTATTCGTCGCGGGCGCTGTCTGTTGCTGATGGCCTGTCACACGATTGTGACAGTGACCCCTCGTTCATCATCGAGTGGAACAATCGACTACGGTAATCGTTGCCCATTGAGTATCGATGGGACTCTATGAGAGCCCGGAGCTGAGAGCAGGGTGAGCAGACGCTGCGTGCACGATAGTGCTGCAACGCCAGCGCTAGCGGGCACATCGATGGTGCGCAGGGGATTCGAAGCGCGTTTCTTATCAGCAAAGTTACTTTACAGGTAGGTAGATTCTGTTTCGGAGTGCTTGCCTTCCTCGCAGAAACTTTATACCTTGCGCGGCGTTTCTGCGGTCTGTAGGACAGCGCGTCAATACGGAATTTACGGACTTATTTCGGGCTCTTATGGAGAAGGGCGCGCGCGTGAAGGCCGGGAGAAACGGGGGTTCGTGTGCCGACGAGCATACGCATCGAACGACCACTAACGGTTGCGCACTAACTATGCGGGGCTGACAAAGGTCCCGTGTCTTACTTTTTGTTGAGCTGCAAAGCATGCCCTACGCACCAGCCACGGACAGTTCGTTTTTCACCCGCCGCGGTCTCGTCCTCGCGATCATTATTGGATTGCATGTTGGGATGTTCTGGCTACTGAACTCCGGCCTGTCCCATCAGATCATCGACGTCGTACTCGGCCCCATCGAAACCCGCATGATCGAAGAGGCGCCGAAGCAGGAAGAGCCGCCGCCGCCGCCGCCGCCCAAGATCGAAACTCCTCCGCCGTTCGTGCCGCCGCCGGAAATCGCCATCGAGCTGCCGGCCGAAGCGCCCGCCACCACGGCCATTCAAACGACTACTACGGTGCGTCCGACGACGCCGCCGCCGGTCGCCGCTCCGCCGGCTCCGACGTCGCGCACGGCGCCGAAGTCAGACTCGCGTCGCCCGTTGACGCAGCCTGAATACCCGCCTTCATCGCGCCGTGCTGGCGAAGCAGGCACGGTCATCCTCGAGGTCTATGTGCTCGAGAACGGCCGCGTCGGCGAAGCCAAGGTGAAGCAGTCGAGCGGCTTCCCCCGCCTGGACGAGGCGGCAGTGCGCGAAGTGAAGCGTTCCTGGCGTCTGGTCCCAGGCACCGAGAACGGCAAACCGGTTCCGATGTGGGGGCAGTTCGCCGTCACATTCAAACTCACGGACTGAGGCGCGCGTATCGCGTGACAACGGGCCCGATAGGCGGGCCCGTGACGGCAGATTAGAACTCCACCCACTGACCTAAGGTCATAGTTTTACTCGTAGAGGACATCGTTCCATGGCAGCTCCAGCTCCAAGCACCGAAAACGTCGAAAACCCCTTCGGCCTACAAGCACTGTGGGAGCAGGGTGGCGTCGTCGCGCACGGCACACTGATCATCATGGTGATCCTGTCGCTCGCGTCCTGGTACATCATCCTGACCAAGGCCTGGGATCAGCGCCGCCTGTTCAAGCAGTACAAGGAAGTCGAGAAGGGCTTCTGGACCGCCGGCAACATCCGTGACGGCGCCGCCAAGCTCACCGGCAAGGACAACGCGTTCCGCATGATGGTGGAAGACGGCCTGCGCGCCGCCCAGCATCACGAAGGCCGCCTGACTGACCAGATCCCGCTGCACGAGTGGATCACCGCGTCGCTGTTCCGTACGGTCGACTCCATCACCAAGCGTCTGAACACCGGCCTGTCGGTGCTCGCCACCACCGGCTCGACCGCTCCGTTCGTCGGTCTGTTCGGCACGGTGTGGGGCATCTACAACGCGCTGATCCAGATCTCCCTCGCCGGCCAGGCCTCGCTCGACAAGACCGCCGGCCCGATCGGTGAAGCGTTGATCATGACCGCCATCGGTCTGTTCGTCGCCGTGCCGGCCGTGTGGGGTTACAACTGGCTGCTGGGTCGTAACAAGGACATCATCGAGAAGCTGCGTTACTTCGCCTCGGACCTGCACGCCTACCTGGTGAGCGGCGCCCGCGTCGAGAGTGGCCCGCTTCCGGCCGCTGCCGGCCGTGCTCCGGCCGCCGCCGCCCCCGCCGCTGCGGTGACCCGCAAGTAATTTGAACGGCCCCGGTCCCCTGATTGATAAACAATCCGGGCCGGGGCCTTTCTTTATCGGAGCACGTTGTTATGAGTTCATTTGAAGGCATGTTTGCTCCGCCTGCGTCCGAAGGCGACGACAAGGCCATGTCCGAGATCAACACGACGCCGCTGGTGGACGTCATGTTGGTGCTGCTGATCGTGTTCATGATCACCATCCCAGTGATCACCCATACCGTCCCGGTCGAGTTGCCCAAGGTCCGTAACGAGGCCACCAAGACCGCGCCGGAAAACATCAACATCTCCGTCAACAAGGATGGCCAGATCTACTGGAACCAGTCCCTGGTGCCGGATACGGCGGCCCTGCTGGAGCGTCTGAAGGGCGCTGCTGTGATCAAGCCGCAACCCGAAGTGCACGTACGCGCCGACCAGGCCACTCGTTATGAGTACGTCGGCCGGGTGATTCTCACCGCGCAACGCGCCGGTATTCAGAAGGTCGGGTTCATCACCGAACCTGGCGCGCAGTCGCGCTAACGCCCGCGCTACAGACTAAGAGGTATTTGCCATGGCAATGAGTGTTGGCGGCGGCGGTGCAGACGAACCCATGATGGATATCAACACGACGCCGTTGATCGACGTCATGTTGGTGCTCCTGATCATGTTCATCATCACGCTGCCGGTCACGACGCATGCGGTGAAGCTGGACATGCCGCAGACCCGCAACAGCAATCCGCCGCCAGTGGTGGTCGAGCCGATCCAGCTCGAGGTCGATTGGGACGGCACCGTGATCTGGAACGGCACACCGGTGCAGCTGGCGGCGCTGGAAGGCTACTTCCGCGTCGAGGCGGCCAAGAATCCCCAGCCCGAAGTGCACGTGCGCCCGAATCGCCGCGCGAACTACGACACCGTCGCGAAGGTGCTGGCGCTGGCTCAGCGCAACGGCATGCAACGCATCGGCTTCGTCGGCAAC
>NZ_DASWTF010000005.1:0-156232 GCF_036402275.1 Steroidobacter sp. | reverse complement strand
TCCGGCACCGCCGCGTGAATACGTCCCTGTAGGGCTGATTGGCGAAACTTCCCTGTTTCTCAATCTGCCGGAAGGCCCTCCCCCCGAGACCGCTCGCCGATGCGTTCGGTTTGCTCTTTCGCCTTTGCCAAACCTCTTTGTGGTCGCGTTAGGGAGTGCGGTCGATGCGCAAGACCGGGTAGAGGTTGTACCGCTCATCCCAGGACGAGTGGCGGCGGTAGAAGAAGTCCAGTCTCGCGTTGGGGTTGCCGGCGAAGGCGGGGTCTTCCAGGCGCTTTTCGAACTCGCGGCGTAGGGCCGGGTCCTTTTTCAGCATCTCTTCGGCCACTTCTTCGGCCACGTACGCTTCCATATATTCCTTGCGCTCGAAGGAGGCGGCGAAGAAGCCCCAGCTCACCAGCGAGTCCGGGTCGCGGGGTTCGAGCAGCGACATGACCAGCTCGGACTTGGGTTGAGCGATCGGCACGAACAGCGCGCCGGCGGAAACATCGCGCTTCTCTTTGCTCCAGTCGCCTTCGACGTTGAAGACGCTGCGGCCTTCGAAGGTTGCGGAAGCGGGCGCCGCTTTGGTCGCGCGGAAGACTTCTACTTCCGAAGCTTTCAGTGGTTGTTTGAGCGCCTGGAACTCGATGCCGTGCAGAGTCAACTTCTCGGCGACCATACCAGCGTAGCTTGCAGGCACGACGTACCCGCCGCGAGGCGCGGTCACAGTGATGTCGGGCTTCACTTCATCCAGTAGCGGAATGCGCCAGATCTGTGGCTTCTTATCGTTGTATCGAGTCATGAGCGCGCCCGAAATCGCAGAAGGCGTGCGCTCGTACTCATAGCCTCGGAACTCGATTGTGCGAACGTGCGGAGTGTTGGTGTAAGTCAGCGCGACCGTCGAGCCGCCGATCTTCGCAGCTTCCGCATCGGCGGCCTGAGCAGCGGCAACCCACTTCTTGCCATCGCGCGCCGCCATTTCCATCAACGAAATAATCGTGTGATGAGTGATGCGCACGCGCGTGCGATAGTCCTTCCAGGAATGCGTTTCCACCAGCACGCCGATGCGGTTACGACCGGCCCAATAAGCCTGCGAGAAACGCTTCGGGCCGACCGACACGGCGAAGCCCGTGGTCGGATCGTCGTCCTTCAGGAAAGAAGGATAGAAGTCCAACGGCAGCGAACCTTTCTCCGCCGCGCGCTTCATCAACTCGTCGCGGACCGCCACCGCCGCTTGTCGGATGGGATCGTGTCCGTTGAGCGTCGGCGCGACGCTGTATGAAATGTCGTGCTCGAATTTGGCGCCATCGGTGACGTGCAGGTCGACGTACAGAATCGGATCCCACTCGCCCAACAGGCGTAGCATGGCCTGCATTTCCGGCGCCTCGGCCTTGGCGTAGTCGCGATTCAAGTTGAGGTTCTGGGCGGTGGCGCGCCAGCCCATTTCCTCCGGGCCGACCTGGTTGGGGCGGTTCCAGCGGCCGAAGCGCTCGTGGCCGTCGACGTTGAACACCGGCACGAACACCAGCGTCACGTTCTTGAGCGCATCCTTGGCGAGCGAGCCTTCGAGCATCTGGCGCAGGGCCAGGAAGCCGGCGTCCTTGCCATCGATCTCGCCGGAGTGAATGCCTCCTTGCATGAACACGATGGGACGGCCGCTCCGGCGAGCCGAGGCTGCGTCCAGAGTGCCGTCAGCCGAGGCGGCCAGCGCGAGCATCGGTCGTCCTTCGGGCGTGCGGCCGAATTCGAAGCAGCGGACCTGTTGCGGCCACTGCTGTTGAAAGGCCGGGCACAGCCTTTCGACTTCTTCGTAGCGGCCGGTGCGGCGATCGCCGGATTGCTCGGCGACGGTACGCAGCGAGGCGGTGCTCGAGGGTGCAGCCATGGCGGCTGGGGCAAGAGCGCAGGCAAGCAAGGCGAGCGCGGCGGTTTTATGACGAATCATCGGCGGCTTCCGTGGACGACCAGGCGCGCAAGATTACTGTATGAAGACGCCTGAAGTTGTCCCGTTTCTTGCTCCAGTCGCGGTAAAATTCGCGGCGTCGACGGCTATTGCATCCGTCGGCGGGAGTCCGACTTGAAGCTGAGTAGATCGAGTGGTGATGCGGCCTCGTCGCTGCATGATGTGGGCTGTGTGTTATTGCAGCCGGAGGAACTGGCGCAGGAATGCCGCGTACGCCTCGAGGATCTGAGCAGCCTGTCGCCTTCCTGGAATCGACTGCCGCGAGATGCGTATTTGCGCGACGGCGGCCGCTACCGATTCCGCCGCCATAGTTGTTTTATTCACGAGCGCGCCGGACTGCAGTTGGTCCCTCATCGCGCGCACTGGCAGCCCACCGAATACAACGCACTTCACGGCGGCATGGAACGCTGGTTCGAGCCGATGACCGGCGATGTGCTGCAGGCTCCGGTGTGGAGTGCGTTGATCAGCGGGCTCGCCGAGTTGTTTGCGCGTGCGCGCCCGGTGCCACGCTGGTACATCGAGGCCCATCAGTTCCGCATCGACACGGCTGAAGGCATCGGCCGTCCCACTCCCGAAGGCGCGCATCGCGATGGCGTCGATTACGTGGCGGTGATCTTGGTGAATCGTTTCAACGTGCGCGGCGGTGAAACGCGTGTGTTCGAAGCGGAAGGCATTTCCGGCGTTCGCTTCACCATGAGCGCGCCATGGACGGCGTTGTTACTCGACGACGCCAAGGTCATCCACGAGACCACGCCGATTCAGAACGACGGCCCCGGCGGCGTGCGAGACACGCTGGTGATTACGTTCCGCGAGCGCGGGTTTCAGTCACCAGGCGTTTGATACGCCCCTGGCGGGGTCCCCGCGAAATCGCTCCACGAACCGTGCCGGTTAGCACGGAGTTAACGCGATTTCGTGGGGTGCCCGTACAATGTCGCATTGCTGAAATAGGTACCTGCTCATGTCCACGTTCGCCGCTCGTCTGCAACAGAAAATCGCCGAGCACGGCCCGCTGTGCGTCGGTATCGACCCGTCAGCGGCGCTGTTGAAATCCTGCAATTTGCCCAACACGCCCGACGGCGCGTTCGAGTTCGGCAAGCGCGTGCTGGAAGCGGCGGACTTTCGAATCTCGCTGCTCAAACCGCAGTCGGCGTTCTTCGAGCGGTTCGGCAGCGCCGGCCTCAAGGCTGTGGAAGAGCTCACGCTGCTCGCGCGCGGTCGCGACGTGCTCGTGCTGCTCGATGGCAAGCGAGGTGACATCGACACCACAGGAGCCGCTTACGCCGAAGGTTATTTCTCTTCGACCACGACGTTGCGAGTCGACGCTGTCACCACGCATGTGTATCTGGGTCTCGCCGCGCTGGATCCTTTCCTGGACATCGCCGTGCGCGCCGAAGGCGGCGTGTTCGTCGTGGTGCGCTCGTCGAATCCCGAAGGTCGCGAGTTACAAACAGCTCGCATGGCCAACGGCGAAACCGTCGCTCAGAACCTTTGTCGCGAGATCACGTTACGCAATCGACGTCAGGGTGAGGGGCTGGAATACATCGGAGCCGTCGTGGGCGCTACTTGCGACGATGCGGCCGAGACTGTGGCTGCGCTGCCTCAATCGTTCATTCTCGCGCCGGGAGTCGGCGCGCAAGGCGCAACGATGCAGGATGTGTTGAAGCGCATGCCGACGGCGCGCGGTCGCGTGCTGCCCAATGTTTCCAGAGCCATTCTGGCCAACGGCGGCACCGTCGCCGACATCCGCACCACCATTCGAGGCTTGCAGGAGCAAGCTCGCGAGTTGCTGTAGGCGATTGTCATGTCGCTCGCTGCCGCACTGACTCGCGCGTTAGGAAGCAAAGTCGCGGCGGGCTCGGAGCGAAGTGTTGCGGGCGGCTCGATCAATTCCTGTTCCAGATTCGAGAGCGCCAGCGGCCCGGTGTTCGTGAAGCACGGCGATGCGTCCAGCCTGGAAATGTTTCAGGCCGAAGCGGACGGACTCGTCGAGTTGTCTCGGGCGCAAGCCGTGCGAGTTCCGCGAGTGCTGGCGTTGAGCGAGCATGAAGGAACTGCTTTTCTAGCGCTCGAATGGATCGACTTGCGCAGCGCGTCCGCCAGGAGCGAAACAGAACTGGGCGAGCTGCTGGCGGCTCAACACCGGGTCACTCGCGATAAATTCGGCTGGCATCGTGACAATACGATTGGCTCCACGCCGCAAGCGAATCGGCTGACCGAGACGTGGGTGGAGTTTTTCCGCGACTCCCGCTTGCGACCGCAGCTTGCGTTGGCGAAGCGGAACGGCGCAGGAGTCGAGCTCGTCGACAGCGGTGAGCGTCTGTGCGAGCAGCTCGAATGTTTCTTCGCCGACTATCGCCCGGTGCCGTCGTTGCTTCACGGCGATCTGTGGGGCGGCAATTGGGGCGCGGATGCGAGTGGCCAGCCGGTTCTGTTCGATCCCGCGGTCTATTTTGGCGATCGCGAGACCGATCTGGCGATGACGCGTTTATTCGGCGGCTTCGGCGCGCCGTTCTATGCGGCGTATCAGGCGGCGTGGCCAATGGATCCTGGCGCAGCCACGCGCAGCACGCTCTACAACCTGTATCACGTGCTGAACCACTTCAACCTGTTCGGCGGCGGTTATCAGCGGCAGGCGCTGGGAATGATTCAGCGCCTGCTGGCCGAGACCATGTAGATCATCAAGTGCGGGCGGGGATCCGCACGGTGCCGGCAACGCGTTCGTAGAGGATGTTGCCGCTGCTATCGACAGTGACGGCGAAATTGCCGCCCACATCGGTCACGTTGATGTCGCCCGTGCTGTCGTCGTTGATCTTGACGTTCTTCCTCACGTCGCGAATGGTGATATCGCCCGAGCTGTCCTCCATGATCTCGGCATTGCCGGTGACTTTGGCGATGGCGATGTCACCCGAGCTGTCGGTGACGATCTTCACTTCGCCGCGGACGTCTTCGATGTCAATGTTGTCGGAGCTGTCCTCGACTTCGACGTTGCCGACCACGCTCATGATGCGGATCACGCCCGAGCTGTCGTGCACGGTGAGGTCGCCGTTGACGTTTTTCAGCAGTTGATCGCCGGCGGTGTCCTTGATCCGGGCCGGGCCTACGTCGCTCAGCTCCAGATCGCCACTCGTATCGGTGACGTCGAGCTCCGCGTCGCGCGGCACGGCGATGTCCAGGTCCAGCGATGCGTAGCGATTGAAGCTGAACATGTCACCCATGCCTCCGCCCATCACTACTGTTAAATAAACAATGTCGTTCTCACGACGGCTCTCCAGCGCGATCTTGCCGAGCAGGCTTTCGGAGGAGGCGCAGGCCTTGCCGACGGCCTTGAGCTCGCCGTTGGTGTCGCCATGGATCGTCAGAGTGCCGGCCTCGGCCGTCACCACCACTTTCTTGACCGGGCCGTTGAAATTGGCGACGCGCTCGGAGCTGAACTCGCAATTTTCCGCCCAAGCCGCGCTGGCGCCGCTCAACCAAAACAGTAAAAGCAGCCGGCTCCCCAGGGTGTGGTTCATGCAAACTTCCTGTTCGAATAAGTTAAACGCACGGCCCGCCGGCGCTGAGCGTGGCGGGTTCGCTACAGGACCGGGCCCGCACCCGGTCTGCAGAAGGGAAGCAAAGATAGGCGTTGCTCAGGCGCTGTGCAAAATTTTGCGAAGAACAGTCGTCAGAAGGCGACGTTGCACGTGTTGTGAAAGGGAACTGGCTTGCGCCAGGCCCATGCGAGCGAGGTGAGGCTGAACCGCAGGCGTCGACGAGCCATTGAACAGGGCGTCGAGCAGCGCGCGCGCCCGGCCGGACCAGGTCCGGGTCGCCGCTTCCAATGAACGCAGCGCCTTGGCCAGCACGATCTCTTCAGCGGTGAAATCCGTGCCGAACGGCAATTCAGTAAACAAACCGCGCTCGCGCCAGGGCGCGAACTTGCTGGCCAGCCGTTGCGGCGTGTTGGCGCGCGCCGCGTCCGGGATGCTCCAGTCCTTCGGCAGTTTGCCGGCGCGCCGCGCGTCGCTGACGAAGGCTCGTTGGAAGCGGGCGTCCATGATGCCGACCAGGGCTTCGACGATTTCCCGATCGGTGCGACCGCGGAGGTCGGCGATTCCATATTCGGTCACGACGATGTCCCGCAAGTGGCGTGGAATCGTCGCGTGCCCATAACTCCAGACGATATTCGATGCAGTGGTCCCGTCGGAGGTGCGCGTAGCACGCACGCACAAAATCGAGCGGGCCTCCGGCAGGGCATGCGCCATGGCGACAAAGTTATATTGGCCGCCGACGCCGCTCACGACGCGGCCATCGCCCAGCGCATCGGACACGGCGGCGCCCAGGCCGGTGACCATCATGGTCGTGTTGACGAAGCGTGCGTAGCGACGCTGGGCGCACTTCAATTCCCATTCGTGGCCGTACAGCTCGTTGACGAAGCTGATGCCCCGCATGGCGAACATCTTGCGCTGAACGGCGGGCAGCTCGCGCAGTCCGGCATAGAAACCTTTCGGGCCGAAGAAGAATCCAGCGTCGGCGAGCACGCCGTTTCGTAACGTGTCGCCCAGGCAGTGCTGTGCGATCTGCGCACGCTGCTCAGGGTCGGAAAAGGTGGCGCGCAGCTGCTGGCCGTCCGGCGTGATGAGCACGCCGCGGTCGTACTCGACGTCGTCACGAAACAAACCCACTTCCCGGAATTCCTGGAAGTCGGCAAACGACATGCGGCTCATGCCCGCTTCGACGAGCGCGTCGAGGGTATGCAGGCTGACGCGTTCATCGATGTGTCCGTCGTCGAGCAGGCGTTGCAGCTTGGCGCTCGGATAGACGCGTCGCTTCAGGATGCCGTTGCGGTACAGATCGAGGAAGCCGTCGGCCAGCATTTCGGTGCAGCCATACAGACCGCGTTCGAACGGCGCGGTGCCGCCTTCGCTTTCGATCAGCCGGCGATGGCGAGCGAGCAGGCCGGTGGATTCCAGGACTTCTCGATATAACGCCGGTTGCTGCTGCCTGAGCTGCAAGGCGTAGCAGATGCCGTCGCCCAATTCGCCAATTCCCAGCTGCAGCGTGCCGCCATCGCGAATCAGCGTGCTGACGTTCAGCGCGATCGCATGTTCGGTGGCCGGGATGGGCATGTTCGGCGGGCTGAACAGCGCCGTGTCCGGATCCTTGACCAGAAAATCGAACGTGTCCGACGTGACCAGCGCGTCGCCGTACATGAACGGCATCTCGCGATGAACTTGTCCGATCAACGTGAACGGCTTGCCTTTGCCGGCGGCGCGCATGGCGGCGATCTGCGGCAACAGGTCGGCCGTCATATCGGCGTTGGAGCCGAGACTCAGCAACCCCGGCGCTTCATCCGGCGGCGGCGCGGCGACCTGCTGGGCAATGACATTGAGGCCACGGCGCAGGGCGTCGCGAGCCACGTGCGTATAGTTACTGCTGAGATAATGCTGTTGCAGATGTTCGTTCCGCAGCCAGGCGCCGGGCTCCAGATAAAACTCCAGCACTTCGATGTTGGCGGGCAGCTGCTGCCGTTCCATGAGCCGCAGATACTCGAGCTCGGGGTAGTTGCCGAACACCCGCCGCGAGAACGGATCGATGAAACGACGTTCGAGATCGCTGCGTCCTTGGGGCGCGCGCAAAGACAACGCCGTGATGATGGTCAGCTTGAGGCTCGGATCCGCGGCCACGCGCGAAACGAAAGCATTGACCAGCGTGTTGGGCTTGCCGATCGCGACGGGCAGGCCAAGCACCACGTGCTTGCCAACCCGGTTCAAGGTGGCCTCTACGCAGTCCTCGGGAGCCGTGAATCGGAGCGGGGTGGCTGCAGACATCGCGCTACGGTCACCCGGCTTGCAGGTGGATCATCGCTGCCGCTGCGATCATGAAGCGCCTTTGAGCCGCAGCGCGAAGCGCACCTGCACGTCGTTGCCGACGGTCGAGGTGTCCTTCCATTCGCCCTGGCCGACGCCGAAGTCCAGACGTTTGATTTTCGCGGCGCCTTTCAGCCATGCGCCGCCGTCCTTGTTCTCGAACGTGAACTCGATGGGCACGTCCTTGGTGACATTGCGCAGCGTGAGCTTGCCGGTGGCGGAATATTTGTTGCCGCCCTTGCTCGTGAACTTGTCGGCGACGTAATGCGCGGTGGGGAAGCGTTTGACGTCGAACAGGTCGGCGCTCTTGATGGTGTCGTCACGCTCGCCGTCCTGCGTGTTCACCGAGGCGGTGTCGATCTTCACGTCGAAGCGGCTGGCCGCGAGGTCGGCGGGATCGAAACGGATGTCGGCGGTGAATTTGTCGAAGCCGCCTTCGAACTGCGCGCCGGCCTGCTCGCCGACGAACGTCAGTTTGCTTTCCTTCGGTTGCATGCTCCACTGCGCGGCGGCGAACGCCAGCATGGCGGCCAGGCTGGCGGACAAGCCGACGACCAGCCGGCCGGCGAGACGATGGGGGACTCGGGATGAAGCGGTCATCGAGGCGTTTCCTGTTTCAACTTGACGGGCAACATGCGGCGAAGCACGTTGTCCTTGTCGACGAAGTGATGCTTGAGCGCCGCGGCCACGTGCAGCAGCGCCAGCCAGAACAGCGTTCCCGCCAAGAACTCGTGGGTCTCGTGGAGGAACTCATAGGCGGGCTTACTGGGCGCGATGAAATCCGGCAGCGTCACCAGCCCGAACCAGCTTACGGGAAAGTTGCGCGCCGATGACATGAGCCAGCCGACGACCGGCGTGATCAGCAGCAGCGCGTACAGTGCGACATGAGAGATGCGCGCGGCAATGCGTTGCCAGGTGGGCACATCTTTCGGCTCGCCTGGGACGACGTTGAGCCAGCGCCAGATCAGGCGCAGCAGCACCAGCCCGAGAATGGTGATGCCGAAGGATTTGTGTTGGGCCAGCACGGCGATCTTGGCGGAGCCCAGCGGCAGGTCGTCGGCGCGGTTGGCCAGGATGAACTGCACTATGATGAGCGCGACGATGGCCCAGTGAAATAACTGTGCGACGACGCCATAGCGCGAATCGTCGTTCTTCAGTTGCATCACTCCGACCTCGGGTCACATTGAAACGGTCACTTAGAGACGACAGTGTAAGCGATTCGCGGGGCGGGGCCACGCGAAGCTTTTATCGACGGCAAATCTGACACAGAGCGGGGCACCCCGGAATGCCAACCTTACGAAGCGGAACAGCGGGCGCGACCGGCCGCGTGGCGGTCCTGTTACTTCTGTGCTTAGGACTTGTCGCTTGTCCGCGACCGGTCCAGCCCCCCGCGCCGCCCACGAGCGTGCCACCTCAGAGCGAACCGTTACCTCCGGCCTCGGAAACGGGGGCGGAGGTTTATGAGATCGATCCGCAGGCGTCGGTTCTGCACATTCACGTGTTTCGCGGCGGCACGTTTGCCCGCCTCGGGCACAACCACGTGATCACCAGCAAATCGGTGACCGGTCGCGTCTGGATGCGACCGCAGTTCTCCGGCTCCGGCTTCGAGCTGTCATTCCCGGTGGCCGACCTGATCGTCGACGACCCCGACGCGCGTCGCGCCGCCGGCAGCGATTTCCCGCCGGAGATCCCGGCGGCCGACAAGGATGGAACGCGCAAGAACATGCTGCGCAAGGAAGTGCTGGACGCCGAGAACTACCCGAAGGTAAAGGTGCAGTCCGTTGCAATCTCCGGCTCCCTGCAAGCGCCCCGCATCAGCGCGCGCATCACTATCAAGGACGCCACCAGAGACGTCGTCGTGCCTGCGACCCTCGCCGTAAATGGCAGCCGACTGACCGCCAGTGGAGAGTTCGACATTCAACAGACGGACTTCGGAATGAAACCCTTCAGCGTCGCGCTCGGCGCACTGGAAGTGCAGGACCGCCTGCACGTGCGCTTCAATCTAGTCGCGACGAAGCGCTGAGGTGGACTGAGAGGGCGGGGCGCATCGGCCCCGCCCTTTTATTTATCAGCGAGCGCCCAGCAGCTCGTTCGCCAAATCCTTGGCTCCGTAAACATCGCGGAGCGCGGTGATGATGATGGCCGGGTGCACGGCGACCGTGCGGTTCATCTCGCCGTCGTACCAGTAGCTGCCGGCGATGGAATGTATGTTGCCGTCGAAGGCCAGGCCGACCAGGCGGCCCTGGGTGTCCACCAGCGGGCTGCCGGAGTTACCCCCGACGATATCGTTGGTGGTCACGAAACAGAACGGCGTGTTCATGTCGAGCTTGTCCCGCGCATCGAGCCACGCTTGCGGCAGACGGAACGGATCCTTGCCGGTAGTGCGCTCATACAACCGCGACAGGCGAGTGAACGGTTCGACCGGCTGGCCTTTTTCCGTCCAGCCTTCGACCGCGCCGTAGCTGAGTCGCAGCGTGAACGTCGCGTCGGGATAAGTGTTCGTGCCGAGCACCGCGAAGCGCGCCTTGGCGATGCGCTCCTGCGCCGTCGCGACCGGAGCCTGCACTTCGTCTTCGTAGATCTTGCGCACGGCGCGGGCTTCGCCGTCGATGTCACGCGCCAGCACGATCATCGGATCGTTCGAAGCCACGACGGCAGCGGCGCCGCCGTCCCACAAGGCCTTGCGAACGGCGGGATCGGCAAGCTTGCTCTCACCAATCAACTTTGCGGCCAGGGACTCGGGCGATTCGGTGCTCAACAACTTGCGAACCACTGCATCGTCCGGTCCAAGCGCCTCGCGCAGCTTGTCGAGCGAGAACGACAGCGTGACCTGCTCGAAGTCAGGATAGAGCGGGGTGGTCGCGAGCAGACCCGAAGCGATCTTCGGCAGATTCGAGTCTGCGTACTCACGCAGACGCTGTTCGTTGCTCTTGCTGCGCTCGGTCGCGCCACGCACCAACTGGCGTGCATAACCGAACAACTTGCTGTTGAACCCGGCGCCGCTTTCCAGATAGAGATAACGATCGTAGATCTGCCGATAACGTTCCTGCGCGGCGGCCGCGTCCTTCCAGGCATCGCCGACGGCGGTTTCGAGCTTCGCATCCGTCTTCACGCGTTCGCGCAGCTCGCGTTCCTGCACGGTCTTGCGTGCAAACAAACCGTCATCGAGCAGCGCGGCCTGCAAGCCGCGATACACCTTGAGCGAATTTTCCACGCTCTGCAGATAATCGCTGACGATGCGCGCCGGCTCGTCGCCAGTCTTGCCATATTGAATCATTCGTCCGCGCAGCTCGGAGTTGCGAATCAGATAAGAGGGCACGGAGACATCGCGTTGGAAGCGCAATTGTTCGACGGTCAGCAGGCGGCTGGTGCTGCCCGGATGCCCTGCGATGAAGGTTGCATCGCCGGGCTGCGGACCTTCCACGCGCCAGGTCAGATGATTCGGCGTGCGCGCCGGCTTGCCCTTGTCGTATACGCGCATGAGGCTGAAATCCAGACTCCAGCGCGGGAAGTTGAAATTATCCGGATCGCCGCCGAACGCGCCGATGGCGTGATGCGGAGCGAACACCAGCCGCACGTCGTCGTAGCGGCGATACTTGTACAAATAATATTGGCCACCCTGATACAGCGTCACCGACTCGCAGGCGAGCGGACCGCCACGGCTCTTTTTGGAGCTTTCGGTGCACGCGGCTTCGAGCTTGCTCAGCTCCTGTTTACGTGTCTGGTTGGCTTGTGCGTCGGCCAGTCCCGCGGTGGCGCTGTTGACCTTCGCGGTGACGTTCTCCGTTTCCACCAGCACCGACAGGATCTGCGTCGGACATTTCTTTTCAGCGCTGCGCGTGCCGGCGTTGAAGCCATCGTCGACGTAGTTCGCGCTGGTGCTCGACAACTCCGCCAGACACGACATGGCGCAATGATGATTGGTCAGCACCAGACCGTCGGGCGATACGAACGAGCCGGTGCAGCCGCTCTCGAAACGCGTGATAGAGCGCTGCAGCTTGTCCAGCCAGGGCTTGTCCAGGGTGGCGTCGTACTTTTTCTGGATCGCGGCTTGCGGAACGTTGTCGAAGGTCCACATGCCTTCGTCCGCCACGGCCATCGTGGCGAACAGCGCCGCAAGCGCGGCAGCGAGGCTTCGAAACATCGAATTCTCCTTGGTGTATACATCGACCGCCGCGTCTGCCGGCACAGCCGGGGCTCAGGCGTCCGACTGTAACAGCAGCAGGCGCGTTCCTTCCGGCGCGATGAGAATGGCGTTGCACGACTCGTCGAGATTATCGGGCATTTCGTCGGATAGCCGGAAACCGCGCTCCTTGAGTCGGGCCAGGCGCTCGCGCATGTCGGGATCTTCGAACGTCAGCACCGGCTGCCGAAATGCCCGCGAACGATACAACGCCAGATTGAGATGGTCACTGGTGATCGCCGTACGCGCGAATGGCTCAGGTTGCTCGTCCCAGGCCACGAAGCCGAGCGCTTCCCAGAACACCCGCATCTGGCCTTGTTCCCGCACGGGCAGGCCGTATTCGCTGAAATACCCGCAAGTGGTGGCGGGTTCGGCGTCGAACTGCGGCGGCGAGAAAGTGCGGGCCTCGAATACGTTCACGCATTGCCCGGAAGGATCGCGAAAGCTCACGCGATTGAACACTTCGTTGCCGAGCTTCAGGTCTTCGAGCTCGATGCCCATCTGTTCCAGTTGATCGACCCCGTGCATGAGTCGCGGCATGACGAACGTCAGCGCGGGCGCGGCCATGGGTTGGCCGTGCAGCCCGAGAAACAAACGGCCGTCGGTGACCACTGCGTATGGATATTTCAGAGCTTCACCCACGCGCGCCTGGACGAAGCCCAACGATTCGTAGAACGCGAGCGAATCGCGAATCTCGGGCGCGTACAGACTGATTTCCAGGAAACGGCCGAACATCAACGCTGGGCGCCGCTGCGTAGAGCTGGTTGGTCGGCTTGAGCTGAGCTACGCGCGGCTTCCGTCCAGCCTTGGGCGTGGCGATCGATGAGGTTGGTGAGAGCTGTCACGTGCGCTTCGTCGGCGTTCAATGCCGGGATGTAATCGTACGCTTCGCCACCCGCGCCGAGAAACGTCTCGCGGTTGCGGATCGCGATTTCCTCGAGCGTTTCGAGACAATCGGTGGCGAAGCCCGGGCATACGACCGTGACTCGCTTCGGGCCGCTGCGTGCATATTCGAGCAACTGCTCATCCGTGTAGGGTCGCAGCCATTCTTCCCGGCCGACCTGAGATTGATAACTGAGGCTCCAGTCCTTCTCGCCCAGCGACAGGCGCTGCGCGATGAGTCGCGCGGTCTGCGTGCATTGATGCTCATAAGGATCGCCGGCTGCGGCATAGCGTTGGGGTACGCCATGAAACGAAAACAACAGATGCCGGCGCTCGTTGGTGCGCCAGTGCCGTTCGATGCTGGCGGCGATTGCGTCGATATAACCAGCGTCATCGTGATAGTCGCCGATGAAGCGCAGCTCCGGCACCCAGCGCCAGCGGCCCAGTTCCTTCGTTACACGCTCGAACACCGAGGCTGTCGTCGAGCCCGAATATTGAGGATACAGCGGCAGCACCACGAGCTGACGCGCGCCCTGCCGGCGCAGGTCTTCAATCGCTTTGGGAATGGAGGGCGAGCCGTAAGTCATGCCCAGAGCGACGGCGGCATTCCAACGGGGCGCGAGTGCCTCGGCCACGCGCTGGGTCAATGCGGTGCTATGGGTCAGCAGGGGCGAGCCTTGAGGTGTCCAGATCTGTCGGTAGGCATGGGCGCTCTTCGACGGACGGATTCGCAGAATCACGCCGTGCAGAGCCAGCCACCAGAGCAGGCGCGGCGCTTCGATGACGCGTGGGTCGCCGAGGAAGTCGGCCAGGAACCGGCGCACGGGCCCAGGCTTGGGACCCTCCGGCGTACCCAGATTGACCAGCAACACGCCGAGGCGGTCGGCAGCGCCATGCTGGTGAGAAGGGTCGCCAAGGTAAGTGGGCATGCCCATCGAGACTCGTCGTTCAGGGGCCGCCAGTTTAATGAGGTCGCCCCCCGCGCGACCAACAGTCCCTCGCAATCGCAGCCATTGAAGGGCACAAAAAGAAAAGCCCCGCCGCAGCGGGGCCTTCCCTACCAGGAGAACAGTTTGAGATCAGGCGCGGCCGAGCTGCTTGCGACGGCGCAGGCTCAGCGCCATGCCGACCAGGCCGATGCCGAGCAGGCCGAGCGCGCCCGGTTCTGGAACGCTGGTGTCCACATTGCTCAGGCCGTGCGCGGTCAGAGTGGAGCTGACCAGATTGAAGTCGCCGAACACCGAGCTGATGGTGACGGTCAGAGTGCCGAGCACATTCAGCTGCAGCAGGCCGGCGAGGGACCAGCCGCCGTACTCGTCGCCACTGGCGTCGAAGTCCCAGCTCCACACGTCATCGTCGCCCAGCACGCCCGGCAGATCGATGAAAGCCAGCTCCAGTCCGTCGCGCCAGCTGCTGCTGTCGTCGGCGAGGTTGATGGCGAGGTTGAAGCTGGTGATCAGGTCGTTGAGCGGGCGGAAGCCGTTGTCGTTCAGGTCGTGAACGTAGGTATAGGACTGGCCGCCACCGATGTAGATGCCGTTGCCGGTGTTGGCCGAGTCGGTCCAGGTGGCCGGGATGAGGTCGGCGTGAGCGGAACTGGCGAAGCCCACCGCGAGCAGCACCAGGGCGAAAAATCGATTCATGGGGGAAGCATTCCTGTTGTTGGTTCGAGCGCTGAGCTGAATCAAGCAACCGGTATGCCACGCAGAATATTTGCTTTCTGCTTCAGGGCCTTGGCTTCCGTTGGAGCCGCGAGACGCCGGCTTGGTCAGAGGGCCTGTAATCGTTACCGACGTGCGCTGCAGCAATCGGTTTGACCTATTGTGGACTTCCCGCAGGGACTGATCGCATGTCTGCGCGCGCAACTTATCTAGTGCGGCTGTGAGGGTATTTACCTCGGTTTGTCGCTATACATTTTAGGATCTGCGTGCGTGTGATTAGGGATGCCTTCACAAGGACCCGCAAGGTCGGGGCATGCAACCGGGCAGGGATGCCCTTCATCTCTCTTTGACTTATTTCTTGGTTCCCAGGTCAGCGGCTCCCGCCAGCCGACCTCCTCAACAACCGTTTGCTCGATGTGTCGCGATTCATTACTGCCCCCTCCCCGGGATCGCGGCGCCTCGCGCAGGGGACTGATCGCCGGATTAACTTATTCTGGCCTCAGTCCGGACGGCGGTCGGTAGAAGTCGAGCCATCGGCCCTACCGACCGCCTCCATTTTCGGCAAATCGGGCTAACGCTCCACAATCGCTGTTACACCCATGCCGCCGGCGGTGCAGATCGAGATCAGGCCGCGGCCGCTGCCGCGTTGAGCCAGCTGCTTGGCGAGCGAGGCCAGGATGCGAGCGCCGGTGGCGGCGAAGGGATGGCCGATGGCGACGCTGCCGCCTTTGAGATTCATCTTGCTTCGGTCGATGCTGCCGAGGGGCGCCGACAGTCCCAGCCGATCACGGCAGAACTCGGGCGACTCCCACGCTCTGAGCGTACACAGCACCTGCGCTTCGAAGGCTTCGTGGATCTCGTAGATGTCGAAGTCCTGCAGCGTGAGCTTCGCGTCCGCGAGCATCCGAGGCACTGCATAGGCGGGCGCCATCAGCAGTCCTTCCTTCTGCACGAAATCCACAGCCGCGTATTTGCCATACGTGAGATAGGCGAGCACCGGCAGGCCACGTGACTTCGCCCATTCTTCGCTCGCGAGCAGAACAGCAGCGGAACCGTCAGTCATCGGCGTCGAGTTGCCGGCGGTGAGCGTTCCGTTCGCGGCGAACGAGGGCTTGAGCTTCGCGAGCTTCTCGATCGAAGTGTCGCGGCGAACGTTGTTGTCTTGCTTCAAGCCACGGAACGGCACGACCAGGTCTTCGTAAAAACCTTCGTCCCAAGCTGCCGCCGCCTTCCGATGACTCTCGTACGCGAGCTGATCCTGCTCGGCGCGCGGGATCTGCCATGTCTGCGCCATCTTCTCGGTGTGCTGGCCCATGGACATGCCGGTGCGGGGCTCGCTCACGCCGGGCAATTGCGGCTTGAGGAAGCTCGGCCGAAAGCTCGCCCATGGCGACAGTCGCTCGCCGAGCGATTTGCCGCGCGCGCTGCGCAAAAGCATTTTGCGATACGCAGTGGGATAGACGATGGGCACATCGCTCGCCGTGTCCACGCCGGCGGCAATCCCTGAGTCGATCTGCCCGGTGGCGATTTTCAATCCCAGCACGATGGCTGTATCCAAGCTGGTGCCGCACGCACGCTGCAGATCGAAAGCGGGTGTTTCCGGCGCGAGGCCGCTGTCGAGCACGCTTTCGCGCGTCAGGTTGAAATCCCTGGAATGCTTCAGCACCGCGCCGGCACCCACGTCACCGAGCACTTCGCCGCGCAGGTTGAATTTATCGACCAGCCCTTTGAGCGAAGCAGTGAGCATTTCCTGGTTGCTGGCTTCTGCATACGCGCCCATCGAGCGCGCGAAGGGGATGCGCGTACCACCGACGATGGCGACGCGGCGGATCGAAGAACCTACGAGCATGGCGGCTCCATTGCGAGCAACGAGGGGCCGCAAGCATGCCAGCCGTCGTAGCTCGATACATAGCAAAGATCACTGTTGGCGCGAACGGTGCAAAGGCCGTACGCTGTGCGGCCGCGATCCGTAAAGCCACACTTTCTTCGCGCCGCCCGTGACGGCGCCATCGACCGCATGACTATCACCAGCCGCGACCGCCTGGTCGTGGACGCCCGAGCTATTGTTGCGCTCGGCGGACCGTTGCTAGGCAATAACCTCTCGATCACCGGCATGGCGTTCGCCGATACCGTCATGGCGGGCCAGCTGGGCGCGGTCGACCTCGCCGGCCTGGCCGTCGGCGCGGCCAGCTTCAACCTGTTCATGTACACGGGCTTCGGTCTGCTGATGGCGACCTCGCCGTCCGTCGCGCACGCCTTCGGCGCCAAGGATTCAGTGAAGGTCACCACCTATGCCCGGCAGTCATGGTGGCTGGTGCTGGTCCTTTCAATGCTGCTGTTCATAGGCATGCGACAGGCCGACTGGTTTCTGCCGGCGCTAGGCATCGCCGACGAGGTGTTGCCGGTCGCCATTGGATACATTCACGCGATGAGCTGGGGCATGCCCGGCCTGCTCGCGTTCTTCTCATTGCGCTACACGAGCGAAGGACTGGGGCGCACCAAGCCCATCATGTTCACGGGCTTCCTCGGCCTGACCGCGAACATCATCGGCAATTGGATATTCATGTACGGCAAGTTCGGCGCGCCCGCGCTGGGCGCGGTGGGCTGCGGAGTGGCGACAGCCATTTCCATGTGGCTGATGTTCTTTGCGATGTTTCTTCACGTGCGCATGCATCGCGCCTATCGGCCGTTCAACTTTTTTGCGCGCATCGATCCGCCGAACTGGCCAGTGCTCGGCGAGCTGGCTCGCGTCGGCGCGCCGATCGCCGGCAGCATCCTGGCCGAAGGCGGTTTGTTTGTAGGCGCGGCCTTGATGATGGGCGGCATGGGGGCGGTAACGGCGGCAGGACATCAGATCGCGCTGAACTACGCCGCCTTCATGTTCATGGTGCCGCTGGCCATCAGCTCGGCGACCACGATTCATGTGGGGCACACGTTGGGACGTGGCGATTTGCAGGGAGCGCGCAACGCCGGTCTGCTCGGGATCGCGATGTGCGCCGTCGTGATGACGATCTCCGCGATCGTGATTCTGTTCCTGAACGACCATATCGCCGCGATGTACACGCGCGATCTTCCGGTACGCGAGTTGGCCGCGAGCCTGCTGCTCATGGCCGCGCTGTTTCAGTTCTCGGATGGCGTGCAGGTGGGCGCCGCCGGCGCGCTGCGCGGGTTCAAAGACACGACCATCCCAATGATGATGTGCGTGTTCTCGTACTGGGTGGTTGGGTTCACCTTCGCTTATTACTACGGCGTGTACCGTGGCGAAGGTCCGGTGCTGGTCTGGGTCGGGCTGAACGTCGGACTGACCGTCAGCGCGGTGCTCTTAGTCGCGCGCTATTGGCGTGTGACCAAAGCGCGGATCGACAGTGTGGGTCAGCGGCCCGCGTAAGATCCGCGCTGCGGATCGTTATATCCGTAACCGAGCGTTTCCACGTCTTCGACGATGCCGTCGATGAAACGCACCCGACGCATCAATTTGTTCGGGCCGAAGTTATAGGTCCAGGTTTCCACCGGGATTTCGACCAACCCCTCGCCGAAATAAACAATGCGGCCGCTGACGTTATAAAACGGCCGCCGCAGAATCGTTCGCGTCTGCACGTCGGCCGGCTCGCCGCAGAAGGCGCGTACTTCGGCGCGTGAATCTCCGTCTCGAAGCAAACGACCGCCACAACGCATGCCGTCGGCATGGGCAGGCACGGCGAGCGACGCCATGACGACCGTCAGACCGATGAGTAGGGGGGTGCGCATGGCCTTCACTATGCCTGGGAGGGGATGAATTGCAAATGAATTGTAACCAGTCTCACGACGCCGCCGCATGCAGCCGGCCCTCGATGCAGTTTCGGTACAGTTGAGCAAATTCCGCGACTGTCACCGGCACCGGATTGCCGCCGGTCGAGGGATCGCCAAACGCCTGCGGCGCGAATGTCTCCGCGTGCTCTGGTTTAACGCCCAGATCGGCCAATGTATCCGGTATTTCCAGAGTTTTTCGCAGCTCCAGGATCCAGTCCAGCACGCCGTCGAAGGAATGTTTGGTCAGGTTCAGGTAAGCCGCCAGCCGCTGCATCTTTTCGCCGAGCGCCGGACGGTTCCAGGACAATACGTAGGGCATGACCACGGCGTTGGTCAGCCCGTGATGCGTGTTCAGGTTGGCCGAGCAGGGATGGCTCAGGCTATGCATGGCGCCGAGGCCTTTTTGAAACGCCGTCGCGCCCATCAGCGACGCCGCCATCATGTGCGCGCGGGCTTCGATGTCGCCGCCGTCTTTCACGGCGGTTGGCAACCAGTCATGAATCAAACGCATTCCTTCCAGTGCGATGCCTTCCGCCAACGGATGATAGGAAGGCGAGCAATACGCTTCGAGATTGTGAGAGAGCGCGTCCATGCCGACGGCCGCCGTTACCTTGGGCGGCAGCCCGAGAGTGAGCTCGGGATCGGCGATCACCACCGAGGGCAGCATCTTTGGATGAAAGATGATTTTCTTGGTGTGGTCGCGCGTGTCGGTGATGACGGAGGCGCGCCCGACTTCGGAGCCCGTGCCTGACGTCGTGGGCACTGCCACCGTTGGCGCCATGCCTGCGACATTCACGCGTGTGTACCAGTCCTCGCGATCCTCGAAATCCCAGAGCGGTCGTGTCTGTCCCACCATCAATGCCACGGCCTTGCCGGTGTCCAGCGCGCTGCCGCCGCCGAAAGCGATCACGCCATCGTGCGCGCCTCGGCGATATGCATTGACGCCATTCGTGACGTTGGACTCCACCGGATTCGCCTGCAGGTCGCTGAACACTTCGCAGCTCAGCCCCGCGGCCCGGCAGGCGGCGACGGCGTTCTCGATCATCGGCAACTTTGCCAGAGCTGGATCGGTCACGAGCAGCGGACGTTTCATTGCCAGCGATTTGCACGCGTCGGCGAGCTCGGCGATGCGGCCCGGGCCGAAGCGCACCGAAGTGGGATAGTTCCAGTTGCCGCGTAACGAAGCCATAATGCTTTCCTTCGAGCGAACCGGTTTAATGATGAACTCTCGCATGGGTCTTCAAGTCCGCGTGCGCAGGTGAAACGATTTGGGGCGAGTGAGGTGCTCGTAACCCACGACGGATAACGTGCAGCCTCGACCGGAATTCTTCACGCCCACCCACGCGAGCGCCGGGTCGAGATAGTCGCAGCGATTCATGAACCAGGTGCCGGTGTCGATGCGATCGCCGATGGCGAGCGCCGCGTCCCGATCGCGGGTCCAGATCGCCGCGGTGAGTCCGAAGGTCGTGTCGTTCATGAGCGCGATCGCCTGTTCGTCCGAGCTCACTTTCATCAGACCGGCGACCGGGCCGAAAATTTCCTCGCGCATCACGGTCATCGAGTGGTCGACGTCCAGCAGAAGTTGTGGGGCGAGATACGGTGTGCCGGGTTTGCTGACAGCAAATGCCGATTCCTCGATGGCCGGCTGCGCGCCGGCGCGAATCGAAGCTTCGATCTGCTGACGGATCGCATCCGCGGCGGCGGTTCGAACGACCGGGCCGAGCGTGGTGTTCTGATCCAGCGGGTTTCCCAAGACGTACTTGCGAGTGAGATCGGCAAAGCCATCGACGAACTCGTCGTAGATGCGCTCGTGCGCGTAGATTCTCTGCAGCCCGCAGCACGACTGACCGCTGTTGAAATATGCACCGTCCACGACGTTCTCGATGGCATGCGCCAGATCGGCGTCATGTCTCACATAGACGGGATCGCAGCCGCCGAGCTCCAGTCCCACACCGATGAAACGTTCCGACGCCGCGCGTTGTACCGCATGGCCGCCAGCCACCGAGCCGGTGAACGCGACGAAATCGATGCGCCGGTCGTGGATGATCTTCTCGGTGTCAGCATGAGTGAGATGCAGAACCTGGAACACGCCGTCCGGCAAGCCCGCTTCGGTCAGGCAGCTGGCAAAGCGCTCCGCGCACAGCGGCGTCTGCGCCGAATGTTTCAGGATCACCGCGTTGCCGGCCATCAACGCGGGCACCACGCTGTTCACGGCAATGAGATAGGGATAATTCCAGGCGGCGATGGTGAACACGACGCCGAGCGGCTCGCGCCGAACGAAGCGTGTGAAGTTCTCTTTGGGACCGGCGTCGATGTCGGCGAGGGCCTGGGGCGCGATGGCGATCATGTGTCGCGCGCGCTCCAGGGTGCCGTTGACTTCGTTGGGCGAGTAACGAATCGGCCGCCCCATTTGCCAGGTCAGCTCGGTGGCAATCTCGTCTCGCTGACTCTCGAACACATCGCAAAACTTGGAGAGGATGGCCGCGCGATCCTGCACGGAGGTATCGCGCCACGCGCGCTGCGCAGTCCGAGCGCGATCGAGTGCTTCATCTATCACCGCCGGCGTCGCCAGCTCGAGCTCGACGTAAAGGCTGCCATCGATGGGAGAGATCGTCTTTTGCATGGGAAGTCCGAAGCTGCCGCGCCGAACGGCGGCGGGTTAGATGATCTCGAAATAGCGGGCGAGCTCCCAGTCCGTGATGTGCTTGCGGAACTCTCGCTCTTCCCACTCGCGTGTGGCGGCGAAATGATCCACGAAGGCGTCCCCGAAATATTCGCGCGCCATTCGTGATTGTTTCAAACGCTGAGCCGAATCCCACAGAGTGCGGGGCAGCGCCAGGCGCTCGGGAAACTGATGGTCGTAGGCGTTGCCCTCGACCATGGGCTCCGGCTCGATGCGATGCTCGATGCCCCACAAACCGGAGCCCAGCGCCGCGGCGAGAATGATGTACGGATTGGCATCGGCCGCGGCCACTCGATATTCCACACGTTGTGACTTCGCGCTGCCGGGAATGACGCGTAGAGCGCAGGTCCGGTTCTCGACGCCAAGTGTCGAATGCGTGGGCGCCCAAAAGCCGGGAATCAGTCGCGTGTACGAATTGACGGTCGGCGCCACCATGGCGAGCAGCTCCGGCATGAGCTGCTGCTGGCCGCCGATGAAATGGCGCATGGTCTGGCTCATCTGATGCGGCTGGTCGGCATCGTAGAACACCGGCTTGCCGTCACCGTCCTTCAGCGACAGATGAATGTGCCCGCTTTGACCGGGCCAGTCGCGCGACCACTTCGCCATGAAGGTGGCCATCATGTTGCTGCGTTGGGCGAGCACTTTGACGAAGGTCTTGAACAGCGCTGCCTTGTCCGCGGAGGCGAGGGCGCCATCGAATGCGATGGCCGCTTCGATCACGCCCGGCCCGGTTTCCTCATGCAGCCCTTCGATGCCGAAATCCATGGCTTCGCACGTGGCCAGCATGTGTCGATAGAAATCCGCAGCGGTCGAATTGCGAATGACCGAGTAACCGAACCAGCCAGGCGCCATCGGTCTCAAATCCCGATAGTGCTTGGCGCGAACCGATTCCGGCGTCTCGTCGAAAAAGAACACTTCGTACTCGAAGCCGGCGTACGCGTTGAATCCAAGCTTGGCCGCTTTGTCGAGCACGCGTCGTAGCAGGCCGCGCGGACAGATCTGTTCCGCGCCGCCGGTGAACTCGCTCAGGAAGAGCAGGTTGTCGTCTTCGAACGGCAGCGGCCGGCACGTCTCAGGAAGAATGCGCACCGGCGCATCCGGATAGCCCGTGTGCCAGCCGGTGTATTTCACGTTGTCGTAGAGCTGGTCCTGGCAGTCCCAACCGAGCACGACGTCGCAAAAACCGAAGCCGCTCTCCAGCGCCGATATGAACTTGGCGCGCGACATATATTTGCCGCGCATGATGCCGTCCACGTCGAACACGCCGACTTTGACGTGCGGCAGACCGCGCTGCTCGACGATGGCTTTGGCGTCGGCGACGCTCTTGACCTGACGAGGTTCCATCATGATGCGGTGTCAACTTTGGTGGTGCCGTAACCCTCGCGCTCCGGGTGGCCATGCTGGCCGCCGGTCATTGCAAACTCTTCTTCCGGCGACAGCACCAGCTTGTGACGGCCCACCGCGGCGAAGTAGATGAGGCCGGCCACGTACCACGCCAAAGCCGAGTACACGCCGGCGCGATACACCGGATCCTTCAGTTGGAAATACAAAGTCACGAACGCGATGACTACGGTCGCCGCCGCGCCGGGAATACCTAACGGGCTGCGATACGGACGCTCGATGTGCGGCATGTTCCTGCGTAACAGGATGAATGAAACGCCCTGCAGCGCATAAGAAATCATGGCGCCGAACACCGCCATGTTGAGCAGCGTCGCGCCGATGACCGAGCCGCCTTTTTCCGCGCCCAGCGAGAACCACACCGCGAGAATTACGGCCAAGCCAATCGCTGCGCCCGTGAACAATGCGATGTGAGGAGTCTTGCGCGAGCCGTGCGTGATCGACATCGCCGCGGGGTAGTAACCCGCGCGTGACAGAGAATAGATCTGCCGGCCGAACGCGAAGATGATGGTGTGGAAGCTCGCGATCAATCCGATCACCGCCAGCAGCGACAGCACCTTGGCGGTGTCGCCGGCGAAGATCACTCGAAAGCCGTCCAGCAGCGGCTCCGCCGACGTTGCCAACGAATATGCGCCATGCAGCTTGCCTTCGTCGGCGGAACCGATGGATGCATTCAGCAGCATGATCATCAGCGCGGACACGATCAGCGTGAACATGCCGAAGATCAATCCTTTCGGCATGTCCTGCTTCGGATCCACCGATTCTTCGGCCGCGAGCGGCAACTCCTCGATGGCCAGGAACAACCACACCGCGAACGGCAAGGCCGCGAGCACGCCGGTCCAGCCGAAGGGCAGGAAGCTGCCGCCGCCCTGAGGCAATTCCATGATCTTGCCGTCCGGGCCGACCGCGATATTCAACGCCCAGCGCGAGAAGTCCGCATATGGAATGGCGCTGATCCAGAACACCACCAGTACTATCAGCGCCAGCACGGTGACCACGACGGATATCTTGAACGAAAGCTCCACCCCCGCGTAGTTGAGCGCCACGAACAGCAGGTAACAGCCGATCCACCACAATGGTTGAACCGCGGCGGGAGTTTCGAAGATGCCGGTGAGATACGAGCCGATGAAAAACACGATGACCGCTGGCGTCATGATGTATTCGATGCTCTCCGCCAGGCCGGTGATGAACCCGCCCCACGGTCCCATGGCGCTGCGAGCAAACGAATAAGCGCCGCCGGTGTGCGGCAGCGCCGGCGACATCTCCGCCAGGCTGAAGATCAGGCCGAGATACATGATGGCGATGATGATGGCCGCGATGAACAGGCCGCCCCAGCCGCCGGCGCCGATGCCGAAATTCCAGCCGGAGAAATGACCCGAGATGACGGCGCCGACTCCCAGCGCCCACAGCGACCAGACCCGTGCGTGCCGTTTGAGGCGGCGCTTTTCGAAGTACTCCGTGCCGGCGTTCTGGTAGGTGACGCCACCGACTGTCTTCTTGTCTGTCATGCGATTCTCCTGGAAGGAACGTCAATCGCAGCCGCGACTACGTTCCTTGTAACTGTTGTTCTCGAGGATGAATGCGACGAAACGACTATACGCCGACCGCGAATGAATGGCGCGAGCCGCGGCGGGCGCGCTGAATGACAAGCAAGAGTAGGGCCAGCCCGCCTCGATGCCGGATGTTTTTAAGAAGCGAGGTCGATCCGGGGGCGCTGGTCGGCGGCGGGCGCGGCAGTGGCTGCCATGGTAATTCGGTTTCGACCCTGGCATTTCGCCCGGTACAGCGCCTGGTCGGCCGTTCGTAACAATGCATCGGGCGCTGTATCCATGAAGCCCGGCGAGCCCGGCGCGATGGTGGCGACGCCGCCGCTGATGGTGATGCGGTCAGTGGCAGTGGGGCTGCCCGCGGAAATGGCCATCCGCCAGATCCGCCGGCGCAGTCGCTCGGCATAAAGCCCGGCACGGCGCGCGTCCACACCTGGCAAGATCACGGCGAATTCTTCGCCCCCATAACGGGCGACCAGGTCGCCGCCGCGGCGAAAGCTTTCATCCAGCGTCCGCGCCACTCGTCGCAGGACTTCGTCGCCGTGCGCATGGCCGTAGGTGTCGTTGAAGTGCTTGAATTCGTCGAGGTCTAGGAAGATCAACGACAATGGCAGCTGCTCGCGGCGGGCCCGGCGCACTTCCCGCTCGAGCGCCCGGTCGAAATGGCGTCGGTTGGCGATGCCGGTCAGCGGGTCGATGGCCACCAGGCGCTTGAGCCGTTGATTGGCCGTTTCCAGCGCCAGGCGCAGGCGGCTCAGTTCTTCGTTGCGCGCTTCCAGTGCATGCGTGCGCTCGCGGACGCGATTTTCCAGATCGTCGCGGACGGTTTGCAGCTCGGCTTCCAGCTCCCGCGTCCGTCGCACCAGCCAGAGCGCCCGAGCCAAGGCAGCAATGACCGTGACCGCCAGCGCCGCGACCACTCCGATCGACAGATACGAGGTTGCGAATTCAAGCGCGGCGGCGGACCAAAGCTCCACGGATCTCCTGCGGGCCCCATCGGGATGATGCAATCAGAGCACAAAGGCCGGGCTTGCGGTATCAGACTTGACGAAACGCCCCGCCGTCATTCCCATGGCCATTCACATGTCTTGTGACGATTTGGTTGCAATCCCCGCGCCATTCGCGGAGCTTTGCGCTTGACGCCCTTGAACAGGCTCGGGAAACTTGCCGGCCATTTCAGATTCTGATGTGACATGAGCAGCTCCGGCATCGATCGCGCTTTCGAGCGTCGCCTGGCGACGCTGATCAATACGCGCGAGCCGCGCGTCCTGCAGAACGGCCTGAAGGGCGTGGAAAAGGAATCGCTGCGTGTCTCGCCCGAGGGCCGCATCGAACACAGCCCGCATCCCCAGGTGCTGGGCTCGGCACTCACCCACGAGCACATCACCACCGATTATTCCGAAGCCCTGATCGAGCTGGTCACGCCCGCGTTTCGCGAGAGCTGGCAACTGCTGCAGTATCTGTGCGATCTGCACCAGTTCGTGTATCGCCATCTCGGCGAGCAGTTGCTGTGGGCCACCAGCATGCCGTGCATGCTCGGCGGCGACGCCGACATTCCCATCGCGCGGTATGGCCGCTCCAACATCGGGCGGATGAAAGAAGTGTATCGGCTGGGATTGGGGCATCGTTATGGCCGGATGATGCAGGCCATCTCCGGCGTGCATTTCAACTACTCGTTCCCTCAGCAGTTCTGGCCGGTGCTGGCCGAAGCCTTGCAAGAGAAGAACGCCGATCAGAGTTTCATCTCGGAGCAGTACTTCGGCCTGCTACGCAACTATCGGCGGCATGGCTGGCTGATTCTGTATCTGTTCGGGAATTCACCCGCGCTGTGTAGCTCGTTCGTGCGCGGTCGCGATCATCAGCTCGAGCCGTTCGCTGCCGGCACGCTTTATGCCCCGCACGCCACGTCGCTGCGGATGAGCGACCTCGGTTATCGCAACAAGAGCCAGGCGGGAGTGGAGATTTCGGTCAACGGTCTCGACGAGTACGTGCGCGACCTGACGGCCGCGGTCAGCACGCCGCATCCGGAATATCAGAAACTCGGCGTGAAAGTCGACGGCGAGTATCGACAGCTCAACACCAACCTGCTGCAGATCGAGAACGAGTACTACAGCTACATCCGGCCGAAGCGAGTGGCCCGCTCGGGCGAACATCCGTCGCAGGCGCTACGTCGGGGTGGCGTCGAATACGTCGAGTTCCGCGCGCTCGACGTGAGTGCATTCGATCCGGTCGGTGTCAATCAGAACAAATTGCGCTTTCTAGAAGCGTTCGCCGCGCTATGCGTGTTGAAACAGAGCGATCCTATCGAGGCTCGCGAGCAAGCGCAGCTGGACGCCAATCACGCCATCGTGGCGCGTCGTGGCCGCGAGCCCGGCTTGAAACTTAATCGCAATGGACGCCCCATAGAATTGCGGACGTGGGCGCTGGAGCTGATCGACTCGATGCGTGGCATCTGCGAGCTGCTCGATGAAGGCGACGAGCGTCGGCAATACACGGCGGCGTTGGATTTGCAACAGACCAAGATCGACGACCCGGACCGCACGCCTTCGGCGCGCAGTCTGCAGGAGTTGCGTACGACCGGGGAAAGCTTCGCGCAATTCGCGCTGCGGATGTCGCGCGTCCACAAAGCGTACTTTGTGGACCTGTATCCGCCGAACGAGCAGCGCCTGGCGGAATTCAGTGCCGAAGCCGAAGAATCGCTGCAACGTCAAGCCGCCATCGAAGCCGCCGACGACATGACTTTCGACCAGTTCCTGGCGAAATATTTCGCGCGGTAGAGTTTGTAGTCGCTGACCGAGACAAATCCAACGACAGCGAATCCGGATATCGCAGCGCCGCGATTTAGCGGGTGAGTTTTATTTTTCGCGCCGACTAGCAGAAGTTATTAACGAGGATTACTCTCGGCATCCTGGCTAGCGCGTTGGTCGCTTGAACATAACGAGGCGATTTCAAACGCGTACCCACGTCTGTCGAGTGTCTTGCGCACGGAAGTCGTCTACGAAGACGTCCAGGTTCTAAAACTGAGAACTGCGCACGCTTTCACGGTCGGGCGAGAAATAACATGGGCACGTTTTTTTCCTCCGAAGCTGCGTGAGAGCGCTCAGCCGACTGACTTATATGAGCACTGTAATCAAACCTGTCGTCAGCCAGATGATCAGCGGAGGATCGGCGGCCAACGCCGATCAGCTCGGAGACGCGATCAACTTGCATGTATCGCCGGAGATCGGCATCGACACGGTCGTCGAGCCCACTATCGAATCCACGGGTGGCTGGGATGCCTACGAAGTATGGCGACGCTTGATCAAGGACGCGCGCGACCGTCGCAAACAGCAGGATTCGAACTAATCGCCGAGCCGGCGGCACAAACTGAATCAGGGGCGGCGCCCGTCGCCCCTCAATCTGCTTACGGCCTGCAGCTGGCGCGCGGCTTTCCGCGTCTCAAGTTCGACGATCCGGACCTGGAGCGGAAATTCCGACGCGCGCATCTGGCTCGCAGCCGCGCGCAGATCAGCCGCAACCTGCTGCTCGGCATCGGCTTCGTCGTCGGTTTCTCGGCGCTCACTCATTTAGTACTGCCGGGGCCGGTGAACCGGCCGCTGGATCTGATCCGCCTCACCGTGCTCGGGCCGGTCTTCCTGATCGCGCTCCTCCTGGTGCACACCCGCCTGTATCAGCGCTGGTATCCGATCGTATGCCCCTACGGCGCCACCTTGTTCGGCGTCGGCGTGGTGGTGCTGGCCGTGATCGCCGCGAGCCAGGGCGTCAGCCTGATCGCGTCGGTGGTGCTGGCCATCATCTACAACTATCTGATGCTGGGGATGTCGTTCCGGCCGGCGTTGGGCACGTCGTTGCTCGTGCTGCTGTCGTACCCGCTGATCGCCACGCTGGCGGGCATTCCTGGTCCGCAACGACTGGTCGATGTAGGGGTATTGCTGTTCACCAACGCGATCGGAGCCATCGTCTGCTATTCGCTGGAGCGCGCCAATCGCACCAACTTCCTGGAATCGCAGCTGCTGATGGAAACGGCGCGTCGTGATGGATTGACCGGCATCGCCAACCGTCGCACCTTCGACGAGCACATCAACCGGGTATGGGCGCAGGCCGCGCGCGAAGGCCGGGCGCTGACCTTGCTGATGATCGATATCGATCACTTCAAAGCCTACAACGATCGCTTCGGCCATCAGGCCGGCGACGAATGCCTGCGGCGGGTCGCGTGGTCGTTGAGCAGTCATGCGCGCCGGCCGCTGGATATCGCGGCCCGCTACGGTGGCGAAGAATTCGCCATGATCCTGTTCGACTCGAGCCGGCAGCACGCCGAGGACATGGCGCGGCAAATCCAGGCGGGCATCGAATCTCTGGCCATCGCGCATTCGGCCCCGGCGACCGAGAGCAACCGTCTGACAGTGAGCATCGGCATCGCGTGCGTGCAGCCGATGAGCGATCGCAGTCACTTCGGCTTCATCCAGCTCGCCGACGAGGCGCTGTACGCGGCCAAGGAGCGCGGCCGCAACTGCATCGTGATCATGGACAAGGAATACGGCGACCTCAACACCGGCTCGTTCCGCAAGGAAAAGCCGGTCGCAGCCGGCACGACTCACTGAAGAAACAACGTCTCGCGTTGTCATCTCCGCTGGCGATACTTTGATCGCCAAAGCCTATTGGCCTCGGCCTTGCAGGGGCGAGGCGTGCGGCTATGATCGATGCATCTCGCTGCCTTTTCTGGAGTTTCCGGGGCAGCTCCATCCACCGACTATTACAAGCCCGACTGGCGCGGGCGGCGAGTGTGTTGTCATGCCTCATGTCATGTCTCGGCCGACGGGCCAGGGAATCAAAAGTCTGCTGATCGCCAACCGCGGCGAGATCGCCATCCGCGTGATGCGCGCCGCGGCCGAGCTCGGGATTCGCACCGTCGCCGTCTACTCGCAGGAAGACCGCTTCTCGTTGCATCGCATGAAGGCGGACGAGAGCTACCTGGTGGGCGCGGGCAAAACGCCGGTCGAAGCGTACCTGGACATCGCCGACATCGTGCGCATCGCTCGCGAAGCGAAGGTCGACGCCATCCATCCCGGCTATGGCTTTCTGTCGGAAAATCCCGAGTTCGCCGAAGCCTGCGCCGCCGCCGGTGTGATCTTCATCGGTCCGACGCCCGAGATCATGCGTCGGCTCGGCAACAAGGTGATGGCGCGCAACCTTGCCGTTTCAGCCGGTGTGCCGGTGATGCCCGCGACCCCGCCGCTGCCGCGGGACGAAGCGGAAACATTGCGCATGGCGCGCGAAGTGGGTTTCCCAGTCATGCTCAAGGCCAGCTGGGGTGGCGGTGGCCGCGGCATGCGCATCGTCGAGACCGAAAAGGAGCTGCCTGAGATGGTGGCCACCGCGCGGCGCGAAGCCAAGGCGGCGTTCGGCAACGACGAGGTTTATCTCGAAAAGCTGGTGCGCCGGGCGCGGCACATCGAAGTGCAGCTGCTCGGCGACGCTCACGGCAACCTCGTGCACCTGTTCGAGCGTGATTGCACGGTTCAACGTCGCAATCAAAAAGTGATCGAGCGCGCGCCCGCCACGTTCTTCAACGCCGAGCAGCGCGAGTCCCTGTGCAACGAAGCGCTCAAGATCGGGCGGGCGGTGCGCTATCTCAACGCCGGCACTGTTGAATTCTTACAAGACGCCGACAGCGGCAAGTTCTATTTCATCGAGGTCAATCCGCGCGTGCAGGTGGAGCACACGGTGACCGAAGCCGTCACCGGCATCGACATCGTTCGCGCGCAGATCCGGATCGCCGAGGGAGCACGAATCGGCGATGCCGATAGCGGCGTGCCGAAGCAGGAAGACATTCGCCTCAACGGCTACGCAATGCAGTGTCGCGTGACCACCGAGGATCCCGAGAACAATTTCATTCCCGACTACGGTCGCATCACGGCCTATCGCAGCCCCGCGGGCTTCGGCATTCGTCTCGATGCAGGCACTGCGTACTCGGGTGCGATCATCACCCGCTCGTACGATTCCCTGCTGGTGAAGGTGACGGCGTGGTCGCCGACTCCCGCCGAAACCATCGCTCGCATGCACCGCGCGTTGTGGGAGTTCCGCGTGCGTGGCGTCGTGACCAATCTGCGCTTCCTCGATCAGCTGATCCTGCATCCGCAGTTCGCGTCGGCGGAGTACACGACCAAGTTCATCGATCAAACGCCGGAGCTGTTCCGCTTCCCGCGCAAGAAAGATCGCGCGTCACGCTTGTTGAACTTCATCGGCGACGTGGTCGTGAACGGCAATCCGGAAGTGAAGTCGCGGCCGCGTCCACAGCGCCTGGTTGCGCCGAAGCTGCCGAAGATCGATTTGCCTGCGCCAGCGCCGGGCACCAAGCAAAAGCTGACCGAGCTGGGTCCGGACAAGTTCGCGCAGTGGATGCTGGAACAGAAGCAGGTGCTGCTCACCGATACGACCATGCGCGATGCGCATCAGTCGTTGCTGGCGACGCGCTTCCGCACCTATGACATGAAGGCCATCGCGCCCTATTACGCGAGCTTGCTGCCAAATCTATTCTCGGTGGAGTGCTGGGGCGGGGCGACGTTCGACGTCGCCATGCGCTTCCTCAACGAGTGCCCGTGGGAACGGTTGCAGGAATTCCGTCGGGCCATGCCGAATCTGCTGCTGCAGATGCTACTGCGTTCGGCGAACGCCGTCGGCTACACCAACTACCCCGACAATGTCGTGCGCTACTTCGTCAAGCAGGCCGCGGAGTCGGGTATCGACTTGTTCCGTGTGTTCGACTCGCTGAACTGGGTCGAGAACATGCGTGTCGCGATCGACGCGGTCCGCGAATCGGGTGCGCTCTGCGAAGCTGCGATTTGCTACACGGGCAACCTGTCCGATCCGCAGCACACCAAGTACGACCTGAAGTATTACCTGTCGATGGCTCGCGACTTGAAGGCCGCGGGCGCGCACATTCTCGGCATCAAGGACATGGCGGGTCTGTGCCAGCCGCGAGCGGCTTACACGCTGGTCAAAGCGTTGAAGGAAGAGATCGGCTTGCCCGTGCATTTCCATACACATGACACGAGCGGCATCGCTGCCGCGAGCGTGCTTGCCGCGGTGGATGCGGGCGCCGACGCTGTCGACGGTGCGCTCGATTCCATGAGTGGGCTCACGTCGCAGCCCAATCTCGGCTCCATCGTCGAGGCCTTGCGGCATGGTCCGCGTGAGTCGGGCCTCGATCCGGAAAATCTGCGAGTGCTGTCCGGCTACTGGGAACAGGTGCGTCACTGTTACAGCGCGTTCGAGAGCGATCTGCGTTCGGGTGCGTCCGAGGTGTATGTCCATGGCATGCCGGGAGGACAGTTCACCAACCTTCGCGAGCAAGCGCGCTCGCTCGGCATCGACGACGTTCGCTGGCCGGAAGTGGCGCGCGCGTACGCCAAGGTGAACGAGATGTTTGGTGACATCGTCAAGGTCACGCCGACCTCCAAGGTCGTCGGCGACATGGCGATCATGATGGTCACGAGCAATCTCACACCGGAGCAGGTGCTCGATCCGAACACCGAGATCGCGTTCCCGGAATCGGTGGTCTCGTTATTCCGCGGCGACCTTGGCCAACCTTATGGTGGCTTCCCGTCGGCGCTCCAAGAAAAGGTGCTCAAGGGCTCGTCCGCCATGACGGGGCGTCCGGGCGAAGTGCTGGCGCCCATCGATCTCGACAAGGCGCGCGAAGAGGCGCAGAGCAAGACCTGGCGCGAGATCACGGACGAGGAATTCGCTTCGTACCTGATGTATCCGAAGGTGTTCCTCGACTACATGCGCAACCGGCTCGACTATGGCCGCGTCAGCGTGCTGCCCACGCCGCTGTTCTTCTACGGCATGGAACCGGGCGCGGAAGTGACCGTCGACATCGATCGCGGCAAGTCCCTCATCGTGCGCTTCGTCGCGGTGAGCGATGTTCACGAAGACGGCACGCGCACCGTGTTCTTCGAGCTCAACGGCCAGCCACGCTCGGTCAAAGTGCCCGACCGAAGCCAGGTCGCTCTCAAGCCTCCCCGTCGCAAGGCTGAACCCGCCGACGCCAACCATGTCGGCGCGCCCATGCCCGGCACGGTCGCGACGGTCGCTGTCCGGCAGGGCGACAAGGTGAAGCGAGGCGACGTCCTGCTCACCATCGAAGCCATGAAAATGGAAACATCGGTCCGCTCGGACCGCGACGCGACCATCGGCGAGATCGTCACCAAGCCGGGCGAGACGGTCGACGCGAAAGACCTGCTGGTCGTGCTCGCTTAGCCTCTTGTACTGAGTCCAGAGGGGCCGCCGCAGCCGGCCCCCAGGCCCGACTTCGATCTCCACGCGGAAGCTATCGCGGCAGCCACTACTTCCACGGCTGCTGCCATGCGTGGTTAGATCGGCGTTATGACCTTACTGCGAGTCGCCGAGCCCCAAGAAGAGCGCGCACACAGGCTGGAGCGGGAATTCCAGGCGGTTCTGGACGCTGCCGTCGACGCCGTGGTGCTGTTCGATCACGAGGGCCGCATCGAGCTGCTGAACCATGCCGGCGAGCGCATGTTCGGCTACAACGAACAGGAGGTCATCGGGCTCAAGGTGAACATCCTGTTGCCCGAGCCGTACCGCTCCCAGCACGACGATTATCTGCGTCATTACATCGAAGCGGGCGAGCCGCGCATCATCGGCATCGGCCGTGAGCTGTTGGCCAAGCGTCGCGACGGCAGCGAGTTCTCCGCCGAGCTCGCGGTCGGCCGCGTGCAGGGCACGGACCCGCCGCGATTCGTCGGCTTCATTCGCGACATCACCGTGCGCCGGAATGCGGAGGAGGCGCTCCGTCGCAGCGAGGCGCAGCTGACCATCGCGCAGGAGATCGCCAACCTCGGCAACTATGTCGTGCATGCGGACGGCAAGTTCGAGGACTACTGGTCGCCCCACTTGTATCGAGTGTTGGGGCGACGCTATGGCGAACCGTATATAGGCGTCTACGAATATCTGGAGCCGATGGTGCATCCGGCGGATCGCGCGCGCTGGCAGGCAGCGCGCGACGAGCTCGAGACCAGCGCGCGCTCCATGGACATCGAGTATCGCGTCATCCATCCCGATGGCTCGCTCCGGTACGTGCATCACATTGCACAGACAACGAGGCGGCCCGACGGGAGGGTGCTCCGACAGGTGGGAACATTGCACGACATTACGGATCGGCGCCGTGCCGAAGACGAAGCGCGACAGATGCAGGACCGTATCGCGCACTTCGGACGTATATCCACCATGGGTGAAATGGCAGCCGGCATCGCGCACGAAGTAAATCAGCCACTGACGGCAATCGCGACGTATGCGCAGGCTTGCCAGCGATTGATCGCCGCCAACGATTTCTCGCAGGAAGAAGTGGAAGCGGCGCTCAATCACATCGGCGCGCAGGCGCTGCGCGCGGGCGAAGTGATTCGCAGGTTGCGCACGTTCGTCAAAAACAGAGAGGTGCGGCGAGAGTTGATCGAGGCAAATCGACTGCTCGACGACGTGGTCACGCTCGCGCAGACCGATGCGCGACACAACGGCGTGCGGCTCGTGCTCGAGCCCTCGCCTCAATCGCCGCAGGTGCAGGCGGATGCGGTACAAATTCAACAAGTGGTGCTGAATCTGGTTCGCAACAGCATCGACGCGATGCTGACGGTGCCCGAAGTGCGCCGTGAGATTCTGTTGCGAACCACGGTGGACAGCGAAGGCGATGTCGAATTCATGGTCGCCGATCGCGGCACGGGCGTCGATCCGGCGGCCATGGCCGAGCTGTTCAATCCGTTTTTCACCACCAAACCCGGTGGCACCGGACTCGGCCTGTCGATCAGCCGGTCCATTGTTCGCGCTCACGGCGGCAAGCTGTGGTGCAGCGCCAATCCCGGCGGCGGAGCGCGATTCTTTTTCACACTGCCGGCTGTGCCGGCGTCAGCAGGGAGTCAGCAATGATGAGAGCTAGCGTCACCAATCAGCGGCCCACGATTTTCGTCGTCGACGACGACTCTGCGGTGCGCGACGCGCTGAAGCTGCTGCTTCGGTCGGTCGGGCAATCGGTGGAGACGTACGGCGCGGGCTCCGAATTCCTGGAGTCGTACAGCGAAGACCGGCCGGGCTGTCTGGTGCTGGACATCCGCATGCCGGGCATGTCCGGTCTGGAGCTGCAACAGAAGCTGAATGAAAAACATTCGATATTGCCGATCATTTTCATCACTGGACACGGCGATGTACCGATGGCGGTCGAGGCCATGCAGGCCGGCGCGGTCGATTTCATTCAGAAGCCGTTCAGAGATCAGGATCTGATCGACCGCATCAACCAGGCGCTCGAGAAAGACACGAGCAACCGCGCCGCGCTCGGCGAGCGCAACGACATTCGCCGCCGATTAGAAACACTGACGCCGCGTGAGCGCGAAGTGCTCGATCTGGTCGTGCACGGGAAAGCCAATAAAGTGATCGCCGGCGATCTCAAGCTCAGTCAACGCACCGTGGAAATCCACCGGGCGCGCGTGATGGAGAAGATGCAGGCGTCGTCGCTCGCGCATCTGGTGCGCATGGTGCTCGAAGTCGGGCAAGTGTGAGGCCGCGCATCGGCGCGTGTGGGAGATATGATTTTGCTGGCGTGACAGATGCTTGCGGCTCGTCGCTAGTGGGCGACGGCGCTTCATGAAAAACACTTTAAAAACACGGTGAGCGCAGCGTTCAGCGACGCTGCCTTCCTTAAGTACAAGTGCGACTTTTTCGTCGGTGGCGGTCGGCCAAGATAACAGCATGCGACCACGGCCCACAGGCGAGTCCACCGCCCCCAATCCTCCCTGCGGCTCGGGCTTTCCCGGTACAGTGGCCGTGGCCGCTTTTTTGAAGATCTCAGCGCAAACGATTCTTTCTCTGTTGTGTCGTACTCCCGCCCCATCGTTGCAGTGATCGAAGCCGACGCAACGGACCGCCGAATGCTTTGTTCCTTGTTGAGTAAGCTGAACGCGGATGTTCAGGATTACGACAGCGCTGAAAGCTATTTAGCGTCGCCCAACGGAATTCACGGCGGTTGCCTGATCACCGACATGACGTTGCCCGGCATGTCGGGTCTGGATCTGTTGAAGCAGCTGCGCGCGAAACACGCGTCGACGCCGGTGATTTTGTTGGGAGAAGATGCGGATGTGCGCGCCGCGGTGGCGGCCATGCGCGAGGGGGCGGTGGACTTTATCGAAAAGACGCACGTGGATTTTTCCATCGTGCGTCGCGTCGCCTACTTGCTCGATCATTCACAGCACGCACATTGAAACCGGAAGTAAACACCCCGCCTTCGGCGGGGTGTGTGCAATGGGTTGCCATTGATCGGTCTTCTCGCGCCGATCGACCTGCGGATGTTTACTGCAGCTCCGCTCGTGGATCGAACGGCAACTCACGCTGCATCTGTTCGTACAGCTCGCGCGCTTTCGCCGAATCGGCGGGCGGCAATACGATCTTCAACACTACGTACTGATCGCCAGGCGTCGCGCCTGGCAAGCCGCGGCCTTTGAGCCGCATGCGTTGTCCCGCTTTCGCATTGGCAGGAATACGCAGGTCCACCGTTCCGGCCAGCGTCGGCGTGGCGACCGTCGCGCCGAGCGCCGCTTCCCATGGCGCGACCGGCAGCGTCAAAGTCACATCGCGACCGTCCACTTGAAACAACTTGTGTTTGCGGAAGCGCACTTCGAGATACAGATCTCCCGAAGGTCCGCCACCGTGACCGGGACTGCCCTGCCCCGCGAGACGAATGCGCTGACCTTCGACGATGCCCTGGGGTATCGTGATCTTCAAAGTGCGCGGCCCGGTCTGCGGGCTCTTCAGCTCGATGGTCTGCGTGCCGCCGCGGAACGAGTCCTCGAGATCGATCTCGATGGACGCGACTTGATCGTCGCCGGCCATCGCGAAGCCTCGGCCACCGCCGCCGCCGCGCGCGCGGCCGCCTCGGGCAGCGCCGCCGAACAATGACGAGAAGAAATCGCTGAAGCCGCCTTCCTGGTCGCCGAACGCGGTGGAGAACTCGAAGTTCTGACCCCAATCCGGCGGCGGGCGGAATTCCTGGCCCTGACGCCAGTTGCTGCCCAGCTGATCGTACGCGGCGCGCTTCTGCGGATCCTTCAGGACCTCGTAGGCCTCCTGCACTTCCTTGAAGCGGGCTTCGGCGTCCTTTTCCTTGCTCACGTCCGGATGGTATTTGCGCGCGAGCCGGCGATAGACGCGCTTCAGCTCGTCTTGGCCGACGTCGCGGGCGACGCCCATGATCTTGTAGTAGTCCTTGTATTCAGGCACGGCGAAATGACACCTCGCGCCCAGGCCCGTGAGACACGCGCCGGGCAGGTTGCTAGCGACTGATGTTGAGCAATTTACGCGGTCGGTGGCCCGGAACCAGCTTGTGGCTGGCCGGAGACACGGATTCCGCGTGCATGGCGTCGTAGATGGCGCTTACAACCGCGCTTTCAAGCGTCAGCGGGCGCCTGCAGGTCTGTGCCGCCGCTGAAGTTTCAGGCCCAGCGCGCCGAGCAGCAGGGTCAGCAGGCCGGTGCCCATGCCGCCGCCACCGCCGCCGGAGCGCGACTGCGAAGTGGTCACCGCCGCAGTGGTTACGCTGACCGTAGCGGACGCGGTGTCGTTGGCCGGCACCATATCCAGCCGGTCGCTGCCGATGTGAGCTCGCAATTCCGCGCTTCCGACCGTGCTGGCAGTGAGGCCCACGTTTCCGGTCGCGCTTGCGCCCCCAGCGAGAGAGGGCAACGAGCATGTCACGGCGCCGGTTCCCATCGAGCAGCTGCCGCCAACGAGCGTCGCACTGGATGCCGTGACTCCACTCGGCAACGTCAACGTGAGCGTCACCGAGCCGGCCGTGGTGTCCGAGGAATTCGTGGCGGAGAGCATCGCATTGAAGGCCGCACCTGCCGCGGTGGAGGTCGGCGCCTGCAGGCTCACTCCCAGATTCACTGGAACTTCGGTGTCGATCGTGCCCTCGCCGTGATTGTTGGCAAGGTTGCTTTCGTTGGATGCGCTCACGTCGACGGAGATCGGATACGACGCCGCGACCGCGCTCCGCAGAGTGAGCTCGACTGCAGCCGAACTTCCGCCGGCGATGGCGCCAAGGTCGCACATGACTCTCCCGGCGCCACTCGTGCACGTGCCGCCGCTCACGAATGCTTCTTCGATTATGAGCGCCGCGGGCAACGTGATTTCCGCGCGCGTGTCGCTTGTCGCGAGGCCGCCAGCATTGCGTACTGTCAGCTCCCAAGCGAACGGGCTATTCACGGGCCGGCGCGCCGAGCCCAGGCTGGCGTCCACTGCGATGTCGGCGTTCGACAGCGCGGTGATGCAACTCGCACTGTCCGCCTTCGGCTGAATGATGCTCAGGCTGCACAACGAGAACTTGTCGTTGCCGTTGATGCTGGAGGACATCAGGAACAGTCCGGTCGGCGTGCTCGCGCAAGCGCCCTCGGGATCGCCATCGTGGGGCGCGCCGAAGTTGTGGCCGATCTCGTGGGCCGTGATCAGCGACTCGGTCCACACGCTCGGACTACCGGCTTGGGTCAGGCCCGCGCCATATTGGCGGTCACACACGGAGCTCATGTAGGCGATCCCGACTGTGGATCCGTCGAGATCGCGGCCGGTGAACATGTGCGTCAAGCCGCGCACGTAGAGGTTTGGCGACTGTCGGCGCAGGTTGGCCAGCTCGGTGAGCAGCGATGTCGGGACCGTCGTGCTCGACAGCGAGTCCGCGATGTCGATGCTCGGCACGCTGATCTCCACGCCGAGTTGCGAGCTGTAGATGCCATCGACGTTATTGAGTCGCTGCAGGATCTTGTCGCGCGTCTCGGCCTCGGTGCCGAAGCGACTCATGAGCAAGCTGTCGCCCAGCACTGAAATTTCCAGGCGGCGGGTCGCACCGGCCGCTTCCATGATGGCGGGCGTGTTCTTGAGCTCGTTCACCATCGAGCTATAGGCGTCCGCGGCTTTGAGTGAGCTCGCCTTCGTGTCGGTCCCGCACGAAGCAGCGCCCGGCGTCATCTCCACATCTTTCAGACGGAAAATGGCGGTTGCGGTCGCATCCACTTTGGCGTTCGCCGGGAGGGCGGAGCGCAACTCGGCGACCGGCTCGATCACGTAGAGCTCGGCGCCATCCCAAACCATGCCTTGATACTTGCCCTGGGAGATCGAGATGCGCGCCCATGACTGGGACACGCCGTTGATCTGACCACGGTAGAGCTCGATGTCGGAACTGCTCGAATCGGATTGCAGTAGCGGCGACAGCTTGTCGTTGGGCTCCAGCGTCAAAGTGAAGCGCCGGCCGTAGGCGTCGAACTGAAGCTCGCGCGAGCGCGCTGACTTTTGCTGACCGGGGCTGGAGGCAGGGGCGAGCTGCAGAGGCTCGAAATATAGAATCCGGGAGTCGCCGTGGTCGGCGCCGATTGCGGAGCCGGTCACACTGCCGAGAGCGATTGCGGCCAACCAGTACCCGCTGAACATGGATGCGCCGTTACGCGTGCCGCCCTCCATCTTTGATCTGACCTGCTCTCAAAATGCCGGCGCCCCTTTTCGCACAGGAGCGCGCCGCCGGCAACAGAACTGATGGACCGGCTTGCCGGGGACGCGATGTGGGTCACGTGCCAGCCGTCCCGCGGGATTCCCTCGGCCGTGCACTCGCACAGCCTTCCGGTCGTCTCGCGGGATTCCCTCGGCTGTGCTCGCGCACAGCCTTCCGGTCGTCTCGCGGGATTCCCTCGGCTGTGCTCTCGCACAGCCTTCCGGTCGCACCAAACGCGCGCGGCCGGATCGGGTCGCGCGCCAAACTGGTGCGAGATCGATCGGTTTTTTACCGGCAGGCTGCTGGTAAGCTGACAGCCAGCGGTCACGCCGGGCCGGGGCGCGCGGCATAGAACGTGCATTGCAAACCCTCGCCGCGGTGTGCAAGGTAGTCTGGCCACGCCATGCAACCCAAGCGGAAATGAAAAACCCAAACTCCCGACCTCGCGCGTGAACGCGGATGACCAGGTCGGGGTAGCGCAATCGAGACAGGAGCCACGGGGAATGAAACTCATCAGCGCAATCATCAAGCCGTTCAAGCTCGACGACGTTCGTGCCGCGTTGTCGGAAATCGGCGTGTCCGGCATGACAGTCACCGAGGTCAAAGGCTTCGGCCGGCAGCGCGGTCATACCGAGCTCTATCGCGGCGCGGAGTACGTCGTGGATTTCGTTCCCAAGACCCGCATCGAAGTGGCGGTGAAGGATTCGCTGGTCGATCAGGTGGTCGAGGCCATCATCGGCGCCGCCAAGACCGGCAAAGTGGGCGACGGCAAGATCTTCATCACCGATCTGGAGCGCGTGCTGCGCATCCGCACCGGCGAAGCCGACGATCAAGCGCTGTAACCGACGCGCGTGATGCCAGGCGGCGTTCGTTCGCCGCCTGCACCTTTGCATGCCGCTACGCGGTTACAATCCGCGCATGACTGGCATCATTCGCTTCCATGAAACGGGCGGCCCCGACGTGCTGCGTTGGGAATCCATCGAGTTGGGCGAGCCCGCGCGCGACCAGGTCCGACTGCGCCATGCCGCCGTCGGCCTCAATTTCATCGACGTCTACGAGCGCAACGGCCTCTATCAGATGCCGCTGCCGGCCACGCCTGGCAAGGAAGCGGCGGGCGTCGTCGAAGCCATCGGTCCCGGTGTGAAGCATGTGAAAGTCGGCGACCGCGTCGCTTACTCCGCGAGCGGTTCCGGCTCGTATGCAGAAGCTCGCGTCATGTCGGCGGATCGGCTCGTGAAAATTCCCGATGCGATCGACGATCGAACCGCGGCCGCCGCGATGCTCAAAGGCCTGACGGCGCACATGCTGCTGCGTCAGGTCTACAAAGTGCGCAAAGGCGATGCACTGTTAGTGCATGCGGCCGCTGGCGGCGTCGGATCCATTCTCGTGCAGTGGGCTCGTCATCTCGGCGCGACCGTGATCGCAGTTGTCGGTTCCGCCGCGAAGGCCGATACGGCGCGCGAGTTGGGCGCACAACATGCGTTGCTGAGCGACGATGATTGGGTGGCGCAGGCCAAGGCAATCACTGGCGGTCGAGGTGTGGCGGTGGCGTATGACTCAGTCGGCAAAGATACCTTCATGCGCTCGCTGGATACGTTGCGACCGCGCGGCCTGATGGTGAGTTACGGCAACGCTTCAGGTGCGCCGCCCGCGATTTCGCCGTTGGAATTGTCGAAGCGCGGCTCGCTGTATCTCACGCGACCCACGGCGTTTCATTTCACTGGGACACGTCCAGCTCTGGCGCGCGCCGCGGGGGAGTTGTTCGATCTGATGGGAAGCGGCGTGATCAAAGTGCAGATCGGTCAGACGTATCCGCTCAAGGAAGCGTCGCGTGCGCACGCCGACCTCGAAGCCCGCCGCACGACGGGCTCGACGGTGTTACTGCCCTAAGTCGAAGTAATGGGCGCCCAATGCGGCTGCGAGGACACGCGGTCGCACCAGCCACGAATGTTTGGATAAGGCGCGAGATCGAAGCCGCCTTCGTGCGCGACATGCGTGTACGCGTACAGCGCGATGTCCGCCAGCGTGAACTGATCGGCGACCAGGAACGTGCGTTCGCGCAGTCCGTCTTCGAGAACGTCGAGCGCGGCGTAGCCGATTTTTTTCTTCTCGATGAGCTTCTCGCCCAATTCTGCGCGGGTCTTGCCCAGCATTTTCAGCCAGAAGCGCACCGTGCCGATGTTGGGCTCGAGGTTGTATTGCTCGAAGCACATCCATTGCCACATGCGGGCGCGCTGATACGCATCATCGGGAATCAGCTGAGTGCCTTCCGCCAGATACGAAATGATGGCGTGGCTCTCGGAGAGGTAGCCCTTCTCGGGGATCTCCAGCACCGGGATGCGGCCGTTGGGATTTTTCGCCAGGAATTCGGGAGTGCGGGTCGCGCCGACTTTGATATCGAGCTGGATCAGCTCGTACGGCAGCGCCAGCTGCTTGAGCACCAGGCGCACTTTGTAGCCGTTGCCCGAAGGCAGATAATCATACAGGCGGTACATCATCTCTCCCAAAGCATCATCGTCCGCAGGTCCAGGTTTCCAGGTACACGTTCAAAGAATTGAGCGCGTCCTGCGAAACATCCTGCCCCGTGATGTTTGCAGAGAACTCGATCGCCAGCCGATCAGGCGCGGAGCGTGGTCGCTCCTCGCAACATCGCCAGTGCACCGCTGCGCACGACCTCCAGAACTTCGCCGAGATTCCCCGCTTCGGCGATGAACCTGTTGATCTGCGCTTCACTATCGGTGAGTTCGACGGTATAGCTTTCCGCGTCATCCGACAAGACTTTTCCGCCCGCCTTTTGCACAGCGGAGTTCACGGCGGCGAGCTGCGAGCCCGACACGCGCAACTTCAGTAACAACAGCTCGCGTTCGACGTGCTGATCGCGCGTCACGTCGTCGACGTTCACTACGTCGATGAGCTTGAGCGACTGATTGACGATTTGCTGAACCACCGCTTCGGTGCCGGTGGTCACCAGCGTCAACCGCGACACCGTCGGATCTTCGGTGGGCGCGACATTCAACGACTCGATGTTGTAGCCGCGCGTGGAGAACAGACTGGCGACACGCGTGAGCGCGCCGACTTCGTTCTGTAACAGGATGGAAACGATGTGGCGCTTGCGGGTGCTCATCGCGGGTCCTCGGGCGGTCGCGGGTGTGGTCCAGGCCCCGGATTGAGGCGTCACTATTGTGGTCATCGGTCGCGCCGCTGTCGCTGGCGAAAGGGCCGGAGAGCATACGGGACGAGGGGCGGTGCGCCTAGCGTGACTGTTGCCCCGGCCGGCGGAAGCCCCACCTTTTTCGCCTGCGGCGGGCTGTGTTCGGAGGAAGAGGCGCCGGTGGTTCGCGCCGTCCGAGGTGACCTCCCTCCTTCCGGCACCGTGCTCCCCCTTGCCCGCGCTATCGCGCGTGCCGCCGGGTCCCGTCCCTGGGCGCACTGTGCCGAAAAGGTCCCTCTTTCTCGACACTGCCGGAAGAAGGAAGGTCACCTCGAACGACGCCTTCAACGTATGTGGCATATTGCAGCCAGCTCGCCGCAGCGAGTTTCCGAGCTGGCGCGTGCTCGCCGCAGGCGAGCACAAATACATAGAAATCTAGTTCCCCTCCCGTTCACGGGAGGGGATTAGGGGATGGGTCTTCCAGCCTACGAAATCAGGGATTGGCGAGCTTCAGGTCGGCGAGGAAGTCGGCGACGACGGGGCGGAAGCGGTCCATGTCGACGAGGAAGGAGTCGTGGCCCTGGATGGACGGCAGGCGGGCGAATTGGACGGTGCGGGTGCCGTTGCTGAGGCCGTCGGCGAGTTCCTGTTGTTGTTCGATGGGGAACAACAGATCTGTTTCCACGCCGATGATGAGGGCGCGCTCGACGGTGAAGCGGCGCAGGGCTTCGGCGACTGAGCCGCCGTGGTCGGCGAGGTCGAACAAATCCATGGCGCGTGAAATATACAAATAGCAGTTCGGGTCGAACTGGCCGATGAACTTGACGGCGTGGTTCTCCAGGTACGACTCGACTTCGAAGTCGATGCCGAACGGATCGCCGGGTTTGCGTTCGGCGTTGGCGCGTTCGCGGCCGAAACGCTGCAGCCATTCTTTTGCCGAGCGATAAGTGATCATGCCGAGCTTGCGGGCGAGGCGCATCCCCTGCACTGGAATCGCATCGGGCGGATAGTTGCCGTCCAGCCAGGCTGAATCGCGACGAATCATCTCACGCTGGAGAGAGCGCAAGGCGATGGCGAACGGTGTGGAGCGAGCGGCGGACGAGATGGAGACCAGCGCTCGAGCTCCTTCTGGAAACAAGGCGCAGTACGCCAACACCGTCATGCCGCCGAGCGACGGGCCCACGACGGCGGCGAGCTTCTTGATCCCGAGCGATGCGACGACTTCATGGCCGGCGCGTGCGATGTCCTCGACGGTCAGGACCGGGAATGTCAGTCGATAACACTGTCCGGTCGCGGGATTGATCGATGCCGGCGACGTCGAGCCGAACGGACTGCCGAGCGAGTTCACGCAGATCACGAAGAAACGGCGAGTGTCGATGGGACGGCCCGGGCCGATCATGTCTTCCCACCAGCCCGGCGCGGGATCCTCGGTCGATGATGCAGCGTGGGCCGAGGGCGACAGCCCCGTAAAGATCAGGATGGCGTTGTCGTTGCAGAAATTCAGGTCGCCCCAGGTCTCGTAAGCGATCTGCACATTCTGCAGCGCGCCACCGCGCCGCATGGGGAACGGGCGGTCGAGCTTGAGAAGTTTGCGTGCTGAAGCCATGAGGTACGGTGTGAGCCTGTTCAGGACCGGAGTGTCACCGGGAGTGTAATACCTAGCTGCGGCAGTCCAACATTGCTGGCTGCTATATGCAAATGCCCCACTGGGTCTGCCAACTGGCCGGAAGACCCACCCCGCCCCTCCCGTGCACGGGAGGGGAAGGGGTTTTTATTTTTTTCCAGGGTCGGATCCGGAAAGCATCGCTGGTAACTCCAGCGGCCGGGACCGGCTTCAGCCTTTCTTTTTCACCCGCTTCATCAGCCGCTGGCGCGAGCGGCGTTGGCGGGGGGTCAGAGGATTGCGTTTGCCTTTGAAGGGGTTTTCGTCGGTGCGGAATTCCATGCGCACGGGCGTGCCTTCGAGGCGGAAGTTCTTGCGGAACACGTTGGCCAGGTAGCGCTTGTAGGCGTCCGGGATGTGTTGGATCTGGTTGCCGTGGACCACGATGATGGGCGGGTTGCGGCCGCCCTGGTGGGCGTAGCGCAGTTTGATGCGACGGCCGCGGACCAACGGCGGCTGGTGCTGCATCATGGCCGTCTCCAGCACGCGAGTCAGCTCAGGTGTCGCCATCTCGCGCATCGAAGCGTCGAATGCATGCTTCACGCCGCGCATCAGCTCGCCCACGCCAGTGCCGTGCAGAGCTGAAATGAAATGCACCGGCGCGAAATCCAAGAACGGCAGGCGCAAATCCAAACCGGCGCGAATCTCGTCGCGCTTGTCGGAAGGAATGCCGTCCCACTTGTTGACGGCGATCAACAGCGCACGCCCTCGCTCTGCGACCATGCCGAACAAACTCGCATCCTGTTCGGTAACGGCATCGTGCGCGTCGATCACGCCGATGACGACGTTCGCAGAATCCACCGCCTGCAGCGCCTTGATGACGCTGAACTTCTCAATCGCTTCCTCGACGCGCGCGCGACGGCGCACGCCGGCGGTATCGATCAACATGTAGTTATGGCCGTCGCGCTCGAACGGCACGAACACCGCGTCACGCGTAGTGCCGGGCTGATCGAACGAAATCAAACGTTCTTCCCCGAGCAAACGATTGATGAGCGTGGACTTGCCGACGTTGGGCCGTCCGATGACAGCGACGCGAATATCGTCCTGACCACCCGCGGCAGCCGCGCCTTCCGCCAGCTCGATGCCTTCCAACGCCTCATCCATCAACGCCTTCACGCCGTCGCCATGCGCGGCGGAGATTGCATGCGGCTCGCCTAACCCGAGCGCATAAAAATCCGCACCGGCCGTGGCCGAGTCGACGCCTTCCGCCTTGTTCGCCAACAAAAACACTTTCTTGTTGAGCTTGCGAAGCGTCTGCGCGATGTAGTGATCGTCGGGCGTGACGCCAGCGCGCGAATCGACCAGAAACAAAACTCGGTCGGCCTCCTCCACCGCACGCAACGCCTGCTTGACCATCTGCTGCTCGACGCCGCGAGCGTCGACGACCAGACCGCCGGTATCGACCACCACATAGGGAATCGAACCGACCTTGCCGTAGCCGTAGTTACGGTCGCGGGTCAGACCGGGCATATCCGCGACCAGCGCGTCGCGAGTGCGCGTCAGGAAGTTGAACAACGTCGACTTGCCGACGTTGGGGCGACCGACCAGAGCAATGACAGGCAGCATGATGGGAATGACGAATATCGTTGCGGCGCGCTGCCCGTGCAGCGGCCGTTATTGGCCGCTGTCGGCAGTCTTCACTTCGCGAGCGCCGCTGCGAAACACCAGCAACTTGCCCGAGTCCGTCTGGACGAACACGCGTTGGTTGTCGCTAACTGCGGAGTTGGAGATGCGCTCGCCATCGGTCTTCTGGCGCGCCACGATGTTGCCCGTGGCTTTGTCGAGCCAGTGCAAATAACCCTCGAAGTCGCCCACCACCAGCGCGTCGCCATCGATGGCGGGCGCGGTCAGGCCGCGACGTTTCATCGTGTCCTGCTCCCACTGCACGGCGCCGTCACTGCGACGCATGGCGATCACGACGCTATCCGCGTTGGTGAGATACAGATTCTGTTCATCCATCGTGAAGCCGCGATAGCTCGAAGCATCGCGCGCCCACCAGATCTGGCCCGAGTCGCGCGCCAACATGGCGACGCGGCCCTGGAAGCCGACCACGAAAATGTCATCACCCGAAACGCGCGCGGGCGAGTCGATGTCGGTGAGACGTTCCAGCTCGGTACGGCCGCGGGGCGCGTTCACAATCGTGTCCCACAGCACATCGCCGTTACGCGGATCGATGGCCAGCACTTTGCCGCTGTCGAAGCCGGCGATGATGCGATCGCCCGCCAGCACAGGCGGCGCGGTGCCACGCAAAGTCAGCCTCGGCACTTGCTCGTCGACAGCCCACTTGGTCGAGCCATCGGCCGCGGACAAACCTTCGATGTGACCATCGACGGTGCGGATCACGACGGTGTCGTTCACGAGCAGCGGCTGCGCCAGAATTTCGCTCGCGATGGACTTGCGCCAGCGCTGCGCGCCGTTGCTGGCGTCGAGCCCGATGATGTCGCCATCGCTCGAACCCAGAACCACCAGGCCACCACCGACTTCCGGTCCCGCCGAGAGCGCCAGCTTGGTCTTGACCAGCCAATTCCGCTTGCCGGTGTCGGCCGCCATCGCGACGACTTCGCCATCGTGAGAAGCGGCATAGACCACACCGTCCGCGACGACCGGCTTCAGCGCCAGACGCAGCCGCTCGGAATCGCCGCCGAGTCCCACCGTCCAGACACGGCGCACGTCACGCGTGGTCGTGATGTCGGTGAGCTCCGCTGGCGGATCGACTTCCTTATCGTTGTCACAGCCGAGCATGACCAGCAAGGCCGTCGCGGCAGCGGCAATGCGCGCACCCCGATACAGACGCGTCAAGGAAGTCTTTGTTTCAATCATGGTTGACCCTCGGCCGGCGCCGGGTTGGCCGCAGGCTCGGGGGCTTTCTTGTCGCCACCCACATCCTGCAGTTTCATTTCGAGCAAGCTGCGGTCGATCATTCGATCCGCGCCACCGCCGATGTTAGCGGTCAATGCCGCTGCATACTCGGCTCGCGCAGCGTCAGGATTGCCTTTCGCAACCTGCGCATCGCCACGGATCTCGCGAACCTGCGCGGCGAACGCTCCAGCCTTCTCCGGATCCAGCAGATTCAGCGCCTCGTCGTGCTTGCCTTGCTGAATGAGCAGACGGGCGACGCGCAGGCGCGCGACCCACGCCAGTTCGGCGTCGCTCGATTCGTTTGCAACACTTTGTAACAAGGGCACCGCCTCGTCGAACTTGCCTTCGTCGACGTGCTTCTTGGCGAGCAGCAACCGGCCCTGCTGCGTGTACGGCGACGTCGCGTGGTCGGCCGCCAGCGTGCCGAGCGAACGATTCGCCGCCTCCAGCTCGTTACGTTCCAGGGCGCCACGAAAATCCTCGTACAGCTTGGCGGCCGCCGCGGCGGTATTCGCGGTGCGGACCTTCCAGTACTGCCAGCCGCCCAGCAACACCAGGCCGAGCACGATGCCCCCGAGGATCCAGGTCCAGTTCTCACGCCACCAGTTGCGCAGCGCCTCTTCCTGATCGCGATCGGTCAGATACTCTTCGACCATGACTTGTGTCTTGATTGTAGTAAGTAGTGAAAGGGCTAAGCCTGAAGTCCATTCAGGCTCTGGTTATTGCCTTGGGCCAGCCGTGAGCGCAGCTCTTCGACCAATCGCTCCCAGGCGATTTCCATCTGCGGCGCCTCGACCCGCAAGGACTTCAGACCGGCGACGCGTTTGTCGGTTTCCGCGTCGCCCAGAATCAATGCGTACGTCGCGCCGCTCTTGTCGGCCCGCTTGAGCTGTGATTGGAAGCTGCCGCCGCCGCAATTCATTTCGACGCGGATGCGCGGCACCTGATCGCGCAGCGTTTCGGCCAAGCGCAGCCCTTCGGCTTCGGCCCGCTCGCCCGCGATCACGAAGTAAACATCCGGCGCAGTCGCCCGCACCTCGCCAGCCTGCACGCGGAGCAGCTCCACGATACGTTCCTGACCCAGCGCCCAACCGATCGCCGGCGTGGCCTTGCCGCCCAACTGCTCGACCAGACCGTCGTAACGTCCACCCGAACACACCGCGCCCTGCGAGCCCAGCTCGGTGGTGACCCACTCGAACACCGTGTGCGAGTAGTAATCCAGGCCGCGCACCAACAACGGGTTCAAAACATATTTGATGCCCAACGCATCGAGATGACGGCACAGCCCGCTGAAGTGGCGGCGTGACTCTTCATCGAGATGCTCGGTGAGCATCGGCGCGTTCTTGATGATGTCCTGCAGCTCGGGGTTCTTGCTGTCCAGAATGCGCAGCGGATTGCCGTCGAGCCGGCGCAGGCTGTCGGGATCCAGCTTGGACTTATAAGCGTTGAAATATTCCACCAGCTTCTCGCGATACACGCGGCGCGATGCCGGCGTGCCGAGCGAATTCAAGTTCAGCTCGATGCGTTGCACGCCCGCCTTGGTCAGCAGACGCGAGCTGAGCAGAATCACTTCCGCATCGATGTCCGGACCGGGATAACCGAAGGCCTCGACATCGAGCTGATAAAACTGACGGAAGCGGCCACGCTGCGGCTTCTCGTGACGGAACATCGGACCGGCGCACCACACGCGCTGCTTCTGATTGTGCAGCAGGCCGTTGCTGATCATGGCGCGCACGATGCCGGCCGTCGCTTCCGGACGGAGGGTCAGCGAGTCGCCGCCCGGATCCTGGAAAGTAAACATTTCCTTGGAGACGACGTCGGTGAACTCGCCGATGGAGCGCTTGAACAGGTTCGTGTGCTCGACGATGGGCACGCGGATTTCCTGGTAGGCGTAGGACGCGAAAATCTCGCGCGCCAGATTCTCCAGGCGCTGCCAGGCCGCCATGTCCACCGGCAAAATATCGTTCATGCCGCGAGGCGGCTGGATCTGCTGCTGGCTCACTCGCCCGAAACCTCACCCGTCGTCGTCTGCTGACTCATCATCTCGACCGCGCCGCTGGCGGCGATCACGAATTTCGCCGCGTCCTTCCCCGCTCTGCGCGGCACCACCACGGGCTGGTCGTTCACCTGAACCGTGACCGCGGACGCCTTGCCGAGCGTCACTCGCAATGGCGGCGTGCCGGAGATAGTGCGCACGCGCCCGCTCTCCCCGAGACCGAACATCAACTGTTTGCCCGCGGCGTCGTAGATTTCGGTCCACGATGCGTCGCTGAACTCGAGCCGCACTCGCACAGCGCCCGCTGCCGGCGTCGTCGTAGAGCTCGTCGCTGGCGCGGGCTGCACGGCACTCGGCGCCGGCGATGCCGGAACAACTTCTGGCTGCGACGGCGTCTGCACCGTCTCGCTACTCGCATCCGACTCCTCGGCAGCGATCTGTTCGTCCAGCGCAGCCTGCACTGGATCGCCCGGCGTCGCCACCGTCGCCCAAACCCACCAACCCACCGCCGCCGCGATCAAGGCCACGCCCAGCCACAACGGGCCGGCCAGCGACGGCCGCTGCATGGCCACCGAGCTGCCAACGGCGACGGACGCAGGAATCGGCACCGGCACTTCCTGCCGACCGGTCAGCGCTTCGTAACGCTCGATGATGAGCTGCGGCGACAGTCCGAGCAGCGCCGCGTACTGTCGCAAATGCCCGCGCGCATACACCGGCACGCCGAGCTCCGCGAAGCGATTCGCCTCGATGGCCTCGACCATGCGGATGTCCAGATGCAGCTCTTCGGCGATGTGCAGCTGAGGAATCGAGCGCCGTTCGCGCTCGCGTCGTAGCAGTTCGCCAGGCGTCAGCGACTCGGCAGCCGGCTCGGGAGAGTCGGCCGGTGCGGTCTCGGCCGCGGGGCGTTCGCTGCTATCGCCAGCTGCATTCATCCAGGATTCCGCTCGGACTCGATCAACTCCTTGGTCTGAGCAGCCCTCGGGTATTCCAGTTTCAATCGCTCCGCATAGTTCTTCGCGGCCGCGGCATTGCCCAGGGCCCGCTCGATACGCACGCCCAGCCACAGCGTCGCCGGGCTGGTGCGGCCAACTTCCGTGTACCGTTCGAGGAACCCACGAGCGGACAGATAGTCGGTTTGTTTGAATTGCAGATCGGCCATCTGGTACAGCGCTTCGCCGAATTTCGGCCGCACCGCCAGCGCCTTGCGAAGATTCGCCTCGGCGCGCTTAACGTCGCCGCCGGCGCTCGCGCAGTTCGCGGCATTCAGGTACGCCACTTCGGGCGTGCGATACAACTTATTGGCGGCGGCCTGGAGCATCAGCTTCTCGCCGCGCTCGTGTTTGCCCTTCTGGCACAGATACGCGCCGTAGTTGTTCTGCACTTCCGGATTCTCCGGATCGAGCGCCAGGCCCTTGGCGAAGTGCGACTCGGCCTTGTCGCTGTCGCCGAGCTGCTCGTACAGCAGGCCGGCGGTGATCTGCGCTTGCGAGCTGCGTGGATTCTGCTCGATGGCTTTGTCGATCTTTTCCTTGGCCTGCGCCAGATTGTTCTTGCGCAGGTAGTCGGTGCCGATCTGCAAATTGATTTCGGCCGCGCGCACGGCGTCGGGCGTGCCCAGCGTATCCCTGGTGCTCTCGCACCCGCTCAGAGCGGCCAGCACGACCACCGACAAACCCACCGCTGCGAGCTTCATCATTGCACCGCCACTGAGATCAGCTTCGAGCCCAGACGAACCGTTGTTCGATCGTGCACGCGTCCGACCAGCTGTCCGCAGGCAGCATCGATATCGTCGCCGCGCGTACGACGCGTGGTCGCGATCACTCCGTTCGCATTGAGGATGTCACGGAAGCGCTCGATGGCAGCGGCACTGGAACGCTTGTAGCGCGTGCCCGGAAAAGGATTGAACGGAATCAGGTTCAGCTTGGCCGGCCGGCCTTTCAACAAGGCGACCAGCTCGTGCGCATGCTCGGGATGATCGTTGACGCCGTCGAGCATGACGTATTCGAAAGTGATGCTGCGCGCGTTCTGCTTGTTCACGTAGACCCAGCAGGCGTCCAGCAGCTCGGCGATCTTGTGCTTGCGGTTGATGGGCACGAGCTCGTCGCGCAACGTATCGTTCGGCGCGTGCAACGAAACCGCGAGCGCGCAGTTGGTCTCTTCGGCGAGCTTCAACATCTGCGGCACGAGGCCGGACGTGCTCACCGTTACACGGCGACGGGAAATATCGAAGCCCAGATCGTCCATGAGAATCTCGGTGGCCGGCACCACGTTGCGATAGTTCGCCAGCGGCTCGCCCATGCCCATGAACACGATATTGGTGACGACGCGATCGCCGCCATGCTGATAGCCCAGTTCTTTGTTCGCGAGCCACACCTGACCGACAATTTCGGCGGCGGTGAGGTTTCGGTTGAAGCCCTGCTGGGCAGTTGAGCAAAACGTGCAGTCCATCGCACATCCGACCTGACTGGAAATGCACAGCGTGCCGCGGCCGGGCTCCGGGATGAACACCATCTCGATGCCCTGCTTCACGCCCTCGCTCGTGTTCATCGCGAGCAGCCATTTGCGGGTCCCGTCCGTGGACACCTGCGTCATCGTGATCTCTGGCACGACGACTTCGGCAACTTCGCTCAGTTTCGCGCGGAAGCTCTTCGCCAGATCGGTCATCTGCTCGAAGTCGGCGACGTGGCGCTTGTAGAGCCACTTCATCAGTTGCCTGGCGCGAAACGGCTTCTCGCCCATGTTCGCGACGAACGCCTCCAGCTCGGTCCGTGTCAGGCCGAGCAAATTCGTCTTGGCGGTCGTCGCGTTCATGAGATGCCTGCAGTCGCGATTAACGCGTGCGCGGGCACAGTTCCGAGGTCGCAAAGAAGTATGCGATCTCGATCTTCGCGTTGTCGAGGCTGTCCGAGCCGTGCACCGTGTTCTCTTCGATGCTGGTGGCGAGATCCGCGCGGATCGTGCCCTTATCGGCCTTCTTCGGGTCGGTGGCGCCCATCAGCTCGCGATTCTTGGCCACCGCGTTTTCACCTTCCAGCACCTGCACGACCACCGGGCCGGAGATCATGTACTTGACCAGGTCCTTGAAGAACGGGCGTTCCTTGTGGACCGCGTAGAAGCCTTCGGCCTGGGCCTGGGTCAGCTGGATCATCTTGGCGGCAATGATCTTGAGGCCGGCCTGCTCGAAGCGGCGGTACACCTCACCGATCACGTTCTTCTGCACGCCGTCGGGTTTGACAATGGAGAAAGTGCGTTCGACCGCCATGGAATCGTCCCGTTAATCAATGAATTGGAAAGAGTTTGCGACGCCAGCCCGAGATCTTGTCGCCGGGCGGCGGCAATTGCGCGCGCGCAGTCTACCCGGCATGGCCGGGAGCAGCAAGAAAATGAGTCGGGACGCGGAGTTAGGCCAGAGGCTTACGCCTTACACCGAGAAACTCTCACCGCAGCCGCATTCGCCCTTGGCCTTGGGGTTACGGAAGCGGAAGGCTTCGTTCAGGCCCTGCTTCACGAAGTCGACCTCGGTGCCGTTGATGTAGTCGAGGCTGTCGCGGTCGACGATGACCTTGACGCCCCGGTCCTCGAACACCACGTCGTTCGAGCCGATGTCGTCGGCATAGTTCACCACGTAGGCGAAACCTGAACAGCCAGTCTTCTTGACCGCGAGGCGCAGGCCCAGGCCACGGCCCCTGCGTGTGAGGAAAGACTGGACACGATCGGCGGCGGCGGGAGTCAGTGAGATGCTCATAGCGTGTACAAGCGTGATGGCGGCGGCCCGCTGAATCAAGTGCGAGGGTCATGCCAATGTGGCTATGACAGGGCGTCATTATGGAATGAGCCGGCCCCAGGCTTCACTCAAAGCGCGTACGGCGTCCTCCAGAATGAGAAGTCGCCCACGCTTTTCCATCGGGAATCGCAGCGCCTGGTCGGCGTCGCGCCAGCGCCAGGCGCGCAGCTCCTGTCGGGTCAGCCCCACCAGTCGTTCGCTCAGCCAGGAGCCGGCGGCGATGCAGTGAGGACAGCCGTACGCTTCGAAGCGCACCGCTTCGATCCGATCGCCGGCGATGCGCGCACTGAGAGCGAACATCGTGCCCTGGTCGATATCGCCCGCTGTTCCCTTGATGACGCCCTCGCCCGCTTCGAAGTGTCCGCTGTTCCGCGGATGCTCGAAGTGGTCGACGACGGTGGGCGAGTATTCAGGTTCCATGACTGAAATAGTTGCTTCCCCCTTCAGGGGAAGCAACGCTCATTATGTGGACGTTGGAGTCAGGGCACGCAGCCGCGCGACTTCGCGGCCGACGATGGCGATCGCTCGATCCACGTCGTCCGGTGTAGTGAAGCGGCCGAGGCTGAAGCGAATCGAGCTTTGCGCCAGCTGATCGCTGCGACCAAGCGCGCGTAGAACATACGACGCCTCGTCCGATCCCGACGAACAGGCGGAGCCGGAGGAGATCGCAAGCTCGCGCAGCGCGAAGCGCAGGCTCTCGCCTTCGACATTGTGGAAACAAACGTTGAGCACGCCAGCCACGCGCTCGGTCGGATGGCCGTTCAGCTCCACTCCGCCAATCGCCGCGAGGCCCTGCCAGAGCCGATCACGGAGGACGGCGATGCGAGCAACGTCGGACTCGCGGTCACGCTCCCCGATCTCGAAAGCCTCGCCCATGCCGACGATCTGATGCGTCGGCAACGTGCCGGAACGCAGGCCCAGCTCCTGACCGCCGCCATGAAACAACGGCTTCAAGCCGAGCGGCGGCTTGCGACGCACGTACAGCACGCCGATGCCCTTGGGCCCGTAGCTTTTGTGCGCCGTCAACGACAGCAGATCGATATTCATCGTCTCGACGTTCAGCGGCAGTTTGCCCGCGCTCTGTGCGGCGTCGACATGGAATGGCACGCCGCGTTCGCGGCAGATCGCACCCACGGCGGCGACGTCTTGGATCACACCGGTCTCGTTGTTGACGTGCATGAGCGAAACCAGCTGCGTATCCGGCCGAAGCGCGTCGCGCACCTGCTCGGGCCGCACGATGCCGTCGGTGCCCGGCTTGAGCCAGGTCACTTCGAAGCCTTCCTTCTCGAGCTGCTTGAACGCGTCGAGCACGGCTTTGTGCTCGGTGCGGGCAGTGATCACATGACGGCCACGATCGGCGTGGAAGCGTGCGACACCGAGGATTGCGAGGTTGTCCGATTCAGTCGCGCCGGACGTCCAGACGATGCACTCAGGACGTGCACCGACGGAGGCAGCCACTTGCTGCCTCGCCTTCTCCACCATCGCGCGAGCGCGACGACCGAAGTCGTGGCCCATCGACGACGGATTGCCGTGCGGCCCTTCCGGCTTCAGGCATTCGATCATCACCTCGGCGACGCGAGGGTCCACGGGCGTAGTGGCCGCGTAGTCGAGATAAATGGCAGGCGAAGCTTTCGCCGAGCTGCTCGTGCTATTCATTAGTCAGTAGTCACTTCGTTCCGGCGTGGCGTCGCCGCGCTTGGACAGCGGTCAGGACGCCACGAAGAATATTCATTTCATTTTGATCGAGGCGCGCGCGGTTGAATAGACGACGGATGCGCGCCATCAGGTGACCGCCGCCGGTGCGGTCGCGAAACTCGATTTCTTCCAGCACTCGCTCGAAGTGCTCGTACAGCAGCTCCATCTCACGGCCAGTCGCGAACGGAACGTCGGGCGCGGGCGGCGTAGGCGCGCCGGGCCGCGTGGCCAACAAGACCTCGTACGCGATGACCTGCACCGCCATGGCGAGATTCAGCGATGCGTAGTCGCCCGCCGTCGGAATGGTGACGAGCCGGTGGCAGCGCGCCAGCTCGACGTTGAGCAGCCCGTACTTTTCCGAGCCGAACACGAGCGCGACATTGCCGACTTGCGCAGCTTCGGCGACCAGTTGCGCGCACTCGCGTGGCTCGACGAGGTCGAACGTGAGGTAGCGCTGGCGCGCGCTGGTGCCCACCACCAGACCGCAATCGGCGATGGCGTCCTCGAATTCCTCATGCACCCGGGCGGCGTCCAGCACGTCGTCGGCGCCCGAGGCGCGAGCGGTGGCCTCCGCATCCGGGAAAGCCTTAGGGCGGACCAGGTGCAGCTCAGTGAGCCCCATGTTTTTCATGGCGCGCGCCACCGCGCCAATATTGCCGGGGTGCTTGGGATCGACCAGGACGACACGAATACTCATCGTAATGCGCTATTCTAGCGCCCCCCGGCCGGCCCCTGGTTCCTTCTTTGGAACGCCGCCCCGCTCTTTACCATTCCTGCCCCACCCCGATCGCCCCAGTTGTGATTATGGGGGAGCCGATTTTTTCGAGGTCGTTGTTACATGCAGCCTTTGCTCAATATTGCCGTCCGTGCCGCCCGTCGCGCCGGTGAAGTCATCGTCCGTGGCATGAACCGCGTGCATCGCCTCGATATCCGCCAGAAGGGGCAGAACGATTTCGTCTCGGAGATCGACACCCAGGCCGAGATGGAAATCATCGATACGGTGCGCAAGAGCTATCCCGATCACGCCTTCCTAGCCGAGGAAAGCGGCTCGCACGGCGGCTCGATCCATAGCGAGTTCGTGTGGATCATCGATCCGCTCGACGGCACCACCAACTACCTGCATGGCTTCCCGCAATTCGCCGTTTCCATCGGCGTGCAGCGGCGTGGTCGCATGGAACATGCGGTGGTCTACGATCCGATGCGGCAGGAACTGTTTACAGCTTCGCGCGGCGAAGGCGCGCAGCTGGATGGACGGCGCATTCGCGTCAGCCCGCACGTCGGCCTGGAGCGCGCGCTGATCGGCACGGGCTTTCCCTATCGCACCAATCTGCATTGGCTCGACAACTACATGGCCATGTTCAAGGCCGTCACCCAAGCCACCGCCGGCATCCGCCGCCCCGGGGCCGCCGCTCTGGATCTCGCCTACGTCGCCGCCGGCCGCCTCGACGCCTTCTGGGAATTCGGCCTCTCCCCCTGGGACACCGCGGCCGGCACCCTTCTCATCACCGAAGCCGGCGGCCTGGTGAGCTCGCTTCAGGGCACGGAATACAAACAAGGCGGCAACATCCTCGCCGGCACCCCCAAGGTCCACGCACCGTTGCTGGAGTTGCTCGCCCCTCACGTACCCGCCGAGCTGACTTGATCGCTCGAGGTCTTCTGGCCTGAAATAAAAACGCGGCGCCTCTCCTAAAGAGAAGCGCCGCGTTCGTAATCGAACTTACTGGTTTTCGGTTACGCCGTTGCCGATCGGGCTCTTGCGGTAGCCGTACAGCGCGTACACCACCAACCCCAAGCCCGCCCACAAGAAGAACGTGAGCTGCGTGCGCAGCGGCAGGGAGAACATGAGGAAGGCGCAGCCGGCCATCGCGAGCGGCGCGACGATCCACACGCCGGGGGCGCGGAACGGGCGATGACGTTCGGGTTCGCGTTTGCGCAGGATCATCACACCGGCGGACACAGTCAGGAAGGCGAACAACGTGCCGCTGTTGGAAAGATCGGCGAGCACGCCGACCGGGAAGAACGCGGCGAAGACGGTCACCGCCAAACCAGTGACGATAGTCACGACGTGCGGTGTGTGGAACTTCGGATGAATGCGCGTCAGCGACTCGTTGAACGGCAATAGCTTGTCACGCGCCATGGCGAAGAAGATGCGCGTCTGGCCGAACAACATCATTAGAATCACGGAAGGCAGCGCGAGGAACGCCGCCAGGCCGATCAGCTGCGACACTTTCTTCCAGCCGATCTGATCCAGCACGTGCGCCAGCGGCTCGCCGCTGCACACCAGTTTGTCGTCATTGTCCGGCTGACGGCAGGCGATGGCGATATCGGCGCTGCCCGGCTCGTACGCGAGGTTGGTGGCCGGGTCGATCACCGGCTGCGCGCCGATGGAGCCCACCGCGCCGGCGGCGACCAGCACGTAGAAGATGGTGCAGATCACGAGGCTGCCGATCAGGCCGATGGGCATGTTGCGTTGAGGGTTCTTGGTTTCTTCCGCCGCCGTCGAGACCGCGTCGAAGCCGACGTAAGCAAAGAAGATGGAAGCCGCGGCGCCCGCGATGCCCATGCCGGAAATCTCGCCGATGAAACCGTTGGGCGAGAATGGCTCGAAGTTCTCCATGTTCATCACCGGCACGGCCAGGAAGATGAACAACGTCAGCGCCGCAACTTTGATGCTGACCAGGATAGCGTTCACGGTCGCGCTCTCACGCGTACCGAGCACCAGCAACGAGGTGACGAGCAATGCGATCACGGCGGCTGGCACGTTCATGATGCCGCCGACGTGCATGCCGCTGGTAAAGGCCGCCGGTATGTCTATGTCGAAGGACCTTTCCATCAATCCGACGAAATAATTCGACCATCCCACCGACACCGCGCTCGCAGCGACGGCGTATTCGAGGATCAGGGCCCAGCCCACCATCCATGCGACTACTTCACCGAGCACGGCGTACGAATACGTGTAGGCGGAGCCCGAGACCGGCACCATGGCGGCCAGCTCGGCATAGCACAGCGCGGTCACCGCGCAGACGAAGCCGGCGATCACGAAGGACATCATCATGCCGGGACCGGCCTTCTGTGCGGCTTCGGCGGTCAGCACGAAAATACCGGTGCCGATCACGGCGCCGATGCCGAGCATGGTCAGCTGAAACGCGCCCAGGGTGCGCGTCAGCGATTTTTTCTCGGCGCTCGCCAGAATTTCGGCGAGGGGTTTGATACGCCAATTCATTATGTCGGTTTCCTCGGGTCTGCAATTCCGCTGGTGTTAAGACCGCAATCAAGGGCTCGCCGCACGCTTGGGTACCCGCAGGTAGCCCGCGCGGTGCGGATCATAGGCACATCCGCTAGCGAACGTCATCCAACCTGTGGCAGGAGCGCGCCCGCACTGCCCTGGCCCGCCAGAGCGACGGCGAGCACCAAAACCGGGCCAATATCGGTAAAGTGCCGCTTCCCGTTTGCTGGTCCAGAGTCTGGTCGCGCCCATGAATGATGTACTGATCGTGTTGTTCGGCGTCACGGTGACGCCGTGGAAATTAATCGGTTACACCGGCGTCTTTCTGTTCGCCGGCCGCTGGTTCGTGCAGCTGGCTGCCTCCAAGGCCTCCGGCAAGCCGGTCATGCCCACCCTGTTCTGGTACATGAGCGCCCTCGGCAGCGTGCTGCTGCTGTGCTATTTCATCTTCGGCAAGAACGACTCGGTCGGAGTCATGTCCAACCTTTTCCCGCTGTTCGTCGCTCTCTACAACTTATATCTGGATAGCAAGAATCGGAAACGTCTCGCCGCGCTCGGTTGAACGCGGCGCGACGCGCGCTCCTATTCTTCCTCGACCCGCTTGCGCAGCTTGAGCGGCTCCTCGACAGGAGCCCTGCTCATGCGTTTGCGCACCTGCATGTTCAGCATCTCCACGATGACCGAGAACGCCATCGCGAAGTAGATGTAACCCTTCGGAATGTGGAAGCCGAGGCCCTCGCCGACCAGCGCCACGCCGATCAGGATCAGGAACGACAGCGCCAGCATCTTGATGGTTGGATGACGATCGACGAAGTCGCCGATCGGGCCGGCCAGGAACATCATCATCAGCACCGCGACGATCACCGCCGCGATCATCACTTCGACGTGATCGGCCATGCCTACCGCCGTGATCACCGAGTCCAGCGAGAACACGATGTCGATGATGGAGATCTGAATGATGGTCGACAGGAAGGTGGCGCTGCCCTTGGCTTCGCGCTGCCCGGTCTCGCCTTCGCCTTCGAGGCTGGAATGAATCTCCAGCGTGCTCTTGGCGATCAGGAACAGACCGCCGCCGAACAGGATCAGGTCGCGTCCCGAAACGCCGCGCCCCATGATCGAGAACAATTCCTCCGACAGCCCCATCACCCACGTGATCGACAGCAGCAGCAGGATGCGCGTGATCATCGCCAGCGCCAGGCCGAAGGTCCGACCGCGGGAACGCTGCTCGGGCGGCAGACGCCCGACCAGGATGGAAATGAAAATGATGTTGTCGATGCCGAGGACGATCTCCAAGGCCGTCAGCGTCACGAACGCCAGCCATACCTGGGGATCGGTCAAGAATTCCAAGATTCACTCCTCATACGAATATTCAGTTGCCGTCGCTCAATCGTTGCGCAGGTCGACGGCGCCGGTCGCGTTCTCGCGGCGTGACACCCACAGCGACGCGACGATGCCGATGGCCAGGAACGCGACGATCACGCCCAGCGAAATGGCATGCGGAATTTCCAGATGATGATGCAGCATCATCTTCACGCCGACGAAGCCCAGGATGAAGATGAGGCTGAACTTGATGTACTTGAACATCATCATCAGCCCGGCGATGGCGAAGTACATCGAGCGCAGGCCCAGGATGGCGAACGCGTTCGAAGTGAACACGATGAACGGTTCCTGGGTCACGGCGAAAATGGCGGGAATGGAGTCGACCGCGAACACCACGTCGGCGAAGTCGACCAGCAGCAAGGTGACGAACAGTGGCGTGGCGGCGCGCGCGCCATTCACCATCGTGAAGAAACGTTCGCCGTCGAGCTTGTCGGTGACGGGATAGACCCGACGCGCCAGGCGCACCAGCACGCTCTTTCCGGGATCGAACTGCTCTTCCTCGCTCTTCAACATGCGTGCCGCGGACAGCAGCAGGATCGCGCCGAACACGTAGAACATCCAGTCGAACGCATGGATGAGCGCCGCGCCCGCCGCAATCATCGCGCCACGTAACACTATGGCCCCGACGATGCCCCAGAACAGCACGCGATACTGAAACTGCGCCGGGATCTTCATGTAAGTGAAGATGATGGCGATCACGAAGATGTTGTCGACCGACAGGGTCCACTCGAGCAGATAGCCGGTGATGTACTGGATCATCGCCTCGGCGCCGCGCGGCGCGTCCGGGGTGACGCGCCAGCCGAACCAGTGATGCTCGTAAACGCCGTACACCAGGCCGGAGAACGACAGCGCGACGACAATCCAGACGACGGTCCAGCCGAGCGCCTGGCTCACGCTCATCGCCTTCGACTCCCGGTGCAGGACCACGAGGTCCAGCGCCAGGACGCCGAGATAGAGCGCGAAGAAGACGACCCAGACCATCAAGCTCATGGCATTCCCGCTGTTGCTGCTGTTATTGCGGTATCCGCCATGAGCCTTGCAAGTTCCTGTCAGGGCCAGTTCTTGTTACGGAATGGCATCGAGCTCGGAAGTGTCCTTTTTCTGCTCGATCAGATCCTGCGCGGACAGATTCATGTCCAGCGCCAGCGCGCCGGCCACGTAAATCGAGGAATACGTACCCACCAGAATGCCGATGGTCAGCGCCCAGGAGAAACCGCGCAGCGTCTCGCCGCCTTCGATCAGCAGCACGACCACGACCAGCAGGGTGGCGCCCGACGTGATGATGGTCCGTGACAGCGTCTGGTTGATGGACGCGTCCATGACCTCTTCCGGCGACGCCCGGCGCATGGACTGGAAGTTTTCACGCACGCGGTCGAACACCACGACCGTGTCGTTCAGCGAGTAACCAATGACGGCCAGGATCGCGGCCAGCACGGCGAGATCGAAAGGAATGTCCGAGACCGCGAAAAAGCCCAGGATGATCAACGGATCGTGCAGGGTCGCGATGATGGCGCTGACGCCCATCTTCCATTGGAAGCGCCACCACGTGTAGATGCCGATCAGCACGAAGGTGAACAGAATCGCGAGGCCGCCCTGATTGGTGAGCTCCTCGCCCACCTGCGGACCGACCACCTCGGCACGACGCAGCTCGACGTCCGGGTCGATCTTCCGCAAGGCCTCGGTCACCGACCTGCTGACCTGGTTCACGTCTTGCCCTTCGGTGGGCAGCAGGCGCACCGCGATGCTGCGATCGTCGCCGAAATTCTGCACTTGAGCTTCGTGGAAGCCCGCTTCGCCCAGCGCCGCGCGGGTGCGCTCGATATTCGCTGTCTTCGGATACGCGAACTCCAGCACCACGCCGCCGGTGAAGTCGATGCCCAGATTCAGGCCGTGCACGAACAGCAGAACGATGGACGCAATGATGGCCGCGCCCGACACCCCGTACCACACCTTGCGGGTGTGCATGAACGGGTACTTGGTGACCTTATGGAAGAACTCCATGGCGTTACTTCCTTAGATGGACAGGTGGTCGAGCTTGCGGCGGGTACCCCAGATCGCATGGACCAGGGCGCGGCTGCCGACAACCGACGTGAACAGCGAGGTGATGATGCCGAGGGTCATCACGATGGCGAAGCTGCGGATCGTGCCGGTGCCGAACGCGAACAGCACCACGCCGGCGATCAGCGTGGTGACGTTGGAGTCGGCGATGGTGGCGAAGGCTTTTTCGAAGCCCACGTTGATCGACTGCAGCGGCGAGTTGCCGTTGCGCAGCTCTTCTCGGATGCGTTCGTAGATCAGGATGTTCGCGTCGACCGCGATACCCATGTGGAACACGACGGCCGCGATACCCGGCAAGGACAACGACGCCTGCAACATCGACAGCAAGCCGACGGTGAGGATCAGGTTCGACAGCAGCACCAGGTTGGCGATCCAGCCGAACGCGCGGTAGTACACCGCCATGAACGCGAACGTCAGCAACAGGCCGATGGCCATGGCGCGAATCCCGCGATCGATGTTGTCCTGACCCAGGCTCGGACCGACCGAACGCTGCTCGACGATGGTCTGCGGGGCAGCCAATGCGCCGGAGCGCAGTAACAGCGCCAGCTCGCGCGCTTCGGTCGCTTGCAAGCCAGTGATACGGAAGCGGGACGACAGCACGCTTTGAATAGTCGCGTCGCTGATGACTTCTTCTTCGGTACAGACAGCGCCGTTACGCACGCCTTCGCAGCGCTCGCCTTCGGCCAGTTGTTTCTTTTCGATGTAGACGACGGCCATGCGCTTGCCGACGTTGTCACGAGTGGCTTCCATCATCGCCTGACCGCCACGCGCGTCGAGGGTGATGTTCACTTCGGGGGCGCCTTCGGAGAAGCCGGAAGCGGCGTCGGACAACTGCTCGCCGGTGGCGATGATGTCGCGCTTCACCAGAATCGGGCGGCCATCGCGCGACTTGAGCAGCTTCGAGCCGATGGGCACGCGCTTGGTCTGCTCGGCTTCGTAGGGGTTGTTGTTCTCGTCCACGAGCCGGAACTCCAACGTCGCAGTGGCGCCGAGCACGCGGATCGCTTCGTTCGGATCCTGCACGCCGGGCAACTGCACGACGATGCGGTTCACTGCCTGACGGGTCACGATGGGCTCGGAGATACCCAGCTCGTCGACGCGATTACGCAGCGTGGTGATGTTCTGTTGAACGGCGATGTCCTGACGCCGTTTCACTTCGGCCGGCGTCATGCTCATTTCGATGACCGGACCTTCGGCGCTCTGCGAGGTGGTCAGCTGAATGCTGCCATCGGGCGTGCGCAGGGCTTCGGTCGCCTTGTCCAGATCTTCGGAACTACGCAGCGTGACGCGCACGACCTCGTTCACCGTCGTGACCGCGCCATAAGGAATGCGCTGGTCACGCAGCGTGGCGCGGGTATCGCGCTCCAGGCGGTCGATGGCCTGCGCCACCGCGCCTACCGTGTCCACTTCATAAACGAAGTGCACGCCGCCGCGCAGATCGAGGCCGAGGCTCATGGGCTTCAGGCCGATCGTTCGCATCCAGTCCGGAGCGCGCGATGCCGTGGAAAGCGCGACCAGGTATTCGCCCTCGCCTTTCTTGGCGATGGTTTCACGGGCCTTGGTCTGCGTGGCCGGGTCGGCGAAGCGCAGGACCAGCCGGTCCTTTTCGATATACGAGGCTTCGACGGGCACGCTGTCGGCGGTCAACAGGCCGATGACCTTGTCCGTGTTGGCCTGATCCATGGCCTGCCGGTCGTTACGCGACAGCTGCAGCGCCGGCCCTTCGCCGAACACGTTGGGTAACGCGTACAGCGTGCCGACCACCATCACGATGATGACCAGCCAGTATTTCCACTTGGCGAATTGATACATGGGAATGTCGGGGAAGGTTCGCGGCGGGGCGTCCGGACCGGGCCCGAACGCCGACCATCCTGGTTAGACGCTTTTCAACGTGCCTTTCGGCAGCACTTGGGCCACGGCATGCCGCTGCAGCTTGATATTGACGCCGGCGGCGACTTCGATGGTGATGAACTGCTCGCCCACCTCGGTGACCTTGCCCAGGATGCCGCCGTTGGTGACCACCTCGGCGCCCACTTCCAGGGCCGACACCATGGCGCGATGTTCCTTGGCGCGCTTGGTCTGCGGACGGATCAGCAGGAAATAGAACACGACGAAAATCAGCACCAGCGGCAAAAATTGCATGAGCGCGCTGGGCTGGGCCGGGGCGCCGGTCGCCTGTGCGGCAGCGGTGGAGATCAACCAATCCATCTTGCAATGCCCCCGAAAACTGGGAAAAACCCTGGGAAAAACCTATAGAACCGTATCTGCCGGCGCAGCACGCGCCCGCCCGGCAGCCGCCGGGGTCGGCAAAGAGCGGCGCATTATACACACCGCCCTTCCGGCCACTATCCACACGCCCGGCGGCCTGCCCCGTCGGCCCTTCCGGCGACCCAGAGGCGGGCTGGCTGCCGTACACTCTGCGACCCCTGGGTTGTTGGGCGAGGCCGACACCGCCGCATGCTTTCCCGTGATGTCCTGATCCTGCTGCTGCTGATTCTGTTGAACGGATTCTTCGCGCTGTCGGAAATGGCGCTGGTCGCCGCCAAGCGCGTGCGCCTGCAGGCCGCCGCCGACCAGGGCCGGTCGGGCGCCAAATCGGCCCTGGCGCTGATGGAGGATCCGACCTCGCTGCTGTCGGCGATTCAGATCGGCATCACCATCATCTCGATCGTCAATGGTGTCTACAGCACCAATGTATTCGCCGATCCGCTCGCCGGGCAGCTGGTCGACCTGGGCCTGCACGCTTCGCTAGCCGAAGAAACCGCTTACGTCGTGGTCGTGCTGGTGGTGACCTTCGTATCGCTGGTCCTCGGCGAGCTGATACCCAAGCGCGTTGCGCTCCTGCACGCCGAATCGCTGGCGACCTTCGTCGCGCCCGTCATGCGCCTGTTCGCCATCGCCATGGTGCCGTTCGTGTGGTTGTTGCGCGTGACGGTGAACGCGCTACTCAAGTTGCTGCCGGTCTCTTCCGCCCCTCAGGCTGCGGTGACTGAAGACGATGTGCGCGCCCTCGTGGCTGAAGGCACCACCGCCGGCGTATTTCTAGCTTCGGAGCGACGATTGCTCGAAGGCGTGCTGGCGCTGGCCGACCGCAAGGTCGGCTCCATCATGATTCCGCGACAGGACGTGATCTGGCTGGACGCGGAAGAGCCCATGGAGGTGCTCTGGCAACGGGCCAAGGAAAGCGGGCACGCACGCTTCCTGGTGGCGCGCGGAAAGTTCGACAACCTGCTCGGCATGATCACGCTCGCGGACCTCAGCGAGGCGCTGCACCGGGGCGAGCTGGATCTGGAAAAGGATCTGGATCCGCCGCTGCACATTCCCGACTCGATCTCGGTCCTGCAACTGCTGGATCAGTTCCAGCGCTCCAGCACCCACCTGGCGGTGGTCACCGACGAATATGGCGAGATCGAAGGCATCACCACGCCCATCGACATTCTGAAAGCCATCGCCGGCGAGTTGCCTGACCTGGGCAGCCGCGAGCGCGCTGAATGGGTTCAGCGCGAGGACGGTTCGTACCTCGTTGACGGGCACATGCCCATCGAAGAGCTACAGCAGCGCTTGGGCCGCCGTGACATGGGCGGGCGCGACTATCACACCGTCGCAGGCTTCGTGCTCGGCCGTCTCGGCCGTATTCCGAAGGCCGGCGACACGCTCACCTGGCGCGATCTGAAGATCGAGATCGTCGACATGGACGGCGTGCGCATCGATAAGATTCTGCTGCGCAAGCAGCCCGGCGTTTAAGGCGTCTCGGCCCTCTTTGATATGGGTGTGGCGGCGCCGGGCGTCACGATGAGCGGCTCATCCTTGGTGGAATGTTCTTCCAGCCACTCGCGCCAGATGGCGAGCGACACCGCCAGCAACACCGGGCCGATGAACAGACCCACCAGGCCGAACGCCAGCACGCCGCCGAGCACGCCGAACACGACCAGCAGGAACGGCATGCGCGTCGCGTTCGAGATCACCAGCGGACGCACGATGTTGTCCACCCAGCTGACCAGGACCAGGCCCCACAGGATCAGGCCGACGCCGTTGACCATCTCGCCGCGGACCAGCGCCCACGTGGCGAGGCTGCCCCACACCATCGGCGCGCCGAAGGGAATCAGCGCGATGATCACGGTGACGGCGCCCATCAACACCGGCGCTTCGACACCGAAGATCCAGTAGCCGATGCCCGCCGCCGCGCCCTGTGCGAGCGCGCCCAGCATCAACGCATACACGACCGCCTGCGTCGTGTAGCCGGCGGCATCGATGTAATCATGCACACGCGGCCCCAATATTCCCTCGAGCACGGCCCGTGCTTCGCGCATCAGACGCGGCCCGTCGCGCAACAGGAAGTACATGGAGAATACGGCGAAAAACAGCTTGGCGATGTTGCGCCCCGCGCCGCCGATCAGCCGTGTCATCTCCACCGACGACTGTTCCATCATCAGCAGAAACTGACCGCGCAGCGCCTTGGGATCGGCGGCGATCTGATTCAGTATCTCCTGCGCCTGGGCGCCCACATACGGCAAGTCGCGAATTGCTTGCGGCAGCATCGGTTTCGTGGCCAGAAAATCCTGGATCTCGGCATAGGCGGCCACCGCCTCCACGCGCAACATCAGGATCAGCCAGACCAGCGGCACCACGATGATCACGGTGACGATGAAAGTGGTGATCAGCGACGCCACCGGGCTGCGGCCGCCGACCGCCTTCAAGATGCGCAGATGCATCGGCCATGCGACGTACGCGAGGATTGCGCCCCAGATCAGCGGCACGATGAACGGCTGCAGGACCGAGAAGGTCAGCAGCAGAATGCCCAGGATCAGTCCGGAAACGAGCAGACGGCGAAACCAGGGCGCGGTAGGCAGATCGGCGAGCATGCTGGTGGTGCGTGGCTAGGTCGGACGCGGTCGGCGCATTTATTCGCTCGCGTCGCTCCGCGACCGGCGGGCATAAAAATCCGCGACGAAGGCCTCGAAGCGATGCTCCTCGATGGCAGCGCGCATGGACTGCATCAGGGACAGGTAGAAGTGCAGATTATGAATGCTGCCGAGCCGGGCGGCCAGAATTTCGCCGCAGCGATCCAGGTGTCGCAAATAAGCACGGCTGTAATTCGTGCAGGTGTAACACGAACATGCTTCATCGAGCGGCCGGGTGTCGGTCTCGTATTGAGCATTGCGGATCCGCACGACACCGGTACTCGTGAACAAGTGCCCGTTGCGTGCATTCCGCGTCGGCATCACGCAATCGAACATGTCCACGCCCCGGCGCACCGCTTCGACCAGATCCTCCGGCGTGCCCACACCCATCAGGTAGCGCGGCCGGTCGGTCGGTAGATGCGGAATGATGCCGTCGAGCATGCGCTCGCGCTCCTCTTTCGGCTCGCCTACCGCCAGACCGCCGACGGCGTAGCCATCGAAACCGATCTGCTGCAAGCCCGCCGCCGACTCCTGGCGCAGCGCTGTGTACATGCCGCCCTGGACGATGCCGAACAGCGCGTTGGGATTCTGCAGCCGATCGAACTCGGCGCGACTGCGCAGCGCCCAGCGCAAGGACAGCTCCATCGAGCGGCGCGCTTCGGCTTCCGTCGCCGGATACGGCGTGCACTCGTCGAAGATCATCACTACGTCAGAATCCAGATCGCGCTGGACCTGCATCGACCGCTCTGGCGTCAACAGCACGGCGTCGCCGTTGATGGGCGAACGGAAGTTCACGCCCTCTTCGGTGATCTTGCGCATGGTCGCCAGGCTGAACACCTGGAAGCCGCCGGAATCGGTGAGGATCGGCTTTTCCCAATGCATAAACCGATGCAAGCCGTCGTGAGCACGGATCACGGGCATGCCGGGGCGAAGCATCAGATGAAAAGTGTTGCCGAGGACGATCTGCGCGCCCATGCCGACGAGCTCTTCCGGCGTCATCGCTTTCACGGTTCCGTATGTGCCCACGGGCATGAAGATGGGCGTCTCGACCACGCCGCGCGGAAACGTCAAACGACCGCGACGAGCGCCGCCGTCGGTTGTGAGCAGATCGAACTTCATCGCCATGAGCTAGCGGCGCTCCAGAAACATTGCATCACCGTAACTGAAAAAACGATAGCGTTGCGCGACGGCGTGCCGGTACGCGGCCATGACTTCGTCGAAGCCACCGAAGGCGCTCACCAGCATCAATAAGGTCGACTCCGGCAAATGGAAGTTCGTGAGCAACGCGTCGATGACACGGAAGTCATAGCCCGGCGTGATGAACAAACGCGTCTCGCCTTCATAGGGCTGTAACGTTCCGGACTGCACTGCCGATTCGAGCGTGCGCACGACCGTCGTTCCTACCGCGACCACTCGTCCGCCGCGCGCCTTGGTTGCAGCGATCGACTCGCATGCCTGAGGGCTCACGCTGATGCGCTCGGCGTGCATGCGGTGCTGTTGCAAATCATCGACGCGAACGTTTTGAAACGTGCCGGCGCCGACATGCAAGGTCACAAACGTCGTCTCGATGCCCTTGCTCCGGCAACGAGCGAGAGTCTCGTCATCGAAGTGCAACCCGGCTGTCGGCGCGGCGACCGCGCCCGGCTCGCGTGCGTAAATCGTTTGATAGCGCGTGGCGTCGTCTGCTTCGGCGTTACGCTCTATATAAGGCGGCAACGGCATCGCGCCGTACTGCTCGAAGAAAGCGAGCGGCTCGGCGCTCAGCTGCAGCTCGAACAGATCGTCGTGTCGCTGAATGAAGCGCGCTTCGACACCGCCGGGCAGCGCGACCGGCGCTTCGGGCCGCAACGGCTTGCTGGCGTGGACATGCGCGAGGATCCGATTTCCATCGAGCACCCGCTCGAGCAGGATTTCCACCTGCCCACCCGTCGGCTTCACCCCATGCACACGTGCGGGGATGACTCGGGTGTCGTTGAAAACCAGCAGGTCGCCGGCGCGCAGCAGCTCCGGAAAGTCGGTGAATTTCAGGTCCTGCAGTGGCGCTGCCTTCGGGACGTGCAGCAGCCGGCCGCCCGCCCGGTGAAGCGGTGGATGTTGAGCAATCAGGTCGACCGGGAGGTCGTAAGCGAAGTCGGTGCGCCGCATGCGGCGCGCAAGGTAGCAGAAGAGCGCCGCCGGCGCAGAAGCGCCGGCGGCTGAATCGGGGCGCCGTCGCGCCCCTAGAGGGGAATCAGGCCGGCTCGTCCATGATGCTGATGACCCGCTCCGGCCCACCCGGCGGGGGCGGCGGCACCGGCATCGCGCCGGGCGCGGGGCGGATCACGAAGTCCGTGAAGCCCCGTTCCGGCCCCTCGAACTCCTCGTGGAACATGAAGGGCTCGGTGCGCCCCGCGGACGGCTCGTCCGGGACGGTGATGTCGAACGACATCTTCTTTTTCTGGCGCAACACGTTCAGTGTCAGCTTCTCTCCGGCCTGATAGGAGCCGAGGATGCGGAACGCATGCGACGGACTCGACGGCGTGCGCCCGTCGATGTCGACGATGACGTCACCGTCCTCCAGCTTGAAGCGGCTGTCCGCCGGAGCGCGCACCACCAACAGCCCTTTCTCGGTCCCGAAGTACTGCCCGAGCTTGGGCGTCAGGGGCACCAGTTCAGCCGAACCGAATACACCGGCGGCGCGCAGCGCCACCAGCGGCGGAAACGGGAATCCGGGCGCGGCGAATTTTCCGCGCACTGCTGCTACGGACGGTACGGCGAACAGGCGATCCGCCGCCTGCGCCGTCACCGTCGCGGTCGCGACCTTGTTGTCTCGGCGATAGCGCAGCTTCACTTTCTCGCCCGGCTTCACATTCCCCATTTCCTGCATGAGGACCTCGCGCGCAGACAGGTCTTCGGTGCGCTTGAGTTGCTTCTCACCGATCGCCAATAAGACGTCGCCTGCCTTCAATCCCGCGCTTTCAGCCGCGCCACCCGGACTGACGCTGACCACCGCGACTCCTTCTGGCAGATCTTCGCCGCGCGGACCCAGATTGATACCCAACATCGCACGCGGCGAGCTGAAGCCGGTGATGTGCCGAATCGCCGGCACTGCATGGTCGGACATGGACATGCTCAGCTCCGCCACTTCGCGCGCGGCGACGTCGAGCCTGCGCCGGGCGTCTTCGAGCTTCTTCTCGATCTCAGCCTGCGATTCCGCGGACTTCTTTTCCACTTCGGCTGCGGTAACCGACGCCGTCGCGACCGCCGCTGCAACGGCGACTAACGCGACGTGCAGTCCCGCACGCAACCTACCGTTCATAACCTGTACTCCCATGTTTAAAACCAGAGCGCGCCGGCCTCGGCGTATCGGACCTTCACCAGCGAATCCATCAATTCCACCCGCTCGCGCCACAACTGGCGCGACTGTTCCTGGCTCAACGTCCCTTCGGGGACGTTCGTGATCTGGAAATCCAGCCACTGAATGCGTTGCTCGATGGTGTCGATGGTCGCGGCCGTGGACACGCGTTCGATCCGCGGACGCTCCGGCAACTTCCGCAGCAGCTGCTCGAGCTCCTGCGACTGCGCGACCAGCTCATCGACGTGCGGAATCACCTGCTCCACCGGCGTCTCCGCGTTGACCAGCTCGGAGGCCGCTCCAGTGCTGCGCCGATCCGCATGACTCGCGATCAGGGCGATGACTGAAACCGTGATCAGTGCGGCGGCCGCAGCCGCTAGCCCGACCTTGCGCGGCCGCAGCCCATGACTGCGCTCCGGAATCGCGTCGCGGATCCGCTCCCACGCGCCTTCGGCTGGTTCCAGCTGCGGCAGCGACTGCATCTCGGCGCGGACCGCGGACAGGCGCTCCAATTCGCCCGTGCAGATCGGGCATGCCCTGACATGCGTGGACACTTCCGCCGGGACCGGCTCACCGTCCCGAAGACCTAACAAGTGCTCGATGCGTGCGTGCATGACGATGATCCCGCCGGTTGCTCCAGTAGCTCGCGCAAGCGGACATGCGCCCGCGCCAACTGCGACTTCGAAAAACTCGCCGTGCGTCCAAGCAGGCGTCCAATCTCCGCGTGTGTGTAACCTTCCACGTCGTGCAGCCACACGACGCTGCGCGTGAGCGCGGGCAACATGGCCAACGCCCGCTCCACATCCGCGCTCGCCATCGCCTGCGCATCCGGATGCGAGGCCCCGTCCAGCAACACCACCGGCGTCGCCGACTCCTCGTCGTTGTCCAGGTACAGAAGGCTCCGGTGCCACGGCGAACGCAGGTACATCAAGCACTTGCTCACCGCGATACTGCGCACCCACCCGCCGAACGCCCCCTCGCCCGTGTAAGCGCGGATGTTCCGCAGCACCTCGACAAAGGTCTCTTGGAACAGCTCGTCGGCAATGGCCGCCCGCACCACCAGGCGGCGGATCAGGGTGTAGATAGGCCGGCGACAGGCCAGATAAATGGCCTCGTGGGCCCGCGGCTCGCCCGCCTGGGCAGCCCGGACCACTTCAGCGGCGACCTCGATACCCTGAAAGTGCGACATCGGCTGGTTTGATGCGCCGGCCGGTAAAAAGGTCGCAAAAAAAGACGTTGCGGCCGGCCAACGACATTCCGCTATAATCGCCGCCCTTCGCTTCCCCGGGCCGGTGTGGCGGAACTGGTAGACGCAGCGGACTCAAAATCCGCCGCCCTTAAAAGCGTGTGGGTTCGATTCCCTCCACCGGCACCAGCGCAATGCTGCCTATAAAAACAATTAGTTAGATATGGCAGCGTCAGGCATACGGCGCCTTGAGGAACCTGCGGCGGCAACTGCTGCTGACGCACGCGGTCGCTGATTCCCTTTTATGGATTTCCGTTGGAAGTCTTCGCCGGCGAAGGCAGCTCATTCTCGTCCAGCTCGTACGTCACGACCTTAGGACAGCTTGCGACGGCGTCCGAAGTACAGCTCCTGCCGATGAGGAGCCGCTCGCCGGACATCGCCCACTTCGCTCCCGACACATCGATGCGCAGCTCTTGCTTGCAAGTCTGCGTTGAGTAGAAGACCAGCTCATCGGCCGAACCGCTGTACTCCTGCACCATCAACACCCGCCCGCTGCTGCTGAGATGCACCGAGCTGCGTACCCAGACGCCGCCATCGACATCGCAGCGGCCATCGCCAGCTTGAATGGTCAGCGGCGGCTCCGGGAAGACCTCGACGTCCGCGCGCCCGTTATAGTTTTCAAAATGAACTTTGACTCGGCCCTGACCGCCGACGAAATTCTTCGTCGAGTCCGGACTGCTCGGAGCGATGTCCAGGCGCCGATATTCGGCGCCGCAGGCTGCAAGAGGCATCATCAGCAAAACAAACGAGGCGCAACGAATCTGCGCGAACCGGTGGCCCGCGAACCTCCCGTCGTGCACGCCGGGCTCCGGCGAAATCATGGCTGCAGTCATAGTGGGCCCCGTCATTGGTTGCCTTCGTGGGTATGCATGATCCGCTATCGGTTGCGATGGAGCTGCGTGGCGGGCGTCACTATAAGCGTTCGCTGTCCCTTGCGAAGGTTCGAAATCAGGGAACTGAAACGACATCAGAAAGAAGTGAAGCGGCTGGATGTGTCGCAGCATCGAATCCAATACAGCTCGCAACTACACCGCTCGAAGTTGCTGGAGTCAGCGCACGCATTTGACTCGTGGGCGGTGAATGAGATGCCTATTCAGCGATTCCCAGTCCACTCAAGAATGCATCAATCCGCCGCTCGAAACTTGGGCGGTCGTAATCGATGAGCGCCATACGCTGGGCCGGGACAATACCTTGAAATACAAGAGCGAGTAACATCGTTCTCATTTTGTTCTTCATCTATAGGCGCGCCGTTGTTGAGCCGCATGCATCTCGCGCGCCGACTCGCACAATTTGCGCGCGCTCGCAATCCGTCTGCCGATGGAAGCTCTAGCCGCCGACCTGTCTTAGCCAATCGCGAATGTTCATGGCCACTCGCTCGACATCGCCCATCTTGAGTTGACCGCTATGCATGATCACATTTCGAGAACGTTCAAGGCTTCGAAAGATCTCCCGTGCCCATTCGACACTCGGGATAAGCTCCTTGAAGGCGATGTGATTGTTCTGGATGATCGATGCCAGATCCCCAAGTTGAACATATGAAAGTGGCGAGGTTCCGCGAGCTCCGTGCCACCGAATCTGCTCTTCGTCCTTTTTCCGCTTCTCGGCTTGGGTCCGGATCTCGTTCGAAACAACAGAGTCCCACCAATCCTCTCCAACCTTTTCTAGCAGCCGCTCTCCCACAAAAACACGCACCGAATTCTCAAAGGCGGCTATAGCGACATAGATCCATGCCATCTTTCGAGCAGCAAGCACGAGACCATCGTCTATTGACTCCAGCGGCATGCGCCTACGCACGTCCTCTTCGGGCTCGTTCGGATCGTTATCAGATGAAGGGATCGATCGGCGCAGCGATTCTTCTGCTAAGACGCCTCTGTAGACGAAGGAATATAGGTCGAGTTGTCCACTCATTTGAGCAAGTGCTCCTTTGCGCTTCTGAATATCGCGTCATAGATCGCTTGATCTCGCACCGCGGGCAGTACAATCTCGATTCTGTAGACCAGTGTAGGTCCACCGCCGCTCTCCTGGCTTATAAGCCGCTCGCGATCTCTGCCTCCATTGTCACGGCTGCTTTCAGTGAGCGAGATGGTTGAATCCGCCACCGGATGTTCTTCGGAAACATCTTCAGCGCGCGCCTGCTCATTTGATGCACCACTGAAATCCGCAAGCTTGACCAACTCCATGAAGGTCCTGGTGACGTTTCCGAGAACTGCAGGGGACAACTTGCCTTCGGCGAGGCTCTTAATCTTTCCTGAAATCTGTTCCTTCGGAAGTGTGTGCGCATTCCGATTGACGCGAAACAGATCTGGATAGGCGTCCTTAATTCCTTCCGATAGAACTTGCTTCCACTGCGTGTCATCAAGGAAGGAGTGATAGCGAGCGGTCGGCTTCCCACCCTCGTCCAGAAACTTCATGGCCTTCAACAACGGTATGAACAGCCGATCGTTGGTACTGGTGAACCCCAGTTCCTCGACGAAACGCAAGGCCACTTTCTCAGGTGCTTGCGCGTGACGTAATGCCTCCAGGAACCTCGCCAAATTCTTTACCGAGACCAGATACACCGGTTGCATTGCCATTCCATGCCCTCGTTGTTGTAGTTGCTTCTGATCAGCCAGATTCTGCGTCTAGTCGGCACTAACGCCACCGACGCCGCCATCACGCGCGCGAGACGACCAGCAGAATGAGAATCACAAGCCCAGCGGCTGCCATCAATCATGTGCGTCCTCATACGTGACACTCCTAGAGATCGTCCAGATGGCGACCCACGAACTCGGCCGATTGTAGCCATGCTTGCGCGGGTTGCCCGGTATCGGGCGACCGATACCAAGCCGCTCCAAAGATCTTTTGCATGTTCCACTCCCACGCAACCTGTCGCCCCTTGACGAAATGCTGCTGGGTGGTCGGGAATATCCGAAATGTCTTGGATGTTCCGCCAGGGGCGTGCGTTTCCAAGATTATCCCTTTCACATTGGGTATTGGCGTTCTCAGTTCGGCGTCAGAAAATAGGTCGGTGTGTGGCGCAAAGACAATGTTGATTTCACGCGGCAGGGCTTGAAGAGCTTTGAGGATCGTCAACCCAGAATCCACTGCACGAAGAATGTCGGCATCAGTGCCTTCTCCCCCATGTATCAAGCGATTTCTAGCCTCCCAGAAATGCTTCAACGAGCTTGTCACGTGTTTCGGTAATCCGAACTGCTTGTCCAATTCCGCGATCGCTTGGGACAAAGGGACGAACTTGCGGCCTTCCAGATGCCCTGTGCTCGCCAGAAGCTGACGGGCCAGCTTTTCAAGCTCGCTTGCAAGAAGGATGAGCGCAGCCTTGGGTGACCGTCCAGCTTCTGAAACGATCTTTGACACCGCACCTTCTTCGACAACCGCCTCCTCTTGTGTCTCTCTGGCAACCGGATCTGGCGGAGGGAGCGCGGCCACTTCTTGCTCAACCGATGCCGCAGATTGATCGAGCCGCTTCAACGACGCGTCCAACTCAATCTCTTGGCCTAACAACTTTCCTTTCTTGAGGCGCCGCGCGAGGTCAGCAATCTGCGGCCGGAAGACAAACAGCGCTGTAAACGCAAAGAGCGGCCACAGTAGTGCAGCGATCGCCTGGAGTAGCGTTGCGACTTCGTTCACTTGTACTCCATTGCCCAACGCCGCCGCTGTGGCGTGAACGCCGGCGCATCGCCGGCGCGAGTCAAAACCACCTGCCTTTTATGCACCCATCCACCTTCTGGATCTTTGACCGTGGCTGCCTGCTTCAGCCCGCCTACGGCGCCTCTCGGCGGTCTCCTCGTCTTGCTTCTTCAGTTCCTCAGCGGAGACTGTATCCACCGGCATCGCCAGGGGCACTTTGAAGCTGATCCTATTTGTCGCGGTACTCGAAGCGGTGGACTGTCCGCCTGTGCCTAAGTTCAAGAAGCCCGCTACGTTCAATCTCGCTCTGCCGTCAGTCTCAGTTCCTTCGACCACCGACACGGTCACATCGAAATGGACGAGGAAAATATTCTGACCGGACGTGAGAACACCGAAGTGTGACTTCTCGGCCTCCTGCTTTCCGGCACGATGCGCGGGATTGACGAATCCGCCAGCCTCCCTGACTTCAAGCTGCGCCGCCTCCACGCCGGACACGATTTGCGAGAGCGTCTCTCGAATGAATTCTTTTAGTTCCATTGCCCCTCCTATGCATAGCGACAGCATTGCCGTGCGCCCGCTGGGCGTCGCGCGCAAGCGTTTTGTTAGCGGCGGTCACAGCTTACCGCGATACTCGATGGGTGCTTTGTCTAGGCCAATATCCTGACGTATTGCATTTATCATCGCGATGGCAAGCGTCCGGACCTTTGTCCATTCATAGGGCTCACTTCCGTTCCATATCATCATCAAATGATCAACGACGGCATCGAAGGAGTCCATCACCGCCTGCGGAGCGAGCATGGCCATGTATCCGTAGGCTTTCATTCTGCCTCTGTTGAATCGGTCATAGCGCGTCTGTGCATCAGGGGACAGTTTCCCATCTAGATAGGTACGGTCGAAGTCTCCGAGGATTTCGGAGACAAGATCAATGACGGACCGGTAAATGGCGATCTTTTCCTGGACTTCGCGCAAGTGAGATGTCGTAGCGATATCCAGCCGCCGCTTTACTAACTCAATCTCGTTGGACGTCTTGGTATGAAGTTGCGCACGCAATTGTTCGAGTTCCGCGTCGTGCTTCGCGCGCTCAGCCTGCATCAATCTATCCGCCCAGACGCGACCCAGCCAGTTGGACATGGCAAAGATCAGTAGAGCCCCGCCACCCAAGGAAGCGATGACCACAGAACCGACTTCTAATGCGTCTCTGATTTCCATGTCTCTCTTGCTGTCTAAAGCCGCCGCCGTGCCGCGAGCACCCGAGCCTCAGCGGTGCGAATCGGAACGACCCCCGGCCGAGCTTATCGTGGTCACTTGTGAGCCCGACTAATCTTTGGAATGAGGTTCTGAGCGGCGGCTTGATATCGCTGGGGCAGGCGTTTCAGACTCTCCGTGGCATGGGTCACATCGTCAGCGGACAGCGAGGTCTTTGGGTTTCCGAGAAGTTTTTGAATCTCATCCAGAATATCGCCGACTTGGTAGTGATCGGAGTGATTTTTGACCGATAGATCTAAAAGATCACAGTACTCATAAATGGCCCAAGCGTAGCGCTCGTTCTTTGCAGCCTCCTCGGCGTTCTGTTTTGTTCGTTCGTATTGCAACTCAAGCACATCATTTACTAAGTCTGCAATGTCGCTGGAATGCTTCTGCAGTTTCGGATCTAGCGATTTCGCGACTGCTGCTTGAATCTCCTTCTGTCTTTCAGAAAGTGCCTCAACTAGCCTCTTTGCGGATGCGTCAGCTTCGGCCTTTATCATCGCAGTAAGTTCGGCGTGCAGGGCCTTATTTTCTTGTCGAAGCGATGTGATGTCTCGTTCGTACGAAGCTTTACTGCTATACCAGTTGAAGGCGGCCAGGCCGAGCGCCATTGCGAGCACCGCCCCCAAAGACCACTGTACCATTGAAACGAACTGGTCCTGATAATCTTGAATCGTTGCAAGTTGCACCTTTAGGACCTGCAGCTCTTCCGTTGCATGGCTGACCACCGGAGCGACGGAAGTGTCGACCTGCGCGGCAATAGATACGGGCACCATCACCAGTGCAACGAGCAGAAGAACTTTTCTCACATTGTCTCCCAAGCCCCAGCGCCGGCCATCACGCGCGTGCGCCTGCGCACGCGTGGATTACCTTGTTGGGCGCCGTTAGTTGCATACCTGCTCCCAGACACCGTCAATACAACGCCCAATGCGGCAACCAAGCGCAGGCAGTGGCTTGAGACCACAAGAGAGCCCGGGATTCCGGTCGCAGATTTGCTCCCAAACACCGTCGACACAGCGGCCAACGCGACACCCCAGGGCAGGAAGGGGTTTAAGACCGCAGGACAGTGCGGGATTCTGATCGCAGATCTGTTCCCAAGCTCCGTTTACGCAACGACCGATGCGGCATCCCAAGTTTGGGAGAGGTTTCAAACCACAGGTCAGGTTCTGGCCGTTAGCGAGACTAACGGTACCCCCAATGATGAACACCGCCAAGACGAAGACTGAACTCCTCATAGCCCCCCATTTCTATATTTCTGCTACTTTTCGGTCATTCGACTTGCAGCAAGCTGGAGGTCGGCAGCGTGGTCTTGCAAACGCTTCGCAAGGGTGAGCATTTCCTCTTTCGGGAATGCCTCACCAGCATTGGCTCTGCTTTGCAGATTCGCTGCAAGATGAAATAGCGATGTTGCAGTTTCCTCGACTACCGCCCGTGGCTTCTCCTCGCTCATCTCAACACCTACGGTATTCTCAAGTCGAATTCGGATATAGACGACCGAAGTGACGTAATTCACGCCGACCCGCGGTGCCTCTATTGTAAGTATTGTCGCGTAGAACACGATCTTATAGATAGCAAAGCCCAGGATAGGGAGCTTCCCGTAAGCTCGACCGAATCGTCAAGACTTCCGCAGCGTGATGCTGTGCCAGCGATTCAGAGCTGCAAATGCCCATGGGCTCAGGAAGCGGATTCCTCAAACGCCGCGCGCATAAACGCTCGTGACATAACGCCCGCGCCGTCGCCGCGACCCTCTAAATACGTTGCCCCTCTCGCCTCTCGCTCGCTATAACGTCTTCGCGAAGCCCGCATGCGCTCATGTGCGAATGCATATAACGAGCCAAGTGACTTTGAATGCCGGCGCGATAGCACACTCTTCTATAAACACCACTCGCCTGTTCTAATCCCGAGACGGCGCCATCGACGCGCGTCAAAAGATAACGCAGTCCCCTGACTTCCAGTAGTGTCGAGCACTTTCAGCGCTGCCAGAGCTCGCTCGATCTGCACCGGTCGCACAGCTCGCGGTCGCCGCCCTTAGTACCTGAAATCACACGCACGGACCCGCGTTCCTGTAACTCACGCTGCCACCGAGCCAGCGTTTCCCGAATACGTCGCTGGACAGCGGTTCGGAGAAGAAAAGCGACAGCGCCCGAGTGATGCGTCAGGACCACAGGTCGTTGGCTGCGCAGCTCTGCCTGGTCGGAAGCTGCTTTGGGGATGCCTGCAACGCAGACGGATTACGACGATGCCCGCGTCGTCAGGGAATATTCGCTCGACCCGAGCAATGCGCCGGCGCTAAACAATCTGCAAAATATCGATACCAAGTCCGCGCGTTCGATGTCCGCCTAGTTCCAATGAGAGCTGCGAGCCAGATATGTCGCAACGAACGCCGCCGGTTATTGCGCAGCTCTTGCACTCGACCATTACGGCACAATCGAGGCGACGCCGTCGATTCTTTTCCTTGGACAACCTTCTTGAGGCGCGCTAGCGAGCCGCGCGATCGGCGTGAACCATTACGGCTCGGCATCGCCAGCGGGTAGATAACTCGCCGGACATCGAGCAACTACGCGGCCGCTGTGATCAACGACGCTACGAGCCATTAGGCAGGCCGACAACCGACCGGCGGAGATCTCTGAATGGCGAGTTGCAATGCTGCATAGTTCGCGAGCCTCGCGCATGCGGCGAGGTGGCGCGGCGATGTGGACTTCCAAGGAAGGGAACGTTTTCGCGAGCTCGCGGAGTAGCGGCACTTGATCGCTGTCCGCCGTCACGAGCACCGCTCGCTCCATGAAACCGGCATGCGCATCGCTCAGCACGCGCACTGCTATTGCGACATCGGTTTGTTTCTCTTCGTAGAAATCGCAGTACCGCTCATAACCGTTGCAGTATTTGTTCGTTCTCAGGAATTTGGACTCGACCACCGCAACGTCGTGGGCGATAAGCGCATTGATGTATTCACGGTGCCTCTGAAGCTTCTGCGGATTCCAGACCATTCGAGCCGTGAAATACGTCACACCGGCCAGCGTGTCCTCCTTCTCAAGAAACGAGATCGCCAGTTCCCGAAGGTTGAGCCATTTGAGCTGCGGGCGGTGTAGGCCATTGATGGCGTGATACAAGTTGAATCCGTCGACGTAAAACGAAACCGTTGCCATGGTCTGGTAATTCCCGAATGTGGGGCTATAATTAAGCCGTCATCCCGCTGGGCTGCGGACGGCGGAAAAAGGGGCTAAACCTTCGGGTGGGCCCCTTTCCTTTTTCTGGGGTTGTGCCTTGGGAACGTTGTCGCCGCGGCCCGACCCCAGCGTCGGGACGGCCCTTCATTGACCGCCTTCAATTCGGTCCCTCACCCTCAGTTCTGCTTTTGAATCTCTTGGAAGTGCCGCACGATGCGCGCGCATACCGCGGAGACAAGCGCGCGAACAACCGCGAGAGCATCTGCTAAGTCGCCATCGCCGTCGTTGTCGTACTCAGCCCCGCATTCAATGCACGGGATTACCGCTGATGCCTTCTGAAGCTCTCTGACTTCCGCGCGAATGCGCACTGCATGCACCGCGGCAGTCATGGAGTACCGCCTTGCGTGGCGATCGTCAGCAAAGTAAAGGCCGCAAGGATCATTCCGGAGTGGACGAGTTCCGAGCGCGCTTCCGATAGTCGCCGGGCGACTGTCCCGTCACTTCCTTGAAGGCGGCATAGAACGCCGACTGCGATCGAAATCCGGTGTCGATGCTGATGGACAGAATGGATTGCGAAGGTGCCGAGACCAGCAGCGATTTCGCAGCCTCCACGCGACACTCCCGGACATAACGCGAGAACCCCATGCCCAGCCGCGTGTTCACCAGCTCCGACAGCTGATGACCGGAAATGCCCAGTTCCTCCGCCAGTGAGGCAAGACTGAGTCCCTCGTTCTGGTACGCCTTGGCGACGACCATGGTCTCGTGCAGCTTCTTCAGGCAAGCATCCACATCGATGCCGCCCAAGGTCGAAGTGCCATATCGGGCGCGCGCCGCTTCGGACAAGTCGCCAATCAAGGTCGGATTGGCAATCAGCGCCACGATCATGATCGCCAGGCCCACGGCAATGGCGCTGCTGTAAAAGTGATAGAAAAACGCATCGTCCATGAACGGCAATGCAAAGCCGAGAATCAACACCAGCACCGCCAGCGCTGCCATGACGATGAAATAAAAGAACTCGAATCGGAACTGCTTGCGCTGCGCCCGCAGCCCATAGACGAAGGACCCGAGCCAGATCGAGTACCCCGCGCCGAACGACAACAGCACAGGCAGCGCAATCTCGATCGGAGCGACGAACAGCAACACGACCGGCAGCAGATGAAACAGCGCCACGGGACGGAACGGCTCGGTGGGCTGCAGGGCCCAGCGGCCGAAGAAAAAGAACGACGCCGGCAGCGCGAACAAGGCGAGCCGGTACACGAACTCGTCCAGCGGGGGCGTTCCCCCCATGAAGTACCGCAGCTGGTAGCTCTGAACGACGGCCAGTCCGAGCAACAACGAGGCGCACCAGACGATGGAGTGGGGCGACTTGCCCGGCACGTCGACGAAGCACGCGTAGATCAGCAAGAGCAATAGCGCGCTCACTACGGAGAAGCCGGCGATAGCGATGCTGATCGTGTCCATGTTGGCCTGAGCGTCGAGATGCACTATTTTGCATTCTAAAAGGTAAAGGACTGCTGCATGAATCCTCCTGCTCGCTCGCTGTCCCTGCTGGCTGTGTTCGCCCTGCTGCTCACCCCGACACTGCCCACCGTCGCAGAGACACCGAAGATCGACGCCACAGAGACGCTAGCCCTGATGGAAAAGGCTGCCGACTGGCAGCTCGCTCACCTCGAACCCGTCGACACCATCAAGGTATTTCGGGAGGAAACGCGCAGCCCGCGAAGTTGAAAACGCTGCAGAAGCCGGACGGCTATTGGCCGAGCTCGCTGCTCGGCCCCGAAAATTCACCGCCGGAGTCCAGCGGCACGGGCTTCTTCGTGTATGGACTCGCGTGGGGCATCAACGCAGGTCTGCTCGATCGCGACACCTACGAGCCCACGGTCGCGCGCGGATGGCACGCGCTCGAAGCAGCCGTCGATCCCGACGGTCGCCTCGGCTGGGTCCAACAAGTGAGCGATCGGCCGGAGGAAGTGTCGAAGTCGGACACTCAGTTCTACGGCGTCGGCGCGCTGCTGCTCGCGGGCTCGGCCGTGTACGACCTCTACAAGTGAGCGAAGTGACCGCTAACTTCGGTATTGCAATCACAACAGGAGCACACGACCGGTCTCGGGCACGCAAAACAGCCTTGCACCCGACAGGACGAATGTGCACCATGCCCAGCGACGGATACGCAGCTGCCGGCTACGCTTCGCGAGACTTCAGGGAGGTTTCAACATTGCCCCTGAGAGGTGAGGTGATCCGTGCGACCCGATTCCATCGCTCCCGTCCCTTCCCAGAATGAATTGTCCGACGAGGACTTGTCGTTAATCGAAGCGCCGATACGTGCGCGCCGGCCGAGCTCACAGCTGATATCGCGCCGGGCCCTGCCCCCTTTCGAAACGTTGCGAGCCTTCGACGCCATCGCCCGGCTGGGCGGCGTGCGTAAGGCGGCTCAGTACTTGTGCCGTGACCACGCTGTCATCAGTCGCCATTTGCGCGCAATCGAAACCTGGACTGGTACTAAGTTGATCCAGCGAACCGCCGCTGGCAGCGTCCTGACCGAAGATGGCGTGCGCTATCACCGTGACATCGCGAACGCGTTGGACATCATCGCCCGCGCCACCGTTGACTTGATCAAACGTGGCGACACTCGGATTGCCAGCGAGCCACCGGAAGCAGCGACCTCGGGCAACTGAGGTCACTGCTCGGCCCAGGATTTCTCCCAATCGATATCGTTGGGCGGCCGATTGGCTTCCCAGAAGAACTTGCCGCGCGGCCGGTCGTAGTTGCCGATCTCGTTCATGGTGCTGGAGTCATACAGACGTCCATTGACCATGGTATAGCGCACGCTGTTGCTGTTGAGGATGTCCTCCAGCGGGTTCTTGTCGAGCACGATGAGGTCGGCGAGCTTGCCTGTCTCGAGCGAGCCGAGCTGCTTGTCGAAACCTAACGTCTTCGCGCCGTTCAAGGTCGCCGTGCGCAGCACGTTCATGTTGCTCATGCCCCCTTGAGCGAGCAGCCACATTTCCCAATGCAGGGCCAGGCCGACGACGTGGCCGTGCGAGCCCGCGTTCACGATGACGCCCGCGTCGTCCAGCTGCTTCACGGAACGGGATACGGAACGGAATCCGATATCCCACAGCTCGTCCGCGACGTTGATGGATGTCATCGCACGCACATGAGGTGGCGCGTAGTGCGGCGTGCTCAGCGGACTGTAACCGCTGGTCACGACCTGCACGAACGTGCGCACCTTCGAATCCTCCCACACACGCTGGTTCTCGTAGATGAAGTTCTCACCCAGCAACTCGCCGTTGAGCATGATCAGCGTCGGCGTGTGCGGCGTCTGGCCGTGCTTGAACAGTTGCACGACGTCGTCGTAATAATTCGCCACCGGCAGGTTGTGCTGCTGGTTGGTGTTGCCGTCGAGGATCGCGGTGAGATCGACATAGAAGTTGCTCTCGCCTTCCACGTCCACCATGACGCCTGCCTGGCGACCCGCTTTGATAAGCATTTGCCGCTGGCTTCGCATCGGCTGCCGGTAGCTCTTCACGATGGTGCCGCCGAGCGCCCGCTTGCGCGCCATGAAATCCTGCGCGTCCTGGTAGCTGAAAATGGGAACGTAGCCGCTGTCCACTTTCGCGATGCGCCCGAAGGCGATCAGGCCCGACTCGATGGAACGCGGGCCGACCATGTCACCGGTCAACGTCATTTCTGTCTGTGTGTACGACGGCAGTTCCAGACTGTATGGGTCGTAGTTCGTCGTCACGCCGAACGCCAGGTCGGCGTAACGCGCGGACTGTCGCTGCGGCATCAAGCCGGATGAGGTGTAATAACAATTGTTGATGTGACCGTGCATGTCGAAGAGACCGGGCATCACAGTTTTGCCGCTGACATCGATCACCTTCGCGCCTGCTGGAACCGTGACTGCATCCACTGAACCGACAGCTACGATGCGATTGCCACGCACGACCACGGTGCCGCGCTCGATCACCTGCTCGCCCGCCATCGTGATGACGCGCCCGTTGGTGAATGCCACGTCTCCCGATGGAGAATCGACGGGCGCTTCCAATCCAACAGCGAGTCGTTGCAACTGCGGCTTCGTATTCTCGACCGGCGCAGTGACCAACTGATCGCCCACAGCCCAATGCAAGCGCCTCGAATCAGCTGACCACACCAGCGCATATCCGCCGATGTCGCTGAGGCGCGTGACCGGATTGGCGCTGTCAGCGTCCACCGTGAGCGTCACTGGCACGCCGGTCTCTCGATATCGAGTCACGTAGTACTGCTGTCGATGGCGGAACGCGATCCATTTCAGATCGGGGCTGACACGCGGTTCGGAAGTGTCCGCATCCAAGGTCTTGGCGTGAATGCGCTTGTCGAAGCCGTCGAGGTTGACGCTCTCGAGCGTCGCCACCATCGCGTGATCGATGTAGTTCTTGGTCGAGTAATAGATGCGCTGCCCATCGGGTGAAAACATGGGTGCTTCGCCGGGCGGCGCGACGTAGTGAGCGTCACCGCCTTTCGCATCGATCCAATACAGACCAACGCGCGCTTCGCGGCCGCCGAGACAGCGATCGCCCTCATCGATCGTGAACACGATGCGACTGCCATCCGACGAGAACGACGGCGTACGCAATACGCCCGCACTGCTATAGATAGCCTTCGGCGTGCCGCTGCGAGAGTCGACCACCATGAGCCGGCTGCCGCTCTCATCGTTCCAATCCACATAGGCGATCCGGCGGCCATCTCGGGAGAACGCCGGCTCGAACTCGAATGTGCTTGCACGTGTCAGGCGAGTTGGCTTGCCCTCACCTTCCTTGCGCCACAGGCGACCGAGCGCATTGAAGACGACGATGCGGTCATCGGGAGAATACGCGAGCTGTCGAATCGCGCGCACAGTGATCGACTTCGGCGCGAGGTCGTGAGTGAACCGCAGCGCCTGCGTGATCTTGTGACGGGAGCGAACATTGAAGGGAATCTGCTTCGCCGCGCCCGTATCCATGTCGATGTTCCAGAGCTTGCCCTTGCCCCAGATGGCGACATGACGATTATCGGGGAACCAGCCGTACCCCGGATAATAACCATCGATCCAGCTGTAATCGGCCTGCTCGTCTCGATCCAGCCCGTCGAACACCGGCAGCTCCTTGCCGGTGGCGAAGTCATAAACGAACAGCACCGTTTTCTCACGCACGCGACGCACGAAGGCGATGCGCTGATCGTTGGGTGACAACTGCGGCGCGATGGCACTACCGAAGCCGCGAATCAGTTGCTGCGTTTCGCCGCTGGCGAGATCCCGGCGCATGACGGCGAGGTTGCTGTGATTCGCGTCGACATAGGCGCGGGATGGAGATGCCGGAGTGACCTTCTCCGTGAAATAGAGATAGCGACCGTCGCGCGAGAACTGTGGCTCGTTGACCGGCTCATCGTTGGTCGGGGCCGGCACCAGCACTCGCCCACTACCGCCCTGTGGATCGTAGATGCGCAACTCGGCGGCGTGATGTTTGTCCTCGGTCGCGAACTGGAGAGCCCCCGCGATCAACGTGCCATCGCCATTCCAAGCGGGCGTGCTCAGCAGCCTAACTGTCTCATGCGTCGCTTGATGCGCGTTCGAACCGTCGGAGTTCGAGATCCAGAAGTTATCGCTGCCGCCGCCGTCGCTGATGTAGAGCAACTGTCGGCCATCCGGGCTGAATCGCGGATTGCGTTGCATGGCGGCTCCGCCATGAAGCAGCTTCGCTTCGCCACCCGAGGCGGGCATCACATAGATGTCTCCGAGCAGATCGAACGCAAGCATGCGGCCGTCGGGACTGACGGTGACGCTCATCCAGGTGCCTTCGTTCACCTCGAACTCAACGTCGTAGGAAGGCTGGCCGGTGTTCTCTACGTTCCAATTGGAGTGCGCGGCCGCCGACGTCGTAAGTCCTGAGAGCACCACCCATGCAACCGCGCTGATTCCAGTTCTCATCGCTTACCGCCCCGACCACGCCGAGTTCCAATCGATACCTTTGTAGTCATCCATCTCCCAATAGAACCGGCGGCGAGACCGGGGATGGTTGCCGATCTCATTCATGCTGGCCGAGTCATAAAGTCGGCCATTGAGCAGCGTGTAGCGCACCGAGTTGCTGTTACGAATGTCCTCCAGCGGATTGCGGTCGAGCACGATCAGATCCGCGAGCTTGCCTGCTTCCAGCGAGCCGAGGTGCCGGTCGACGCCGAGCGTCTTAGCGCCGTTCAAGGTGGCCGCTCGCAGCACTTGATGATTGCTCATGCCGCCTTGAGCGAGCAGTTGCATCTCCCAATGCATGGCGAGGCCGGCGATCTGACCGTGCGAGCCAACGTTGATCGACACGCCAGCGTCATCGAGCTTCTTGATGGAACGCGCCACCGAGCGGAACCCAATGTCCCACAGCTCATCCGCCACATGAATGCTGGTCATATTGCGAGAATGCACGGGCGCGCCGCCGGGCACTTCCAGAGCGGCGCGACTTGCGGCCGCTTCCTGAGCAAACGCCTTTACTTTCGGATCTTCCCAGGCGCGATCGCGCTGATAGAGGAAGTTCTCGCCGTAGAGCTCACCGAGCGCCACCACCAGTGTCGGTGTGTGCGAGGTGCTGGCGCGGCTCATGAGTTGCACCACGTCATCGTAATAGTTGGCGACGGGCAGGTTGTGCTCCAGGTTCATGTGACCGCTGAGCACCGTTGAAATGCTGTTGTAGAAGTCCCGCTGGCGATGCTGCATGTAGCCCCAACCAATTCGGCGCGGACCGACGGTGATGCCGACCAGATCGGTCTCCCGTGTTTCGTGATTTGGCCGTTCGTCCGAGTCCGCATCGAAATTCGTGGTCACACCGAACGCCAGCGCCGCGTACCGCGCCGGCTGCTTCTGCGGCGTCACGACGCTTTCAGAGCAGCAATCGATGCGGCCGTGCATGTCGATCAGGCCGGGCATGATGGTCTTGCCGGAAGCGTCGATGACTGTTGCATCGGCGGGAATCGTCACTGCGTCGCTTGGACCGACCGCGACGATGCGATTGCGATCGACGACGACCGAGCCGTGCTCGATCACTTCCTCGCCCTTCATGGTGATGAGGCGGGCGTTCTTGAAGGCGAGCTTGCCCGTGGGCACATCCGCCGGAACCGAGAGATCGATCTTTCCGTACGGCTGAACAGGAGCTTGCTTAGAAACATCCGCGCGATACAGCGACGAGCCGAGCATCCAATGTACTGTCGCTGAATCGCCAGACCAAACCAGCGAATTGCCGCCGAGTTCCGTCAACGCACGAACGGGAACCTCGTTGCTACGTGCACTCACAACCAGCGGCGAGCCGATCTCGTGGAAAGGCATCACGTAGTACTGCTGTGCCTCGCGAAAGGCGATCCAACGCAGATCGGGACTGATGCGCAGCTCGATCGTTTCGGCATCGAGGGCGTGTGCGTGCTCACGGCGACCAAGACCGTCCAGCGTCACGCTGACCAACGAATGGACCAACTTACCTTTGCCTCGCGCCACTTCAACCAAGTAGATGCGTTCGCCGTCGGGCGAAAACATCGGCCAATCATCGCCAGCGACGACGAAGTGGCTCTCGCCGCCGGCAGCAGACACGACGTAGATGCCCGGTCGCGTGCCATAGCCGCCCATGGCCTTGTCCGACTCGGCTATGCGATACACGATCAGCTTGCCATCCGGCGAGAACGAAGGATTCCGAATGACGCCGCGACTGGCTGCCACGCCGCGCACATTTCGTCCGTTCGAGTTGGCGACCTTCAACGTGCTGCCACGCTCGTCATCCCACTCGACGTAAGCAAACAATCGACCGTCGCGCGAAAAGACGGGATCGAATTCGAATGCTGTCGCCTTGCTCAGCCTGACAGGCGCAGCCGAATCGCTTTGACTCCACAGATGACCGAGCGCAGTGAACATGAAACGCTTGCCATCAGCAGCCGGCGCAATCTGCCGAATCGACTGCACCGAAACAGTCTCAGGCGCAGGATCGTGCTCGATTTGCGGGACGCGAGCGATGCGATGCCTCGCGTGCACTCGAAACGGAATCTCGGTCGCGCTGCTGGTCTGCGTATCGATCTTGTAGAGCTTGCCCTTGCCCCAGATCGCGATGTGGCGATTGTCTGGGAACCAGTCGTAGCGCGGGTAATAAGCGTTCTGCTGCACGAAGTCCGCGTGCAGATCGCGATCCAGATCATCGAACACGGGAGTCTGCGCGCGCGCGGCCACGTCATAGACGAACAGCACCGTCTTTTCCTTGACGCGCCTGACGAACGCGACCTTCCGACCATCGCGCGACACCTGCGGCGACGTCGCGCTACCCCATCCACCCATCAGCTGTTCAGTCGCGCCCGACGCCAGCTCGCGTCGCTTGATCACGTAGTTGGGGTGATTGGCGTTGATATAAATGTTGGGCTCGGTGATTCGCTGCGTGTAGTAGACGAACCGACCATCGGGCGTGAAGCTCGGCTCCTGCACATCGCGTCGATTGGCTGCAGCCTCCACCAGCACTGCGCCAGCGCCGCCGCGCAGATCAAACAGACGAATCTCGGACGCCTTCACGGCGGCAATGGAATCGTCGTGCGGTCCCCAGGTCGGTGCGCCCAGCGTGTTCGCGGCTTCGTGAGTAATCTGCCGCGCGTTCGAACCATCGAGATTCGATATCCACGCGTTATGGAAGCCGCCGGCGTCGCTCTGATACAGCAGCGTGCCGCCATCCGAGCTGAAGCTGGGAAAGACCTGCATGGCTGGCCCGCCATGGATCAGCCGTGCATCGCCTCCGGAGGCGGGCAGCGCGTAGATGTCGCCGAGCAGATCGAATACGAGCGTGTTGCCATCCGGGCTGACATCCACGCTCATCCATGTGCCTTCGCTGACGGTGAAAGCGGCGTCGACGACGGGCTCAGCCGTCACGGCTGCGCTCGCTGCCAGCAGCACCACACCCATCGTCAACGAGCGCGGTCGCGCCTCACGTCGATTTGCCGTCATCCCCCGTTTATATGAAATCCCGCCGCTCCAAGGGGTTGCCTAAGGCGCGCCAGCGGGTGTGAGGGGCGCACCAGCCTCGGCTATGAAGCCGGGGCAGGCTTCACGTCGTACACGACCACGCGCTGCCAGAGATGCTCGCAGTCGGCGACGAATTTTTTGTGGATGGGATGGACCTGGTAGGCGTTCTGGCCGGCCACGTCGTCGAAGAACAAAATTTCCGAGGCGCTGTAACTGGCGTCGACCACGCCGCGCTGCTCCGTCTCGGCGGGCACGCCGATATGAATCGCCTTCACCGTCTCGATGCCGGCCAGAGTGCGCAGGCCCGCGAGCAGACGATCGAGGTCTTCCTTGGACTTGGGGTTCTTCAACCAGAAGAACACGTGATGGACCACCGGCGGCGTCGTGGCCTTGCCGGCCAGGCTCTTGCTTGAAGATGAGGCGGCAATGCTCTCGGCGGCTACGCTCGCTCCGGCCAGCGCGGCAGCGGCGGTGAGGACTTCTCGTCGGCTGTGAGTGGTCATGCTCGGCTTCCTTTTGCCTGAGTAGATCGAGGGGCCGCCGGAGTATAAGCCGATCGATCGGACGCGGGCGGCGGGAGCGCCAGTCCTTTATGATTCGCGCCATGGCCAGCGCCCAAGCCACATCGACACCAGCCGAGCGCTCGCTGCCGGTGGATATCGACCGACAGCGCAGCCTCGTCGCTGCCTTGCGCGCCTTCCTGCCCGAGAGCGCCGTCCTGTTTCGCGAGGAAGAGACGCGCCCGTACGAGTGCGACGGCCTGACACTGTTCCGGCAGTTGCCCATGGTCGTCGCGCTGCCCGAAACAGAGGACCAGGTCAGGCGCACTCTTCAGCTGTGTCACGAGCTCAAGGTGCCGGTCGTGCCGCGTGGCGCCGGAACCGGCCTGTCCGGCAGTGCTCTGCCCCACCATGCCGGCTTGTTGCTGTCGCTCGCCAAGTTCAATCGAATCCTGTCCATCGACCCGCGGGCCCGCACAGCCACGGTGCAGCCGGGTGTCCGCAATCTGGCAATCAGCGAAGCCGCCGCGCGTCATCGTCTTTACTACGCGCCCGATCCGTCCAGCCAGATCGCCTGCACCATCGGCGGTAACGTCGCCGAGAATTCCGGCGGCGTGCACTGCTTGAAGTATGGGCTGACCGTGCACAACGTCCTGCGCGTGCGGGGTCTAACCATTGAGGGCGAAGCCGTCGAGTTCGGCGGTCTTGCACCGGATGCGCCGGGCCTCGATCTGCTGGCGCTGGTCATCGGCTCAGAGGGGATGTTGGCGGTAGTGACTGAAGTAACAGTGCGGCTCGTGCCTGTCGCTCAAACGGCCCGATGCATCATGGCCAGCTTCGCCGACATCGGCGAGGCCGGCGATGCGGTCGCCGCGTTGATCGCCAATGGCATCATTCCCGCCGGTCTGGAGATGTTGGATCAAGCGGCCAGCCGGCTGGTGGAGCCGTTCGCGAATGCCGGTTATGACCTGGATGCCGCGGCGGTGTTGTTGTGCGAATCGGATGGCACGCCCGAAGAAGTCGCCGAAGAAATCGAACGCATGATCGCCGTGTTGCTCGCGGCGCGCGCCACTCGCATCCAAGTGTCGAACAACGAAAGCGAGCGACTGCGCTTCTGGGCCGGCCGCAAGAATGCGTTTCCCGCCGCCGGTCGGGCCTCGCCTGCTTACTACTGCATGGACGGCACCATTCCTCGCCGTCGGCTCGGCGAAGTGTTGAAGGCGATTCAGGCGCTGGAGCCGAAGTATGGGCTGCGTTGCCCGAATGTGTTTCATGCGGGCGATGGCAACTTGCATCCGTTGATCCTATTCGACGATGCCGATCCGGATTCGGTGGCGCGCGCCGAAGCGTTCGGCGCCGAAATTCTGGAGCTTTGCGTGCAGATGGGCGGCACGGTGACGGGCGAGCACGGCGTCGGCGTCGAGAAGCTGGATCAGATGTGCTCACAGTTCGACCGGCCCACGCTGGACGCGTTCCTTGCAGTGAAAAGTGCGTTCGATCCCCCGGGGCTGCTGAATCCCGGCAAGGTTGTGCCCACCCTGCATCGTTGTGCCGAGTACGGTCGCATGCGCGTTCACGGCGGCAATGTGCCCTTTCCAGAGCTGCCACGCTTCTGATGGATCCAGCACTGAGCCAGCTTTGCGACACGGTGCGCGCTGCTTCGGCGTCGCGGACTGCGATTCGAATCCGAGCGGGTGGCACCAAAGATTTCTACGGCAACGTGTCACAGGGAACATTGCTCGATCCGCGCAGTGTCGCTGGCATTGTCGATTACGAGCCGACGGAGTTGGTACTCACGGCCCGCGCCGGGACTCCGCTCGCGGAACTCGAGCAATTGCTGGCCGAGAATGGACAGATGCTGGCTTTCGAACCACCGCATTTCGGTCCTGACGCAACCGTTGGCGGCTGTATCGCTGCGGGCCTCGCGGGTCCGCGTCGTGTTTCCTTAGGGCCGACATACGGTGGCGTTCGTGACTTCGTGCTTGGGGCGAAGCTGATCGATGGTCGCGGCGAGTTGCTGACGTTTGGCGGCACGGTGATGAAAAACGTTGCTGGTTACGATGTGTCGCGACTGCTCGTCGGCTCGATGGGGATTCTCGGGGTGATCGTCGAAGTGTCGATCAAAGTGCTGCCGCGGCCGCTGTCGCATCACACGCTGCGTTTTGAAATGACGGAACCAGAGGCCATCGACAATCTGAATGCATGGGCGGGCAAGCCCTTGCCATTGTCAGCATCGGCTTGGCACGAAGGTGTTCTGTACTTGCGACTCGCCGGCGCGTCCGCAGCTGTTTCAGCGGCACGTCATCTGTTGGGCGGCGAGAACCTCGACAATGCGCAGGCGGACGCGTTTTGGATCAGCATTCGGGAGCAGGCGCATCCGTTCTTTGCGGGCGACCTGCCCCTGTGGCGCGTGTCCGTGCCTTCGACCGCTGCGCCGTTGTCCATCCGCGCGCCGCAGCTCATGGAGTGGAACTGCGCTTTGCGGTGGTTGCGAACGGATCAAAGCGCTGCGCAAGTGCGCGGATGTGCGAAACAAGCTGGCGGCCACGCGACGTTGTTTCGCGGCGGTGATCGGTCGGCCGGTGTGTTCACGCCCTTGTCGCCTTCTCTTGCCACGATTCATCAGCGCTTGAAGGCGCAGTTCGATCCTGCGGGCATTTTCAATCGCGGTCGGCTGTACGCCGATCTCTGAGCCATCATGAGAACGCAGCTCGCCGATTTCATCAAAGACACGCCCGAAGGCAAAGAGGCCGAGGAGATCGTGCGCCGGTGCGTGCATTGTGGCTTTTGTACTGCCACGTGCCCCACTTATCAGCTGCTCGGCGACGAGTTGGATGGACCGCGCGGACGCATTTATCTGATCAAACAAGTGCTCGAAGGCGTCGAGCCCACGGCGAGCACGCAATTACATCTGGATCGGTGCCTCACCTGTCGAGCTTGCGAGACGACCTGTCCGTCGGGCGTGCAGTACGGGCGATTGCTCGACATCGGGCGCGGCATCGTCGAGGAGAAAATCGAACGGCCTGTCGGAGAGCGCGTGACTCGCTCGGCGCTGAAACACGGATTGACCAGCAGGATGTTTGGACCGGCAATGAGGACGGGTCAGGCGGTTCGATCGCTATTGCCCGAATCGATCCGAGCCAAGGTTCCCGAACGTCGCGATGCGGGCGTTTGGCCGCGCAGATCGCATGCGCGCAAGATGCTGTTGCCTTTGGGGTGTGTGCAGCCATCGATGTCGCCCGGCATCGATGCAGCGACGGCTCGCGTGCTCGATGCGCTGGAGATCGAGGTGATCACGCCGCCGGCCAGTTGCTGTGGGGCTATCAAGCATCACTTGAACGATCACGATGCGGCGTTGGTCGAGGTTCGTCGCAATGTCGACGCCTGGTGGCCGCACGTCGAGGCGGGCGTCGAAGCTATCGTGATGAATGCATCCGGTTGTGGCGCGATGGTGAAGGAGTACGCGCACTTGTTACGCCACGATCCGGCGTACGCGGAAAAGGCACGCCGCATTGTCGAGCTCACTCGCGATCTGGCGGAACTGTTGCCCGCCCATGCCACTACGCTCGCTAACAAACTCGGTTCGCGATCAGCCGAGCGCGTGGTGTTCCACCCGCCCTGCACCCTGCAGCACGGTCAAAAGATCCGCGGCGTGGTGGAACAACTACTCCGCACCCTCGGCGCAGAGGTGCTGCCTCTGGCCGAGAGCCACTTATGCTGCGGCTCAGCCGGCACCTACTCGGTGCTACAGCCGGAGCTCAGCAAACAACTGCGCGATCGCAAGCTCGAAGCTTTACACGCTCAGCAGCCCGACGTGATCCTCTCAGCAAACATCGGCTGCATCACCCACCTCGCCAGCGCCGCTCAGACGCCGGTGCGGCACTGGGTCGAGTGGCTGGACGCCAAGCTCAGCTAGCCCTTCGCTTTCAATTCGCGACGACGCCGATGCAGGATGTACTCGGTATATCCATTTGGCTGTTCGCGACCGAGAAAGATCAAATCGCTGGCGGCTTGAAAGGCGATGCTGCCTTTCAAATTGGCGCACATGGGCCGATATAACGGATCGGCCGCATTCTGCTCGTCCACGACCGCGGCCATCCGTTCCAATGTTTCTTTCACTTTGGCTTCGGTGCAAACCCCGTGCATCAGCCAGTTCGCGACGTGCTGACTGGAGATGCGCAGCGTGGCGCGATCTTCCATGAGGCCGACGTCGTGGACATCCGGCACTTTCGAGCACCCGACGCCCTGATCGATCCAGCGCACCACATACCCAAGGATGCCCTGGATGTTGTTATCCAGCTCTTTCTGAATCTCTTCGGCAGTAAAGCCCGAGTCCGCGAGCGGCGCACGCAACAGATCGTCGATGCCGGTGGTTTGCCCCGCCTGCACATGCCGCTGCAGATCGTTCTGAACCGCTCGCACGTCGACTTGATGATAATGCAAAGCGTGCAGAGTAGCGGCCGTCGGCGAAGGCACCCACGCGGTGTTGGCGCCCGCGCGTGGATGACCCGACTTCGCCGCCAGCATGGCGGCCATCTTGTCCGGCATCGCCCACATGCCCTTGCCGATCTGCGCCCTGCCCCGCAAGCCCGCCTGCAATCCAATTTCGACGTTGCGCTTCTCGTACGCAACCAACCACGGTTGTGTCTTGATCGCTTCCTTGCGCATCACCGGGCCGCCCTGCATCGCCGTGTGTATCTCATCGCCGGTGCGATCGAGGAAGCCCGTGTTAATGAACACGATGCGATGTTTCACCTGCTCGATGCAGGCGCGTAGATTGAGGCTCGTGCGGCGCTCCTCGTCCATGACGCCGATCTTCACCGTGTACCGCGGCAGCCCCAGCGCTTCTTCGACCCAACCGAACAGATCGTTCGCTAGCGCGGCCTCGTCCGGACCGTGCATCTTCGGCTTCACGACATACACCGATCCGGTGCGACTGTTCCTGCCAGCACCGCGAATGTCATGCAAGGCAATGGCGACCGTGACCATGGCGTCCAGCACCGTCTCGAATATCTCCTTGCCCTCGTGGAGAACTGCGTCGGTGCGCATGTGATGACCGACATTGCGCACGAGCATGAGACTGCGCCCCGGCAGCGTCAGCTCCTTGTGGCCGGGCGTCGAGTACACGCGATCGCCATTCAGCGTTCTATTGATCGTGCCTTTGCCCTTCGCGAAAGTGGCCTGCAGATCGCCTTTCATCAGGCCCAGCCAGTTGCTGTAGATCGCCACTTTCTCTTCCGCGTCCACCGCGGCGACCGAATCCTCGCAGTCCTGAATCGTGGTGATCGCTGACTCCAGGATCACGTCAGCCACGCCAGCCGCATCGGTGGAACCGATGGGATGTTTGCGGTCGATGACAATCTCGACGTGCAGGCCGTGATGACGCAGCAGAATGGCCTGGGGCTGATCGGGCACGCCACGCCAGCCCTCGAGAGTCGCGGGCACGGCCAGCGTCGATCGCGATCCATCTTTGAGCGACACCACCAACTTGTCGCTTTCGACCGCATATTTGGTGGCGTCCTCATGCTTGCCGGAGGTGAGCGGCGCCACTTGATCCAGGAACGCCCGCGCATAAGCGATCACTTTCGCGCCCCGCGCGGCGTTGTATGGCGAGCCCGCCGGCAGCGGCGCCTCCAGGGCATCGGTCCCGTAGAGCGCATCGTAAAGGCTGCCCCAGCGTGCATTCGCTGCATTCAATGCATATCGAGCATTGCTGAGCGGTACGACCAGCTGCGGCCCGGCGATGTGAGCGATCTCGCGATCGACTTTATCGGTGTCGACCTCGAACGCGGCCGGCTCGGCGGCAAGATAGCCGATGGATTCGAGAAACTGGCGCTGCCTGGCCACGTCCAGCGGCTTGCCCCGCTGCTCCTTCCACCAACCATCGATGCTCGCCTGCAACTCGTCTCGCCTGGCGAGCAGGCGCTCGTTGCGAGGTGAGAATTCGCTGACGATGCGCTGCAGGCCGCTCCAGAACGTCTGTTCCTGCACGCCCGTCCCCGCCAGCGCCTGCTGCACGAAACCGTGCAGCACACCCGCGACTTCCAGGGACCCCACCTTCACTCTTGTGTTCATTGTCGTCACTCGCCAGCTCGAACCTGCAGTGACTATAGGGTTCCCGTTTGCTGACCGTCAAAGCGATCCGCACAGCGGACGCCTGTGACATGTAGCAACTTGACCCGCCATCAAAAGATTCGGGTACAGGGAAGTACCCCGCCGCCACAGGCGGCGAGCGATTGGCAAAAGTCACGCCTTTTGCCGATCGCACGAGGGTCGTGGCAGGATGCCCGATCCCGAGTTTTTATAATGCAATGACAGCGGTGGCTTCGATCTCGACCTTGGCTTTTGGCTCCATCAGCGCGACGACTTGCACGACGCTCATGGTCGGAAAGTGACGGCCCAGGATTTCGCGATAGGCCGCGCCAATCTGTGGCAGCTCCGCGTAGTACTCGTCGCGACTGGTGATGAACCAGGTGAGGCGAACGAGATGCTCCGGCCGCGCGCCGGCCTCGTTTAGAACAGCGACGATATTCTTCAATGCCTGGTGGACTTGTTCCGCCAGCGTTGCCGGAAACTCCTGCCGCTCATTCCAGCCGACCTGCCCTGCGACGAACACCTGGCGACCTTCCGCGACCATGCCATTCGCATAGCCCTTCGGGCGCGGCCAGCCCGCCGGTTGCAGCACTTCGACGGTCATTTCAAAACCTCGCGCGCAATGATCAGCTTCTGTACTTCAGTCGCGCCTTCGTAGATGCGCAGCGCGCGGATATCGCGGTACAGCCGCTCGACCACCGCCCCATGAACGACGCCGCGACCGCCAAACATTTGTACAGCCCTATCGATCACCATTTGCGCGCTCTCGGTCGCAGTCATCTTCGCCATAGCTGCGCTCTTGGTTACTGGCTGACCCGTGTCTCTCTGCCACGCGGCCCGATAGGTGAGCAGGGCGGCAGCATCGATCGCAGTCGCCATCTCCGCGATCGCGGCTTGAGTCAGCTGAAAATCCGCGAGCGTCTTACCGAACATCGCACGCTGACGCGAGTACGCCACGGCCTCGTCCAACGCTCGCCGTGCGAACCCAAGCGCCGCCGCAGCGACAGATGCCCGAAAAATATCCAACGTCCGCATCGCCAGCTTGAACCCGTCGCCCTCGAGGCCGATGCGACGGGACACGGGAATACGGCAATTATCGAATCGCAGCGTTCCGAGCGGATGAGGCGCGATCACATCGATGCGCTGTTCGATGCTGAATCCGGGATCGGTCGGTTCGACCAGAAACGCAGTGATGCCTTGCGCGCCTACCGTGCCATCGGCCCGCTTCTGTCCAGGCGAGGTCCGTGCGAACACGCAGTAGATATCCGCGATGCCGCCGTTCGAAATCCAGGTCTTCGTGCCGTTCAGCACATAGTGCTCACCGTCGAGCTGCGCCGATGTTTGCATCGCTGCGACGTCGGAACCGGCATCGCGCTCGGACAACGCGAAGGCCGAGATAGCCGTGCCAGCGGCGACCTTGGGCAGATACTGCTGCTGAAGCGACGCCTCACCCGCCAACGACAGCGAGCCGCTCCCCAGCCCTTGCATGGCGAAGGCGAAATCCGCCAAGCCGTCGTGATAAGCCAGGCTTTCCCGAATCAAACAGATAGCGCGCGAATCGAAATCCTCGAGCGCACCGCCATGCTCGGCTCGCACACAGTAACGAGTGATGCCCGCCTCACCGAGCGCTCTGACGAGCTTGCGAGCCTGCGCATCCACTTCCGGGCGCGACTCGCCATGCGCAGGGCCGCTCAAATGATTCGAACTCCACGTCGTGACCAACTTCGCCAGCGCGTGATGCTCCGGCCCGAAGAACGGCCAGCTGAGTCGTTCGCTCAGATCCAACTGCACGCTCATTTGCCCACGAACTCCGGCTTGCGCTTGGCCGAGAATGCCTCGAAGGCGCGGCGAAAATCTTCGCTTTGCATGCAGATGGCCTGCGCCTGCGCTTCCGCCTCCAGCGCCTGCTCGATGCTCATGTTCCATTCCTGGTTGAGCATGGTCTTGGTCATGCTATGCGCGAACATCGGGCCGGTCGCGAGGCTGCGCGCCAGGCGCGTTGCTTCGGCGAGCAATTGATCGGCCGGCGCGAGCTGGTTGAAGAATCCCCAGCGTTCGCCTTCTTCCGCCGTCATTGCCCGACCGGTGAACATGAGCTCCGCCGCACGGCCTTGCCCGATCAATCGCGGCAGAATGGCACACGCGCCCATGTCACAACCGGCCAGCCCGACGCGCGTGAACAAGAATGCAGTCTTCGCTGCCGGCGTCCCAATCCGCAGATCCGACACCATGGCGATGATCGCGCCGGCGCCAGCGCAGACGCCGTCCACCGCCGCAATCACCGCTTGAGGACAGCCGCGAATTGCTTTGACCAGATCGCCCGTCATGCGAGTGAACGTCAGCAGCTCGGGCATGGACATGCGAGTCAGCGGGCCGATGATGTCGTGCACATCGCCGCCCGAGGAGAAGTTGCCGCCCGCGCCGTCGATCACCACCGCGCGAATGTCCTTGTCGTAGACCAGATCGCGAAACAGATCGCGCAGCTCGGCATACGACTCGAACGTCAAAGGATTTTTGCGCTCAGGAATGTTGAGCGTGACATATCCGACGCTCTCCTCCACCCGCCACAGAAAATGCCTGGCCTGGTAACCGGACAGCTTGAGTTGTGTGAATGACATGCGTCCTCGCCATCGGCCGCCGTCCGGGCCGGCCGAAAACAGTGTTACGTGACCTCGCCGCCGGCGATTGCAATGCTCTGGCCAGTGATGCTCTCGCTGCCGGGCAGACACAACCACGCAACCGCGTTGGCCACTTCCTCGCAACGGATCAGGCGGCGCTGCGGGTTCTGATCGACCAGCACAGAGATCGCTTCAACCTCGGAGCGACCGGTCTTGGCCTGGATGTTTCTAATCGTTTCGCGAGCGATGTCCGTGTCCGTATAGCCAGGGCACACCGCATTGACCGTGATGTTTCGCCCAGCCACTTCCAGTGCCAGCGAGCGAGTGAGGCCGATGACACCGTGTTTCGCCGCGCTGTATGCGGCCACGTAGGGATAGCCCTTCAGTCCCGCGGTACTGGCAATGTTCACGATGCGACCGAAGTCTCGTTGCATCATCGACGGCAAGACATGACGAATGCCGTAGTAAGTCCCGGTGAGATTGACGGACAGCATCGTGTGCCACAACGCATCCTCCATTTTGTGCACGGGAGCGCTGGCGGCCTGGCCCGCGTTGTTGACCAGAATGTCGATGGGACCGAAACGCTTGCTCGCATCCTCGATGGCGGCGCGCATTTGCTCGCTGTTACTCACGTCGGCGGCGACGGCATGAGCGTTGCGGTCGCTCAGCTTCGCGGCCATCTCTGTGACGGTCGAAAGCTGCCGCCCGAGCAATGTGACTTGCGCGCCCTCGGCGAGCAAACGTTGAGCGATGGCAGCCCCGATGCCGCGGCTCGCACCAGTGACCAAAGCGTGCTTGCCCCCGAGAGGTTGAGCATTCGTACTCAAACTGCACCAATCATTTGCGCGGCTCGCGCGAGGTTTCGTTCCAACTGGCTCTTGCCGGACAGATAAGCCTTCGGCCAGTGCTGCTCGGTCCAGTTCTGAGCCGCAGCGGCATGCAGCGTCCATGACGGATCGGCCAGATGCGGTCGAGCAAGCGCGCACAAATCCGCGCGGCCGGCGGCGATGATCGAGTTCACGTGATCCGCTTCGAAGATGTTGCCGACGGCGATGGTGGCGATATCCACCGAGTTGCGCAGCAGATCCGAGAATGGAGTTTGATACATGCGACCGTACACGGGCTTCTGCCACGGCACGGTCTGGCCGGTCGACACGTCGATCAGATCGGCGCCCGCCTCGCGAAGTGCGCGCGCGAACGTCACTAGATCCTGCTCGGTTAATCCACCTTCGGCCCAGTCGTGGGCGGAGATACGCACCGACATGGGCTTGTCCGCGGGCCACACAGCACGCGCAGCCTCGAACACCATCAAAGGGAAGCGCATCCGATTCTCGATGTCGCCCCCGAACTCGTCGTTACGACGATTGGTCAGCGGCGACAGAAAGCTGGCTAATAGATAGCCGTGAGCCATGTGCAATTCGAGCATGTCGAAGCCCGCTTCCACCCCGAGTTGCGCGGCATGGACGAACTGCCGCGTGACGTCTTCGATGTCTCGATGCGTCATTGCGCGCGGCGTCTGACTGATGCCTTCGAGATACGGCAACGCCGACGCCGACATGATCTCCCAATTGCCGTCGGGCAGCGGATGATCGGCGCGCTCCCAACCGAGTTGCGTCGAGCCTTTGCGGCCCGAATGCCCGAGTTGCAAAGAGAACTTCGCCGCCGAGTGCGTGTGAACGAAATCGACGATGCGCTTCCACGCGTCCCGCTGCGTCTCGTTCCATAGCCCGGTGCAGCCCGGGCTGATACGACCGGTCGGCGATACACAAGTCATCTCCGTCACAACCAGGCCCGCGCCGCCTGCGGCGCGCGATCCGTAGTGCATCAGGTGCCAATCGCCGGGCACGCCGTCCACGGCGAGATATTGCGCCATGGGCGACACGACCACCCGGTTCATCAGCTCCATGCCGCGAAGTTTGAACGGGAGAAACATCGGCGGCCGCGGCTCGCTTACACCGGCGCGGCGCGCGAGATCCCGCTCTATAACATCGACGAACTTGCCGTCGCGCAAGCGCAGATTGTCATGCCCGATGCGCTGACTCCCCGTGAGCAAGCTATAGGCAAACTGCAGCGGCTCGAGATGCACATAGCGCGCGACGTTCTCGAACCACTCCATGCGATTGCGTGCCGCGCTCTGCAGCTTCAGCGCTTCGAGGCTGCGCTCGGCTTGATACGACTCGAGCCCCGCCTGCACGTCGATGGCATGCGCCACGTGCTTGACCAGCGAAGCGGCATCTTCCATCGCGAGCTTCGTGCCGGAGCCGATGCTGAAGTGCGCAGTGTGCGCGGCATCGCCGATCAACACGATGTTGCCGGTGTGCCATCGCTTGCAGAGCACCCGATTGAAGTTGAGCCAGGCCGAGCCGCGCAGGTGGTTCGCATTGCTCATCAGGCCGTGGCCGTCGAGATAACGACCGAACAGCCGCTCGCAAAAGTCGATGCTCTGCTGGGTGGTCGCCCGATCGAGGCCGTGCGCCTGCCAGGTTTCTTCGCGCGTCTCGACGATGACTGTCGAAAGGTCGTCGCTGAACTGATAGGCGTGAATCTGGAACCAGCCGTGCTCGGTCTGTTCGAAGGCGAACGTGAACGCCGGGAATTTCTGCTTCGTCCCCAGCCAGATATAGCGGCACTTGCGCACGTCGATGTTCGGTTCGAATACATCGGCGAGGCGCTTGCGGGTGCGACTGTTGACCCCATCCGCGGCCACGATCAGATCCGCGTCGGCGAACGGCGCGAGATCCTCGACGTCGTGCTGAAAAGTTTGCTTTACGCCTAAACCGCTGGCGCGCTCCTGCAGCTTGTTCAGCAGCAGCTTGCGTGAAATTCCGCAGAAGCCGTGACCGCCGGAACGGACGCGCTCGCCACGAAAGTGCACATCGATGTCGTCCCAGTGATAGAAGCTGCTGACGATGGGGTCGTGCGACTCGGGATCCGTGGCGCGGAATCCCTGCATGGTTTGATCGGAGAACACCACGCCCCAGCCGAAGGTGTCGTCGGGGCGATTGCGCTCGTAAACCTCGACGCTGGCGTCGGGCAGCGCCTTCTTGAATAGAATGGCCGCGTACAATCCCGCCGGCCCGCCGCCCAGACATACGATGCGCTTCATTGAGACTGCGCTGGAAGCCGAGATGCAGGCATAGTACAAGACTTCGCGCCAGCCTGTCCGAGGCTCAGATGTGGATTAATCTGCGCAGCCCCACAGCTCGATTCATCACCTCATGAAGTTCTGCTCCAACTGCGCCCAGCCGGTCAGCCTCACCATCCCGGCGGGCGATCACCTGCCCCGGTATGTTTGTGGCAGCTGCGGGACCATCCATTACCAGAACCCGCGCATCATCGCGGGCTGCGTGATCGAGCACGAAGGCAAAATCCTGTTGTGCAAACGGGCCATCGAGCCGCGCCTGGGTTTCTGGACCATACCGGCCGGCTTCATGGAAAACGGCGAATCGGTGCAGCAGGCGGCGGCGCGCGAAGCCATGGAGGAAGCGCTGGCCCACGTGCGGATCGGCTCGCTGCTGGCCATCGTGAACGTCATGCGCGTCCATCAGGTGCACATCATGTTCCGGGCCACGCTGACCGACCCGGCGTTCGGGATCGGCCCGGAAAGCCTGGAGTCGGGACTGTACGCCGAGGAAGACATCCCCTGGCCCGAGATCGCCTTCCTGAGCACCGAGTTCGCCCTGCGGCGCTACCTCGATGACCGGCGGCTGGGGAGGGAAAAGCTGCACTTTCGCGACATCGACTGGCGCGACGGGCAGGTGATCATGACCGACGGCCATTCCCAATAGGAAGGGCCCGATAACCCGCCAGCCTCGCATCCCCGCGCCCTGTTTGGCACAATGCGCGCCCTCGTAGGGCGCAATCCTTGTCACCGCGCCGTCGAGCGATTTCCGGAGCTCTAGCCGATGACCTTCGTCGTCACTGAAAACTGCATCAAGTGCAAGTACACCGACTGCGTCGAGGTGTGCCCGGTCGACTGTTTCCACGAAGGTCCGAACTTCCTGGTGATCGATCCGGATGAGTGCATCGACTGCACGCTGTGCGAGCCGGAGTGCCCGGCCGAGGCGATTTTCTCCGAGGAAGAGCTGCCCGAGGGGCAGCAGCAGTTCAAGCAGCTGAACGCCGATCTGGCCAAGTCCTGGCCGGTGATCACCGAGAAAAAGGCCATGCCCGCCGACGCCAAGGAGTGGGACGGCAAGCCGGACAAGCTGAAGCTGCTGGAGAAGTAAGCCGCCCTGCTTCGACCAAGCTCACCCGCTCGCGGGTGAGCCGTCAATTCCGCCGCCTCAATTCTTTGCGGCCGCTGCCAGGCGATCCAGTTCCTGCGACATCTGGTCCGGCGTCAGATACCCGCCGATGTAGTCGCCATTGTTGGTGAAAATGGCCGGCGTGCCGCGCACGCCCATCTGCTCGCCCAGCTTGAACTGCTTGGCGACCGGCGCGGCGCACTGCTGCGCCTTGACCTCGCGCCCGGCCTTGGCGTCCGTGATGGCCTTCTTGCGGTCCATGGAGCACCACACCGCTTCCATCTTCGCCCAGTCGTCCGTGCCCGGCCCAGCGCGCGGATAGGCGAGATAACGGACCTGCACGCCCCGTTCGTTCAACTGCTCGATCTCGCTATGGAGCTTGCGGCAATAGCCGCAGTCGACGTCGGTGAACACAGTGATGGTGTGTTTCACCTTGGCGGGCTTGAACACGATCATGTCGCGCTCGTCCAGCTTGGCCAGCGCCCCTACACGAGCTTTCTGACGGCCGTTTTCGGTCAGGTTGGTGCGCGAGTCCATGTCATACATGTCGCCGGCGATCAGGAAGCGGCCGTCGGCGCTGACATACGCGACTTCCGCGCCCATGGACACTTCATAAATGCCGGCCATGGGGCTGGGGCGCACGTCGTTGACCGCCACATCCGGGAACCTCTTGGCGATGTTGGCGCGAATCGCTGCCGCGGCGGCCTTGTGGTCGGTGGATTTGGGTGTTTCGGCAGCAACGGCCGAGGCGGCCACGAATGCCAACAGACACAACAACAGCTTTTTCATGGGAACTCTCGTGACCCTCGCCGGAGGATTCCGGGCGCGAACGCACGGCCGGCCCAGCTTCGACGCTGCGGCGACCCCGCAAGTTCAACGGAATTCGGCTCGAGGAGACCGACGGAGTTTAACAGATCACCCGGCTTTAGCCCCTGGGGTGATGGAGCGCATGCAGCTCCTTCATGCGCTCCCGAGCCACGTGGGTATAGATCTGAGTGGTGGACAGGTCGCTATGCCCTAGCAGCATCTGCACGACGCGGAGGTCCGCGCCATGATTCAGCAGGTGCGTGGCGAATGCATGGCGCAGCGTATGCGGCGACAACGCCTTCTGCACGCCAGCCTTCTGCGCGTAGCGCTTGATGATGTGCCAGAACGCCTGGCGCGTCATGCGATCGCCGCGACGCGTGGGGAACAGGTAATCGGTCTGGCGCTCCAGCAGGATCTCCAGGCGCGGACCGTTCATGAACTTCTGCAGCCAGGACACCGCCTCGTCGCCCAGCGGAATCAGTCGCTCGCGATCGCCCTTGCCGACGATGCGCAGCACGCCCTGGTTCATGTTCACCTGACTGGACTTCAGGTTCACCAGCTCCGACACGCGCAGGCCCGTGGCGTACAGCACTTCGAGCATGCAGCGGTCGCGATGACCCAGCGGATCTTCGATCACCGGCGCCTTCAGCAGCGCCTCGACCTCTTCCTCGGTCAGCGACTTCGGCAGCGAGCGGCCGATCTTGGGCATTGCGATCTGCGCGGTCGGATCTTCCTTGATGGCTCCGTCGCGAATCAGATAACGGTAGAATCTGCGAAAGCTGGACAGCTGACGCGCGGTGGAGCGCGGCCGCGCTCCGGCTTCGACTCGATGAGCGATGAACGCGAGCAGGTCCGCGCGCTTGGCGGCGACGCTCGAAGTGCCACGCGACTGGAGCCAACGATCGAGGGCAGTCAAATCGGCGCGGTACGCCGACAGGGTGTTAGGCGATAATCCGCGCTCCATCCACACCGCGTCGAGAAAGCGGTCGATGGCCGCCAACGAGGGCGTCTCCGGCATATCCTCGCCTGACCTCGAGTAGACTGATGCTTTGGTTACGCTGCTCATCGCCTTTGGGTATACACCGCAATCGCTCACGGCAGACCGTTAAATCGATGGCGGCCAGTATGGAGAGCGGGTCTGGCGCGGGGCGTGATTACAATCACAGAACCCCCGGCAGTGTTTACATAAAGAGACTCAGTTCACAGAAATCGACGACGGCACGCATTGCATGACGACGCTACATAAATTTCCCCGTGACTTCTGTGTCGAGTTATGACTGACGGCTCGAGGCGCTCGCCCCTGTGGCCGCTCAGGGTGATCTTGGAAATCGTTTATGGCGTGTATGTCCTGGCGGTGTTCCTGCTGTTTGGCCTGAGCGCCTTCGTGGCAGTTTTACTGCCTTTCGGGATTAAGACACGTCGGCATATCGCCCACTTCGCGGCTCGGGCTTTTTTCGCAGCCGCCGGCTTGCGCATTCGGGTGCGCGACGAGCATTTGCTGCCGAGTGGACCGTGCGTGGTGGTGGCCAATCACGCCAGCTATCTCGACGGCATCGTGCTCAAGGCCGCCCTGCCCGCGCGCTTTTCGTTCGTGATCAAAAAAGAATTCAGCCGCGTGCCGCTCGCCGGACTGCTGTTGCGAAGGATCGGTTCGGAATTCGTCGATCGCTTCAATCGCCACGCCGGCGGCATGGATACGCGCCGACTGTTGAAAGCGGCGGACGCGGGCCAGGCGTTGGCTTTCTTTCCCGAAGGCACCTTTCTCGCCGAGCCGGGGCTCGGCAAATTCCACAACGGCGCGTTCACCATCGCCGCGCGCGTGGATCTGCCCGTAGTGCCGCTGGCATTGCGCGGTACCCGGCACATTTTGCCGTCCGGTCGATTTCTGCCACGACCTGGTCGCATCGACATTCACGTGCTGCCTTCGATCGGGCCGATGCGCGACATGAAAGCGCCGGACGCCGTGGTCCACATGCGCGATGTGGCGCATGCGCGCATTCTTGCAGAGTTGGGCGAGCCAGACCTGTCCTCGAACGACGGCATCGCGGCTCTTCAATCGCGACGCTCATAAAAAACTCGGGATCGGGCATCCTGCCACGACCCTCGTGCGAGTCGGCCACGTCTATGAATGTGGGACGCGACTTTTACCTCTCGCCGCCGCCTGTGGCGGCGGGGTACATCCCTGTACCCGAACGATGCCTATAATCGCTGACGACAACTCAGCACTGGTCATTCGAGGAACGGCGATGAATCTGTTCGAAGCAGTGGGCCGGCTCGGTCACGAGCAAGTGGTGTTCTTTCATCATCGCGAAAGCGGCTTGCGCTGCGTGATCGCGATTCACAACACCGCGCTGGGACCTGCGCTCGGCGGCCTGCGCATGTGGCCGTACGCGAACGAGGCGGACGCCGTGCGCGATGTGCTCAAGCACTCCGCGGACATGACGTACAAAGCCGCCATTGCCGGCCTGAATCTCGGCGGCGCCAAAGGCGTGCTGATCGGCAATCCTGAAACAGACAAAAACGAAGCGCTGTTTCGCGCGCTCGGCCGCTTCATTCAATCGCTCGGCGGACGCTACATCACCACCGAAGACGTCGGCACCAACGCCGACGACATGGAACTGATCCGCCAGGAAACGAGGCACGTGGTCGGTGTGCCGCAGCTGGTCGGGGGCAGCGGCGATCCTTCCCGCTTTACCGCGCTCGGCACGTTGCATGGCATTCGCGCGTGCATGGAATTCAAGCTCGGCCACGCCGATCTCCGACGCACGAGCTTCGCCGTGCAGGGTGCGGGTCAGGTCGGATATCACTTAGTGAAATCGCTGCGCGCCGCTGGCGCAAAAGTATTCGTTACCGACATCAACGAAGAGCGCATCGAACACGCCGTCGCCGAATTCGGCGCGGAGGCGGTGCCGATGTCACAAATCTACGATGTCGATGCGGATGTGTTCTCGCCGTGCGCCTTGAGTGCGGTGATCAACGAAGACACCGTCCCTCGCCTGCGCTGTCGCATCGTCGCGGGCGGCGCGAACAATCAGCTCGAATCGGAAGAGCTCGGCACGGAGCTCGATCGCCGCGGCATCCTGTACGCACCGGACTACGCCATCAACGCCGGCGGCCTGATGAACAGCGCCACCGAGCTCGAGGGCTACAACGAAGATCGCGCGCTCCGCAGTGTTGCCCGAATCCACGGCATCATCGGCCGCATTCTCGCCCTCGCCGCCCGCAGCAATATTCCGACGTGGCAAGCCGCGCGTCGGCTCGCCGAGGAGCGGCTCACTTCAATTAGTCGAATAAAGTTGACATACACCGCCGGCTAAGGGTGGTTTATTGCACTGCATACAGACTCGGCGTAGGCTACGGGTACTTGGGTACTTGCAAGTAAGTTTAGGAGCCGCCATAACTGGCGGTGAGCTTGCCCCTCAGAGCAGTCGAGCACTCCCATGAGCGAACAGATTTATATCGTTGCCGCCCGCCGCACTCCCATCGGCGCCTTCCAGGGTGCACTCAGCCCTCTGACCGCTCCGCAGCTCGGCGCTGTGGCCGCGCAAGCCGCGATCCACGACGCGGGGCTCTCGCCTGAGCAGATCGACGAAACAATTCTCGGCTGCGTGCTCATGGCCGGCATCGGCCAGGCGCCCGGCCGTCAGGCCGCTCTCGGCGCCGGCGTGCCCCAGAAAGTGCCGGCAACGACGATCAACAAGATGTGTGGCTCGGGCCTCAAGGCCGTGATGATGGCCGCAGATCAGATCCGCGCCGGCTCCGCCAATGTGGTGCTCGCTGGTGGCATCGAGTCGATGACCAACGCGCCTTATCTCATTCCCAAAGCCCGCGCCGGTCTGCGCATGGGCCACTCGGAAATCATCGATCACATGTTCTTCGACGGTCTGCAGAGCCCGTTCGACGGCAAGATGATGGGCTCGTTCGCCGAGGCCACGTCGGCCAAATACGGCTTCACTCGTCAGCAACAGGATGCGTTCGCCACCGAGTCGGTGCGTCGCGCGCTGGCGGCGGCCGAAGGCACGCAGTTCACCAATGAAATTGCGCCGGTCACCGTCAAGGATCGCAAGGGCGAGCGCGTCGTTGCGAAAGACGAAACCCCCTTCACCTGTGACATCAACAAGATTCCGACCTTGAAGCCGGCGTTCGCGAAGGACGGCACAGTCACCGCCGCCAGCTCTTCCTCCATCTCCGACGGCGCGGCCGCGCTGTTGGTGGTCAGCGCCAGCGCTGCTCGTCAGCACAATCTGAAGCCGCTGGCTCGAATCGTCGGTTACGCCAGCCACGCGCAGGCGCCGGAGTGGTTCACGACTGCGCCTGTCGGTGCAATTCAGTCCGTGCTCGCGAAGACGGGCTGGAGCGCGGGCGAAGTCGATTTGTATGAAATCAACGAAGCCTTCGCGTGTGTGACCATGGCCGCAATTCACGATGTCGGTCTCGATCACGCCAAGGTCAACGTCAACGGCGGCGCCTGCGCGCTCGGCCACCCGATCGGCGCCACCGGCGCTCGCATCCTCACCACGTTGATTCACGCTCTGCGCAACCGCAGCCTGAAGCGCGGCGTCGCATCCCTCTGCATCGGCGGCGGCGAAGCGACGGCGCTGGCGGTCGAGATCGTCTGAGTTCGATTGTGTCTACGGGGCCGCGAGATTCGCGGCCCCGTTTTTTTTACGGCGGTCGCGCGCTCGACGCGCGACCAGCAGCAATAACAGCCCCAGCAGCACGACCAGGACACAGACGGCGCCCGACATCGGTCTACCCGGAGCCGCGCCAATCTATGGTGCGCGAATCCTGCGCTCAGGTGGCGCATCCGATCGTTCACAGTGCAAAGCGACCGGCGCTTCGCTAGCGGTCCCCTGATTTTCCTTCGCTTCGTTCGTTGGCATGCCGCTTGGATATCTCGAGGTCGGTTCGATCATCGGGGAAGCGCGCATGGACCAACCCGTCTCTCGTCGCACGTTTCTGCATATGGTGGGCGCCGTCGGCGGCTCGACCGCCATCTACCAGGTCGCTCTGGGCATGGGGCTGATGCCGGAGATTCGGCATGTGCAGCGACCCGACATCGCGCCGCTCGCGCGCGGCCAGCGCAAATCCGTCGTCATCCTCGGCGCGGGAATCGCCGGGCTCACCGCGGCTTACGAGCTCGATCGTAAAGGTTACGAAGTACAGGTGCTCGAAGCATCGCATCGTGCCGGCGGGCGGAACTTCACTGTGCGCGGCGGCGATCTCATCGATGAAGCAGGACAGCCGCAGATCTGCCGCTTCGATCCGGAACCGCATCTGTATTTCAACGCCGGCCCGGCGCGCATTCCCGGTCATCACACCGCTTTGCTGGGCTATTGTCGCGAGCTCGGCGTCGAGCTCGCCCCGTTCATCAACGACAATCGCAACGCATGGGTGCAGGACGACGCGATGTTCGGCGGACGCCCCATTCGCAATCGCGAATACATCGCCGATACGCGCGGCTTCATTGCCGAGCTGATGGTCAAGGGTCTGGACGCGGCACAGCTCGACGAGCCGCTCACACAAGCGGACTACGCGCAGCTGCTCGAATATCTGCGTCAGTTCGGCGAGCTCGATGCCGAGTTCAAATACCGCGGATCCACACGCGCCGGCCTGGTAGCTCACGATTACACCCAGCCCGAACAACGCAAACAACCGCTGGACTTTCGCCAGTTGCTGCAATCCCGCTTCATGTACCTGATGAGTTTTGGCGAAGGCGACGATCAGTCGGCCATGATGATGGAGCCGGTCGGCGGCATGGATCGCATCGTCACCGCCTTCATGAGCCGGGTCGGCCATCGAGTACGCACGCATGCGCCCGTGCAGGCGATCCGACTGCAGGAGAAAGGCGTCGAGGTCGCCTATCGGCACAAAGGCCAGGAGCGCATCGTGCGCGCCGATTTCTGCCTCAACAGCATTCCGACACAGTTGCTGGCCGGCATCGAGCACAACTTTCCGCCCGACTACGCCGGCGTCTTTTCCGCCATTCCGCGCGGCAAGCTGTTCAAGATCGGCTTTCAGGCCAAAGAAAGATTCTGGGAGCGCGAAGGCATTTACGGCGGCATCTCCTGGACGATGCAGGACATCATGCAAGTCTGGTATCCAGCGCACGGCATTCACCGTCCGAAGGGAGTGTTGCTCGGTGCGTACACGTTCTCCGAAGACGCCGGTGAGAAATTCGCGGGCCTCACGCATCAACAGAGGCTCGATCTCGCGATTCAGCAAGGCGAGAAGATCCATCCGGGCTATCGCGGCTACATCGAGAACGGCGTCAGCATCTGCTGGCATCGCATGAACCACATGCTGGGTTGCGCGTCGCAATGGAGCGAACCGCTGCGAACACAATATTTCAAACGCCTGCAGCAACCGGTGGGTCATCACTACATGATCGGCGACCAGGCCAGCTATCATCCCGGCTGGCAGGAAGGCGCCATTCACTCGGCCTTTCATGCGCTCACCGACATCGACCAGCGCGTGCGGAATGTGGCATTGGTGGCCGCATGAGCATGCTCGCCCGCGCGCTGATGTTTGCAGGCATGGCACTGTCCCTGAGTATTCCCGCGGCGTCCGCCGAGGAGATCGATTTCTCGTATTGCGCTGTATGTCACGGCGCGAACGGCAACGGCAATCCAGCCATCCGCGCACCGAAGATCGCTGGCATGGAAGCCTGGTATCTGAAGCGGCAGCTGCAATCGTTTCGTGCTGGGTTACGAGGCGCACATCCTGACGATGCGGCTGGCGGCGAGATGCGCCCGATGGCTGTTCATCTGCGTGATGACGCCGCGATCGACCAGGCTGTCGCTCATGTAGCGTCCTTCGTTCCAAAAACGCCGCCGGCCACCATCAGCGGCGACACGGCCAGGGGCAAACAGATTTATGAGACCTGCGCTTCTTGTCATGGTTCGCGCGCGGAAGGGAATGCCGAGTTGAACGCCCCGGCGCTGGCCGGCAGAACGGACTGGTATTTGGTAACGCAACTGAAGAACTACATGACTGGGTTACGCGGCGCCCAAGCGCGGGACATATATGGCGCGCAGATGCGAGCCGTTGCGGCGGCGCTGCCTGACGACCAAGCGGCGAACGACGTCGTCGCCTACATCAACACTTTGCGTTGATTCCCCACAGCCCCAGGAGAAAGAAGATCCATGACGCACTCCGCGCTTCGATCGATATTGATCTGGACGACCCTGCTGGCGTCGATGACGAGCGTTGCGCACGCTGCAAACGTCACTCGGCACCCGCTCGCCGGCGGTTCGAAATTTCCAATCGCACGCGCGGTGGAGGTCCCCGCCGGCACGACGTTGGTTTTTCACAGCGGCATCACCCCGACGCCCGCGGATCCCAAAGCACCGGAAGGCAGCGCCGCGTACTGGGGTGATACGAAAACGCAGGCGTTGAGCGCTTTTGCACGCATCAAGGAATCGCTCGACTCGCTCGGCCTGGGCTTCGGCGATGTGATCTCGATGACGGTCTATCTGGTCGGCGATCCCGCCAAGCAGGGCCGCATGGATTTTGCCGGCTTCATGGAAGCCTACTCGCAGCATTTCGGCACGCCCGCCCAGCCGAACCTGCCCTCGCGCTCGACCGTGCAGGTCGCTGGCCTGGTCGCGCCGGGCATGCTCGTTGAAATCGAAGTGACCTTGGCCCGCCCGAAGCGCTAGAGCCCGGACGTCGTCTCCGGCCCCTCACGGGGCCGGAGAACGCTACGCAGGAAGCTCTCTAGAAATTGAAGCTGAGCTTGCCGTAGTAATACCCGCCGTTGATCCCAAACGGCGAGAAGCTCGGGTAGATCGCGACCGCCGCGTTGTTGTTGGTGGCCCGGTAGGCGGCCAGCAGCTCGCTGTTTTTCTTGTCGGGATACTCGTTGAACAGATTGTTCGCGCCCAGGCTCAGCTTGATCGTCTCGGTCAGTCGATAAGCCAGCTCCAGATCGGTGATCGGCGTCACTCCGATCTCATTCTTGTAATAGACGCCGCCATCCTGGCTCTCCAGATCCGACGTTTCGCCGTAGAGGGTTTGTTTCAGGCTGGCCGACAACCTGCCGAGCTCCCAGACGGCGCTCAGCGCGACTCGATACTTCGGAAACGCCGTTTCCAGGTCGGCGATCGCGGCTGGATCGAACAACGCTTGCGGCGCGAGTTGCGCCGGCGCCGGTTTGATGCGCGTGACCTCCGTATCGTTGTAGTTCGCGGCCAGCGACCAGGCGACGCTGCCCCAGACACCATAGTCATCGGCGTATGTGACGACCAGCTCCGCGCCTCGGGTGCGGGTGTCGAGCCCGTTGGAGAAAATGTTGATGCCGATGAAGGTGACGGTGGGATCGAGGACATTGCCGTTCGCCGCGATGGCGTCGACCACCGCTTGCGAATTGTCGGCGCCGCCCGCGCCATACAGTGCCCCGCTGCCGACGACGCGGTCGTCGATTTCGATCTGGTAAGCATCGAGCGTTGCCGTCAGGCCCGATTCCGAACGAGCCACCACGCCAATGCTGTAGTTCCTCGCCTGCTCGGGTTTCAGCCCATTGACGCCCACCAGGCTTGCGGCGGGAGCATTCGGCGGCAGTTGCACGAACGCCGAGGTCGGCCCGACGTTGGTGGCGGAATAATATTCTTCCGCCAGCGTCGGCGCCCGAAAGCCCGTGCTGAACGTGCCGCGCACCGCGAACCCCGGCGTGAAATCGTAGCGGCCGGTCAGCTTGCCGACCGTGGTGTCGCCGAAGTCGCTGAAGTCCTCGTAGCGACCGGCAATGTCGAGCTGTAGCTTTTCGATCGGCGACAGCGCGAAATCCACATAGATCGCTTTGTTGTCGCGATCGTGCTTGCCGGCGTCGGTGAGCGCGAAACCCGGGTAGGACTGCGATCCTTCCTTGTAGCGCGAAGCCTCATCGCCGGGTTTGACTTCATACGTTTCGCGCCGATGCTCGATGCCGACCGCGACGTTCAACGGGCTCGCCATGCCCACATCGAAGTCGCGGCTCACGTCGAATGTGCTGGTCCATTGCGTGGCGATGAAGTCGCCGGCGTGAAAATCCGTTGGCGTGAAGCCCGTGTCGTTATAAAGCGAGACGTTGCCGGAGTTGATGGTGTTGATCTCCACGTCGTCCTTGCCGTAACTGCTCGCCAGGTCCCAGTGCCAGCCGCCGAACGCCCTCCCCTTGATACCGACGGTGAGCGCGGCGTCCTCTTCTTTCGATTCCTCCTGCGGATTGAAACCATGCGGGTAGAGGTCGGGAATACGATTCGGCATTCGATAGTTTTCGTATGCGACGGCGTGCTTGCGACCGTAAGTGCCGACGCTATAGAGCTCGGCGTCGCCGAAGCTGACGCCCGCGGTGAACGAGGCGATGTTCAAGTTGTAGCGCGCGTCTCCCTGAATACGATTCAAATAGGGATAACCAGGCGCCTCCAGCAGCGTCGGCATCGCGGCGATATTGGCCGGATTCACCACGCGAGGATCGATGCCGCCTCGATCGCTTCTATCGTGATAGCGCGATTCGGCAGTCAGGTTGAAGTATGAATTGGCGGTCGGCGCGAAGCCGGTATTCCCCGCGACATCGACCGTGTCGCCGCCGCCATCGTAGTACGCGCCACTGGTCGCCGTGAGTGAGCCGCCGGCGACGTTCTTTTTCAAGATGATATTGATCACCCCGGCAATCGCGTCCGTGCCGTACTGCGCCGCCGCGCCATCCTGCAGCACTTCGATACGTTCGATGGCTGCCACCGGGATGAAGTTCAGATCCGCCGCCGCGGCGCCCTGATAAGGCCCACCGAGCACGGCGAGATTCGCAGTCGTGTGCCGCCGCTTGCCATCGATGAGCACCAGCGCGTGATTGGGGCTGAGACCGCGCAGTTTTGCCGACAACGTCAATGCCGCCGTGTCGCCTCCGAAAGCCTGCGCGGTGAACGATGGCACATTCTGCGCCATGGCCTGGATCAGATCGGGTTGACCGACACGTTGTAACGAATCGCTGTCCAGCACCTGAATGGGCGCCGGGCTGTCGGCGACGGCCATCCCCGTGCGGCGCGTGCCGGTAACGAGGACTTCCGAAAGAATGGCGGATCCATCCACCGCCGCCGCCAGTTTCTCCTGCGCTTGTGCCGAAGGTGAGAGTGCAATCGTCGCCAACGTCGAAGTCAGCATCGAACGGCCGGCAGCGTTGCGGCCTCGCAATTGTTTCATTCTCATGGTGCGACCTCCCTAACTTATGGGAATCGGGCCGCCGAGCTCGTCGCCTCAGCCATACGCGCGCGGACTGCAATCGCATCGGCAGCCTGGAAGCCCTGTTGCAATAAGTCCGCCAGCGTTCGCTGCTCGGGTTTGGAGCACGCCGCACTACGTTGATGCGCGCGGCGCGATGGCTTGGAGCGATGAAATTCAGTCGCTTATGAGCGCGGATTGCAATGTTTGTATGATTCGCCGCGCCGCTGGAACATAACGATACAAACGTTCATCGGGCGAGCCGATGAACTTGGTGCAGTGGTCGAGCCGGGTGCGGCGCTCGAGCGCCGCTCTGGCGCAACTTGCTGCCGGATCTGAACGTGGCCGACGCGCTGGGCGCCGCCGCATCCCTGCGCGCCGAGTTTGAGATCAGGCGTTTGCGCCCGTGACAACTGCGGGAACTTGGCATATCCTCACTCGCGCAGCCCGTGAGTCTTGAGCTCTCGCTTCGACAACTGACGCTTGCTCGCCGCATACAAATCCCTGGAACCATAGACCCGCTTCCGCTCCTGCGAATCCTCATACAGCGAGCACGAAGTCTTACGCCGCAAAACTGCGTCGTACCGAAACTCCGCGATGACTTTCGTTCGGCGCCGACCCTGCACCATGTCGACAACCTCTCGGCATGCAGGCAGCTTTGCTAGCTTTACCTCGAACCAGAGGTCGTTCACCCGCAGTAACACTGTGCGCTCATCCAACATGCGTCGACGTGCATTCAACTCCGCCCCTTCCTGATCCTTGCGTTCGGCGTAGGCATTGCGAAAGTTGCGCCAGTTCTTGTTGACGCGGATCAGGCCGGTGCGCGGATCGACATACAGCGGCTGGCGCATACCCGCCCGCCCCGCATGGAACAAGCCGTTCTCACTCAAATCGATCGGCTGGTCATCCCGCATTCCGACACGGATCGCGATGAAGTCGTCGATATGCTGATGAATGTGCTGCTGAACGGTGTTGCGCCGATCGATGCCCGTGCAGATCTCGCTGAACACCTTGTCCCAGGGCCGCCCCACCTGCGACAGCAAGTAACGTCGCAGCGGAGCTAGATTCTCATTGAGATCGCGGTAGCCATACCCGGCCCGCATACCGAGACGGGTTGGCCCGTCGTGATCGTCACGCAGCCGCGCAGCCTTCTCGTAGCCGCCCTTCCAGGCGCGCGGCCGCTCGACGATGACCTTGTACATATCCTTACGCATCATGAACTCCAGAAAGCAAAAAGCCCTCGGCAATCTGTTACCGAGGGCTTTTCGGAGTCCGCACACGACGGCACCCGCTCCACTCGGCTTCAGGGTAGCGCACCCCGCGAAGCCGATGGCTTGCGAGCTGGCGCTTATGAAATGTTTGGTGCTTCGGTTTGCGGCTTCATGTTCGGTCGATCCTCCGTGCAAGGCGCGCAGAATATCTATCGGAACGCTCGTGTCAAGAGCTCATGTGACGACCCGCCCTACACCGAGATCGGCGTATCCGGAGAAATTCCCGCGACTTCATAACCGCGTTTGAAGTCGCGTACGTGCTTGGACATCCATTTCCGTGCCTCGTCCGCGTTCTTGTCGCGCACGGCGACGATGATGCGTCGTTGGGCATCGGTGATGCGGGCGCGGGCTTGGGGAACGGTGTCGATCATGCGAGCTAACGAAGGCGCGAGTGCTTGTGTTAGCGATTGCTTCGCGAGCACGAGCACTTGATTGCGGGAGGCAGCGCCGAGTTGCTCGAAGAAAGTCGCAACGATATTCACCGAGTCAGGGTCGCCTTCAGGCGATTCACGAAAGGCTTCGCTAGTTTGAGTCAGGGCGGTGAGATCGGCCTGAGTGCGACGAAGCGCGGCCAGGGCGGCGACTTCGGGTTCGATCACCATCATCGCTTCCCAAACATCCACGAATGACACCTCGTGCAGCACCAGCGCGTGCCGCATGCCTGAAGCGACTTTGGCAGCTTCGGGTCGGCTGACGATCATCCGCTTGGCGCCCGGCGGGCGAGCCACGAGGCCGGCGCTTTCCAACTGGCGGAGCGCCTCGCGAACCGTCGAGCGGTGCACGCGAAACTGTTGCGCGAGCTCCAGTTCGGCGGGCAATACATCGCCGTCGCGTAGCGCACGAGACAAAATTTTATGCTCGATGGCGGAAGACACTTTCGTGTAGGCCGGCGACCGCTCCACTGGATCGAACAAGGACGCGGCGTCGGTGGTTTCAGGCGCAACCCCGGTGCTGACAGCGCCGGCGCGGCGCGGGCGGGTGGCGGCGATCGTCTTTTTTTTCATGACCATGTCGATGGGACGATAATGAGGTTATTGACTAAAAGACGGACTGTCGGACAATAGGGCAATTAGCGATCCGGCGCCATCCACGCGGGCCCCGCCCGGGGTTCGAGGGTGCCGCCGGCGGCACACAGGGCAGACCAGGGGGCGGCGTGGAAGACTTCGATTTCGGTTTGGGTGAGGATCTGGACGCATTGCGCGCCACGGTAGCGAAGTTTGCGAGCGAACGCATCGCCCCGAGGGCCGCGGATATCGATCGCGACAACAAATTCCCGCGCGACCTGTGGCCCGAACTGGGCGAACTGGGCCTGCTGGGCATCACCGTCGAGGATGAATACGGCGGCGCCGGCCTGGGCTACCTGGCTCACGTGATCGCGATGGAAGAAATCAGCCGCGCCTCGGCCTCGGTCGGCCTGTCTTATGGCGCGCATTCCAACCTCTGTGTGAACCAGCTGCGTCGCTGGGGCACGCCGGCCCAGAAAGAGAAGTACCTCCCCCGCCTGATCTCCGGCGAACACCTCGGCGCGCTGGCGATGAGCGAGCCGGGCGCCGGCTCCGACGTCGTCGGCATGAGCACTCGCGCCGTGAAAAAGGGCGACAAGTACGTGCTGAATGGCAACAAGATGTGGATCACCAACGGTCCCCTCGCCGATACCTTGGTCGTCTACGCCACGCTCGATCCCGAACTCGGCGCCCGCGGCGTCACCGCCTTCATCATCGAACGCGGCATGAAAGGTTTCTCCAGCGCGCAAAAGCTCGACAAGCTCGGCATGCGCGGCTCCGATACATGCGAGCTGGTCTTCCAGGATTGCGAAGTGCCCGCTGCAAACGTGCTGCATCAAGAAGGCAAAGGCGCCCAGGTGCTGATGAGCGGCCTGGATTATGAACGCGTCGTGCTCGCCGGTGGTCCGCTCGGCATCATGCGCGCTTGCATGGACGTTGTAATTCCGTACGTGCACGAGCGCCGTCAGTTCGGGCGCGCCATCGGCACGTTCCAACTCATGCAAGGCAAGGTCGCCGACATGTACACGACCATGAACGCGTGCCGCGCCTATGTTTACTCAGTGGCTGCAGCCTGCGATCGCGGCAAGGTCACACGCTTCGATGCCGCCGGCTGCATACTGCAAGCCTCCGAGAAAGCGACATGGATGGCGCTCGAAGCCATTCAAGCGCTCGGTGGCAACGGCTATATCAACGATTACTCCACCGGCCGCCTGCTGCGCGACGCCAAGCTTTATGAGATCGGCGCTGGCACCAGCGAAATCCGCCGCATGCTGATCGGGCGTGAAATTTTCGAGGCCACGGCATGACCGTGGCCTGTCCCGTACGATCGACATGGAGTCATGCATTGCACGTAATCTACGCGATAACGTATTAAGTCCCTGTCATTAGTCGCGCGACTCACATCATGTCGACCATCACTACCAGTATCAATTCCCGCGGCGTCGTCACGCTGACCCTCAATCGACCCGAGAAGCACAACGCGCTCGACGGCGCGACCATGGGCGAGTTGCACGACGCGCTGACGAAAATCGGCGGCGACAAGAATGCCCGCGTCGTCGTGCTTACCGGCGCAGGCGCGAGCTTCTGCGCCGGCGCAGACATCGGCCACATGCGCTCGATGTTGAACTTTACCGAGGAGCAGAACGTCGCCGATGCGCTGGTCCTCGCGAGGCTGCTGCGCACGCTGGACGAATTCGAGCTGCCACTCATCGCGCGAGTGAATGGCAACACATTTGGTGGCGGCGTGGGTCTGGTGGCCTGTGCCGATATCGCCATCGGCGCGAGCTCGGCGAAGTTTGCATTGACCGAAGTGCGCCTCGGCATCGTGCCCGCGGCGATCTCGCCTTATGTGGTCGAAGCGATCGGCAGCCGGCAGGCGCGACGTTTGTTTCTCACCGCCGCGCCGTTCTCCGCCGAAGAAGCGCAGAGCATCGGGCTGCTGCATTTCACGGCTGCGCCGGAGCAGCTCGATCAAATCGTCAACGAGCAGGTCGATCTCCTGCTGCGAGGTGGGCCCGCGGCGCTGCGTGCAGCAAAACAGCTCGTCCGGCGTGTGGCGCACTTCCATGATCGCGATGTGCTGGGCGATGAAACCGCGCGCCTGTTGGCGCGTTTGCGGGTGAGCCCGGAGGGGAAAGAAGGATTGTCGGCGTTCCTGGAGCGACGCAAGTCGAGCTGGGTCCCGCAGGACTGAGCTGGCGCCGTTGCGGTAATGAAACTGGCTGGCGGAACAACCGTCACCGCCCTGCATTTATCCCGGTTTACCCCCTTTGTGCAACGCAAAATAAGAGGTAGTATCCACCGCCTTTGATCCAGGCGTGAGCCATTTGGGGGTTGAATGCAGCTGGACGGAAAGCTCGTCGCCATCACCGGCAGCGGTCGCGGCATCGGCCGCGCCATGGCGTTGGCGTTCGCGAAAAAGCGCGCCAATGTGGCGCTCATCGATATGAATTCCGACGACCTCGCCAAGAGCAAGGAGCTGTGCGAAGCCGAGGGTGTGCGCGCCGCGACGTATGTTTGTAACGTCACGCGCGAGCAGGAAGTCGAAACCACGCTGGATCGAATCGTCCAAGACTTTGGCCGTCTGGATGTCATGATCAACAATGCCGGCATCACCAAGGATGCGCTGCTCGTGAAAGTGCAGGACGGCAAGGTCATCAACAAAATGTCGATGGATCAATGGCGCGCCGTCGTCGATGTGAATCTCACCGGCGTTTTTCTAGGCGCACGTGAAGCCGCGGCGCGCATGATCGCGCTCGGCAACGGCGGCGTCATCATCAGCACCTCCAGCATTTCGCGGGCAGGCAACATGGGCCAGTCCAACTACTCCGCCACCAAGGCGGGCGTGGTCGCGATGAACGTCGTGTGGGCGAAAGAGCTCGCGCGCTACGGGATCCGCACCGGCGCGATCGCTCCGGGCTTTACGCGCACCGAAATTCTGGACACGATGAAACCCGAGATGATCGAGCGCGCCGTCAGCGCCGTGCCGCTGCGTCGCATGGCGGAACCGGCGGAGATGGCGCACGCCGCGATCTTCATCGCAGAGAACGATTACTTTTCTGGCCGCGTCATCGAAGTGGATGGCGGTCAGAGACTTTGAGATTAAGGGGATAGCAAGCATGAAGTTGAATGAAGTGCGGGCCGTCATCACTGGCGGCGCCTCGGGCCTCGGTCACGCAGTGGCGCAGCGTCTCGTCGCCGCCGGCGGCAAAGTCACGCTGCTCGATGTGAACGAAGCAGCCGGCCAGGCCGCCGCCAAAGCGCTGGGCAACGCCGCGTTCTTTCAAACCGTGGATGTCACCAACGAGGCCGGCGTCGACGCCGCTATCGCCAAAGCCAAGAGCGACATGGGCGGCCTGAATCTCGCCGTCAACTGCGCCGGCGTGGCCTGGCCCCGTCGCATCGTCAACAAGGAAGGCGCTATCCCCGGCGACTTCTTCCGCAAGGTGATCGAGATCAATCTGGTCGGTACGCTGCTGGTCGCCAAGGCGGCCGCTGCGGCCATGGGCAGCAACGCGCAGAACGAGGAAGGCGAGCGTGGCGTCATCGTCATGACCGCCTCGGTCGCGGCCTTCGACGGCCAGATCGGCCAGGTCGCCTACTCCGCTTCCAAGGCCGGCGTGGTCGGCATGACCCTGCCGATGGCGCGCGATCTGTCGACCGCCGGCATCCGCGTGATGACCATCGCTCCCGGCATCTTCAAGACGCCCATGATGGCCTCGCTGCCGCAAGAAGCGCAGGATTCGCTGGGCAAGCAAGTGCCCTTCCCGCCGCGCCTGGGCCGTCCCGAGGAATATGCCGCGCTGGTCGCTCACATCTGCGAAAACTCGATGTTGAACGGTGAGGTCATCCGTCTCGACGGCGCGATCCGAATGGCGCCGAAATAAGCTTCGTATCACGACAACGACACGCACGCGGACACAGCCCGAAGAGACTCACCGAAGAACTCAGCCATGACCGAACGTGAAGTGATGGAATATGACGTCGTGATCGTCGGCGCCGGCCCGGCAGGGCTGGCGTGCGCGATACGGCTCAAACAACTCAAGTCCGATCTGAATATCTGCGTGCTGGAAAAGGCTTCGGCGGTCGGCGCGCATTCGCTGTCGGGCGCGGTGCTGGAGTCCGCTCCGCTGGAACAGCTGTTGCCGAACTGGCGCACCGAGTACCCCGGCATGAAAGTGCCGGCGCTCGAGGACGACGTGCGGCTCATGACGCGCACTGGCTCGTTCAAGTTGCCGAACTTCGCGGTGAATCTCTCGCCGATGAACAATCACGGCAACTTCATCATCTCGCTCGGGCAGCTGACGCCGTGGCTCGCATCGCAGGCCGAAGGGCTGGGCGTGGATATTTTCCCGGGCTTCGCTGCTGCTGAAGCGGTGTTCGACGAGAACGGCGCGGTCAAAGGCGTGCGAATCGGTGACATGGGCCTGGAAAAGAATGGCGAGCCGGGCCCGAACTACACGCCGGGCGTCGAGATTCACGCGGGCACCACCATACTGGCCGAGGGCTCGCGCGGCTCCATCTGCAAGCAGCTCATCGCCAAATACAATTTGCGCGAGGGCATCGATCCGCCGACCTTCAGCCTCGGCTTCAAAGAGATGTGGCAATTGCCGCCGGGCCGCGTCAAGCCGGGCCGGATCGAGCATGCGTTCGGCTGGCCGCTCGACAATGCCACTTACGGCGGCAGCTTCCTGTATCACCTCGACAACGACCGCATCTACATCGGTTACGTCGTCGGCTTGAACTACAAGGATCCGCGGCTGAAGCCGTTCGAGGCGTTCCAGCAGTTCAAACATCATCCGCGCATCAAGCCGTTGCTGGAAGGCGGCGAAATCCTGGCAGCCGGCGCGCGCACCATCGTGACGGGCGGTTATCAGTCCCTGCCCCGCCTCGACATGCCCGGGGCCATGCTGATCGGCGACGCTGGCGGCACGCTCAACGTTTTCAAGATCAAAGGCATCCACCAGGCGATCCGCTCGGGCGCATTGGCGGCGGAGCACCTGGTGGAACAGGGTAAGAGCGCCGGTTTCGACGCGCGCTGGCGGAACTCCGCCGGGCATCGCGAATTGCACTCGGTGCGCAACTTCAAGCCGGCGTTCAAGCGCGGGCTGTACTTTGCGATGGTGAATGCCGGCATCGAGTCGCTGCTCAAGGGCAAGACTCCCTGGACTCTGCGCAACACCGCCGACTGGTCGGCGCTAGAGAAACTGGGCGATTACGCGTCGCCAGATCGGGGCTGGGTCGAGCGCTCGCTGCCGCCGCGCGACCGGCTGGCGTCGGTGTTCTTTGCCGGCAACGTTCATGACGAAGCACAACCGGTGCATTTGAAGGTTCTGGACACTTCGATCTGCGTCAATCGTTGTACCAAGGAATATGGCAATCCCTGTCAGAACTTCTGCCCGGCCGGGGTGTACGAGATGGTCGATGACGGCCAGGGCGGCCGCCGCCTGCAGATCAACGCCGCCAACTGCGTTCACTGCAAGGCCTGCGACATCAAGGATCCGTACGAGATCATCAACTGGACCACGCCGGAAGGCGGCTCCGGTCCCAACTATCAGAACATGTAGAGACCGCGGTCTCGCGGCGGGAGTCTGAGATGGAGCCCGCCGCGAAGCCGATCTGGACCCCTTCTCCCGAGCGCGCCGCCAACTCCGCGCTCGCCCGCTTCTCGCACTACGTGCAGGAGCGTTACAAAGCACCAGTGCACGATTACGCATCGCTGCATCGGTGGTCGATCGAATTCCCGGAGAACTTCTGGACCGCGGTCTGGGATTTTTGCGAGATCCGCTGCTCGCGCGGTCCGCAGCAGATCATTGAAGCCGGCACTCGCCTTCCCGGCGCGAAATGGTTTGTCGGCGCGCTGCTCAACTATGCCGAGAATCTCGTTCCGGCGAGCGACGACACTGTCGCCATTATCTTTCGGAACGAACGCGGCGAACGACGTGAGCTCACGCGCAGTCAGCTGCGAAGTGAGGTCGCTCGCGTCGCCGATGGGCTGAAGCGCGCCGGCGTGAAGCCCGGCGACCGGGTCGCCGGCTATCTGCCGAATATTCCAGAGACTGTCATCGCCATGCTGGCAGCCGTCAGCCTCGGGGCGATCTGGTCTTCGTGCTCGCCGGATTTCGGCGCGAGCGCCGTGGTCGATCGGTTCGGACAGATCAAACCGCGAGTGTTGTTTGCAGTCGACGGTTATCAGTACGCGGGCAAGACGATCGATTGTTTGCCCACGGTCGCGGCGGTGTGCAAAGCGATTTCCAGCATCGAGCGCGTGGTGCTCGTTCCCTACCAGCGCTCGGATGTCACAGCGGACCGGGTGCCTCATGGTGTGTTGTTTACTCAGTTCGGCGCGGCTGATACACCTCTCTCCTTCGCGCAGCTGCCGTTCGAGCAACCGGCCTTCATCCTGTACTCGTCGGGCACGACGGGCGCGCCGAAGTGCATCGTGCACAGTGCTGGCGGCGCGCTGATCCAGCAGATGAAAGAGAACGTTCTGCATTCGGACATGGGCGCGGAGGACAGATATTTCTATTTCACCACCTGCGGCTGGGTGATGTGGAATGCGCTCGTCAGCGGACTGGCGACCGGCGCCACCATCGTGCTGTTCGACGGAGCGCCGCTGCAGCCGGATCCGAACATCCTGTGGCGACTGGCCGCCGAAGAGCGAGTGACAATATTCGGCACCGGGCCGCGGTTTCTGACGACCTGCGAGCAACTCGGAATCCGGCCTCGCGAGACGTTCGATCTGGGCGCGCTGCGGACGGTGATATCGACCGGCGCGCCACTCAGCCCGATGAGCTACCAATATGTTTATCGGGAGGTGCATCCCGACGTGCAGCTGTCATCGATCTCCGGCGGCACGGACCTCATGGCGTGCTTCGGCGCCGGATGCCCGACGTTGCCCGTGTATGAAGGTGAGATCCAGGCCCTGGGGCTCGGTATGAAGGTCGAAGTGTTCGACGACGCGGGCAAGTCGCTGGTCGGGCAACAGGGCGAACTGGTGTGCACGCGGCCCTTCCCTTCCGTGCCCGTCGGTTTCTGGGGCGATGCGGAGGCGGATCGCCTCATGGCGACTTACTTTTCGCGCTATCCCAACGTCTGGTGGCACGGCGATCTGGCGACCCTCACCTCTCGAGGCACCCTCATCGTGCACGGCCGTTCCGACGCCGTGCTGAATCCCAGCGGCGTCCGCATCGGCACCGCCGAGCTGTATCGCCAGCTGGAAAAAATCCATGAGGTGATCGAATCCGTCGCCATCGCTCAGGAATATCAGAGCGACGTCCGCATCGTGCTCTTTGTCCGCCTGCGCGACGGCGTCACGCTGGATGAGCCGCTGCGCGAGAAGATCTGCCGCACCATCCGGGAGAACACCTCCCCGCGCCACGTCCCCGCCAAGATCATCCAGGCCCCCGACCTGCCCCGGACCATCAACGGCAAACTGGTCGAACTGGCCATCCGCGACGTAGTCCACGGCCGCACGCCCAAGAACCTCGGCGCCCTGGCCAACCCGGATTCGCTGACGTTCTTCAGGAATCATCCGGAGCTGAGAAGCTAAGGGTTCGGTTACTATGGGAGGCTGATAGGACGACCCAAAGCTCAGCAACGTGCCCGACCAGCCTACGCCCGTTACCACCGTCGCCGCCCTTTACGAACGCGAATGCGCCCGACTCGGGTATCAACGTGATCCCGTGCAGGAGCGCGTGGTTGCGCACCTGGACGATTTGCGGGAGCGATTGATCGCGCCGCAGCCCAAAGGACTGTTCAAAGGCCTGCTGTCGCGCAAGGAACATCAGCTGCAGAAGGGGCTATACATCTGGGGCGGCGTGGGCCGCGGCAAGACGTGGCTGATGGACCTGTTCTATCACAGCCTGCCGTTCAAGGAACGTCAGCGCAGCCACTTCCATCGCTTCATGCAGACCGTCCACGACGAGCTGAAGAAACACCAGGACCAGGCCGACCCGCTGGAGTCGATCGCCGAAAAGATCGCGCGCAAAACCCGCATCATCTGTTTCGACGAATTCTTCGTCTCCGACATCGCGGACGCCATGCTCCTGGGCAATCTATTCCGGGGCCTGTTCGAGCGCGGCGTGACGCTCGTCGCCACGTCCAACGTGCCGCCCGACGATCTCTACAAGGAAGGTCTGCAACGCGCGCGCTTCCTGCCCGCGATCAAATTGCTCAAGGAAAACACGCAGATCGTGCACGTCGACAGCAAGACCGACTATCGGCTGCGTTTGTTAGAACGCGCGACCACCTGGTTCGACTGTCGCGACGCCAAGACCAGCCCGGCCCTGGTGAACCTGTTCGAAGCCATGGCCGGCGAACCCGGCGCCGTCGACGCGACGCTCACCTTGAATCACCGTCGCCTGCACGCGAAGCGCCACGCCGGCGATGTCATCTGGTTCACATTCAAGGAACTCTGCGACGGCCCGCGCGGCCAGGCCGACTACATCGAGATCGCCCGCTGTTATCACACTGTGTTCGTCAGCGACGTGCCCTGCCTCGGCATCGAATCCGAGAATCAGACACGCCGCTTCATCACCATGATCGACGAGTTCTACGATCGCGCCGTGAAAGTGATCGTTTCCGCCGAGCGGCCGGTCACCGAGCTGTACCACGGCGCCAAGCTCAAGTTCGAATTCGAGCGCACGCAGAGCCGGCTGATCGAAATGCAGTCGCAGGAATACCTGGCGCGCCCCCATCAGGCCTAAAGGGCGCCGCGCTCGAGCCGACGAAGGGGGGAACTTCCTCGACTCGAGCACGGGCCGGATCAATCGACTCGCGTCGACGGGCGATCCAACGACTGGACCGCCCATCGTGAGCAAAAGGCCCTCAACCGGATAGCGCCATCGACCGCTGGGGCATGAACTGGGCCTTACGGCGCGTCTCGGCGCTTTCCATCGCACGGGCCGCCGCCCCGACATCGCCCCCGAGTTCCATGACCCTGGCCGTGAGTAGCCAATTGGACGGGCTCGACGGCTTGAGCTGAGTGCGTTCTGCAATCAGTGCGCGCGCCAGTCGGGTCTGATGGGAGCGCAGCGCCGCCTCGACCAGCGTGAGATGAATCAAATCCCGCTGGGCATTGCTGCCGCCGAAACGGCTGGCGATGGTGCGGATCGGCTGCAGCCGCTGCACGACATCGGAATATTCACCCCTCGCGAACGACAGCAGCGCCTGCCCCAACGGCAATCCCACCTCGCGGGTCATCATGGCGTTCGTGTCCGAACCCGAGCTCTTCTGCTCCATGGCCGCGATCACGCGCTGCGCCAGATCGAGCCGCCTCGCGCCGACGAAAGCCATCAACGCATGCACGTCGTTGAAGGCGTAGTACGCGTGCTCCACGAACGGCTCCCAGCAGCTCGCCAGCGTCTTCCAGCGATCGCCGACGTCGATGCCTCTGAGCTCCAGGCGCCACAACATCGCGGACCCGTCGATCATTTCCAGCGGCACCTGCGAGGGCGCCGGGCGAATGCGTCGGTCGAACAGCTCCAGGACTTGCGAGACGTTGCCGGCATCCAGATGAAACAACGCCAGGTGCCACCAGTTGTGGAACGCCAGGCCGTTGTTTTCCGCCCAATCGCGCTCACGGGACGTCAGGAAATCGATGCCCTCGCGGATGCGCCCCTGCATTTCCATCACATGCGTCACGGCATGCACGCCCCAGGCGTCGACGGGATTGATCTCCAGAGCACGGCGGCCGATGTCCTCGGCGCGTGAATAGAGCCCGGTCTCCTCCAGGCCGAACGCATACATGCCAAGCACATAGTTGTAACCCGGCGCGCTCGTGTCCCATTCAGGCAACACCTGGGCCACACGATCACGCAGCATCGTGCTGGACCCCAGGAAGAAATCGCCGACATGCGCGACCTGTAAGGCCAGCAGATCGCGGGGATGCTCCAGCAGAATCTCACCGTAGCGCCGGATCGAGCCGGCGAAATCGCCATGCAACCAGCTGCGGGCGGCCGCGGCGTGGGCCTGCTCACGATCGTTAGCCCGTCGACCCAACGATTCGATGGCCTCGATACTCTCCGTCAGCAGTGGCGCCACCATGCGGTCGGTCGCCATGATCATCAGTCCGGCGCGCAGACAATGCCCCATGGCAAACGCCGGATCGGATTCCAGCGCGCCCTGGATACTGGCCAGAGGGTCGAGCCGGTAGCTCACCGACAGCTCCAGCGCCTGTTCGAACTGCGCCAGCGATGCGGCGCTCCGGGTCGAAACCGGGCAACCGCGCGAATCTCGAAGTGACATTTTCCCTCCTGACTGGGGTGCAACCTGCTGCCAGGTCGTATTTGTACGCAGCCCTCGTGAGCTGAAAGTCTCGACAGCCGTGAAAAATGCGTGAAAATGGTTAGCCTGGCAGCCCAAAGGCATCACAAGACGTGGGCCGTGAGTGCATTGACGTTACAAGTTCTCGGCGCCTTCCACGTCCGCGACGTCAGCGGCGGCGAGATTCGTATTGCCTCTCGTAAAGGCCGTGCCTTGCTGGCGTATCTGGCGCTGCGTCCCGGTGAATCTCACAGCCGCGATCGTCTCGCTAATTTGCTATGGGAAGACGCCGACGAAGAGCTGGCGCGCACCAGCTTGCGACAGGCGCTCGCCGCGCTCAGAAAATCATTACCCACCGCGGCTCAACGCGCCCTGCTGGCCGATACCGAATCCGTCGGTGTCGACGCGGGATTGTTACGAAGCGATATCGATGCATTTCGTCGCTCACTGCTGGCCGGCACGCGAACCTCGCTACAAGACGCGCTCAACTACTATCGCGGCGATTTGTTAGATGGCTTCGACGCGCGCTCCACCGCATTCGATGAATGGTTGAGCGGCGAGCGCAGCGCCTTGCGCAAACAAATGAGCCAGGCGCTACAACGTCTCACCGATCTGTGCATGGCGGCCGAGGACAACGACGGCGCGCTCACAGCGTGCACTCGCCTCGTATCGCTGGAACCGCTGAACGAAGCCGCGCATCGGCGCATTATGGAGCTTCAGGCCAAGCGCAATTCCTATGCGGAAGCGTTGCGGCAGTATCGCGTGTGCCGGGATGTGTTGCGTCGTGAGCTGGATGTTTCTCCCGAGGCGGCCACCGAGCAGCTCTATCGCGAGCTGATGCGCAAACGCCGCGCCGCCGTGGCCGATTCTGGCGACGGCGAGTCATTTGTCGAAGAGCCAGTCGTAACAGCGACGCCTGCTCCACGTCAGGAGCTCAGGCCGAGCCTGCGCGATGCCACCATCCTCGTCGCCCGACTGGAAGGTTTGTTGGAGACCGAAGCGCGGCTCGATCCCGAAGAAGCGCATTTGCTCTCGAACGAGTTTCAACGTCGCGTGCAGAGCGCCGTGCAGGAATTCGGAGGGCTCGCGGATCGTCGCGTCGGCTCCAATGTTTTAGCCGTATTTGGCATTCCACATTCCTACGGCAACGAAGCCGAACGCGGCGCGCGTGCCGCACTGATGTTACGTGACATGGTGGCCGCGAAGCCGTGGCCCGTGCTCACTGCTCTCGCCCTTCGCATCGGCATCGCTCAGGGCCAAGTCCTTTGTGGCGGCGAAGTGTTTCCATTGAGTGGACGCCCCACGCACGAAGCGCACATTCTCGCGGCTCAAGCCCAAGACGGCGAGGTGCTGATCTCCGAGGAGATTCGGCAATCGCTCGGCGAGCGCGTCAGCACGCAACGGGTCGGAGCCGCGTTGCAAGCACACTCCGAGCCCGTGAATGCGTGGTCGTTGAATGCAATCGGCGTCGAAAGCGGAACCACAGCGCAGCCATTCGTCGGCCGCCGACCCGAGCTTGCGATGATTCTTGCTTCCCTCGATCGATGCACCTCGAGCCGGCACGGCCGGGCCATCGTCGTGCGCGGTGAGGCTGGCATCGGCAAGACGCGACTGGTCGATGCCGTACGAAGCGCCGCCATCGAACGCGGCGTCGGCGTGCACTCTGCGCAGATCTTCGATTTCGGCCAGTCGCCCGGCCGACGGCCGATCACGATGCTTGCATTGAGTTTGCTCGGCATCCGCCCGGATGCGTCCGCAGCCGAGCGCAAAGCGGCCGTCCAGAGAATGGTAGCCACCCGCGGCGGCAACATCGATCAGATCATTTTTCTCAGCGACCTGATCGACGCGCCGCTGGATCCCGAGCTCGCCGCGCTGGAAAAAGCGATGGAAGTCGCCACTCGCCAGCGAGGTCGCACCTTGGCGCTGGCGCAGATCATCGAAGCAGCCGCGCAACGCTCGCCGCAAATGCTCGTCGTCGAAGACGTGCACTGGGCCGACACGGACGAGCTCGCGCGCCTGGGCGAAATCGCGGCGGTGGTGGCGAACTGTCAGATCCTGTTCATCATGACCACGCGTCCCGAGGGCGATCCGATCAGCGCCAGTTGGCGAGCACGAGCGCGCGGATGTCCGGTGACGACCGTCGATCTCGCGCCGCTCGCCGAAGATGAAGCGCAAGAGCTGGCAGCTCACTATCCCGAGCTGTCGAGCGCGACGATTCAGGAATGCATCGTGCGTGCTGAGGGCTATCCGCTATTTCTCGATCAGCTGCTGCGCTCGGCCAGCGCCGGGCAACATACATTGCCCGGGTCGGTGCGCTCGTTAGTGTTGTCCCGCGCGGATAGCCTGTCAGCGCAAGATCATCTCGCGCTCGAAGCCGCCGCGGTGCTCGGCCAGCGCACGGAGTTGGCCATCGTGCGGCGGATGATCGAAGACGAAGGCTACGAGCCAGACAAACTAGTCGCTACGACTCTGGTTCGCAGCGACGGCATCGAATTGGAATTCGCGCACGCCTTGTTCAGAGACGCCATTTACGAGTCGACGTTGAAATCGCAGCGACGCACTCTGCATCGTGTGGCGGCCGAATGGTTCGCGTCTCGCGATCTCTCACTGCACGCCGAGCATCTCGCTGCGGCCGATGACGAAGGCGCGGCTGCTGCATACATCAACGCCGCGGAAGCTGAGCGCGTTTCCCTTCGTTACGAGAATGCACTGAATCTCGCCAACAAGGCGAGCGTCGTGGCGCGTGAGCCTCTCATGCTTCATAGGACCAGCCTGCTGCTCGGTGAGCTGCTATTGCATCTCGGCCGAACACACGATGCGCTCGCCGCTTATCGCGAAGCCCTCGACTTCGCCATCGATCAGAACGGCCATGGCGCCGCCTGGTTTGGCATTGCCTCGGCCCTGCGCGTGATGGATCGGTACGAAGAAGCGCTGGATGCTTTGGAGCGGGCGCAGAGCGCTCTCGGCGAAACTGCCGACGCACAAACACGCGCTCGCATGAGCACACTGCATGGCAATCTCTGTTTCCCGCTCGGCCGTTTCGAGGCTTGCCTGCAAGCGCACCAGACCGCTTTTCAGTACGCCCAGCAAGCAAATACACCTCTGGAGTTGGCGCGGGCGCTCGGTGGGTTGGGCGATGCTCACTATCAGCGTGGCAACTTGCTCACGGCCCGGCGGCATTTCGCGCAGTGTGTGAACGAGGCGCGTCAGCACGGCATGATCGGCGTGCTGCTGTCGAACTTGCCCATGCTCGGCATCACCCAGGTCTATTGCGGCGAAACCGGGGCCGGTCGCGCGAGCCTGCAGGAAGCGTTGGAGATCGCACGACGCGTCGGAGATCTGCGCAGCGAATTGATCTCGGTGCTGTGTCTCACGTCCGGATTGATTCTCCAGGGCAAACACGAGGAACGCCGCACGTTGGCCAAACAGGCGCTGCAGCTCGCGAAGCAACTCGGCGCGCGCCGCTTCCATGCCGAGTGTCTGGGGATTGTCGCTAGTTGCCTCATCGGCACCGACAGCCGGAGCGAGGGTTTGCGACTGGTCGAGGAAGGTCTGGAGCTCAGCCGCGAGATGGGCATGTCGTACTGTGGCCCGTCGCTACTTGGAATATTGGCGCGCCTGACCGCCGATCCCGCGCAACGCGCGGCGGCGCTGGCGGAAGGCGAAACACTGCTGGCTGCGGGCTGCGTCAGTCACAGCTATTTCGAGTTCTATCACCACGCGATCGAAGTGAGCATCGAGCAAAGCGCCTGGCCGGCAGCACGGCGCTATGCAAACGATCTCGCTGCCTATACCGCGGATGAGCCGCTAACGCCCACCACCCTGCAGGTCGATCGCGCGCGAGTGCTGGCGGATGTGGGAGAGAACATCATCACTCCGCAAACACGATCGGAGCTCGAAACGTTGAAGCAGCGGTGTCATCGCATGGAAGCCGTCGCGCTGATTCCGGCAATCGACGCGGCGCTCACTCTGGTGGAGCGCGCGCCCACCGCGTGAGTCAGCGCTTTTGGGACAGGCCGCGAGAGCCTGAAATTACGCCACGTTGGCCATGGCAGACAGTTTGCGCCACGCGCGCGTTCATCGTTACATCCGTCGTCAAATACCGGGGAGAACAATTAGCGATAGAGTGATGGTGAGTTGCTATTCGATTGGTTGACACGCAAATTCGAGCTTGCTCGTGGCACACATAACGTTCGTCCGATGGAGGGTTTGCGCGGCTTCGCCGTGCTGCTCGTGTTCTTCGTACACTACGCGGACCTCGTGCACCCTTGGATCGCCGAAGACGAGGCGCTGCTAGCGCTCGCGGACGCGCTCGCCACCGTCGGCAACAGCGGCGTCGATCTGTTCTTCGTGCTCAGCGGCTATGTAATTTATGGCTCGGTGATCTCGAGATACCAACCGTTCGTGCCGTTCCTGGCACGACGGATCGAGCGTATCTATCCGGCGTTCACCACGGTGTTCGCGCTGTACTTCGCCCTGTCGTTCGTATTTCCGGCGGAGAACAAGATTCCGGAGTCGCCGGGCGACGGCGCCCTCTATTTATTACAAAACTTCCTGCTGCTGCCCGGCTTGTTCCCGATCAAGCCCATGATCACGGTGGCCTGGTCGCTGAGCTACGAGCTGTTCTATTACATCGCCATCCCGGTGCTGGTCGCTGCGTTCAAGCTGCGCCGTCGCAGCCCCACGTGGCGCGCGATCTTCTTTGTCGCGTTAGCAGCGACTTTCGCCGCTTACACCGCGCTCAACGACGGCCCGGTGCGACTGCTCATGTTCGTTGCCGGCATCGTGCTGTTCGAGGCGATTCATCACAGCCGGTTGCGCCCCTCCAGCATCGCCGGGCTCGTAGCATTGTTTACAGGGTTGCTCAGCATGCTGCTGCCGGTTGCCGGTCCGGCGGGCACGACGCTCAAGGTCGCGATTCTCGGCGTTACGTTTTTCGTCTTGTGCCTCGCCTGCTTCCGCACGCCGCACTCATGGTTGCCGCGAGCGTTCGCATGGACACCGCTGCGCTGGCTCGGAAACATGAGCTACTCGTACTATCTGCTGCACGGGTTGGCGCTCAACGGCGCATTCCTGGCGCTGTCGAAAGTGATGCCACCCACGGGTCAGGACTCGACCCTGTTCTGGTTATTGCTGCCGCCCATGCTGGCGCTGACGCTACTTGCGTCGGCGCTGCTGTTCCTGCTGATCGAGCGGCCGTTCTCGCTGGCGCCGCGCCGTAAGCGCGACGCCCCGCGATTGCCTCACGCCGCGTCGGCGTCCGAATCCGGGTCGTAACCCAGGTTCGGCGACAGCCAGCGCTGTGCTTCTTCGAGCGAGATCTTCTTGCGAGCGGCGTAGTTCTGCACCTGATCGAAATCGATCTTGCCGACCGCGAAGTAACGCGAGCCCGGATGCGAGAAGTACCAGCCGCTGACCGCCGCCGTTGGATACATCGCGAACGACTCGGTGATCTTGATGCCAGCGTTCGCTTCCGGATTCAGCAGATTCCACAGCGTCGCCTTCTCGGTGTGATCAGGACAGGCCGGATATCCAGGCGCCGGGCGGATACCGCGATACTCTTCCTTGATTAGCTGATCGTTCGTGAAGCGCTCCTCGGGAGCGTAGCCCCAGAACTCGCGACGCACGCGCTCGTGCATGCGCTCGGCAAACGCTTCAGCGAATCGATCCGCCAATGCCTTGAGCATGATGCTCGAATAGTCGTCGTGCGCCTTCTCGAAACGCTCCAGATGCGGCTCGATACCGATGCCGCCGGTGACGGCGAATGCGCCGATGTAATCGCGACGGCCGGAAGACTTCGGTGCAATGAAGTCCGCTAGCGCATCGTGCGACTGACCCGCGGGCTTGCCCTTCTGCTGACGCAGGAAGTGCAACTTCGTCAGCACGCGAGTGCGCGACTCGTCCGCATAAATCTCGACATCGTCATCGTCGACGCTGTTGGCCGGGAACAAGCCGATGACACCCCGCGCCGTCAGCCAGCGCTCGCGCACGATTTGTTTCAGCATGCGCCGCGCGTCGGCGTACAAGTTGCTGACCTGCTCACCGACCACCGGGTCGGTGAGAATGTCCGGGAACTTGCCGCCGAACTCCCAGGCGTTGAAGAACGGCATCCAGTCGATGTAGCGCGTCAGGTCTTCGAGCGAGAAATCGTCGAACGTCCGGATGCCCAGGAACTTGGGCACGGGCGGTACATACGATTCCCAGCCACCGTTGAACTTGTTTGCACGCGCCTGAGCGATGGTCAGCTGCGGGGCTTTGATCTTTTTGCCCGCATGCTGCTCGCGGCGGATCGCATGGTCGGCCTTGGTCTTCTCGACGAACTCACGCCGCAGCGCCGCCGTGACGAGTTGCTGGCAAACGCCCACCGAGCGCGATGCGTCCTTCACGTAAACAACCGGGCCCTCGTATTGAGGATCGATTTTCACCGAGGTGTGCGCCGGCGACGTGGTCGCGCCACCGATCAACAGCGGCTGATTGAAGCCTTGACGCTGCATCTCGCGCGCGACGTGCACCATCTCGTCGAGAGAGGGCGTGATCAAACCCGACAGACCGATCATGTCGGCGTTCTCGCGCCGTGCCGTCTCGAGGATGCGCTCCGCTGGAACCATCACGCCGAGGTCGATCACTTCGAAGTTATTGCACTGGAGCACGACGCCCACGATGTTCTTGCCGATGTCGTGCACGTCGCCCTTGACCGTGGCAAGAATGATCTTGCCGTTGGACTTGGACACGGCGCCCGACTTGGCCTTCTCTTCCTCGATGAAGGGAATCAGGTGCGCGACCGCCTTTTTCATGACGCGCGCCGACTTCACGACCTGCGGCAGGAACATCTTGCCGCTGCCGAACAGATCGCCGACCACGTTCATGCCGTCCATCAGCGGGCCTTCGATCACGTGCAGCGGCCGCTCGGCCTTCTGCCGGGCCTCTTCGGTGTCGACGGTGATGAACTCGTCAATGCCCTTGACCAGCGCATGCTCCAGCCGCTTCTCGACCGGCAGATTGCGCCAGGCCAGATCTTCAACCTTCTTGGCGCCGGCTTCGCCCTTGAAGCGTGCGGCGATATCCAGCAGGCGCTCGGTCGCGTCCGGCCGGCGATTCAAGATCACATCTTCGACGCGCTCACGCAGCTCAGGATTGATGTCCTCATAGATCGCCAGCTGACCGGCATTGACGATGCCCATGGTCATGCCGTTCTTGATGGCGTGATACAAGAACACCGAGTGCATGGCTTCGCGCACCGGATCGTTGCCACGGAACGAGAAGGAAACGTTGCTCACGCCGCCGCTGATATGCGCGTGCGGGCACGTCTTGCGGATCTCGGCGGTGGCCTCGATGAAATCGACGGAGTAGTTGTTGTGCTCCTCGATGCCGGTGGCCACGGCGAAAATGTTTGGATCGAAAATGATGTCTTCGGCCGGGAAGCCGACTTGCTCGGTGAGGATGCGATAGGAGCGTTGGCAGATCTCGACCTTGCGCTTGACCGTGTCGGCCTGACCCGTCTCATCGAACGCCATCACGACCACGGCCGCGCCATATGCGCGTACCTTTTTGGCGTGCTCGATGAACGCCGCCTCGCCTTCCTTCAGGCTGATGGAATTGACGATGCCCTTGCCCTGGATGCGCTTCAAGCCCGCCTCGATCACGCTCCACTTGGACGAGTCGATCATGATGGGCACGCGGGAGATGTCGGGCTCGGAGGCGATCAGGTTCAGGAAGCGCACCATGGCCGCCTCCGAATCGAGCATGCCTTCATCCATGTTGATGTCGATCACTTGCGCGCCGCTCGCCACTTGCTGGCGTGCGATGTCGAGCGCGGCGTTGTAGTCATCCGCCTCGATGAGCTTGCGGAACTTCGCGGAGCCGGTGACGTTGGTGCGCTCACCGACGTTCACGAACAAACTGTCAGGACCGATGTTCAGCGGCTCGAGGCCGGACAGGCGGCAGCGCTTCTCCAGCACCGGCGGCTTACGCGGCTTGATGCCCTCCACCGCTTCGCGGATGTGCTTGATATGGTCCGGCGTCGTGCCACAGCAACCGCCGACGATGTTCACAAAGCCGCTGGTCGCGAACTCTTTCACCAGCTCCGCCGTCTGGCACGCGACTTCGTCGTATTCGCCGAACGCGTTCGGCAGGCCGGCGTTCGGATAGGCGCTGACGTAAACATCGGCGATGCGTGACATCTCTTCGATGTACGGACGCAGTTGCTTCGCGCCCAACGCGCAATTCAGGCCGACGGCCAGCGGTCGCGCGTGGCTCACGGAATTCCAAAACGCTTCCGTGGTTTGACCGGACAGCGTGCGGCCCGACGCGTCGGTGATCGTGCCCGAAATGATGATGGGCAAATCCACGCCAGCCTCATCCAGCGCTTGCCGCGCGGCGAAGATCGCGGCCTTCGCGTTCAGCGTATCGAAGATCGTTTCGATCAACAGGATGTCGACGCCGCCTTCGATCAGCGCACGCGCGCCGATCAGGTAGGTCTCCGACAGCTGATCGAAATCGATGTTGCGGAAGGCGGGATCGTTGACGTTCGGTGACAGCGACGCCGTGCGATTGGTCGGGCCCAACGCGCCGGCAACGAACTTCACCTGCCCCGTCCTGGCATGAAATTCATCGGCCGCGGCGCGAGCGACTTTCGCACCCGCCAGATTGATCTCGCGCACCAGATGTTCCATCTGGTAGTCGGCCTGCGACGAATAGTTGGCCGTGAAAGTGTTGGTCTCGACGATGTCGGCGCCGGCTTCCAGATACTTGGTGTGGATGGCCTGGATGATTTCCGGCCGCGTCAGCACCAGGATGTCGCTGTTGCCCTTCAGATCGCACGGCCAGTCCTTGAAACGCTCGCCGCGATAATCCGCTTCCGTGAGCTTGTAGCCCTGGATCATGGTGCCCATGCCGCCGTCGAGCAGCACGATGCGCTCGGTCAACAGGCGATGCAGAGCGGCAATGCGTTCAGTGCGATTCATGTCGTTCACTCAGTTCGGCGCGTGAAGATCGTTTTCAAGATGCGCGCAGGGCTCAGCCCGCAGCGGCCTGCGCCAGCACCGGCCGCACGCCGAGCGCATGGCAAATGGCATAGCTCAGCTCGGCGCGATTCAGCGTGTAGAAGTGGAACTCTTCGACGCCGTGTTTCTGCAGCTCCTGCACTTGCTCGATCGCGACCGAAGCCGCGATGAGACGACGCGTGTCGGCATCGTCGTCCAGGCCGTCGAAACGATGCACCAGCCACTCGGGCACGCTTGCGCCACAGCGCTGCGCCATGCGGATCATTTGCGGAAACCGCGTGATGGGAAGAATGCCGGGCACGATGCTCGCTTTGATCCCGGCGGCCGCGCACTGGTCCCGAAATCTCAGGAACAAGCTGGTGTCGAAAAAGAACTGGGTGATGGCGCGGTCCGCGCCGGCGTCGATCTTTGACTTCAGATTGGTCAGCTCGAAATCGGGGCTCGGCGATTCAGGATGGGGCTCGGGATACGTGGCCACCGAGATTTCGAAGTCGCCCACCGACTTCAAACCTTTTACCAGATCCACCGCATAGGCGAATCCTTCAGGATGCGGCACATACTTGGTCGTGCCCTGCGGCGGATCGCCGCGCAGCGCCACGATGTGACGAATGCCATTGGCCCAGTAGTCACGCGCGATATCCAATATTTCTTCGCGAGGCGCGCCGACGCACGTCAGATGAGGAGCCGCGGTCAGCGAGGTGTTCTTCTGGACCTTCGTGACGATATTGTGAGTACGCGCACGCGTCGAGCCGTCAGCGCCGTAGGTCACGGACACGAAGCGCGGCTGCAATGGCGCGAGGCGCTCGACCGATTCCCACAAGGTTTGTTCCATCGCCTCGTCTTTGGGCGGGAAAAACTCGAACGACACCGTGGGGCGGGCGCGCAGCTTGGCCAGGCCGTTGCCGAGCTGGTCCTTGAGTTTTTCTACTGACATGTTTATTTCCTCGATTCCTTGCAGTGATAAAGGCGGGGCTTCATGCCGCCGCCGTGCTGCGTACCACGCGCCGGCCGATGGCCACCAGCAGATGCCCTGCTTCGGTGTCCACGGGGCGCACACGGGAGACTTCCAACCCTGTTTTGGCGAACCATTCACGCAGGGTCGAGATGGGATTCGCGGACGACGCCGCGCTCAACGCGTCGAAATCTTCGATGACGACGGCGCGGCCGCCATGCTTGAGTGTTCGCGTGATTTCGGCGAGCGCGGCAAGTGGGCGCTCTGCTTCGGCGAGCACACGCTCGGCAACGACTGTGTCGAACAGCGGAGCGGCGAAAGGCAGGTCATACATATCGCCGCGTTGTAATTCGCAGTGACTCAGGCCAGCGCCGTGCACTTTCGTGCGCGCCAGGCGCAATGCTTCGCTGGAGATGTCCACTCCTACAGCTCGCGTTGCCTTCGCACCTAGAAGCTGGAGCATGTGACCGGAACCGGTGCCCACATCGAGCAACGCGCCGATGGGCTCGCTCGACAGTTCTTCGACGATGGTCGAGTCGACGATATCGGAGGTCTTGGGCGCATCTTCTTCGGCGAGATGATCCGCTGCGCGACGGCCGCGCTCGGCGATGACTTCTTCCATTCGCCGACGGTCACGACGCAGAACGTCGTCGTCTTCGTCGACCAATGCCAGCAGTTGCCAAACGGTGTCTCGCGCTTCTCCCGAAGCGGGTGCGCGGTAGTACACCCATAGCTGCTCCCGAAATCGATCCAGCAAGCCGGCATCACACAGGAGCTTCAAATGCCGCGACACGCGGGGCTGACTCTGGCCAAGGATTTCGCAGATCTCGCCGACCGTCAGCTCCGCCCGCGCCAACAACGCCAACAGCCGCAGCCGAGTGGGCTCGGCAGCAGCTCGCAGGCCGGAGACGGCGGACAGAAAGCTCGGCATGACGGCGGTCCGGACTTAAGGATATAAAGATATCTTTATATAGACGGCCGGCACTATACCCGAGCGACCTGGAACTGTCACGGCTGTTGTTCTCAGCTGGCCCCCAACCATCATGGTTTTCCCTGGGGGAACAGAGGTTTAGGAGCCCTAACCGAATGCGTGAAAGGACGGCCTCATGGTGCGCAAACGTTGGGCTATTGACCTCCCATAAATGCAGAAGCCGCGACAAAGCGCGGCTTCTGTTTGATGGGGTCAGGAAGGCTCGTCAATGCGAGCGGCGGGTGATATCGAAATCCGAGGTACGCGGCACATTGATAAAGGCCGTCACCACGGAGATGACAGACAGCAGGGCCAGAATGATGGCCTTCCACAGGCTCACACTGCCTCGAAAGCCCTCCGCAATCGGGCGTAGAACGCGCACGCTCATCGTTCCACCTCCACTACCTGTTTGCAGAATCGCACCATACCTGCGATCAGCACTATGCCACTCACGACACTGTCAGCATAGACCAGATACAGCTCTATCTTGGTGACGAACTTAAATATTTCATCTGGAAAAGGGTGGTAGCGATGCAGCGCGTGCAGCGCAACCGATACCAGCCAACCTATGGAAAACAATGCGGTAAAGATCACCGCCGTTCCGAGCAGATGACCAACCAGGGTCATGACTGACCACCAGTAGCCAACCCGCCGCTCCCGCTCTCCCCAGTACAACTATCGCTCTCCGTTGACTCGGCTGCCTTGTAGGCACGCTCCGACTGTGCAGCAGTCCTCTGCTTAGACTGCTTCGAGAGGCGAATTGACCCTAAAACGGGCGGCGGAACTTCACGTCCACTCAGTGCTGGAAATCGTTGATTACAGTGATGCCCGTGCCCCGAAAGCTGTCCATGGCCGCCAGTTCGGCGGGGGCGGCGGTCAGGGCGATGGTCTTTTCGACCAGCCGCTGAGGCTGGACGCGGCCAGTGAGGATCAGGTCCAGCATCGCGCCGTAACGATGCGCCTGCATGCCGTGGCTGCCCATGACCTGCAGTTCTTTGGCGATCACCAATCCCATCGGGACTGGCGGATCGGCGTGCGCGCCGAGCATCAGGCCGACCTGGACGTGGCGTCCCTGCGGGCGCAGGCACGCGATGGAGTTGTAGCAAGTGACGCGGCTGCCGAGCGCATCCATGGAGACATGAGCGCCGCCAGCGGTGTGCTCGATGATCGCCGCTTTGACGTCGGCAGTCGCCAGCACGCCGATCTCAGCTCCGAAGCGTCGCGCGAAGTCGAGCTTCGTTTGGTCGATGTCCACCGCGATGACTCTCGCGCCCATGGCAGTCGCGATCATGATCGCGGACAGCCCCACTCCGCCGCAGCCATGAATCGCCACCCATTCTCCCGGCTGCACGCGAGCCTGGTCGACGATGGCTCTAAAAGAGGTCGCGAACCGACAGCCGAGGCTGGCCGCGGTGACGAAATCGAGGGAGTCAGGCAGTTTGACGAGATTGGTGTCCGCATAATCGATGGCGACGAATTCCGCGAACGACCCCCACGCAGTGAAGCCAGGTTGAAACTGCACAGCGCAGATCTGCTGCTGCCCTTTCGCACATTGCTCGCAACGACCGCAGCCACTGACGAACGGAACGGTGACACGATCACCCACGCGAAAGCGGGTGACGTTCGCACCGACTGCGGCAACGACACCGGCCAACTCGTGCCCGGGAACATGCGGCAAGCGAACGTCCGCGTCATGCCCCATCCAACCGTGCCAGTCGCTCCGGCAAATGCCCGAGGCAGCAACACGAATCACGACGCCGCCCGGCGTCGGCGTGGGGTCGCGAACATCGATGCAATTGAGCGCACCACCGAACTTTTCGAACAACACCGCTTTCAAGGAAAGCCCCTGCGCTTGTCGAGAGCTTATTCAACGACGGCTGGACGCGTGCTCTAGCGATTAGTGCCGACGCTCGGACGCATCTGTCGCCGGCGTCGCGGCGTGCGAGAACAGCTGTTCGACATCCACCGAATCGAAGCGATACGCGCGGTTACAAAAATCGCAGCGGACTTCGACATGCCCCTGCTCCGCCAGTACCGAGCGAACCTCGTCCGGCCCCAATGCCCGTAGCATGCCGACGACGCGATCGCGCGAGCAGCGGCAGCGGAAAAACACGGGCGCGGGCTCGAACAACCGAACGTCATCTTCGGCAAACAAGCGACGCAAGATATTGCGATCGCTCAACGTCTGCAGCTCTTCGGGCTTCAACGTATCGCCCAGCAGCTGCACGCGATGCCACGCATCGTCGATCTCCGCTCGATTCACTTCATGCAGACGTCCGCCGGCCGAGCGCGACTGCACCGAATCGTCGGATAGTCTTTGCAGCAGCAGCCCCGAGGCGCCGTTCTCGTCCGCGTGCAGCCACAAACGCGTCGGCAACTGTTCGGACGACTCGAAATAGCTGCGCAAACACTCCGACAGCCGCTCGCCATTCAACGGCACGATGCCTTGATAGCGCTGTGACAAATCTTCGTTCTCGACCGTCACTGTCAGACTGCCCTCGCCGGACAGCGACGCCAGATCACGGCCATACTGCTCGGCTTCTTTATAACGAGCCACCGCGCGTACGCCCAATGCGTCCGAGCACTGCGCCAGCATCAAATGCATGGGCCCCTGCCCTTTGAGCTGCAGGCTCAGCGTGCCGTCGAACTTCAATGTCGCCGCGAGCAGCACCGAAGCCGCGACCGCCTCGCCCAGAGTGTCGCGGATCACGGGCGGGTACTCGCGGTGCTCCAGCAATGCGCGCCACGATGCATCCAGATGGACGATGTGCCCGCGAATCGGATAGTGCTCGAACAGGAATCGGTGCAGGCAATCGCGATCGTGCATGAGAGGTGCGTCGGTCGGGGTCAGGGGGAGGCGGATGATGCTACTCATCCGCCCCTACATTAGCCCGCCAGCTTCTTTTTCAACAGCCCGCCTCTTTCTAACTGCGCTATCCAGCCAGCTTCCTTTTCAATAAATCGTTGACTTGCGCCGGATTGGCCTTGCCGCCAGTGACCTTCATCACCTGGCCCACGAAGAAGCCGAACAGCTTGTCCTTGCCCGAGCGATAGTCCGCCAGCTGCTTGGGATTGGCCGCCATGACCTCGTCGATGGTCTTCTCGATGGCGCCGGTGTCGGTGATTTGCTTCAGGCCCTTGGCCTCGATGATGGCGTCCGCATCCTTGCCTTCCGCCCACATCGACTCGAACACTTCCTTGGCAATCTTGCCGGAAATCGTTTCATCCGCGATGCGCGCGAGCAAGCCTGCGAGCCGGGACGCGTCGATCTTCGACTGCGTCACCTCGATGCCGTCCTTGTTGAGCGCGGCCGACAGCTCGCCCATGGTCCAGTTGGCGGCGAGCTTCTCGTTGCCTTCGAGATTCTTCGACTTCAACGCGGCCAGCACGGCTTCGTAGTAATCGCCCATCTCGCGGCTCGCGGTCAGCACGCCCGCGTCGTACGCGGACAAGCCGAACTTCTCGATGTAACGAGCCGCCTTTTGATCCGGCAGCTCAGGCAGCGTGGCGCGCACGCTTTCGATGAAGTCCTTCTCGATCACCACCGGCAACAGGTCAGGATCCGGGAAGTAACGATAGTCGTTGGCCTCTTCCTTGGAACGCAGCGAGCGCGTCTCGCCCTTCTCGGGATCGAACAGGCGTGTTTCCTGTTTGATCTTGCGGCCGGCCTCGATCTCCTCGATCTGGCGCGCTACTTCGTAGTTGATGGCCTTCTCGATGTAACGGAACGAGTTGAGATTCTTGATCTCGCAGCGCGTGCCGAACTTCTCCTGTCCGACCGGGCGCACCGACACGTTGGCGTCACAACGGAAGTTGCCTTCCTGCATGTTGCCGTCGCAGATCTCCAGATACCGCACCAGGGTGTGGATCTTTTTCATGTACGCGACCGCTTCCTTGGCCGAGCGCATGTCCGGCTCGGAAACGATTTCCAGCAGCGGCGTGCCCGCGCGGTTCAGATCGATGCCCGAGGCGCCATGAAAGTCCTCGTGCAGCGACTTGCCCGCATCCTCTTCCAGGTGCGCGCGCGTGATGCCGATGGTCTTGACCGTGCCGTCGTCCAGCAGGATCTGCAGCGTGCCCTTGCCGACCACGGGCGTCTCGTACTGGCTGATCTGATAGCCCTTGGGCAGATCGGGATAAAAGTAGTTCTTGCGCGCGAAGATCGAGCGCGGTGAGATCTGCGCGCCCACCGCAAGACCGAACTTCACAGCCATGCGCACCGCTTCGCGGTTCAGCACCGGCAGCACGCCGGGATAGCCCAGATCGACCAGGTTCGCTTGTGCGTTCGGCGCGGCGCCGAACGCCGTGGCCGCACTGGAGAAGATCTTGCTGCGCGTTGCCAGCTGCGCGTGAATTTCCAGACCGATGACGGTTTCCCAGCTCATCATTCGTAACCCTTAGGAATGTCACGGTGCCAGAGCGTTTCGTTCTGATACCCGTGCGCGACGTTGAGCAATTTGGCCTCGGCGAAGTGCGGACCGATGATTTGCAGTCCGACCGGCAGGCCACCCACGGTGCCGCAAGGAATCGACATCGCCGGCAGACCGGCGAGGTTCGCACCGATGGTGTAGATGTCGTTCAAGTACATGGTGATGGGATCGTCCACCTTGGCGCCGATGTCGAACGCCGGCGTCGGCGAAGTCGGCCCCATCAACACGTCCACTTGCTGGAAGGCGCGCGCGAAATCGTCGGTGATCAAGCGGCGAACCTTCTGGGCACGCAAGTAATAAGCGTCGTAATAACCGGCGGACAGCACGTAGGTGCCAGTCATGATGCGACGCTTGACCTCGGCGCCGAAGCCCTCGCCTCGCGAGCGCTTGTAGAGATCGAGCAGGTCCTTGGGATTCTCGGCGCGATAACCGAAGCGCACGCCATCGAAGCGCGACAGATTCGAGGAACACTCGGCCGGCGCGACCACATAATAGGTGGGCACGGATAGCGGCAGGTTCGGCAAGCTCACTTCGATCAGCTTGGCGCCGAGGCGTTCATACACCTGCAGCGCTTCGCGAATCAGCTTCGCGGTCGACTCTTCCAGTCCGCCTTCGAAGAATTCCTTCAGCAGACCGATCTTCAATCCGCTGAGCGGCTTATCCAGCTCCGCGACGTAATCGGGCACCGGCGTATCGACGCTCGTCGAATCGCGCGCATCGAAACCGGCCATATCACGCAGGACCATCGCGGCGTCTTTGGCCGTGAACGTCAGCGTGCCGGCCTGATCGAGACTGGAGGCAAATGCGATCATTCCGTACCGGGATACGCGACCGTAAGTGGGCTTCAGGCCCGTCAGGCCGGTAAGCGCCGCGGGCTGACGGATCGAGCCACCCGTGTCAGTCGCAGTGGCAACAGGCGCAAGACGCGCAGCCACCGCCGCAGCTGAACCGCCCGACGAACCGCCCGGTACTTTTTTCAGGTCCCACGGATTCTTCACCGGGCCGTACCAGCTGGTCTCGTTCGAAGAGCCCATCGCGAACTCGTCCATGTTCGCCTTGCCCAGCATGACGACGCCAGCTTGCGACAATTTCTCCACGATGGTGGCGTCGTAAGGCGCGACGAAGTTGGACAACATGCGCGAGCCGCAGGTGGTCAATACACCGTCGGTGCAGAAGATGTCTTTATGAATGAGCGGCAGGCCGGCAAGCGCGCCGGCCTCGCCCGAGCTCAGCAGCTCGTCGGCCCGTTGCGCCTGCGCGAGCGCCTGCTCGCCAGTCACGGTGATCAACGCGTTCAGCGTCGGGTTCAGGCGCTCGATACGCGCCAGGAAATGCCTGGTCAGCTCGACGCTGGAAAAGCGGCGCGCCCGCAATCCCTCGTTGAGCTGGGCCAACGTCAGATGATGCAGTTCAGTCATGGCTTGCTCTTACTCGATCATCCTTACTCGATAACCTTGGGCACCAGGTACAGGTCCGCTTCCACTTGCGGGGCGTTGCGCTGGTATTTGGCGTGCTGGTCGGTATCCAGCACTTCGTCCGGACGCATACGCTGCACCTGATCGGCGAGCGGATGCGCCATCGGCTCCACCGACGAGGTATCCGCCGCGTTCAACTGGGCAACGAAGTCGAAGATCTTCGACAGGCTGTCCACGTACACGGGCAGCTGATCCTCGGTGAGCGACAGGCGCGCCAGGTGCGCGATGTTCGTAACATCGTCTCGAGTAAGACTCATGGGCCGAAATTCCGCTGGAAAGACCGTGAAATAAATTGCAGGCAGTGCGACCTCACGCGCGCCTCGCCATCAGGCGAAGGACGAACGGGGAGCAAAAAACACCGCAAAAATCCCTGAAAAAATGCGGCTTAATCATACACCTGAAAGCTTGTGCTATGTGAAACCCATTGCTAGAGTACCGCAACTTTTTTGCCCCCCTTTTCTCGTCCGCAGTCGACCCGTACGCTCGACAGACAACAACCATGTTCAAAAACCTCCGCGGGTATTTCTCCAACGACCTGTCGATCGATCTGGGCACCGCGAACACGCTCATTTATGTGCGTGGCAAAGGCATCGTGCTGAACGAGCCCTCGGTGGTCGCGATCCGCGAAGAGCCGGGCCGGGCCGGCAAGAAGATCGAGGCGGTGGGTCAGGAAGCGAAGAACATGCTGGGCCGCACGCCCGGTCACATCACCGCCATCCGGCCGATGAAAGACGGCGTGATCGCCGACTTCACCGTCACCGAGAAGATGTTGCAGTACTTCATCGAGAAGGTGCACGGCAATCGTCTCATGCGTCCCAGCCCGCGCGTGCTGATCTGCGTCCCATATGGCTCCACGCAAGTGGAACGCCGCGCGATTCAGGAATCGGCCGAAGGCGCCGGCGCCCGCTGGGTGCGTCTGATCGAAGAGCCCATGGCGGCCGCGGTCGGCGCCGGCCTGCCGGTGCATGAAGCCCGCGGCTCGATGGTGCTCGACATCGGCGGCGGCACCTCGGAAGTCGCGGTCATTTCCTTGAACGGTATCGTGTACGCCTCCTCGGTGCGCATCGGCGGCGATCGCTTCGACGACGCCATCATCAATTACGTGCGCCGTAACTACGGCATCCTGATCGGCGAAGCCACCGCCGAGAAGATCAAGATCGAAATCGGCTCGGCCTATCCCGGCCAGCAGGTGAACGAAATTTCCGTGAAGGGTCGCAACCTTTCCGAAGGCGTGCCGCGCAGCTTCACGCTCAATTCGAACGAAATCCTCGAAGCGTTGCAGGAACCGCTGGCCGGCATCGTCGGCGCGGTCAAGGTGGCGCTGGAACAGACGCCGCCCGAGTTGGGCGCGGACGTGGCCGAGCGCGGCATCGTGCTCACCGGCGGCGGCGCGCTGCTGCGTGATATCGACAAGCTGCTGATGGAAGAAACCGGCCTGCCGGTGGTGGTCTCCGAAGATCCGCTCACCTGCGTCGCCCGCGGCGGCGGCCGCATGCTGGAACTCATCGACGAACACGGCCCGGCGTTGTTCAATCTGGAATAGCCGGCCCGGCGAACTAAGCGTTAGTTCGCCCTATCACCTATGGTGACCCTCAGCTCCGACAGCCGGAACATCATTGGCCGAGGCCCGCCGCTCGGCGCCGGCCTCTTTTTTCTCGGTTTGGTCTCGGTCGGCGTGATGATGCTCGACACCCGCGGCGGTTATCTCGAGACCGTGCGGCTGTGGCTGGGCGCCGCCGCCAATCCCGTTTATGCCGTCGTGCAGACGCCGGGCCAGTTGTGGGACTGGCTGACCGGCAGCTTCGCCGATCGCACCCGCCTGCGCCTGGAGAACGCCGAGCTGTCTGAACAGCTGCGCGTGGCGCGCGTCAAGCTGCTGCAATTCGACTCGCTGCGCGAAGAAAACGTTCGTCTGCGGGCGGTTCGTGAGGCCTCGGCCGGCGTCGGCGGACGCACCATGATCGCGGAAATCATGCGCGTCGACGTCGACCCGTTCCGTCATCGGGTGCGAATCAACAAGGGCGCCGAGGACGGCGTGTTCAGGAATCAGCCGGTGCTCGACGCGTTCGGCATCGTCGGCCAGGTGGTTCAGGTGGATAAATACTCCGCCACCTTGATCCTGATCAGCGACGCCGAGCACGCCATTCCCGTCCAGGTGAATCGCAACGGCATCCGCTCCATCGCGGTCGGCGCGGGCGACTTGAACAAGCTCAGCCTGCCATACATGACCGTGGAGTCGGACGTGAAGACCGGCGATCTGCTGGTGTCCTCCGGCCTGGATGGCATTTTTCCCGCCGGCTATCCGGTGGCGCATGTCACTCGGGTGGAACGCAATCCCGCCGATACGTTCGCGCTGGTGGAAGCGAAGCCGCTGGCGCAGCTGGATCGCGATCGTGAAGTGCTGCTGCTGTGGACCGATCCGCCGACGCAAGTGGAAGCGCCGGCTCAGGAAAGCGACATCGCCAGCAAGCCTGCCGCGGCGACGAGCCAACCCAAACCCGCAGCGACTACAGAAACCGCGCCCGCGGCCGAAACCCCGCCTAAGCCACCGGCTGCGCAGCCGCAGCCTCAACAGCCCTCGCAAGAATGAGTGAAGGTCGCATCAGCCGTTTGCGCGTCACCGTCACGGTGATCGTGGCGATCATCTTCGCCGTCGTGCCCTTGCCCGAGCCGATCAACGCGGCCCGGCCGGACCTGCTGTTGTTGCTGGTGATTTACTGGTCGCTGAGCGCGCCGCGCATCGCCGGCCTGCTGTTCGCCTGGTTCTGCGGCCTGGCCATCGACGTGCTCAAGGGCATCGTGCTCGGCCAGCACGCGTTCGCGTTCCTTGTGGTCGCTTATATGACGCACAAGTTACAGCTGCGCATGCGCATCTGGCCGGTCTCGCAACAGGCCCTGTTCGTGTTCGGCTTTCTCGCGGTCTACCAATTTCTCGTGTTCTGGCTGGATGGCATCATCGGCCAGCCGGTGACGACCTGGCAGCGCTGGCTGCCGGTGCTCAGCGGCGCCCTGTTGTGGCCGGTGCTGGTCGCCGTCCTGGACACCTGGAACCGGAGGAACCGGTAGCACCGCCACCGGTATTGGATCATGCCTCGTTCCGTGCGCATCAAAGATCATCTGGGCGAACAGCAACTGTTCGAGCAGCGCGCGGTCGTGGCCGCCGTGATCATGGTGATCGCCATGGGTCTGGTGATCTCGCGCCTGGTGTGGCTGCAGGTGGTGAAGTACGAATACTTCGCCGATCTTTCCCAAGGCAACCGGATCCGCATCGAGCCCATTCCGCCCAATCGCGGCCTGATCCTGGACCGCAACGGCCTGCCGCTCGCGACCAACGCGCCCTCGTATCAATTGGAATTGACCAAGGAGCAGGTCGAGGACATCGATGCCACCTTGAACGGCATCGCCGAGATCGGGCTCATCGAGAAGGACGCCATTCCGACCATCAAGCGCGACCTGCGCGGCCGGCGCAGCTTCGACGCAGTTCCGATCAAGCTACAGCTCAGCGAGCTGGAGCTGGCGCGCTTCGCCGCCCGCCGCCATCAGTTCCCGGGCGTGGAGATTCGTCCGCGCCTGACGCGTTACTACCCGCTCGCCGAAAGCAGCGTGCATGCGATCGGCTACGTCGGCGCGATCAGCGAGGACGACAAGAAGCGCCTCAACCTGGACGACTACGCCGGCACCACGCTCACCGGCAAGAACGGCGTCGAATATGCGTACGAGAGTCAGCTGCACGGCAAGGCCGGCTACCAGCAACTGCTGGTGAATGCACAAGGTCGCAGCGTCGAGCGCATCGGCGACGAAGCCGCCAAGCTGGAACGCCGCGAGCCGGTGGCCGGCAACGATCTGTTCCTGACCATCGATCAGCGCGTCCAGCAGGCGGCTGAAGAAGCCTTGCGCGGTCAGCGCGCCTCGGCGGTGGCGATCGATCCTGCCAACGGCGACATCATCGCCTTCGTCAGCACCCCGGCGTTCGATCCGAATTTGTTTGCTCGCGGCCTGTCGCGCCCCGAGTATCTGGCGCTCACCGAGGATCCGAACCGGCCGATGTACGATCGCGTGATTCGCGGCGTGTATCCACCCGGCTCCACGGTGAAACCGATGATGGCGCTGGCCGCGCTCGAGAACGGCATCGTGACGCCGGCGAACTCGGTGTTCTGTCGTGGCGCGTACCGCATGCCGGGCGTCAGCAGACCGTGGCGCGACTGGAAGCCTGGGGGTCACGGCCACGTGGACATGCGCAAAGCCATCGCGACCTCTTGCGACGTGTATTTCTACGACATCGCCAACCAGATGGGCGTGGATCGCATCCACGACTACCTGTCGCAGTTCGGCATGGGCCAGCTGACGGGAATCGACATTCCCGGCGAAAAGAACGGCCTGTTGCCGTCCACGGAATGGAAAAAGAAAGCCTTCCGCCGCAAGGAAGCGCAGATGTGGTTCCCCGGCGATACCATCAGCATCGGCATCGGCCAGGGCTATATGACCGCCACGCCGCTGCAGCTGGCGCATGCTACCGCCACGATTGCCAATCGCGGGCAACGCTTCAAGCCCAGACTGGTGCGCGCCGTTCGCAATGTGACGACCGGCGAGATCACCGAGTTGAAGCCGTCAGCGCTACCGTCCGCGCACGTGAACGATCCGGGCGCGTGGGATGTCGCGATCGGCGGCATGTACGACGTGGCGAATGCTTCTTACGGTACTGCGCGTGGCGCAACCGCCAATGCGCTCTACAAGATCGCCGGCAAGAGCGGCACGGCGCAGGTGTTCACCGTGGCCGCCAACGAAAAAATGAAAAAGGCGGGCGAACTCGCCGAGCATTTGCGTGACCACGCTCTGTTCGTTGCCTTCGCCCCCGCCGAAGCGCCGCGCATCGCAGTCGCGGTCGTCGTCGAAAACGCGCCGGGCGGCGGCTCTGCCTTCGCGGCCCCGATCGCAAGGCGTATTCTCGATGTTTATTTGCTGACGCCCGAACAACTGGCGGAGCAAGACGCGAAGCGTAAGCCCGCGCCGCCCGCCCCTGTGCCGCGACCAGGAGAGACAGAATGAGCGTGGACGCGCTCGACTCATCGCGCACTCAGCGCACGCTGACGGGCACCGCCCGGCTGCTGCTGGCCCTGCATATCGACGGGCCGCTGTTCATCGCGTTGTGCATGGTCGGCGCGGTCGGCGCCATCGTTCTGTTCAGCGCCTCGGGCAGCAGCCTCGGCATGCTCGAAGCTCAGCTGATGCGTTTCGGCCTGGGCTTGATCGCGATGATCATGCTGGCGCAGGTGCCGCCGCGGATCATTCGTAACGCCGCGCCGGTGGCCTACGTGATCGGCCTGGTCCTGTTGTTGCTGGTGATGTTCACCGGCGATATCGCCATGGGCGCGCAGCGCTGGCTCGATCTCGGTTTCGTGCGCTTCCAGCCCTCCGAGATCATGAAGCTCGCCGTGCCGCTGGCATGCGCCTGGTATCTGCACGAGCGGCCGCTGCCGCCAAGTCTCACATCTCTGCTGGTGGTGGGGCTGGGCATCGTGATTCCGACGGTGATCATCGCCGAGCAGCCCGATCTTGGCACGGCGCTGCTGGTCGCTGCCGGCGGCGGCATGGTGGTGCTGCTCGCCGGCCTGCAGGTTCGTTACATCCTCAGCGTGGTGGCGTTACTGGTCCCCGTGGCCGTGGGCGCCTGGATGTTTCTGCTACACGACTATCAGAAGCAGCGCGTGCTCACGTTCCTCGATCCACAGAGCGATCCCCTGGGCTCGGGTTATCACATCATCCAGTCGCAGATCGCGATCGGCTCGGGCGGCGTGTTCGGTAAGGGCTATCTCAACGGCAGCCAGGTGCAGCTGGAGTTTCTGCCGGAGCGCTCCACCGACTTCATTTTCGCCGTGGTCGGCGAGGAATGGGGCCTGATGGGACTGGTCACGGTGATTCTGCTGCTGATGTTCGTCATCGGCCGCGCGTTGTATCTGTCGGCCACCGCGCATGACACATTCTCGCGGCTCGCCTCCGGCAGTCTGGCGCTGACGTTCTGCGTGTATGTATTCGTCAATACCGGCATGGTCACCGGGCTGCTGCCCGTGGTGGGCGTGCCGCTGCCGTTCATCAGCTATGGCGGCACCGCCATGGTGACCCTCATGGCCGGTTTCGGTATTCTCATGTCGTTGTGCGCGAAGCGGAAACTCGTGAGCCGATAGAATGTCTCTCAAACTACTGACTCGCCGGTTACAAGCTGCTCGTGCTGAATAATCTACAGACCCTCACCGCCGTTCTTTCGCCCTTCGCTCTGTTCGCAGCGGCCTCGCCCGCGCTGGCGTTCGACATCAAGCGGCCGGAGGTGAGCTCGTTCATCGAGACCATGACGCGCGATCATGGCTTCGAGAAGAACAAGCTCGAGGCGCTGCTCAAGACCGCCGAGACCAAGCAGCCCATTCTCGACGCGATCAGCCGCCCCGCCGAGCGCGTGGTGCCCTGGCACGAATATCGCGATCGTTTCCTGACCGAGAAGCGCATCAATCAAGGCGCGGATTTCTGGCTGGCGCACGGCGAGAAGCTCAAGCAGATCTCCGATCCGCAGCTGGCGGACGTCGTGGTCGGCATCCTCGGCGTGGAAACCTCGTTCGGCCGCATCACCGGCCGCTACAAAGTGCTCGATGCGCTGGTGACATTGGGCTTCGACTATCCACCGCGCGGCGCATTCTTCCTCGGCGAGCTGCAGGAGTTCCTGTTGCTGTCGCGAGAGGAGAAAGTCGATCCAGCCACGGTGCTCGGCTCGTATGCCGGCGCGATGGGCGCGGCGCAGTTCATATCCTCGAGCTACCGCAAATGGGCGGTGGACGGCGACGGCGACGGCCACCGCGATCTGTGGAACAGCTGGGACGACGTCGTCGGCTCGGTGGCCAACTATCTGCACGAGAACGGCTGGGTGGACGGCCAGCAGATCCTCGCGGCCGCGACCCTGAACGATCCGGACATGTCGCGATTTGAAGTCAAGTTGGCTTTGACCGAGACCGTGCAATCATTACGCGACAAGGGCGTGAAGTTCGAGACCGAGCTGCCGCCGGACGCGCCCGCCATGCTGATCGTCGGCCAGGGCAAGGACGGCCCGGTGTATCGCGTCGGCTTCAACAACTTCTACGCCATCACCCGCTACAACCGCAGCCCCATGTACGCCATGGCGGTGCATGACCTGGGCGAGGCCATTCAGAACTATATGAGGGATACCGAGAGATGAGGATGCAGGCCGGGCGACCCTCGACACTGCAATGGCTTCCTCTCGCACTCGCTCTGGTCCTCGCCGGTTGCGTCACATCGCCGCCCATTCGGGCTCCGAAACATCCGCCGCCATCTCTGCCGCCGCCGTCGCCCATTCCGGCGGAGATCGAGAACATTCCTGATCCCGTGCCCCGCAGCGAGCCCAAATCGGCTCGCGGCAATCCGCCGTTTTACACCGTGCTGGGCAAACGTTACCACGTGCTCAACAGCGCCGAGGGCTACCAGGAGCGCGGGGTCGCCTCGTGGTACGGGCCGGGCTTTCACGCGGCCAGCACCTCCAACGGCGAGCGCTACGATATGTACGCAATGACCGCAGCTCACAAGACGCTGCCGCTGCCGGCGTACGTGCAAGTCACCAATCTGAAGAACGGTAAGCACGTCATCGTGCGCGTCAACGATCGCGGCCCCTTCAAGGAAGGTCGCATCATCGATCTTTCCTACACCGCGGCCGCCAAGCTCGACATGATCAAGGCGGGCACCGCGTTCGTCGAAGTGCGCGCGTTGACGCCGGTGCAAAAGGCATCGCCGCCCGCGGCCCCGGCGGCGACGTCGGACTTGTATGTACAGGCCGGCGCCTTCGGCACCGAAGCCAACGCGACCCGGCTGCTCGGTCAGCTGCGCTCCAAGGGCGTGAGCAATGCGTTCGTGCGTGCGGACGAGATCGACGGCAAGACGCTGTATCGCGTCCGCGTCGGACCCATTCCCACGGTCAACGAGTTCGATCGAGTGGTGAGTCGCCTGCGCGCACTCGGCGTTTCCGACGCGCGCCTGGCGGCGAACTGATTCGTCAGCTCCGCGCCCGACCGCGGGCGCGCGATTGCCACAATTCGCCTACTTTCCAGCGGCGCCGATGCGTAGAATGCGCCCCGCCGCACCCTCGTCCCGTCTGGAGTCCATGGCCGTCACCATGCACGCAAGCAAGCCCGCCACCCTGCTGAAAATCACTGCATCCCTCGTTCTCGCGTTGTCGCTGGTCGCTTGTTCAGACTCGGATCCGCCGGTGGGTGAACGCGCCATTGCCGCGCCGCTGCCGGATGTCACAACGCTGTCCAATGCGTCCGGCACCAAGCCGCCGCCGATCCCGGCGCCGCCGCAGGTGCAGGCGCGCGGTTATATCCTGATGGACTACACCAGCAATCAGGTGCTCGCCGCCACCAACGAGAACGAGCGTCTGGAACCGGCGAGCCTGACCAAGCTCATGACGGCGTACGCGGTATTTCACGCGCTCAAGGACGGGCGCATCAAGATGACGGACATGGTGACCATCAGCCCGCACGCGCGCTCTCAGGAAGGCTCGCGCATGTTCGTCGACGTGGGCACGCAGGTGAGCGTCGAGAATCTGATCCAGGGCATGATCGTGCAGTCGGGCAACGATGCCACCGTGGCGTTGGCCGAGCACGTGGCTGGCAGCGAGCCGGTGTTCGTCGATCTGATGAATCAGTACGCGCAGCAGCTCGGCATGGTGAGCACGCGCTTCCAGAACAGCCCGGGCATGCCGCATCCCGAGCACTATACGACGGCGCGCGATATCGCCGTGCTGTCGACCGCGCTGATCAAGGAATATCCAGACAACTACAAGTGGTATTCGCAGCGTGAGTTCACCTGGAACAAGATCACGCAGCCCAATCGCAACGGCCTGCTGTATCGCGATCCGTCGGTCGACGGTCTGAAGACCGGTCACACCGAATCGGCGGGTTACTGCCTGGTGTCCTCCGCGCATCGTGACGGCATGCGCCTCGTGTCGGTGGTGATGGGATCGCCCACCATTCGTGCGCGTGAAGACGCGAGCTCGGCGCTGCTCAACTACGGCTTCAACTTCTATCAGACGCGCAAGCTGTACGCGAACAAGGCGCCCGTGATGACCGTGAAGGTCTGGAAAGGCGAACTGGACGATGTGCCGCTGGGCGTGGTCCAGGAAATCTACGCCACCATCCCGCGCGGCCAGGAAAATCTGCTGAGCGCGGCCGCCGATGTGCCGGATCCGTTGTTCGCACCGCTGTCCGCGGGCAAGCCGGCTGGACAACTCCGGGTCACGCTGGGCGACAAGGTCATCGGCACCTATCCGCTGCATCCGATGCAGGAAGTGCCCGAGGCCGGCTTCTTCGGCCGGCTGACGGACGACGTGAAACTCTGGATGAAGTAACGGTTCGTTATGGCCGAGCCCCTGCCGCAGTGTTATCTCAATGGCGAGTACGTAGCATTGCGCGACGCTCGCATCTCGCCGTTGGACCGGGGTTTCCTGTTCGGCGACAGCGTTTATGAAGTGCTGCCGGTGTTCGACGGGCGGATGTTTCTATTCCGCGAGCACTTCGATCGGCTGGCGCGCAGCCTGCGCGAGATCCGGCTGGAGAATCCGCACACGCACGAGGAGTGGCACGCCATTCTGCAGCAGTTGTTCGTGCGCAATGGCGGCGGTGACATGTACCTGTATCTGCAAGTCACGCGTGGCATGGAGTTCGGGCGGAATCACGCGTTCCCCCTGGTCCCCGTGAAGCCGACCGTGTTCGCCATGGCCTCGCCGCTTCCGGTGTTCACGGATGAGGACCGTGCGGCGGGATTGTCCGCGATCACGGTGCAGGACTTCCGCTGGGGCCGATGCGACATCAAGTCGACGGCGCTGCTGGCCAATGTGCTCATGAAGCAGCAGGCTGCCGACGCGGGCGCGAATGAAGCGATCATCGTGCGCGATGGAGAGGTGCTCGAAGGCTCGTCCACGAGTGTCTTCATCGTCGTGAATGGCGTGCTGGTGACGCCGCCGAACAGCCATCGGATTCTGCCCGGCACGACGCGCGATGCGGCACTGTCGCTTGCGACTGATTCTATGCCGGTGGAGATCCGGAGTATTTCCATCGACGAGTTGCGGGCTGCGGATGAGGTCTGGATTTCGGCTGCTACACGCGACGTGTTGCCAGTAACGCGCGTCGATGGCGCACCGATCGGCGCGGGCCGCCCAGGCCCGGCCTATCTGCGCCTCAGCGAGGCTTTTGGAGCTCTGCGCCAGCGACTGGCGGGCACCCCGGCCTACACGGCCCCGGAATAAGGGCGGCTTGACTTACCGCCCGTACAGCCGCATATCGACGCAATGACCGACACCCCCGAGACTTCCGAGACCCTGTTCGAGTTTCCCTGCGACTTTCCGCTGAAGGTCATGGGGCGTCGTACGGACGACTTCCGCAGTATCGTGCTGGGCATCGTGCAGAAACACGCCGGCCCGATCACGCCCGACAACATCGAAGAACGGCCCAGCAGCAGCGGCGCGTACCTGAGCCTGACCTGCACGTTCACCGCTCAGAGCAAACGACAGCTCGACGATCTGTATAAAGAGCTGACGGCGCATGAGCGGGTGATGGTGGTCCTTTAAAGGCTCATTGCTCCGAAGCGACGCGGATGACGACTTTGCCGGTCGAGCGTCGTCCATTGAGCACATCCAGCGCGTCGGTGAAGCGCTCCAAGCCCTGCAGCTCGGTGACGTGTGGCTTGATCTTTCCAGTCTCGAAGAGATCGAACAGCGCTTTCAAATTGGCGGCATGAACCGCGGGCTCTTTGCGCGTGTGAGCGCCCCAGAACACGCCGACGAGGGAGCAGCCTTTCAGCAAAGGCAGGTTGAGCGGGATTGCGGGAATCTTCCCGCCGGCAAATCCGATGACGAGATAACGGCCGTTCCAGGCCATGCTACGCACGACTTGCTCAGCGAAGTCCGCGCCGACTGGGTCGTAGGCGACGTCGATGCCGCGGTCGCCGGTGAACTCCATCACTTTCGCTTTGATGGTGTCCTGCGTGTAATTGAACACAGCATCCGCGCCGTGGCGCTTCGCAAGTTCTAGCTTCTCGGGAGTGCTGGCTGCGGCGAGCACGCGGGCTCCGAGGGCTTTGCCGATTTCGATGGCGGTCAAGCCGACGCCGCCGGCGGCGCCGAGAACGAGCAATGTTTCGCCGGGCTGAATGTTTGCTCGCTGGACCAGCGCGTGATACGTCGTGCCGTAGTTGACGAGAAAGCCAGCGGCAGCAGCCATGCTCATGGACGCGGGCAGCGGGATGAGGGCGTTCGCAGGGGCAACGCACTCTTCAGCAAGCCCGCCCTGCCCCGCCATCGCGAGCACACGCTCGCCTGCTTTGAATTCTGTGACATCCGCCGCGACTTCAGTGATCACACCGGCAACTTCATTGCCAGGCGTGTACGGCGCTTCCGGCTTGACCTGATATTTGCCCGCGACCATCAGCGCATCGGGAAAGCCGAAGCCCACCGCATGCACTCGCAAACGAACATGGCCAGGCTTCAACGCCGGCGTGGCGATGTCCTGCACGGAAAGATCGGGAGGCGGCCCATAGCTGCTGAGAACGACTGCGCGCATGAATATCCCCGGCGATGCAAGCCGCGTCCGATGAGCAGACGCGTTTGTTTGACGATCAGCCGACCGCGGGCGTCAGCCGCAACGATGCAAGCAGGCGCGGCGACAATGCATCCGCGACTTCCTGCACACTTGCGTTCACGCCCAGCGAGCGCAGATCGATCACTTCCAGGCCACGATAGCCGCAGGGATTGATGCGCTGGAACGGCTGGAGATCCATCGCAACATTGAACGCCAGGCCATGATAGCTGCTGCCGCGGCGGATCCGCAGCCCGATGCTGGCAACTTTACGGTCGTTTACATACACACCGGGCGCATCGCGCTTGGCGACCGCGGCGATGTTCCACGATGCGAGCAGATCGATGATGGCGTTCTCCAGAGCCATCACCAGCTGGCGCACGCCGAGCCCGGCTCTTCTCACATCGAGCAACGGATAGACCACCAGCTGTCCCGGCCCGTGGTACGTCACCTGACCGCCCCTGTCGATCTGCACGACGGGAATGTCACCGGGCGCGAGCAAGTGCTCGGGCGCAGCGTTCATGCCGAGGGTGAAAACTGGTGGATGTTCGAGAAACCAGATTTCGTCGGGAGTGCTGGCGTCGCGCTCGTTGGTGAAGTTCTGCATCGCGCGCCACGTGGGCTCGTATTCGACGCGCCCCAACCAACGCAGCACCGGCTCCCTCATCAAGGGTTGCCGACGGCAGGCTTCAGGCCAGCATTGTTTCTTTCGAGAGCTCGCTCGGCGCGATAGCTGGAACGAACCAGCGGGCCGGACACGCACTCGAGGAAACCTTTGGCCAGCGCCCACTCGCGGTAGCGCTCGAACTCAGCGGGCGTGACCCAACGTTCGATGGCCAGGTGATTCGGCGTCGGTCGCAAATACTGACCGAGCGTGAGAATGTCCACGCCGACCGCGCGCATATCGTCCATCGCGGTGGCGATCTCTTCGTCGGTCTCGCCGAGGCCCAGCATCAAGCTGGTCTTGGTCAGTACGTCGGGACGGAAACGTTTGGCGTGGCCGAGCACCGCCAATGTTTGTTCGTAGCTGGCGCGGGGATCGCGGACCGGATGAGTGAGACGGCGCACGGTCTCGACGTTCTGAGCGAACACTTCGAGGCCGCTGCCAACGACGGTCTCGACGTCGGCCAGCACGCCCTGGAAATCCGGCGTCAACGCTTCGACCGCGGTGTTCGGATTGAGCCGCTTGATCTCCTGCACGCACGCCGCGAAATGAGCAGCGCCGCCATCGGCCAGATCGTCACGGTTCACGGATGTGAGCACGACGTACTTGAGCTTCATCAGCTGCACGGTGCGGGCGCTGTTGGCCGGCTCATCGGTGTCGAGCCAGCCGTGAGGATTGCCCGTGTCCACCGCGCAGAAGCGGCAGGCGCGAGTGCAAACGGCGCCCATGAGCATGATGGTGGCGGTGCCGGCGTTCCAGCATTCGCCGATGTTCGGGCACTTGGCTTCTTCGCACACGGTCGCGAGGCGATGCTCTTTCACCGTGTTCTTCACGGAATCGAAGCCACGGCCGGCGGGCATAGGAGCACGCAGCCAGGTGGGCTTGCGGCCGAACTCTATGGGGCCGGACTGGGCAGACGCTTTGATGCCGTCCTTGATCGCGCTGAAGCCCTGCGGGGTGCGGTACTTGTCGCCGCTGCGGATGATGGGGATGCCTTTGAATTCGCTCACTGCAGGCTCGCTATGGGGGCTCGCTGGACGGAATTCTAGCCCAAATAAAAAAGCCCGGCCGGAGCCGGGCTTTTTGAGACAGATCGGAGCCCGGCCGGAGCCGGGCTTGTTCGACATTACGTCAGGTGACGATCAGGCGGCCTGGCTGCGGATCACCCACAGGTCGGCCAGGTCGCTCCACTTGGAGCCGTCCTTCACCGCGTTGAACGCCTGCCGGGCCTGATCCTTCTGGCCTTTCTTCAGGTAGGCGATGCCGAGGCTGATGTTCGCCTCGTCGATGTCGGTCACGCCGGTGCCGATGCTGATGCCCTTCTGCAAGGCCGCGATGGCCTTGTCGTATTCGCCGTAGCTCAGGTATGCCTGGCCCAGCGCGACCAGCGGCTGGCCCGAGGCGGTGGACTTCTCAGCCGAAGCGGCCAGCGAGGCGAGCTCGGCCTTGTCGATATCCGCCGCTTTCTTGGCGCCGGCCAGCAGACGGTCATAACGGCCCTGCTCGGTCTTGTCGGCGCTCTTCAGCGTGCCCGAATCCATGCCCTTCTGCACGGTCTCCTGGGCTTCGCCCGGGACGCCGGCGTCGATCGCGAGCTGCGCCATCTCGACCACGTCGCCCTTGTCCTTGAGCACACCCACGTCGTTCATGAGACGGTAGTAGCCCAGGGTCATGCGATCGCCTTGAGCTTTGCGGCGATAGATGTCGAGCAGATTTTCCCAGTACTCGGGCTTCGGATAGTGACGCACCATCTTCTTGAGCGCGTCGCCGATGCCGTCCTTGTTGTCGAGCTTGAAGTGCGAGCTCATGACGATCTGGATCCAGTTCTCGTCAGGCTTGCGACCCGCCTTTTCGGCGTTGTTGATCACGTTGGTCATGGTCGCCGCGGCGCCCTTGAAGTCGTTCAGCAGGTACTGCGACTGACCGAGCAGGATGCCCATGTCCTCGGTGTTCGGGTGCTTCTCGAGCCACTTCTTGGCCCACTGCGCGGCCTTGTTGTAATCCTTCACCTGGAAGTACAGCTGCGCCACGGTCTTGGTGCGCTCGTCGACCTGGTCGGCCGGCATCAGGCCGGAGTTCAGCATGCGCTCGAACACCGGCGCGGCTTCACCGAACTTCTTCTGCTGGATGAGCACGTAGCCCATGAATTCGTCGATCTGGTAGGCCTCGAACGGGGTCTTCTTTTCGACCGCGGCGGCCTTCTTGATCTCGGTCAGCGCCGTATCCCACTGCTTCTTCGCCATGGCCTCCTGAGCGGCCTTGAGCGGGGTGGCGACGGCCTTGGTCGTGATCTTGCCGGCGGCGGCCTTTTCCTCAGCGGCCTGCGCCGTGGGAGCCAGCAGAGTGACCGCGGGAACCACGGCACCTAGGGCGAGAGAAATCGCGAGGGCAATACTACGTACTCGAGTCATATGGTTTCCCGATCTATTACAAAGGGCGCGAATCAACCACATTCACTTCCGTATGACCGCCGAGCCGGCCATACACATTCTCCCTTTATGACCGCCGAGGCGCTCATAAATTCGCTGGCGGCCCCCATCCTGGAGCCACCTGAACTGCTGAGACTGTGTGAGTCGCTGACTACAAACGGCCGGCGGCGGGAATTGTTTCAAATCCCGCCGCCGGCGCTCGTCCAACTTTTGTCCGGCGGCAACCGCATCGTTCGGATCCACCCTGCAGACCGCCCCGGCTCAGGGCGTGGTCCGTGGGATGAACCCGGAGTCACGGTTATTCGCCCATGAATTGTTCGTTGCCGACGAAGCCGATGCGCTGCATGCCGTTGCGCTGGGCCAGAGCCAGCACCTTGGCCACCGTATCGTAATTCGCGCGACGCTCCGGACGCACGTGCAGCTCGGGTTGCGGATTCTTCGCCGCTTCAGCGCGGAAGTAACCTTCCAGCTGATCCAGCTGCACCAGCGAGCCGTTCCAGATCACGCTGCCGTCCCAGTCGATGTCGATGCGGATCGGATCGATCTGCACCTGGTTCTGCGGGGGCGGGCGATTGGTCTGGGGCATATCCAGCTTCACCGCGTGGGTCATCACGGGCAGGGTGATGATGAACATGATCAGCAGCACCAACATGACGTCGATCAACGGCGTCGTGTTCATATCGACCAGCGGCTCGCCATTGCCACCCGCGGAAACGCTCATCGCCATGACGCAACTCCTTTCTGTGAGAGCTATCGACCAGAAGCAGGTTCGCGCAATGGATGGAAACTAACTCGGCGCATGTCCGGTTCAAGCCAGTACAAGCCACTTGAACTTTCCGGGCCGCGAGCCGGTCGATATGGATTCAGCTAATGTTTCCTGGTC
>NZ_DASWTF010000004.1:0-16009 GCF_036402275.1 Steroidobacter sp. | reverse complement strand
GGACCTTGGTCGTTCGATGCTCGATATCTTCCATCGCCAGCAACAGCTCGTAAGGATGGCGCATCCTGGATGCCGCAGAACTCGCGACCGTTGTCGGTGAGGATCGCGCCGACCTTCACGCCGAGTGCTTCATAGAACGGCCACATCGACGACGACTTGCACGTAGACTTTTCCGACGCCTTTGAGCGTGCTGTAATGACCCACTGAATTCCTGCTCAGGTGTTAATCTACTTGGAGAGACACTTGAGCACATTGATGGACGACGAGATCAAACGCTGGACAGCTCGCCGCAAGAGCGCGCTGGTACTGGAGATCATTCAAGGCAAGACAACAGTCGCTGAAGCCAGTCGAGCCCACGACCTCCCGCCTTCTGAGATCGAAAAGTGGGTGGACGATGGCAAGCGTGGTATGGAGAACGCGCTGCGAGCCAATCCGCAGGATCTTCGCGAGCAGTACGAGAAGCAACTGAAGGATCTGCAGGAGGCCTACGGCGAGGCCATGCTAGAACTGCGTGCCCGAAAAAAATTGCAGTCCCTGCTGGGCGAGGACGAGAAATGATCGTCGCGATCCGCCAGGGACTGGAAGAGGATGGCTACGCAGTCTCGATTAGCCAGCTGTGCCGCTGGTTCGATGTTCCTCGCCGCACGGTGTACTACCGCCCGACGAAGAAGGAGCCCGTCGTGCAGGAGCGCTTCGCAGCGCCCATCAAGCAGATGATCGAGGAGAATCCGTCGTTCGGCTATCGAACCGTGGCGCACCTGCTGAGGTTCAACAAGAACACGGTACAGCGGATTTTCCAGCTGAAACATTGGCAGGTGCTCAAACGCCCGGTCGGCTTCAGGCCTCGCGTGCGCGCCATCCCATCGATAGCAGCTGCCCCAAATGAACGCTGGGCGACGGACTTGTGCCGCGTCTGGAGTGGCCGCGATGGCTGGGCAGTGCTGGCACTTGTCATCGACTGCTGTAGTCGAGAGCTGTTGGGCTGGCACCTGTCGCGTAGCGGGAAATCGAGGACCGCGGAAGCGGCACTCGAGCAAGCGTTGATCGCTCGTTTCGGCACCCTGGGACGTGTGCCAGTACCGTTCCTCCTGCGCTCCGATAATGGCTTGGTCTTCACCAGTCGCAGCTACACCGCCCTGGTGCGCAGCTACGGACTTCATCAGGAGTTCATCACGCCACACACGCCCGAGCAGAACGGCCTGGTGGAGCGCGTGATCCGGACACTGAAGGACCAATGCGTGCATCGGCATCGCTTCGAGACTTTGCAGCACGCCACTCGAGCGATCGGTGACTGGATCAACTTTTACAACAATCGACGACCTCACCAGTCGCTGGGGATGAAGACACCCGCTGAAGCTTACGCATTAGCGGCATAACCTGAGCAGGTTCGGCTGGGTCATTACAAAGGATCCTTATCGTCCTTTCATCGTTGGTTGCGGCATGGCGACCGTACGAGCAATCGGGACCAAATTCGGCGTGGATTGCGATCAGGACGTCCACGTTACAGTGGCGGAAGGCACAGTCACTGTGACTCGTGGCTTAGGCCGATCAGGTCAAGTTCCCTCGGTGGATTACGTTCGCGCCGACGCAGGTCAGCAAGTGCTGGTCAATTTGTGGACGCCGCTAACGCCGAAGGATGTCGACATCAAAGTGGAGCTTGCCTGGGAACAACGGCGCATCATCTTCCGAGGCACGCCTATCGAGGAGGCTATCAGCGAGTTCAACCGAAGACATAAGCAGCAGATCATCCTTCCGAGAGTCTACGACCCCAAGTTCAAAGTGTTCGGCGAGTTCGACCTCGAAGATCCTGAGCAATTCATCCACGTCCTGAAAACATCGCCAGCATTGCAGCCGCCTCGATAACCGCGGCCCACTCCTTCGTTTTATGCACTGCGGATCAGGGGATGGGGCAGTCGCTGGGTCCACTGGCGTTCGTCAGTCGATCTACCGCAGAGCCTCTTCAGCGGACGATGCCACGGGGCTCATCAACGCTACCGGCAGAGCGCCGAAGCAACCCCATCACGACTGATCATGCTCGTCCCGTTTGGGAGCTGATTGATAGTGCCGATGACTCAGCGTGGACAAAAGAGAGGGATAAACTCATGCGGCAACTAAACTTTTCGATCTTGACGCAACTCGATGGACGCATCGGCTATCGACCGAAGATTGCAGCTTTCGTCGCGATGACCATTGCTCTTATCGCAGGCGCTTCTGCGTTACAGACGGAGACCTACTCCACTGCCCCCGGCGAGTGGCGAACAATCACTCTTCAAGACGGCACAGTCACGCGCCTCGGGCCAAAGACCACAATCGTGGTGCGCTATACCGCTGAGCAACGCACGATTGAACAGGCCCCATGTCAAGGTGAAGCAACCTACCAGGTCGCGCAGGACATCACTCGTCCATTCTTCGTCGAATGCGGCGTCACGACCGTGCAAGCCATGGGCACCAAATTCGGCGTTGCGAGTCACGGCCATGTCACCAAGGTCACCGTCGCGGAAGGCGCCGCCACCGTATCTCGTCGCCCAACCAGGCGCGGTCAACCCGCACCACCAGACAACGTGCGCGCCGAGCTGGATCAGCAGGTTGTGGTCGAGCCAAATACCCCGTTAACGGTGCGGCCGGTCAACGCGGCGCAGGAACTGGCGTGGGAACATGCCGAAATCTTTTTCAAAGGGGTGCAGGTTGAAGAGGCTGTCGGCGAGTACAACCGGCGGCATGAAGCACAGATTCCGGTCCCGACCTATACCAGCAACAACTTTCGCGTTTTCGGCAAGTTTCAGTTGGATAATCCTGCGCAGTTCATGAGATTCATCGAGCAGAACCTGGCTCAGCAGCGAGCGCGGCCGAAATAGCGATTATGGAGCCCCGATTACGTACGGGGTTCCCCTCAGGCCGAATCACGACGCCGACCCTGTCATAAACAATGAAGGGTTGGCTGTGCCCGTCACTGCCCTCCCTGAACCATAGAAGACCAGGTGCCCCGACTTCGAGATGTGAACCACGGTGAGGAAGCTCGTTTATAGGGATTTAGATGAGTTCGCCAGTTCCCTCGATGGCATCGAGGGCCACTTCGTTCCTACCTCTCGCCAAACCGCGGAGTGGTGGATCCAGCGGTCGGATGGCCGCTGCAACTGGCTACAAGCATTCCAGACCGGCAGCCCCGCTACATTCGCCGGACAAGGCAAATCAGATACGGTCACGGTCGCCGCACCGATCACACAGCTCGGCGAAGTACGCGTCAATGGCGATGTCCTCGGGCCGGATGAATTCGTTGTGTTGCATGCAGATCAGCCCTTTACATTTACCAGCCAGAACGTGGTTTGCTGGGCAGGTTTCACAATACCGAAGCTCGCACTCCTGATTCCTGCTGAGGTTGTGCCTAAGCGGTCTAGCAACGGGCCGAGAATACGCGCTGAGCCCACGCATCTCGATCGCCTGCGCCGCATGGTGAGCCGTACCCTCAACCACCTCGAGCGCGTCGACTTCACTGAGCCAGGAATCGCGGCGGCGCTGGAACAGGAACTCGCTGTTTGCCTGACAACGCTCTTAGAGTGCAGCTCAACGCCATCGAGGCCTCGTCGCGTGACCCGACCACAATTCCCGCGTAACCGCGTCATTGCCCACACCTTGGCGCTCATCGAAGCGCGTCAAGGCGAGCCACTATTCATCCGTGATCTCTGTCGTGCAGCTGAAGTCAGCGAACGGACTTTACGCAACATCTACCGCGATTACTTTGGCGTCGGCCCGATCCGTCTGTTGAAAGCCATTCAGCTGCAGAACATCCGTATGGCGCTGCTTCGCGCCGACCCTCACGAGGACAAGGTCACCCACATTGCCGCCGAACACGGTGTTTGGGACTTCTCTCTCTTCGCGCGCAACTACAAGGCGATGTTCGGCGAGACTCCCTCCCTGGCCCTGCACACCCCAACAGCTGCTGTGCGAAGCAAGCGTTCGAAGTTCAGCTGGTTGCATTACGCGGCACGGATAGTTATGGACGATCGGAGCTGACCATAGTGACCACGGAAGGCACGCCAAGGACATGGCAACTGACAAAACCGCGGGGACGAACACCCGCTCGCACAGCATCGAATTCCTCGTTTCCGAATTCATCACCCGGCACTTGCGCTCGGCGCGTAGCGGCAGAAAGCGGCCGGAGTATGCGGAACGCATCCTGAACCAGGACGTGCTGCCAGCCTGGAGAGGCCGTGATGCCCGCACCATCGGGCCCGACGAAGTCCTGGCACTGCTGGATAACATCGTGGACCGCGGCGCCCCCATCATGGCCAATCGCACCGCCGCCCTTCTCGGTCAGCTGTTCAAGTTCGGCATCCATCGTCGCATCGTCGAGTCGACGCCGGTGCAACTGCTCTACCCTCCAGGAGGCAAGGAAAGACCGCGTGAGCGTGCCCTCTCGGAAGCGGAACTGAAGGCTTTCCTCACGCATGTGGACGAAGTTCATCGTCGCGAGATCCGAACCGTGCATGTGCTCCGCGTGCTGTTGCTGACCGGGCAGCGACGAGGTGAGCTCGCCCTCGCCCGCTGGAGCGACATCGATTTTCAGAAGGCCACCTGGGCGATCCCGGACGCGCACGCCAAGGCGGGTCGCGGTCACGTCGTGCCGCTATCAGCCTGGGCTGTCGAAGAGTTCATGGCTCTCAAACACCTCGCGGGCGATTCCGCCTTTGTGTTCCCCACCTCGGACGGCAGACAGGCCGCTGACGGCAGGCTGATCACCCGCAGCGTTGCTCGCTGCACACGCGCGTGGAAAGCACATGGCGTCGAAGTGTTTACGCCGCACGATCTGCGGCGCACCTGCCGCACAGGTCTGGCGCGGCTGAAAGTTGCGCCGCACCTTGCGGAACGAGTGCTGAATCACGCGCAGGCCAAAATCGCCGGCACGTATGACCTACATGATTATCTTGAGGACAAGCGTGATGCCCTGGAGAAGTGGGCGGCACACTTGAATCTGCTGCAGGCATCCAATTGACGCTGAAGACAGGCTCAATGCCGCTAAATCAATCGGAAGTGCCCAGCCTCGCGAGTAACCGTGGTCAAGTGAACGCGCCCGATCCACGCGTCTGGAACTCTCCGAATCCGGATACGACGGCACGTTGTCTCGACTGGAAACAACCGATGCCGGAACTCACAGGGCACGAGATGAGCCCTTCTTCACCCATTCAGCGGCGATTGCCTTGCACGGTAGGCTCATACAAGCCGGACAGCCTGCTACATAGCCGACCCACTTGCGTCGCTTCGCTCGGACGGTGTGCACCATCACCGGTTGAAGTGTTCGCCATGGCCGGAATGGCAAGCTGTTACGGGCTACAGCACTTGCCTTGCGAACCCCGGAATTCTAAACTCTGAGTTTATATTTCCGGGGTAATGCGCTCACTTGCATGATTAGCCGCCGCTTGCGTCCGTATATCGAGGATCGGCTCAACCAGATGCCAGGTGTCGTGCTGCTTGGACCGCGCCAAGTGGGCAAGACAACGCTCGCGCGCAGCATCGCTTCGCGCAAAGCAAAGTCTTCGGCGCTCTACCTCGATCTCGAGCGGCCCGTCGACCAGCGCCGTCTGCAGGACGCGGACACATTCTTGCGGGCGCAAGCCGGAAAGCTCGTCGTGATCGACGAGATCCATAGAGCGCCTGCGCTATTCGAAACACTACGGGGGATCATCGATGATCGGCGAGCCGCAGGCGACCGGGCCGGGCACTTCCTGCTTCTGGGCTCTGCGGCCATCGATTTGATGCGCCAAGCGTCCGAAACACTGGCGGGTCGTGTCGCCTATGTGAATCTGGGCGCCATAGATGCTTTGGAGTACCCGCATCAAGTGGGCAACACCGACCGACTGTGGTTACGCGGTGGTTTTCCGGAGAGCGTCCTTGCGTCAAGTGATGCAGCGAGTCTCGACTGGCGGCGCGACTTCGTCCGCAGCTATTTAGAGCGCGATGTACCTCTGTTCGCTCCGCGTCTTCCGGCGGAAACCATTGGGCGACTTTGGACAATGATTGCTCATGCACAGGGCACGCCTCTGAACCAGGCGAGGTTGGCCTCGAGTCTGGAAGTCACCTCACCCTCAGTGGGCCGCTATGTCGATTTGCTGGTCGATCTACTCCTCGTGCGTCGTCTCCGGCCCTGGGCCGGTAACGTGGGCAAACGCCTGGTGCGCACGCCCAAGGTATACATACGCGACAGCGGTTTGACGCACGCATTGCTCGACATCGGCACTTGGGAGGACCTGTTGGGTCATCCAGTCGCCGGTGCAAGCTGGGAAGGATTTGTTATCGAGAATCTCATTGCGGCGGCTGGCGAGCGGCGCACGCCCTATTTCTACCGGACGGAGGATGGTGCAGAGATCGATCTGCTGTTCGAGCGCGGCGGGAAGCCGGAGATTGCGGTTGAGATCAAGCGCTCATCCGCGCCCACGCTGTCGCGCGGTTTCCATAGCGCTCGTGAAACACTGAAAGCAAAGGAAAGCTACCTTGTTCACAGCGGGCCAGATTCGTGGCCGGAGAGTGATGGCGTCACCGCGATCAGTCTGACGGAATTGATGCGCAAGCTCTCGGAGTAGACTCGCTGCTGCGTCAGCGAGCAGCTCGGCGCCAGACAGGGAAGCACCGAAGGGTGCCTGGAGGGTGAAATTTGATGGACCAGAATACACCCTGCGTGATTGGTCGGGACGGCGAGATTCGAACTCGCGACCCCTTGCACCCCATGCAAGTGCGCTACCAGGCTGCGCCACGTCCCGACACTGAACCGCCAATGCTACACTGCCCTCAGCTCTGCGGCAACGTACCCATGCCAGGCCGATTCTGGAGCATTGCCCAAGCCCGGCAGGCAGATGGCATACCTTGATACAGCTATCAGCAGCCAGAAGCACCTCTGGATGTTGCGGATCGGCCCGACACGTTTAGATGTGCCCTGTGTGCGCCTGTAGGGAACGCTTGAGCCACGCAGCAAAATACTCGGCCCGACTGCGCTCGATCGCAACGAGCCACTCAAACCTGCTCTGGTGGATGGTCACGGCGGTTATACCGGCAATGAGTGTTCGCTTTCCATGACCAACAGCAAGACCGCCGCGCTCTAAGGAGATGAATGCGCCGTATTGAAGACACTCTTCTGCACTTTGGCCTCGCAACTCGAGCCAACACAGGTAATCAGTGAAGAGAGCAGCGTGCAGTCGTTTTTCGGGAAACGCGGCATCGACGCGTGATGCGAGCGCGATCTCGTCTTCAGCGCTGCACAGAATGAGCCAGGCGCGAGGCGTGAGCCACATTGCAGATCGGCGCGGTACTGTGCTTATCAAGCCAGCGCCTGCGGGCAATTGCACACCAACGGCCGCACTGCCGGCATCGATGATATCCACTGAATTGACGGCCGCGTTGAGGAGCACACATCCAATGTCCGCGCGCTCGCGGACTTCCAGCTTATCGGAAATTCGGTCGGCTACAGTCGACAGAGTACCGAATTGCCGCCGAAGCGAGGATTGAGATTCAGGCTTCAAGCTTGCAGCCTTTGGTTGGTCGGATCGTAGAAGGTCGGATTGGAAATCCGACAACTAACGAGCGCGCTATCGCAGTACACGTTTACCATCTCACCTTCACGCGCGTGCCCACGCTCAAGGAGCGCTAAGGCAATCGATGCTCCCACGGAGGGACTAAAGCAGGCGGAAGTGACATACCCTTCGGTTGGACAGGGCACCTTCGTGCATCCTGACGAGAGGATGCGCCCCCCCACCTTCAACGTGCCGTCCAGGGCTCGTAGTCCAACAAGCTGCTCACGCTGCGGACTTGTAGCAAACTGAAGCCTGAGCGAGCGCTTTCCGATAAAGTCATCCTGTCGTTTGGCGACGATGTCCCCCATCCCGACATCGATCGGCGTCGTGCGTCCATTGGTGTCGGAGCCCACGTGCAGGTAACCTTTCTCCAGCCGCAGACGCAGCCACGCCTCGAGACCGACCGGTCGGGGCTTGACATCGCCTTCAGCCGCAAGAGCGCAGCTCAATAACCAGGCTGCGTAACGCGCCTGCACCGAGATCTCGAACTGCAGCTCCCCCGTGAAACTGATTCGCGCCACCCGCGCCAAAACGCCCGCAACTGTTCCCACACGGATCTGCATATGCGGAAACGCGGCGTTTGAGATGTCGAAGTCAGGCTTCAATCGCGTCAATAATTCGCGCGCGCGCGGGCCCGCAATTGCGATTGAAGCCCAATTCGAAGTAACGGGAGAGATCGCCACCCGCATCGTCGGCCACTCCGTTTGGCGCCATCGCTCGAACCAAGCGGCCACTGCTTCGGCGTTTCCCGATGTGGGACTTGCCAGAAAGTGGTGGTCGGAAAGACAGGATACGACGCCATCATCGAAAATGACTCCATCCTCCTTGAGCATGACCGAGTAACGCACCCGCCCGGGCTTGAGCGTCACTAGGTTCGAGACGTACAAGCGGCTTAGGAACTTTGCAGCGTCGGGCCCCGTGATTTCAATTTTTCCGAGCGAGGACGCATCGAACACACCCACTTGGTTCCGCACAGAGGCCATCTCGAGCGCGACCGCTGACTCCCGTTCCGGCGCATTGCTTCGATACCAGTCCGGCCGCTCCCAGCCGAAATCCTCAAACACCGCGCCCAAGTGCTGGTGAATTGCGTGGGCCGGTAAGAAACGTCGTGGCTTGAACAGGTCGCCGCGACGAGCATTTGCGATCGTTCCAAGACGGACCGCCGTATAGGGCGGTCGGAAGGTCGTTGTGCCCAACTCGCCGATCGTCCGTTGCGTCAGCTCTGCCATGAGAGCCAAACCGGTGACGTTTGAAGTGCGCCCCTGGTCGGTGCCCATGCCGAGCGTGGTGTAGCGTTTCAAATGCTCGATAGAGACGTAGCCTTCTCGTGCCGCAAGCTCGATGTCCGATGCTTTAACATCGTTCTGAAAGTCAACCCACATCCGCGAGAACCATCGTCTGCCATTCCGCGCCGATGCGGCGCCCCATCCCATGGCGAGCGCATCGACGCGAGGAATGGCAGCTGCTCGCCGGGATACGCCGCGCCCATCCAGAATAGCCCGAGCGGTAGTTGCTGCTTCAGAAAAGGTTTCGGACAGATCGAGCGTTCCGTTCACACCGCCGACCGCATACCAACCTTCTGGTAGCTCGCCAGGCACAAAGGCGCCGCAACTCGATTCATAAATTGGCCTGCTGCCGCGGTGGCAGGCAAGATGAACGGACGGAGAAAATCCACCAGACACCGCAAGCCCATCGCAAGCGATCGTCGTAACTGATCTGCCACTTCTGACAGTAAGCCTTGACAGTCGCCGATAACCGGCAGTTGCTTGGATCTGGGTGTCAAATAAACAACGAATGCCGGCTTCTCGGGCGAGCTTTGCGTGTAGAGCCGCGCCCTCAGAGCGAGTATCGACCACCGCTGCGACGTCAATGCCAACTCTGTGCGCAGCGAGCGCGGTGAGGTAGCCGCTGTCATTATTCGTATGGATCACCATTCGCCTCGCTGGCGCCACACCGAACTCTCCGATCATCCGGCGAACGGCATTCGACAGCATGATGCCTGGACGGTCATTGTCCGGGAACAGCAAAGGACGTTCGATCACTCCGGTCGCTAGCACGACCTGCTGCGCGTGGACTTTCCAGAGATATTCAGTGTGGACACCGCGGTCATTCGTGCCCACTTCTACTAGAACAAAATGATTGTTTTCGTACGCAGCCACCACCGTCGTGCATGTGAGCACGCTCATCTGTGGATCCGCCGCAAGCTCCTGCGCGATCGAAGCGGCCCAGCCCGCCCCGGGCAGCCCGCTAATGGCAGCAGTCTCCCAATTCAGTGAGCCACCGAGTTGAGGTTGGTCGTCCGCTTGAATCACTCTCAGCCCGCGCCCCATCAACGCGCGAGCAGTCGCCAATCCCGCAGGACCACCGCCCACGATCAGTACATCGCACGTCGCGTAACGATGATGAACCGCACGAGTTTCGTTGTGGGGCTGTGGGCGCCCGAATCCAGTTGCCCGTCGAATCCACGGTTCGAAGTAGGCCCACGAAGGCCACTTGAAAGTTTTGTAATAGAAGCCCGCGCTCAGCAAGCGAGAGACGAGCTGTGCGACGGCCCCAACATCGAACGCTGCAGACGGCCAACCAGTGACCGACCATGATTCCATTCCTTCCGCCAGGCGCACTTGGCCGGCTCGAAGCGCCGGCTCATAGCCATACGCATCCTGTACGCCTAACATAGCGTTCGGGTCTTCGACGCCTGCTCCATAAAAGCCACGCGGCCGGTGATATTTGAAGCTGCTCCCGATGACATCGACGCCATTAGCGATCAATGCCGAGGCCAGCGTATCTCCCGGGTGTCCTGTGAAACTGCGCTCGTTGAATTTGAATCGGATCGTCCGCGTGCGATCAATGAGCCCGCCGGTGCTCAATCGATAACCATGAGTCCTCATACAACCTCTGTCGCAGGTTGTGGGAGCTCCTCGAACTTTCTGACGTGTAGGACCTTGTGGCTCACGGTGTCACGCACGACCTTGAACCACTGGCCGCACCCTGCCGAGCAACACCACTGCTCGTGATGGACGCCCTTCAGGTTCGCGCGCATGAATAAATAGTCGGTCCATTCTTGGTCGGAGCTCGTCTCTGCCGGACGCACTAAGTCCGCCTCTCCGCCGTAGACAAGCTCTTCTTCGGTACGCAGCTCAGTGCAATAGGGGCATCGAATCATTATCATCGTCGCTCACCTCAATGTGCGATGCCTGCAGCTGCGCCTTCGTCCACTAACCGATTGCTACGAAAGCGATCAAGTCCAAACTTCTCGGCGAGTGGATGAGTTTGGCCAGTGGCCAACGAGTGTGCGAGCACGATGCCGCCAGCGGGAATCGCTTTGAAGCCACCTGTTCCCCACCCGCAATTGATATATAGGTTGTCGATGGGCGTCCGCCCTAGGATGGGGGAGCTGTCCGGCACCACATCGACGATGCCGGCCCAATGCCGCATCAGGCGCGTCTGTGCAAACATCGGAAACATCTCAACCACTGCCGTCAGCGTTTTCTCAATGGCGGGAAAGTTGCCGCGCTGACCGTAAGACTGATAAAGATCGAGGATGCTCCCCATCACCAGCTCGCCCTTCTGGGTCTGATTAATATAAACGCCCGTTGCGGGCGATAGCACGACATGATTGAGCACAGGGCGAACCGGCTCCGACACCATGGCCTGGAGGCAGTGGCTGGTCACGGGCAATCGGAAACCTGCCATGTTGGCGATTACACTCGAATGTCCAGCGACGGCGACTCCAACCGCTTGACAGCCGATGGTTCCTCGAGTGGTCTCCACGGCAGTAATCCGATTTCCTTGCTTCACAAAGCCGACGACTTCGCAGTGCTGCACAATGTCGACGCCGAGCCCGCTCGCGGCTCGCGCATAGCCCCAAGCCACGGCATCGTGTCGAATGGTGCCGCCGCGTCTCTGAAGGAACGCACCGAGGACCGGATGCCGCGCATCCGCGCTCATGTTGAATGCAGGAAGCATCCGCTGCACCTCAGCGGCGTCAATGATCTCGCCGTCGAGCTCATTGCAATGCATCCAGTTCACTTTGTGGTATGCCGACTCCATCTGATGCTGGTTGTGGATCAGAGTCATCCAACCACGCTGCGAGAGCATGATGTTGATGTTGAGATCAATCGCGAGCTTCTCGTAAAGCTTCAAGGCCAGATCGTAGAGCGCGCAGCTCTCTGGGAACATGTAGTCGGAGCGAACGTTGGTCGTATTCCGTCCGGTGTTACCGCTACCCAGCCAGCTCTTCTCCAGCACGGCGATGTTCTTTACGTGATACTCCGTCGCAAGATAGTAGGCCGTTGCCAGACCATGGCCGCCGCCGCCAATAATTATGACGTCGTAATGATTCTGAAGCTTCGAGTCACGCCAGGCTGGCTGCCAGCCAGTGTTCCCACGCAGCGCCTGCCACACCAGCCTAGCGAAGGAGTATCGCCGCATCTGATCTCGCTCTCGGAAGAATACCCAGTGAGCTCGCGAAGCCGTGTGGCTCACTATGCCGTAACACTCTCATCTACAACAAACTTAAACGTCTACCGTATTGGACTCGACGGACGAGCGACGCGTCAGACTCAGCGATGAATGCGAAGTATTCAAGGAACATCGTCGTACGAACATCGGACCTCGCTGAAGAACCCTGGATAGTACAATCTCCCCAAGAAGCGACCGACCGATATAGGCCGTATGTCCCTGTGGTGCATCGATCCCAGCATCTTGTGCAGCTGGCTTGGGCGCGCCCAGCCCCCCTTGCTTCATGCGAGCCTAGCCTGGCCGTGCGCGAGGAGGCTGACGTTTGTATCGGACTGATTCTAAGCACATTGTCTCAGGTTTGTTCGTCTCCGTAATGAGCGTGGCGCTAATGAGCTGGAGTCCTGATCAGCATCGAATCATTGACGTTGCAAACACGTCAATAGCAACTCACTCAAACTAGAGACCGCCTAGCTCAGCAGGTAATCCTCCGAAGAACCCGAAAATTCGTACGTTCGATTCTTGTGGATGACATGAACTCGTTGTGGTTCCACTAGCACAATGTCAGGCACGCTGGCATTTGTCAGCATTCCGTCCGCACAGGTTCAGAGTGCGCTGACTGAACATCTCTAGCGAACGCAGGTGGGGAGAACCATCCGTTGTAATGACCCAGCGGAACCTGCTCAGGTCATGCCGCTAATGCGTAGGCTTCAGCGGGTGTCTTCATCCCCAGCTGGTGAGGTCGTCGATTGTTGTAGAAGTTGATCCAGTCACCGATCACTCGGCTGGCGTGCTGCAGGGTCTCGAAGCGATGCCGATGCACGCATTGGTCCTTTAGTGTCCGGATCACGCGCTCCACCAGGCCGTTCTGCTCAGGGGTGTGGGCGTGATGAACTCCTGGCGAAGGCCATAGCCGCGCACCAGTGCCGTATAGCTGCGACTGGTGAAGACCAAGCCGTTATCGGAGCGCAGGAGGAAGGGTGCAGAATTTCCTCGGTTGAGGCCCACCCGATTTCCTGAGTTGGGGACCACCTGATTTCCTGATTTGGGGTCCACTGTCAACGGTCGGGGACCACCCTGGCGGAGCGCTTTCAAAGGCGCCAGGAGTGCTTCCGCCGATGTCGACCACCGACTCCAACCCACCTTTGCTGCAGGCCAGCGCGCCCGAAACGGACTGCGCCCGTATCGTGCCCGCCGATCACGAACGGGAGGTCGGCATGGGTTTACGCAGCGTGACGGTGGAGCGTTTCGAAGAGATCCGTCGTCGGCTGGCCGACGGCCGCGGCGTTCGCGAGATCGCCCGAGCATTGAATTGCTCGCGCGACACCGTACGTGAAGTACGTGACGGACTCCGCGAGTCACCGGACATTCCCAAGCAGCGCAATGATCCGCTGTGGATGAAACAAGTGGACTGGGCGATCGTGATTCACGATCTCGGTCTGGGTCATCCACTGAAGTTCATCTGGGAAGAGAAAGCACAATCGCTGACGTCCTACGCGAACTTCTGGAAACAGTTTTACCGGAAGTTCCCGCAATACCGACAGGCTGAAGTGACGGCACGTGAGTTCGAGCCAGGCGAGCGCGTCGAAGTCGACTATGCAGGTGATGCGATCGAGTGGATCGAAATCAAGACCGGTGAAATACGCAAAGCTTATGTCTTCGTCGCCGGCCTGGGCTTCAGCCAACTGCTGTTCGCATGGGCCGCCGAGGATATGAAGAGCCGCAACTGGCTCGGATGTCATCGACGCATGTATGCGTACTATGGTGGCGTGCCGCACGTCACCGTGCCGGACTGCTTGAAACAAGGCGTACTCAAATGTCACCTGTACGATCCGGATCTGAATCCCGGCTACGCGCAACTCGCTCGCCAGTTCTCCACGGCAGTCGTTCCGGCGCGGCCCGATCACCCGCGTGACAAGGCCGTCGTCGAGGGACTGGTCAGGATCCTAATGCGCTATGCGCGCTTCCGTTATCGACGTACGCGCTTCACATCGTTGTATCAGATCAACCAAGCACTCGCCGAATGCGTCCAACGCATCAATGACCGACGTCACTCGCGCTTCGGCGTCTCGCGACGCCAACGGTTCGAAGCACTAGAACGCACGGCTCTCAAAGCGTTGCCTGCGAATGATGTAGTTAGCGGGGAGTGGCTCACGGCGACGCTCCACGCTGACTGTTACGTGCTGGTGGAAGCCGTGCTCTACAGTGCCCCACACATCCATCGTCATAAGAAGCTGCGCATTAAGCTCACCGAGAACCACGTTGAGATCTTCCTCAACCTCGAACGACTCGCCATCCATCCACGCTGCCGCCATCGCGATGGCCGACGGATCAAGATCGACTCGCACTTCCCGCCGGCGTCTCAAGCCTATTATGAAGCGACACCGCAGCGACTGCTCTCTCAGTCGCGCTTCATCCATGCTGAATTACATCGGTTGTGCGTCGAGCTGTTCAACGCGGACGTGTACGGCAACCTGCGTCGCGTCCAAGGCTTTGTACGTAGCTGCGCCAAGGAAATCAACACGGCTGGTCATGAGGTCGCGAGCCAACGCATCGTTGCGGCGATCGGCACGATGCGACGCTACGACAAGTACCGTGTGCCGTACTTCCAGGCGCTGCTCGCCCAGGCCAGGAAGCAAACCATCGATCCGAGTGTGGCGCGCGAGATCGTACGCCGACCGGGCAACCCGATGCTGCGATATCTCGCGGGCGCTGATCGCACCGAGGACATGCTCGCTGCTGTTCCGTCCGACGCAACCCTGGAGAATAAAATCGTATGAGTACAGCGATCGCCAAAAACCTGATGGCTGAGATGAAACTGCTCGGCATGTTCGGCACCTTCGATGAAACGGTGGCCGCAGCCACCAGAGATCAAACCAGCTACACAGAGTTCCTCGATACCCTGCTACAAGCCGAGGCGGACTATCGGCAAGAGCGTAAAACCGGTTATCGCATCAAGGCAGCCAAGTTCACCTTGCGACCGGCGTTCGAAGATATCGACTTCACCGCCAACCGCTCTATCAGCAAGTCACAAATCAAGGAGCTCTACAGTCTGCAATGGCTCGGCGAGGGACGGCCGGTGTTGCTGATCGGGCAGACGGGCGTCGGTAAAACGTTCCTTGCGCAGGCAGCGGGCTTGCACGCCTGCGCCTGCGGCAAGTCGGTGTTGTACATGAGCGTCACAACCTGGCTTGAGAACATCGCGCTCGCCCGATCCAGCGGCACGTATCTGCGCTATCGAGACAAGCTCGCGCGACCTGACCTGCTCATCCTGGACGACATGGGAATGCGCAAACTGTCATCGACCGAAGCGCAAGATCTGTGTGAAATCATCGAGGAGCGATCGATCGGCCGGTCAACGATGTTTACAACGCAGCTTCCACTGGATCACTGGTCCGAGGTCATCGGGGATCCCGTAATCGCCGATGCGATCCGCGATCGTCTTGAGCATGCTGCGCTATCGCTGCACATCACGGGTGAGAGCTATCGAGGCGTCAAAGCCCGAAAACTTGCCAGCAAGAAACGCGACGCGTAAGAATCGTCGCCTTCAGCTCCGCCAGTGACCTGAAAAGGTGGTCCCCAACTCAGGAAATCGGGTGGGCCTCAACTGGGAAATCGCACAAAGGGTATTGGCACACGCCCCAACGTCCCGAAGCGAGCGATTAACGCTTGCTCGAGTGCAGCTTCTGCCGTTCTCGATTTCCCGCTCCGCGACAGATGCCAGCCCAATAGCTCGCGGCTACAGCAGTCGATGACGAGCGCCAGCACTGCCCCGGCATCAGTTTGGAGATGTGTCGGTCCGCCGACACGGCACGCCGCTCCGGATCATGGACCATGAAGCGAGAATCACTGTAACCGTGTGGTCTGGGCCGCATAGCTTCACGCGACCCAACGATCAATGATGTGCCCATGTTGTGGATGATGGGCACGAAGTGAAGTGTCCATGAGCGAGGCCATTAATGGACACGATCGATTCGGCAGTTCCGGCGCGT
>NZ_DASWTF010000003.1:0-26422 GCF_036402275.1 Steroidobacter sp. | reverse complement strand
GCACTGGCTTATCACGCAGCAGCTGCACGACGAGATCCGCGCGATACTCCACGGGTCGTACTTCCGTGAGATCGGGCGAGTGAATGCGTGCGTTCGTGTAGCGCGGCAACTCGACGTTCAGGGCTGATTCCAATAACTCCGGCGCCAGCGACGGGCGATTTCGGAACAACTGCAGAAGCGCCTCATGCAGGTGGGACGGCATGCAACGACAGTAGCGCCGTGCCGTTGTCGCGAGACGCGAGTTACTGGCTGGTTTGCCGGGTTAACACCCCAAGAGGGAGCCGATGGCTGTTTATTGTGCAGATTGAGAAAATGCCATCGAGAAATTCCAACGCGGAAACGCCGACCACGCACCAAATACAGAGCAAAGAAGCGGCAGCTTTATCCCCGCGCGCGTTCAGCGCTGGCGGTGGACACGACGAAGCAAGCGCCGGTCGGCGCGGCTTCATAGTAGATCTGCCACCGATGCGCCTGGCAGATTTGTTTGCAAATCGTCAGGCCGAGCCCGGCGCCGTTGCTGTCCTGGCCTTCGGCGCGCCAGAAGCGCTGGAATAGGTGAGGCTCGTCGGCCTTGGTCACGCCAGGGCCTTCGTCGCGGACTTTGAAGCCGTGAGGGCCCACGCTGACTCGCACGGCGCTGCCGGGGGGGGCGTGGTGAATGGCGTTCTCGAGCAGATTCTTGACGAGAACGAAAACAGCGCCGCGGTCGGCATCGATGACAGTATCGTCGGCTTCCATTTCCAACTCGACACGAACTGAATGCTGGTCGGCGAGACGCTTGAGATACTCCACTGCTTCCCTGACTTCGGCTTGTAGGCTGATCGGCGTGAACGTGTAGTTGTGGCCTTCGCTCACTTCCGCGAGGTGCAGCAGCTGATGAACGATGCGCGCCATCAGAGCGGTGTCTCGCAGCAGGTACTCAGTGTTGGCCGCGCCGCCGAGCTCGATCTCGGCCTGGAGCAACGCCAGCGGTGTTTTGAGCTCGTGCGCCGCGGAGGCGAGGAATTCCTGTTGCACGCGGAAGCCGACTTCCAATCTCTCCAGCGCCGCGTTGAAAGATACGATCAAGGGTACGAGCTCGGTGGGAAGCCCGTCGGTTCGCAGGCGCGTGGCCAGGTTCTGAGGACCGATGCGTGCGGCCACCTCCGATGCCTGGCGCAAGGGCCGGACCATCCGATTGACAGTCAGATACACGACCAAAGTGAAGGTGCTCAACGCCAGCAGAATCGTGACGAAGCGCGAGCGCAGGTAGAGCTCATCGGCGTAATCGTTGAGCGTCGTGACGAGCCGATCGCTGCGGGCCACGCGAATGGTGTACGGCTCGCCCGCACGCGTCATCTGCTCTTGAGTCACTTGCAGACGGATGTCAACGTCGCCGCTACGAATTGTGGTCGTTCTCGCGTCCGGCTGCATGGACAGCAACGCCGCCACCGCGGGGCCGTCGGTGCTTTGGGTCGCGATCCTGCCGTGGCGATCGAGCACCACATACGCAGCGTCCTTGGGCATGGCGTCATAGAGATTGGCCTGTTCTGGAGACAGGGCGATACCAGCCTTGCCCGAGGCATCGACCCTCAAGCCGGTGTCGATGCGCTCGACTTCGTCCGCCAGCTCCTCACGCAGCATGGCGCTCGTCGATCTAGGCCAGAGCAAACCGGACATGACTGCCGCGCCAGCGAGGTTCGCCGCCACTATGCCGATCATGGCGGCCATCATCAGCCTGGAGGTCAACCTACGAGGCAGCATCATCTTCCTTTAGTGCGAAACCGAGATTGCGCACGTTGACGAGCGACACGCCCGAGTTGATGGCGCCGAGTTTCTTGCGCAGCCGATGCAGGGCGACATCGAGTGCGTTCGGCGTGACCGCCTCGTTCAAGCCCCACGCCGCCGCCTCCAGTGTGGTTCTGCGCACCGGCTGCCCGGCAGCTCGCACCAGGCAGATGATGATTTGCAGCTCCGCCGGCGCAAGGGTGATTGTTTCATCCGCGCAGCTCATCTGGCTGCTCGCGGGCAAAACATGGAGTCGTTGATAAGTGAGTTGCGGATCGACGATCTCGGGCGGCCTGCGCATCAAAGCACGCACGCGCGCGGCGAGCTCCTCCATCGCGAACGGCTTCGCCAGATAGTCGTCCGCGCCGGCATCCAGCCCATCCACCCGATCGCGGAGCGCGTCGCGGGAAGTCAGCATCAAACAAGGGGTTAGATTGCCGGAAGCGCGCATGCGACGAACCAGATCCAGGCCGTCGCCGTCCGGGAGTCCTCGATCGATCACCGCTACAGCGTACGATTGGTTGCCAATGCCGTGCCAAGCCGATTCCATGGTGGCGAACGTGTCCACGGCGATTCCAGCGGCGGCCAGTCCGCGTTCCACCAATGTGGCAAGACGCGCGTGGTCTTCCACCAAAGCGATCCGGCTGTGTAACTTGGAAGTGTTATCGAACATATCGTGCAGGAGCGTGACGAAGCCAGTGCTCCGCATCGTCCACGTAAGTAAAGATCACTGGCACCAGAAACAAACTCAAGAAAGTGGAGACGATCAAGCCACCGATGACGGCGACCGCCATGGGCTGGCGGAAGCTGGCGTCCGCGCCGAAGCCAAACGCGATTGGCAGCATGCCCGCAATCATTGCAAACGTCGTCATGACGATCGGCCTCGCTCGCATGCCACACGCTGCGATCAACGCGGGCCCACGTTCGAGCGCGCGCTCGCGCATCGATGTGACGGCGTAGTCGACGAGCAGGATGGAGTTCTTGGTCACTACACCCATCAACATCACCAGTCCGATCATAGCCGGCACGTCCAGCGAGATGCCGGTGAGCGCCAGAGCGATGAACGCGCCGCCCAGTGAGATGGGTACGACCGATAGAATGGTGACGGGTTGGAAGACATCTTTGAACAGCAGCACCAGCACACAGAACATGCACAGGACGCCGGCGCCGATCGCGGTCACGAACCCGCCGGCAAGCTCCGACGCCAGTTCGGAATCCCCGTCTTCGATCAACCTTACATTCGAGGGCAGGGTCTGAGTGACGGGCAGGCCAGCCACGGCGGCATTCGCATCGCCGAGCGCGGTCTCGCCGAGTCCGGCGCTGATTCTCACATATCGCTGTCGATCGTAGCGCTCCAGTTGCTGCGGGCCGCTTTCGATGGACAGGGACGCGATGCTCTCGAGCGGAACGGTTCCGACGCCAGCGCGCACCCTGAGTTGGCCTATGGCGTCGAGATCTCGCCGGTAACTGTCGGGAATGCGCACGCGTATCATCAGCTGACGATTGTCCAGATCGAGCCTGGCCAATCTGGCGTCGAAGTCGCCGCCCAACGCAATGCGTACAGTTTCAGCGATGGTTGCGGTGTCCACGCCGACTTCAGCCGCGCGCCGGGCGTCCGGACGGACGATCAGCTCGGGGCGGTCGAGGCTTGCGGTGGAGATGACGTTCGACAGGCCTGGGACTGCGCGCATCTGTAGTTCCATCGTCTGCGCCGTGGCTTCGAGGACGCGGGCGTCCTCGCTCGTGAGAATGAGCGATAACTCTCCGGCATTGTCACTGCCGCTCACAGTGAACCGTGCGCCAGGTACTGCAAAGAGCCGCTCCTGGACGGCTTTTTCAATTTCCTTTTGGGTGGGCCTCGCGTCACGTGGGGCAAGCATGAGCGTCAACAGTGCTCGTCGCGCCTCGGGCGCTTGCTGATCGCCGGCGGGTTCGCCTGCGACTGAGAAGACGTGTGCGATTCCGGGCACATCGGCCAGAACGGATCGGACTGCCTCCACGGCCGAAAGCGAATCGTCCAGCGAGGCTCCCGGCGGCAACTCCAGGCTGACCTTCACGAAACCTCTGTCGGAGGCGGGAATGAATCCAGTCGGGATGTAAGGCACCAGCGCGAACGAGCCGATCAAGAAGAGCACGGCCGTGGCCATCGTCGTCCCTCGGTGTGCGAGACACCAGTTCACGGCGGCAAGATAGCGTCGCATCAGCGGCCCGTGGTCGTCGGATTTCGCGGAATGATTCTTCAGCCAGTGAACGGCGAGCAGCGGCGTCAATAGTCGCGCTACGAGCAGCGACGCGAGCACGGCGATCACCGCGGTCCAGCCGAACTGCCTGAACAACATGCCGGCGATTCCCGGCATCAGCGCGGTGGGCAGGAAGACCACCACGAGCGTCAACGTCGTGGCGGCGACCGCCAGTGCAATCTCGGTCACTGCATCGCTGGTTGCCTCCAGCAGAGTCTTTCCTTGTCTGCGATGTCGCTCGATGTTTTCTATCTCGACGATCGCGTCGTCGACCAGAATGCCCGCGACCACCGCGAGCGCCAGCAGGGTCAGGGTGTTGAGCGAGAAGCCAAGCGAGGGCATCAGCGCGAAGGTGGGCAGGATCGATAGCGGCAAAGCGACCGCGGCCACCAACGTCGCGCGCCAGTCGCCCAGGAACCACCAGACCACCAGGATGGCGAGGAGGGCGCCTTCGAACAGCATCTGCATGGAGCCGCGAAACTGCTCGGTGGTGTACTCGACGCTGCCCGAAACCAGAGTCGCCCGGAAGTCCGGATGCGCGATTCGAAGGTCCGCGAGCGCGCGCTCGACCTGCTCGGCGATCACGGTTTCATCTTTGCCTTTGGCGCGATAGATATGAAAGCCGACCACGGGCGCGCCGTCCAGCAAAGAGACCTGCTCGCGATCCCGAAAGCCGTCGGTGATCGATGCGATGTCGCCCAAGTAGAGATGCCGGCCATTCATGAGGGGAACGGCCGTTGTCGCAAGCTCGTCGGCCTGTCGGACCGCGCCGAGCGTACGCATCGAAACGTCCGCGACGCCCAGCTTCGCAATGCCGCCGGACGCCTCCAGTTGTACTTGTCTCAATCCACGCGACACATCGGCGACCGTCGCATCCAGCGCGGCCAGCTTCACCGGGTCGACTTCAACGCGAATCTCTCGCTGCACTCCGCCGATACGCTCGACTCGGCCGACGCCCGGCAGGGCGCGCAGCGATTTGTTGACGACATCGTCGATGAGCCACGAAAGCGCCTCTTCATCGAGCGTCTTGGACGACGCCGCGTACGTGAGAATGGGGCTGCCGCCGACCACGTCGGCGCTGATGGCGGGCTGCTCCACATCGGCGGGAAGATCGGATCTGATCCGGTCCACCGATTCCTTGACCTCGGTCAATGCTTCCGAAAGCGGCTTGCCGATCTCGAACTTCGCGGACACGTGCACCACGCCGTCGCTGATGTTGGTGCGCAGATGTTTGAGCCCGACTGTGTTGCTGATCGCGTCTTCAACGCGACGCGCCACCTCTGTCTCCAGTTGCGCCGGAGCCGCGCCCGGCTGGGTGAGCACCACGTCGACGGTGGGCAGATCGATCTCCGGCAGATTCTTTATCGGCAGCTGCGTGAAGCCACGAATACCGGCGATCACGAGCAGGCTGAACGCAAGCAGGACCGGAATCGGATTCCGGAGGGACCAGGTCGCAAGATTCATCATCGTCCAGCATCCGTGTCCGCGACTGGCTGCGTTTGTTTCGACGCTGAATAACGTTCCAGAGGTTTTACAATCCTCACCCGGTCGCCATCGGACAGAAAGCCCGCTCCGCTTTCGGCTATGTCCACGCCCTCGGCCAGGCCCGATACGACTTCGACGAAATGTTCTTGCCTGCGTCCGACCTTGACAGCGTGTGCGGTGACGCGAGCCGTATCGCCTTGCCGGGCGACGACGAACGCATAACTTCTTCCATCGCGCACCACGATGGACGATGACGGAACCACCAGCGCCGCAGTGGTGGCGAGTCCAATCTTGCCCGCCGCATACATGCCAGCCCGTGCATTGCTGCCCGGATGGATATCTGCATAGACCAGCGCCATTCTCGAATCGGCGCTGAGTGTCGGCGCGGCTTGTCGTATCGTGGCGGCGGCCTTGGTGCCGTCAGGCAGCATCAGTTCGACCGATTGTCCTTTCCCGATGCCCTTGAGCTGCTCGGCGCTGGCTTCACCGCGCCATTCGAGGCGCTGCTGACGAATCAGTCTGAACAGCGCTTCGCCCGACGCCACGACGGCGCCGACCGTGGCGGTGCGCTCGCTGATGACACCGTCGTCCGATGCTCGTAACACGGCGTAGGAGAGTTCCACCTGCTTCGCATTCAGTTCGGCCCGCGCAGACTTCACCATCGCGGCGGCGACTTCGGCCTGAGTGATGGACGCGAGAACGGACTGTTCGCTGAGTGCGCCGCTGGGACGAAGACTTTCGGCGCGCTGCGCATCGCGAGTTGCCTGAACGGCTTGGGCTTCGGCCTGCGAGAGTCGGGCGCTGAGTCGGTTCACATCCGCGCGCAGTAATGCGTCATCGAACCGTGCGAGCACCTGACCTTTCCTGACCACATCGCCAACGTCCACTTCGATGCTGGCGAGGCGCAAGCCACTGAGCGGAGCGCCGACCACGGACTCTTGCCATGGCGTCACCGCGCCAGAAAGGGTGACTGTCTGAGCCCACGACTCACGCTTGACCGCCGCAACCGAGATCGTCAGCGCCACGGGCTCGGCTTCTTTATCAGAGACATCTCCCCGACTCGAGGTCATGCGCAAGCCCGTGACCAGCGCGACGGCGGCAAGCGCGAGTATCACGACATAACGTTTGCGACGTAACGACAAAGATGTCTCCAAACGACAACGGTGGCGGAAGGCACTTTGCAGTCGTTCGGGTTACTGGCGACTTACTGAAAACCGCCAGGCGGTAAGGTCCGAGTAAGAAGGCGTGACGGACACTGCTCCGACCCTCACATCGAGGATCCCGGAACCATGAGCGCCCTCGAGCAAGCCACGTACAAAGTCGACTCCGATGCCGAAATGCGCATCGCCGCCGTTGCCGAACGAACCATCGGATCGATGCTGGCGCTGGGACATCGCTTTCGTCAGGGTCAGGCCAGCATCAATCGCGGCTCGTTCACGAGCACGCTCGGAACGGCGCTCTGCCGTAAAACCGTAGGTGTGATCGGTCTGGGCCGCGTCGGACGCGCGGTCGTGAGGCGGCTGGCAGCTTTCGATTGCACGATTCTGGTTCACACACCGCGGCACGACGCGGAACTCGCGTCGCGCGCAGGTTTCGAATATGCGGATCTTGTCGCCGTTTTGTCACAAAGCGACTTTGTGACGTTGCACGCGCCATTGGTGCATGAAACGCGTTTTCTCATCCGCGAACAAACAATCCGATTGATGAAGCCCACCGCGTTCGTCTTAAACATGGCGCGTGCTGGTTTGGTCGAAGACCGCGATCTGTTGCTGGCGCTCGAGAACAGGGAGCTGGCCGGCGCCGGACTCGACGTGTTCATGAGCCAGTCCGATCCCAGTTACCACCATGTGACGCACGAGCTGGCGTCTCTGCCCAATGTCATTGCCTTGCCTATTCGAGGTTCTTTCGCTTGAAGCACTACACATCGCATTCGCTTGCGGTTTTGGCCACCCTGGCTGCGTTCGGCGCATCCGCCGAGGAAAGCGCGCCGGAGCGGAGCTCCCGATGGGGGCTCGGACTCGGCGCGATCGCCAGTGACAATCCATACGCCGGGCGCGGCGCGCGTTTCACGCCGTTTCCACTGATTACTTATGACAGCAAGCGATTCTTCTTCCAAGGAATCACTGCCGGCATCCATGTGCTCGACACCAGCGCGCTGGAGATCGATCTGATCGTCGAAGCCAATTTCGACGGCATCGACGCCGACCAGTTCGGCGCTCGGGAGCTCGCCGAGAATGGCATCGACCGCGATCTGCTGTCGGATCGCAAGGACAGCGCCGACGCCGGCTTCGATGTGAGTTTCGAGGGTCGTTACGGTGAGCTGAAATTTCAGGCGCTCGCCGACGTGCTCGACGCGAGCGGCGGCTACGAGGTGAGCGCGAGCTATGGCTATCCGCTGCCGCTGGGCGAGCGATTGGTCCTGACGCCCACTATTGGTGCGAGATGGCTGTCAGCGGATCGGGCGGATTATAACTACGGCATTCTCGATGAAGAAGTCGCCCGAGGCGTCCGCAACTATCGGCCCGGCGACGCGATCATCCCGGAAGTAGGCATCGACGTGACTTATAGCTTCTCGTCGCGTTGGCTGCTGCTGGGCAATGTCAAATATCGATCGCTGCCGAGCGAGCTCGAGGACAGCCCGCTGCTCGACTCCGACCAGTCGGTCCGTTTGTTCATCGGCGTGATGCGAGCGTTCTGAGTGTGACCGAGCTCGCCCAGTAGCTGCGCCGCTGCCTGCAGATCGTGAGTATCGAAGCCTTCGGTGAAGCGATCGTAGATGCTCGATAGCAGGTGACGCGCCTGCTCGCGGTTGTTCTGTCTGATTCGGATGCGCGCCAGCGATAAGGCGGCGCGCAATTCCCACGAGACAGCCGACTGACGACGCGCAATCCGACACGCCCGAGCCAAAAGGCGCTCGGCGCGTCCTTCGTGAGTGGGTGCAATCGAAAGCAGTGCATTTGCCTGAACGCGCAACAGCTCAGGCAACTGCACGGTATCCGCGCCGCCGACGGCATTACGCCTGGCGGCGCGGATGACAGTCAGCGCTTCTTCCGGACGCCCAGCAACCGTCAACCCGTCCGCAATCGAGCAAGCAACAAACGTCCTCACTGCATCCACTCCGTGATCGCGCATCTGTTGCAGGACCCCGGTCAGCACGGCCATCCCGCGTTCGGTTTGTCCGCGCCCGATCAGCAATGCCCCCTGCATCGCGTTCGCTACCGCGTGCATAGGCTTGAGCAAATGCCAATGAGTGTGGCTCACGAGTTGATCCAGGACGTCTTGCGCCGCGTCCCAATGACCGCACCACAGATAGACCGGCGTCGTGAAGATCAAGGCAAAGCAGGTATCGAGAGGCTTCCCTGACTTCATCGCCGTTCCGGTGGCCTGCCGTGCGGTTGCAAGCGCTCGCTCCGGAAAGCCGGACAGCCATAGTGCGCGAGACATGGTGACCAACCCGCGCACCCGATGATCGTTGCCGCACAATTGTAAGTTCCGGTCGCCGGCGCGGACGAAGCCCGCCTCGAAGTGTCGGTTCGCCGCCGCTTGATCGCCAAGGAAGTGCCAGGCCGCACCTTGCATCAGCTCCGAGATCGCGAGACACGACACGTCATTCACCTGTATCGCGGCGGCATGCCATTCTTTGGCAGCCGCGAGGGCGCCGCGAAAGTCGGCGACGCGTGTAAGAAACAGATGTCGAGTGGCAAGCATGCGCAGGCGATGGGGTGGATCGTCGAGAGGATCGGCGAGCTCGAGGGCTCGCGCGATGCCGGATAACACGTCATCGCTGCTACCGTGTATCCACATCGACGAAATTGCCCAGGTGCTCCTTAGTAGCATCTCGCGCCTGCCACCGCGCGTGGACTCATCGAGCGCAGCGAGTCCAGCCGCGCTCCATCGGTACGATTCACTCAACAAGGACAACTCGAAGAACACCGGAGCAGCGGCGGCGGCGAGGTCGACCGCAAGCGCCACATCGAAATCTTTTTCGCCACGAGCGAAGCACCACTCGAGCGCGGCGCGAACGTTGCCAAGGTGTTCTCTCAGCGCGTGAGCGCGGCCGGTGTATTCCAGGTCGATGAGCCCACCGTGGCGCGCATTGAGAAGCGACGTGAAAAATTCTGCGTGACCTCGCGCAGTGACGGCAGCCTCGCCGTGCTCCTGCAGTTTCTCCAAGCCGTAGATTCGAGTCGTTTCGAGCAGCCGGTATCGCGCCGTACCTTCATCGCTCGATCGAACGGAGAGCAGAGATTTGGCGACCAGAGCATCGAGCGTGTTGAGCGTCGCGGATTCGTTTGCAGCTCCGCCGTGAACGACGGCGCTCGCCGCCTCCAGAGTGAAGTCACCGACGAGGACGGACAGTCTGCGCAGGGCAGTCTGCTCGATCTCGGGTAAAAACCAGTAACTCCAGTCGAGCAAGGCCCGCAGTGTCTGATGGCGGGGCAGGGCCGTGCGTCGTCCGTGCCAATCCAGGCCGAGATTCTTGTTCAGTAGATCCGCAGTGGCCATCAGGCCGTGACTACCGACTCTGCCCGCCGCAAGCTCGATGGCGAGCGCAAGGCCCTCGAGCCTGCCGCAGATACCGGCCACGAGGAGCGCACTCTCATCGGTCAGCTCGAAGCGGCCGCCACCGGCGGCAGCGCGTTCCATGAAAAGCTGCACGGCCGGGAACGCACGCACGTCGCTCGCCGTCATGCTGGAGTCCGGTGACGGGCTCGCCAGCGCGGGCAGCCAGTAGGCGTGCTCGCCCTCGACTCGCAGCGCTTCGCGACTCGTCGCGAGGATATGAACGCCGCGCGCGTCCTTGAAAATCATTTCGGCCAGCGTGGCGATCGGATCGATCACGTGCTCGCAATTGTCGAGCACCAGCAGGATCCGCAGCGTTCGAAGGTACTCGAGCACCGTTGGCACCGCGTCCTCAGTCTGCACCTGCAGACCCAGCGAAGCAGCGATGGTCGCGGCCACCAGTTTTGGATCGGCGACCGCGCCCATGTCGACGAAACATACCGCGCCGGCGAACTCCTCCAGCATGGAGTGGGCGACGGCGATCGCGACGGTCGTCTTGCCCATGCCGCCGGGCCCGATGATGGTGACGAATCGTTCGGCCAGCAGATCGGCGGCGATGGCGCGTACGTGCTGTTCACGGCCCACCATACGGGACAACTGCGGGGGCAAGACCTGCCGCTTGCGTGCGGCATCGGGAAATTCCGGCGATGGTGCCGGCGACGAGACGGAGGTTTCGCGAGTGAGCGGGGCGACGAAACAATAGCCTTGTCCCGTGACGTTCTCGATATAACGAGCGCCGCCCTCACCATCGCCGAGCGCCTTGCGCAGAGCGCTCATGTGCACCCTGAGATTGCTCGGGCCGACGACCAGATCGCGCCAGACGCGCGTGGTCAGATCCCGTTGACTGACCACCTTGCCGGCGTGCTCGACCAGCACAATCAAAATGTCGAGTGCGCGATCTCCCAGAGCGAGTGGCGCCCCGTTGCGTTCGATGACGCGTTTCGCGGGGGAGAGCCGAAATGGCCCGAATGAGATGGTCCCGCTGTCCGAGCCGTTCATGGGTCTACTCCGACTGCGGCCAGAGCCAGCGAGAATATTCCTATTCCCATGGGTTGCAAGACTTGACCGGCCCTCCGGCATGTGGGCGTGAATTGCTGGAATGCTTCGCGGCGATATCCATCTGGAGATTCTGTTTGGTATGCACCGAGCTGTCCGTATGGAGCGGCCTCCAGGGTTATCTGCTCAAAGGCGATGTCGCTCGCGCGTTCAACATTCCCTCGCCGGGCGTCGCTTTGCTGGTCCAGCCGGCGGCGCCGTCCATGTCGCGTTACTGAGAGGAGGTGAGGTCATCGAGCTGACTGGCTCGGCGCCGCGTTGAGAGTTCCAGTTCCCGTCGCCTGGAAACGGTCGATTACAAAGCAGGCACGCTGAGCATCGATGGTCATCGACGCCAGCAGCAACTCGCTGGTCTGTCCTTCCCCCGGTCGCTCGGGAGATGTTTAATCCGGCCGGAAGCGCATTGCCAGCAACAACACAGCGATGGCAGCGGGTAGCCAGTACAGATCGGTGGGGGTCGGCCGGCGTCGGGCGAATCGAGGGTCGCGTAGCGTCTCGCTGAGCGAAGTGGGCCCGCTGAGACGCGCGTAGTTGAAGCCGACTCGGTCCGCAAGCGCTTGCAGATGCGGCTCGCGAAGTGCGGACAGGTGCTCCGTCGCTGGAGCGCGGGTGTCGCCGAAGGCGCTCATCTGAACGACTTCGTGGGCGCGCCAATAACCCTGACGATGTCCCTCTTCGTCGATGCGCGGGATCGGGCTCGGCTCGTAAGCTCCCGCGCCGATCAACCAGCCGCGGATCGAATCTTTCTGCAGATCTTCAAGGACTCGGGGCGGGTAGTCCGGATCGAGCGGCGGCGCCTCTTGCCCGTCGCTGATAAAAACGATATCGGGGCGCTGATTTGTTTCTTGAGCGGCCAGCACCGACCAGTACACGCCTTTGGTGATCTCGCTCGCATTGGACCAGCGCATCCGGCCATCGATTTTCTCGAGCGACGCCAGCAGGTCGTTGTAATGCGCGCAGACCTCGACGGGAGCGAGCAACAGTATGGTCCGATATCCGGTGAAGGCCGCCCAACCGACGCGAGAGCCACAAGGCAGGTCCCGCAACGTGCGACGAGCGGCCTCGTGTGCATAAGCCAGGCGGCTGACAGGTCCGCCATCGAGTTGGTAGTCCTCGACGTTCATGCTCTGACTGATGTCGAAGACGACGATGTACTCATAGGCATCCCGCGGCAAGTCGACGGGCGGCATGACGAGCGCAACCAACAGCAGCATCAACGCGAGCGCAATGGCGCGCGAGTCCTTGTCCACCGCCATGCGAAGCGAGGGGAGGCGGATCATGGCAGGTCGATCCTCACGCCTTGTAGCGTGCTCACGCTCTGTTCTCTTTCCGGGGGTTCTTCTTTTTCTTCTATTTCCTGTTCGATCTCCGGCGCCAGCTGCAAGGCTCGCGAAAGATTGTATCGAGCATCCCAGTCGAGCGGCCGATCGCGCAGTACGTCTCGATAGCGTTGTTTTGCCAGCTCGATGAGCGGCAGCGACCTGAACGCTTCGCTTGCGCCGTTCTCGAGTGCGTCACGCATATACAAGTTGCCGAGATTGTAGAGCGCGGCCTGGCGCAGATCGCGGCGGTCGCCTTCGATCAGCCCTTTGTATGCTTTCACCGCCTCGTCGGACTCTCCGGCCCGGGCAAGCGCCACTGCGCGTGCGAAGCGAGCTTCCGGTACGGTTGCATCGACGTTCGATACGCGCGCGCTCGCAATCGCCGCATTGGTGCGTTCGATGTCGTTCAGGCGCACAGCGTGGTACGCAACCAGGCTCCCGCACAAGAGTGCCGCCAGTCCGAACCCGCAATGAACGATCGATCGCCTCATTGCCAGCTCCGCATCAACATGGATCGATACAACAGCAGCAGCGCACACGAAAACGCCGCGAAGGCGATGAAATGACGGCTGTAGTCCTGGCGTGGAATCTGTTCGAGAAAGTCGAGCGGCAGGTTCTGCTGTCGCCCGACGTCGGCGACCGCTCTGGCCAGATCCTGCGGCTCCTCGGCCTGATACGCGCGATAGGGCGTTTGTAACGATTGGAAGAAGCGGTGCAGGGCGATCGCGGGCGCATTCTCCCAGCGTTCATCGGTCGTATCGATGGTGGGGCTGTTGTAGGAACGCAGGTAGATCCAATAGAGCGCGATCCGATTGCGCAACAGGCCCACTCGGATCCGTTGCATGATGTCGTCGTCCAGATTGGCGCCGCCATCCGACACCAGCAGCATGATTCGACTGCCCGAGTAAGCGCGTTGTTCGAACTCGGCGATGCCTGCGATGAGCGCTGGGCCGACCTCCGTACTGGCCAGCCCACGGCCAGTGCCTCCCGCCGCGATTCCTGCTTGCATCACTGCATCGTGCTGAGTGAACGGCACCACCGTCAGCGGCCGGTTGCTGAAGTAGAGCAGAGAGAAGCGATCATCGGGACGCTGCGCGACGAACTGTGACAGCAGTTCGCGCGCCACTTCCGCTTTCTGGCGGCCGCGGTGATGTATCAAAACGGTTGGATCGATCTCCCTCCAGTTGGCGGGCAGCATGTGATCGTCCATGCTACGACTCCGATCCAGAAGCACCAGGATCTCCGCGCCTCTGCCGGTGCGCTGTACTTGAGTTTGCGGCCGCCCAGGCTGGGCCAGCGCAAGAATGCTGCTCGCCAGAGCGAGCACCGCAAACACGGGCCAAAGCCAACCGATGACTCGGCCCACACGATCCGTCGGCAGCCATGCGACAGAGGGGAACGCGAGAGTGTCCCGCCTTCTGCGTAGCAGTGGCAGCAACGCTAACGGGAGCAGTGTCAGCACCCATGCATGCTCGAATGTAAGTACGCTGCTCACTGCGCGTGTCGCCGTTCGATTCGACGCAACTCGTGACAGAGTCCGCGCACCGAGACGAGATCGCTCGGCGGCCCGGCGCCGAAGAATCGCTCGCTCGACTGGGAAAAGAAACGTTCGATTTCCGTTCGCCGCGGCTGCAAATGCGGGGCACGCTCGAACAACGCGGGCAACGTTTCTAACTGGAGGACACGACCGGCGGTCTGATCGAAGGCTCGGTGCAGCGCTTGCCACGCCTCGGGCCTGCTGTCGTCGATACGCTGCAATTCGCGCAGCGCGCGGGCAAACGGCCGGTCGAGACTGTCCCGCCAATTGCGCCAGCGCAACCATCCGATCCACACAGCCAATGTGAGGCCCAAGGCTATCGACCAGAGCAGCAGCATCGCCCGCGTCGGCGCCGTGTCAATCAGCGATACCTGACGATCGGGCCTGAGCTCGGCGGAGGAAACATTCGGCACCAGTGGGGCGACGCTGATCGGCGCGGCCGGAATCTTCAGCTTTGCTTTGCTTGCCTTCGTCTCGAGCTCCCACGCGGGCAACTGGACCGTGGTCACCGTCTGCGGCGCGTTGATCAGCTGATAGTCGACGACGAGCCAACGACGCTCGGCCGTAGCCGTTTCGATTCTGGGCGCGCGCCGCTCGAACCAGATGTTTACGCGCTGGACCGGAGGTAGTGTGATGGGCTCGAACTCCAGCTCTGGCGTCGTCAACAGCACTCGTTGTGTCACCAGATCGCCAACGACGTAACCGAACGGCCGGGGTTGCTCGACGATGGCGCGCTCAGGCTGTTGGGCTCCAGTCGCGGTTGTCGCGGCCAATGCAATCAGCACCGCGATCCACCACGTTCTCGCCCCGAGGCTCATGCGGTGGCCTCGAAGAAATAGTGCGACAGCGCGTCGCTGTCGAATTCGCCGCTCATATAGAAAGGGCGAATTCCATGGGCGGCGAACAGCCCGTTCAGTTCCGCGCGTCGATGCTCCACTGCTTCTTGCCAACGCGCACGCATGCGTGGCCGCAACCAGACGGTGCTTCGACTGCCAGACTCCACATCTCGCAAGGGCATGAGCCCGTCGTGCTTCGGTGGCTGTATCTCGACCGGATCCCAGACCACGAGCGGTACGATGTAAGAGTGCGCCAGCAGACTCAGCACGCCGTCCAATCGATCGAGCGACCAGTGAAAGTCGGATGCCAGAAAGATCAAGCCCTGGCGTCCGGCCAGATGCAGCGAGGCTTCTTCCAATCCGTCGGTGCTTCCCGCCGTGCCTTCGCACTTCGCCAGCATCGAAGCCATCATCTCGCCCACGCCACGGCTCAGCAGCGCTGGAACGAAAAGGTCGGAACGCTCGTGAGCATCGAAGGCGAGCATGCCTAGCGCATCGCCGAGACGGAACGCGCTGTGCCCGAGGGCTGTCACGAAGTCCGCCACGACCTGCAATTTCGATTTGGGAAAGCCGAAACTCATCGATGTGGAAACATCGGCGATGACGTAGACCGGCACACTGACCCGCTGACGATTGACTCGCACCAGCCAATCTCGCCGGACTTCACGCAGACTGGCGCGAAGATCCAGCCGGCGCGGATCCGGCCGGTCATAAAGGCTCACGTGCGAGACGAACTCCTGGCCGGCGCCGAAGCTCGAGCCCGGATGCGAGCCAGGTCGCCAACCACCGGATCGGCGCGGCAACCTGTAGTGAAACTCGCGTGAGGTGCTCATCGTCAGCGCGGGGTGGAGACGTTTTCCAGAATTTTCGAGATGAGCGCGGGGGCGAGTTGCGCACGCCGCAGCTCGTAGACCGGCGTGAAGAACACACGGTGGCCGAGCGTCCAGGGAGCCACAGCATGGATGTCTGCTGGAGTGATGTGAGTTCGCCCGGCGAGCCAAGCGACAACTCGCGCGGCGCGCGTCAGAGACATCATGCCTCGCGGGCTCACTCCGGCGAGGATCAATTTCGGCATATCGACCCCATCCAAGCGCACACCGAAGCGCTGCGGGTCGTGGCTCGCATCCCATAAATCCAACACGTAACGTTCGAGCGATTCGCTCGCATGAATACTGCGCTGGATCGCCGCCCCGATCTCGTTGAGCTCCTGCCACGGCAAGATGGCGGGCGCCACTCGTTCGAGCAGCTGGTCGACATCGTGAAAGTCAGGATCGAACACCAGCGCGCGGCGTATATCTGACGCCGCGGGCGTGGGCATGTTCAGCTCGAACATGAAACGGTCGCGGGCCGCGGAGGCGAGCTCGAAGGTTTCTTCCTTCTCCACCCGGTTCCGGTCGGCGAACACGATCATGTGCGGAAACCGATACTCCCGATTGAACGCGGAGACGGTGCGCTCGGCCATCGCCCGAAGCAGCAGGGACTGAACCTGCGGGCGGGCGCGGTTGATCTCGTTGAAGAAAAACGTCGCCAGCCGTTCGCCATGCCGAAGCAACGGGCCGGCCTCGATGCGCGGCTTGCCTTCAGCGTCGACGTAGGTGTGATAGACGAGATCGCCAGGCATCAGATCGACCGTGCCCTCGACACGCTCGAAATCCCCGCCGATGGCGCGAGAAAACGCGCGCAGGATGGTCGTCTTGCCCACCCCGACATCGCCTTCGAGCAGCACGTGCCCGCGGGCGAACAGCGCCACGTTGATCAGCCTGATGATGTCGCGCTGGCCAATCACGGCCCTGCCGACCTCGTCCTCGACACGTAATGCCCGATCCTGCCAATCTTGCAGCCGTTCGTCGAAAGCCATCGGACCCTCGCCGGTGAGAATCTACCGAGCTGCGACGCCGCGGTCGATCCTAACTCTACTGGCGAGGGCCTGACTAGATTTTCGCGTCCGAATCTACTTTCCGTACCGGCGGATTCGTAAACGCCGGGTACTCACTTCGCGACGAAGATGTCGTGCAGGAAACACTCCTCAAAGACCCGAGTGCCTGGGTTGTCGTCCGCCCGGACGTAGACATTGGCTTCCGTCGTGAATGCCAGCATCGCTGTCGCGTAAGCGGATTTGCCGCTGGCTGTTTCAATATCCAACCAGTAGCGATTCCCGCAGGTGCCCACAGACTGCGCCATCCCGACGAAGGCGTACTTGCCTTCGGCTCGCAAGCTGACGACTTGACCGACGTTTGTGAGCAAGGCCGCCTGCGCATCCGATAAGGCGAGCATGGTCATGAGGGCAAGCGGGAGTGCGGCGGCGACGGATCTTTGTTTCATCGGGCGTCCTTGAACGATCGTTGCGATCCTTTGTGTTGGCGCGCTGAATTTGCTTTTTTCCTCATCCTTTTGTCAAGCGCCCGGAGGCGCTGTTTCTTCGAACACGCACGAGGCGTTCAGTGAAAACCTGATTTGCGCATGCCTTGCATTGAGGTCGTTGACAAGCGTTCGTTGCGCAAGCAACTTATCGCCATAAAGGCTAAGGACGGCGAATAACAAACTTTCCCGCCATGCAGTCTCCACAATATTCGTTGCCCGCGCGAACTCGGGTCGCGCCGCGGAGTGTTATTTATTTACGGCAGTGAACGGTGGTCCGAGCCGTCGGTGCAGATCGTCGAGGTAAGGAAGCTTTATGAAAAAGTGGAAGGTCACAGCCCTGTTGCTGCTCATGGCGTTGAGCGGCAGCGCACAGGCGGACCGCTACTGGCAAGGCACGGTGAACTATTTGATTCAGCGGGCTTCGGACGGGCTGATTTGGGTGCAGCTCAACGGCTCTGCGAGTGGAACGGGTTGTGGGACCGCCAACTACTGGATCATCAGAGATGAAACCTCCGAGGCGGGCAAGCGGCAGTTCGCGATGCTCATGCTCGCGTATGCATCCGGCCAGCAGGTGGTGCTTACGAGCATGAACAGCTGCAACCGTTGGCCGGGCGCCGAGGACATCAACGAAGTCCGGCTGGTGCAGTGATCGCGCCATCAGCGCTCAACGTCAAACATTGCACGGATAGGCGGCACGACTGTGAATCGCTTTCGGCGCGAGGTGGCGGAGATGGATCGCCGCCGTTCGCTCGTCATGCGCGGATCTTCGCTCGCAGGCGCAGTCGTGCTCACGATCGCCGCTTTGTGGGGCGCTGGTTTGCCGCCAACGCAGTGGTGGGCGTGGGTGAAAGGCAAAGAGAGCCAGCCCGTCGAAACATCGGCCCGCACACCGTCGGCGAGCGCAACTACGCCTCTCGCCACATTGCCAGCAGCCATAACGCCTGCAAGCAACCTGCCGCCGGGTACGGACTCCTCGCTCTCGATCGAGCGCCATGCACTATTTCTGGTTGCTACGTCGCCCGGCCGCAATGAGCATGAGGGAACAGCGAAAATCGGCACGAATCCAGATAATCCGCAGACGTACGTGGCGGGTGCGTTGCTCGCTAATGGCGCGCGACTCACTGAGATCCACCGCGACCATGTCGTGATCGCTCGGGGCGATGCTTCCGCGCAGCTGCCGCTGTACTCGAGAACCAATGTGATGGCGCCGCCAAGCGTGGAGCTGCTGTCGGTCGGCGGCGAGCGGCAATCGCCGGTGTCTGTCGCAGTCACACGCGACGTGCTTACCGATTACATACGCCCGAGCCCCGTCTATGACGGGGAGTCGTTGCTCGGTTACCAGGTTTATTCAGGAAAAAAATCAGGTGTATTCGCGCAGCTGGGCCTGCAAGCAGGCGACGTGATCGTCGCCATCAACGATGTGACGTTATCGGACCCACAGCAGGCGATGGAACTGTTCAACGTTTGACGCGCGGTAGCGCAGTGACCGCTACCGTCAAGCGAAACAATGCGACACGGAGACTGGCGCTCGACGGTGCGGTCATTCTCGCTGATCAGGATGCCAATCGGAATGTCACGGCGCAGTCACAGCCAGCCGGCTTGCCGCCAATGTAGAGCCGCGTGGATGAGCTCAAGCGTGAGAGGGACGAAGATGAAGAAGATCGCCATGCTGGTGGTCATGATTTCGGCGGGACTCGGCGCCGCAACTGCGCTTGGGGCGACTGACTGGAGCACCGAAGACTACGATTTGTATCCGGGCGATTTCGATGGCGACGGCAAGACCGATTTGCTGTACGTCGCCAAGGATGCGGCCAGAACCAGCGGCATCGTCCGCTCCGACGGTTCGGGACCGAATATTCCCTTCCAGTCATGGCCGAGCAACTTCCTCGGCATTCCCTGGCACAGTAACCTCTACACAGTCGTCGTCGCCGATTTCAACGGCGATGGCACCGGACAGAGTGGAGTACCTGCTGATCCGTAATTAGTGCTTGACGCTCGCTAACCCGGCCCGCCGTGGCAGGCCCCGTTGGCTCGGATCGCCTGCTTTGGAACGTAGATCTTGCGACGGCACGATGGACGTGCCGCTGATGTTAGTTAGTTTGCTTATAGGACGGTACAAACGATGCTATTTCGGAAGGTTGCCATGTATGCCTTGGGGCTTGCCGCCGCATCTAGCGCCTGCGCAGGCGAGATCAAGGCGTCCAACCTCACGGTCGAGAGGGTACTCATCAATTCGAACCGCACCGCAAATCAAGCGCTGGTGGGTCAGATTTGGGTCAAGGTGAATAGGGACATTACAGAGATCAATGCAGGATGTCCGAGCAATTGGCATAGCCAGAACGGATACTTGGTTGCGGCATTCAAGGACGATCCCTATGCAAAGCAAATGCTGGCTGGACTGTTGACCGCAAAAGCGGCCGGTCTGACGATTACAGCATGGGTGGACGACACAAGCCGGAATGCCAGTGACATGTGCACCGTGACCTTTTACGAAATCGAGTAGTAGAAGCGGGCTCGCGGATGCGGTCGTTCCGGTGATGGGGGTTTCTTTGTTGATCGGGCCAAAAGGCTTACCTGCTCGCTTGCGCTCGGGTTCAGCGTCGTCGCCTGCCAGCATGTCGAATCAGGATCGGGTGGCGTGGTCGAAGATTATGTTGCCGACACATCGACGTAGACAACGGCACAGAGTTCGTCCTGGTCGACCGTCCAGACTCGTCAACCGTCTATTTGACTTACAACGACATCAGGTTCGATACGGACTGCCAGTCCTTCAAGAAGCTCGATCGATATCCTTACTTCGTCGTCAAAAATTTTCAGAGAGCTGCCGAGCGTTGACGAGTCCAGCTACGACGAACGGATCTCAATCTCGGGGCGCTTGCGTATTCGATCGACGTGGTAGGCGTGATCCACGGTGGGCGTTGCGCCAGCCGAGTTCAGCTCGATCACAGCGAGAACGGTGGCCGAGATCATGATGAACCCGGAAGCACCGAACACAGCGAGCCCGCTCACTTCTCGGGATGAGGTTCATCCTCTGATCAAAGCGTTGTCCGAACAATAGAGCGGACCGGCCGGAAGTACCTCGCTTTCGTGGCCGAAACGGACGTGGCGCGTTTCAGGATGTGCGCCTTTCGAGGGGATCGACCAGCTTGAGTCCACGGAACCGACGGAAGTCTCGATCGGTCGAGCACAGCGTCGCCCCTTGTTCCAAGGCGAGCGCAGCCAGAGCGGCATCGGTGAAAAGCGGTCCACTGACCTGCGCCTCGATAAGTAACCCGCGCAGAATACTCCAATACTGCTCGGTGGGTCCGACGAGCGTGACGTTCGGCCGCTCGAGCCACCGATCGACGATGCTGCAAGCCTGTTCGCTCGTTAGCGGCCGGCTCGATACACGTGAGTTCGTCGCGATACGAACGAATGAGAGTGCGGTCTGCCACGGCAGGGCGACGGGCTCGACGCCGTTAAACGCCTGTTCCAGCCAGATGCGGCACGCCTCGTGATGAGGAGAGTCGCTGTTATAGGCGTACAGCAGGATATTCGCGTCGAGTAGCTTCATCGATGCTCGTGGCCTTCGGCATCTTCGAGCAGAGCGCCGATGTTGTCATATGAGCGGCCTGGCAGTAGGGCGCCCATCCGTACAGGCTCGACGCGAAAGGGTTCAGCCTTACTGGCGGCACGCCGTTGAGCCAGTCCGGCGCGCAGGTAGTCGTTGACGATCGCCTTGAAGGGACGTCCCGTCTTGCGCGACTCGGCCTGCAGGCGCGCGGCGATATCATCATCGAGTGTGAGTGTGGTGCGCATACACCATGATGCTACACGGAAGGCATCATGATGTCTAGATTGAGTCACCGCATACATGCTTTCCGCCGTTCTGCAGAAGGTGTGCGGAGCGAAGCTGATCGATTACTTGCGGCCGCGATTTTTCGATCCGTTGCAGATCGAGGACGCGCGATGGGAGGTTTGTCCGCGCGGCATCAATGCGGGCGGGTGGGGATTGAGCATGACCACGGAATCCGTGGCGCAGCTGGGTCAACTGTACCTGCAACGCGGGGAGTGGAACGGCAGGCAGCTGTTACCCAAGCAGTGGGTCGAGGAGGCGACGACGTTCAAGATACAGCAGCCGCCCGGCACGAATGGCACGTCGGCGAGCGCGACCGTGGCTCAGCTCAGGGAAACCAGCGACTGGCATCAAGGCTACTGCTATCAATTCTGGCGCAGTCGCCACCGCTCATTTCGCGGTGACGGCGCTTTCGGTCAGTTCTGTTTAGTGCTGCCGGAGCACGACGCCGTCATCGTCATGACGAGCCTCACAGCAGACATGCAAGGTCTGCTGAATCTGGCCTGGGAACATTTGCTGCCAGCCATGCACGACAAGCCGCTGCGCGAGAATGCAGCCGCTGCATCGCTGCTGTCCCGAGAACTGGCAGCGTTGGCTCTGCCTATCCCTGACGGCGCGCCGACTTCCGCGAACGCAGCCCGTGTAACGGGCAAGCGTTTTGCGATCGATCCCAACAGCCTCAGAGCAAGCAGCGTCTCGATGCGCTTCGAGAAGAACACGTGCGTGTTCGAGTTGCAGAGCGAGAATACAGCCCATCGCGTGAACTGCGGGATCGGCTCCTGGGTAGATGGCGTGTCCTCGATGCCGGGTACGCCGCCGGAGTTCACGGAGCTGCTCGGCAGAAGCTCCGGCCCTCAGTACCCCATCAAAGTCGCTGCCGCCGGCGCATGGGAGGATGAGAGCACGTTCGAGATGCGCTTGCGATTCTACGAGACGCCGCATTACGACACCGTGACATGCCGCTTCGACGGCGAACGTGTGCAGATTCAGTTCATGAACAACATCACCGCTCTAAGCGGCGGCGCGCACGCCGAAACGCGGCCCATCCTCGAGGGCCGCCTCTCCTGACGAACTGGGGGTCGTCTCTGGCGGTCCAGCGAAGTCAAACATCCGCACTCATTCGGTGCGGGTCTTGTCGACAAATCGGATCCGTGACATTTGGATGTGTCACGCGAGTCCATCCCCGATCCGTTCAGAGATAAAAAATATACCGCTGCGAAACCAACACTGACACTTCGGCGCGCGCCGCGGTTCGATGTAGGCAGCGAACTTCAACGTTGACAGGACATTTTCCCTCACGCTGAATCGCAACGGACCTAGTTTCCTCAAGGTTACTCACGGAAGGAGTTGCATCATGAACCGATGCCGAGGATTCAGTGTAGCGTCGATTTCACTCGCCTGTTGCTGGGCTTCGCTGGCAGGCGCACAAGAAATAGCACCGACGCAGGACGCCGAACGTCATTTCGACGCCAGGCTCGATCTCAACCGGGCATTCGTTGCTTCCCGGTCCGCGGCGGCCGTTCAGCCCGAAGCGATTCGGGGTCTGATCGCCAATGTGGAAGAGCTCACCGTCGAATCCAACGACACCACCGGTGCGGTGAGCACGCTGTCCAGCCAACGCGGCTATCTCACGGGCGCGGCGAGCGGCCGTCCGATGGAACTTGCAATGGCGTTCGTTCGCAGCAACGTCGCCGCGCTGGGACTCGAACCGGCCGACTTGCAAGGATATGCCGTGTCTGACGTGGTTTACTCGCGTGTGACGGGCGCCACGCACATTTACCTGCAGCAGCGTCATGCCGGGATCCCGGTCTATAACGCGCAACTGCAGGTTAACGTGAATCGAGACGGCCGCATCATCAGCGTGAACAATTCTTTTTTGCCGGGACTTGCGCAGTCGGTGCGTTCCCTGAAGCCCGGTATGCAATTGGCTGAAGCGGTGCGAGCGGCCGCGACGTTCTCGAACATCGCTGTGCCGGCGCAGTTCAAGGCTCTGCAAGGTTCTCGGGTGAGTCATGAGGGACTGTCGCTGACGCCGATCAACGGGCGGCTGATGCTGCTGCCCATTCGACGAGGCGAGGCGCGCCTGGTCTGGAATTTCCAGATCCATACCCTCGATGAGCAGCACACCTGGGACTTCACGGTCGACGCCGAGACCGGTCAGGTGTGGACGCGCTTCGACCAGACGGTCGCGGATCAATATCGAGTTTATGCGCAGCCGGTGGAAAGCCCGACGCACACGAGCCCGCTGCCTCCTTCCGACGGCCGCACGCTCGCAGTGAATCCCGCGAACAGCACCGCGTCTCCCTTCGGATGGCACGACACAAATGGCGCGGCGGGCGCAGAGTTCACGACAACCCAGGGCAACAACGTCGAGGCCTACACCGATACGGACAACAACAACTCGCCGGACACCGGTTCCAGCCCGAGCGGCGGTGCTTCGCTCAACTTCGACTTCGCCATCAACCTCGCCGGAGCGCCGAGCACTTACCGTCCGGCCGCGGTGACCAACCTGTTCTACTGGAACAACATCATTCACGACGTCCAGTATCAATATGGGTTCGACGAGGCGGCAGGTAACTTTCAGGTCAACAACTATGGCCGCGGCGGGGCGGGTAACGATTCCGTCAGAGCCGAAGCCCAGGACGGCGGCGGAACCAACAACGCCAACTTCGCCACACCGGCCGACGGCTCGCGCCCACGCATGCAGATGTATGTTTGGACCAGCCCGAATCCGGATCGCGACGGCGACCTCGATGCCGGCATCGTCGTGCACGAGTATGGCCACGGCATTTCCAATCGTCTGGTCGGCGGACCCTCTAACGTCAACTGCCTCGCGAATCGGCAGCAGCCCGGCGAAGGATTGTCGGATTGGTGGGCGCTTGCATATACGGCGAAGGCCAGCGACACGGGAGCTACTCCCCGTGGCATGGGAACTTATTCGTTGGGCCAGGCCACCACTGGCGCAGGCATTCGTACTCAGCGTTACAGCACCGATCCTGCCGTGAACACCTGGACGTACGCGAGCATCAACGGCATGGCTGTTCCGCATGGCGTCGGCTCGGTGTGGGCGCAGGCAGCGTGGGAGGTGTATTGGACACTCGTCGATCAATGGGGCTTCAGCTCGAATCTCTACAACGCCTCCGGTGGCTCAGGCAATCAACGCATGATGCTGTACGTCAACGAAGGCTTGAAGAACACGGCGTGCAGTCCGACCTTCACTCAAGTTCGCGACGGCATCATCCAGGCCGCGACAGACAATTATGGCGGCGAAGATGTTTGTCGCATCTGGGAAGCGTTCGCGGCGTTCGGTCTCGGCACCGACGCAGTCAGCGGCGGCTCTGGCAGCACCGCTCCGACGAATGGCTTCAATGTTCCAGCCTCGTGTCAGGGGGGCGGCGGCGATGTCGTGTTCGAAGATAATTTCGAGACCGACCTCGGTTGGCAGACCAACCCGAGCGGCACTGACACTGCTATCTCTGGAGCGTGGGAACGCGGTAATCCGGAGGACACAAACTCCAGTGGCGCGAAACAACTCGGCACTACGACCAGCGGCTCGAACGATCTGGTCACTGCTCGACTGGCGGGTGCGAGCGCAGGCGCAAACGACATCGACGGTGGCGTGACCTCGATTCGTTCACCGGCCATCACCTTGCCAGCCACGGGGACTCTGACCCTGACGTTCAGCCAGTACCTTGCTCATGGCAGTAACGCGACCAATGCTGACTTCCTGCGTGTGAGCGTGGTTGGCGCAACGACCAGCGTGGTGTTCCAGCGGCTTGCATCGGCAACGGATGTCGATGGCGCGTGGGCCACAGCGTCTGCCAGTCTGAATGCCTTCGCCGGTCAGACGGTGCGTTTATTGATCGAAGCTTCCGATGCAGGCACCGCAAGCCTGGTCGAGGCAGGCATCGACGACGTTCGCATCACGCAACAATGAAGTGTCGTTCTTTGACTTGAGTCGGCGCGGGCCCCGGCGGGCCCGCGCTGCTATGCTTCAAGCATGAAACTTCTCTTCCCGCTGCTGCTCACCGTCGCACTCGTTGCCTGTCGCTCGGCCGGCGCTCCTGCGTCTCACGCAGCGAGCCTCGATCAAGAAATTCAATTGGCTCCTGGCGAGCAGGCCGCTTTCGGTCAACAGGAACTCACTGTGAAGTTCGTGCGCGTGGCCGAGGATTCTCGCTGCCCGACCGATGTGGCTTGTGTATGGGCCGGCGAGGTCAAGGTGCAACTGTCGACCCAACTCGCCACCGCCAAACCCGCGCCACACGAGATCGCAGCAGGTCAGCACGCAATGGTCGGCGCATTCCGCCTGGTCGTCGTGCAGGTTCAACCCGAGCGAATCTCCACTCGCGAGATTTCGCCAGAGGAATATCGGGTCACGTTGCGAGTAGAGCGGCCCACCCACTAGCAAAAAAAACGGCGATCCAATCGGATCGCCGTTCGGATCGCTACGCGAGCTTCACCTCGCGTAGCGCCGGAGTTGTCGTTGCGATTACTGCACGACCTTGCTGAAGAGATTCGAGTTGCTGCTCTCGGCGCCGCTCGCGGTGTACGCGCGGACCGCGAAGTAATAGGTGCCGGGGGAGAGATTGTCCATCGTGTAGCGGGTGATGCCGGCGTTCGCGACCTGGACGGTCTGCGTCATCGTGCTCGGCGAGGTGCCGTAAACGATGCGGTAGCCGGCGAGGTTGGTCAGCGCGCTGCCGTCGTTGTTCTGGGTCGGAGGAGTCCAGGACAGCACGGCGCCGCCGTTGGAAACATCGACCACGTTGATGGAGAACGCGGGCAGCGTGGCAGTGGAGCGGCCGTCGCTCACGCTGATCGTGATGTTGCCATAGGAACCGACCTGCGAAGCGGTGGGCATGCCGGACAGCTGGCCGTTGGTGGTGTCGAACGTTGCCCAGCTCGGACGATTCACAATCGAGTAAGCCAGCGTGGTGCTGTCAGGATCGCTGACCGTCGGGCGGAAGCTGTAAGCGCTGCCCGCGTTGACAGAGCCGATCGGCGAACCAGAGATCGTCGGCGCAACATTCGTCGTGCTACGCACTGACGCGGTGATCGAGAATGCCGGCAAGGTCGCCACGTTCACGCCGTCGCTGACACGAATCTGGATGTTGCCCCACGAACCTGGCGACTTGGGATAGCCCGTCAGGCGACCGCTGTTCGAGCTGAACGCCGCCCACGACGGCTTGTTGACGATCGTGAACTTCAGGTTGCGGCCTTCCGGATCGCGCGCCGTCGGGCGGAAATCATAAGTGGTGTAGGTGTAGAGCGAGGTCGCCGGCGAGCCGCTGATGGTCGGCGGCAGGTTGACGGTCTGAGCCTCGGCGGTGGCGGCGATGGAAACGTAAGCGGCGAGAGCAGCGACGAACGACGTAGCGATACGCATGATTTGACTCCAGCAAGCACAGTTTTCGATG
>NZ_DASWTF010000002.1:0-302720 GCF_036402275.1 Steroidobacter sp. | reverse complement strand
GCCGGCGAGCCGCTGATGGTCGGCGGCAGGTTGACGGTCTGAGCCTCGGCGGTGGCGGCGATGGAAACGTAAGCGGCGAGAGCAGCGACGAACGACGTAGCGATACGCATGATTTGACTCCAGCAAGCACAGTTTTCGATGCCAGCCCGCAGTGCGCGGTGTTCGCGGCAGTGCGGGTACCTGTGTCTGGCAAGGGAAGCTGGCGTTGCGGAGCCGGCGCTGGAGACGCGGGACGCTGCCTAACACTTCACGCGGCGAACCGAAGTGGTTCATCGCGGCAACCCCGCTATCCGTGATGCGGCTGCTGTTGCAGCGGCATCCGAGGACCGGAGGCTTTGCGTCGCCGTCTTTCGACGGGTATGCCCTTACTCGACGGGAAACATTCTGCAGGAGGCGAGGACCGCCAAATATCCGACGCACCCTCATGGCTCGCGGTCGGATGCTGGCAAACCGCTTGAGGCCAACCAGCAGCGGTTGTTGAGCCTACGTAGGATCTACGGAAGCGCGGCTAGGTGGTTACGCATGAGTGCTCATTCGCGAGCGCGAAAGCCATAGCAAACAACGCTGCCTGGCTGAACGTTTGGATCCGAAATGATAAATTGAAAGCGCTACACAGTGGATCGCCGAAGTGACTGTTAGCAGCAAGTGAGCCTCACATTTCGGCGGATAGTGTTTCGGCCGTGGGCAATCCTCCACGTGGAGGATTCTTGGCCTTCCTCAAGCGGTGTAGCAAACTGTCCACGGCCATTCCAAAATCCATTGGTCCGCCGTCCCAACGTGTGACTGCCGTGCGGGCGTTGATGACGATCTCTTTTTGTTCGTGTTGCCGGGGCAGCTCGCGCCAGTCGCCGATCGGCTGATTGTGGTCCGGCGCGATGCTGTCGAAGCTCTCGCCATCCGGTCGCAAGAAACGAACCGCGCCGTCGTCCAATGTTTGCACAATCACTTTGCCTTCATGAGCGGCACGGTGGTGGAACCGACACAACAGCAAAACGTTGGATAGCTTGGTTTCGCCGCCGTGTGCCCAATGAGTCACGTGGTGCGCGTCTACATAGCGGGTATTGCAGCAGCCCGGGAAGCGACAGCCTTTGTCACGCGAGCGAAGTGCGCGTTGTAGGGCAGGTGGGATGCTTCGGGTTTTGCGGCCGACGCTGAGCAGTTCGCCGCTTTCGTCTTCGACCATGCCGACCACGCTCGCGTCGCAGGCGAGACGTCGCGCGGTTTCTGCGGCGATGTGCGTGCCGTGCTCGATCTCGCAGCGGCCTGCGCAGCCGGTCTGCAATGTTTCCAGATCGACGTGCACGACGATCTGATGTTTGTCGCCGCCGTTTAACGTCGCCGCGCCGTTCTGGAGGAAGCTCTCGGCGAGGAGTTCGAGGGCATCCGCCCGCTTCGTTCGCGTCGGGAGGAATTTTACATTCGGCGTTCCAGCTGGAGTGTCTGGCTCCGCGGCTTCGGGCTCGGTCTCCCACAGGTCCTCGACAGCCTTATCGATCGCCTTCATGAACAGTGCGCCTGACTGCGCTGACAAGCGAGCTTTGATGACTACCGAGCCGTCGTGATCGTAGAAGAACTGCAGCATGCGATCTTTCTGCTGCCGAGCTTCTCGCGTCAGCTCTTCCGATTCCTTGGCGTTACGATAGTGGCGAACCAGTCGCTCCACGTGGTGTGCCGTACCGTGGGTGGCGATCATCAATAAGTAGTCTTCTGTGGCAGGGCAGGCGACGCGCGTGAGTTCACGCACCTTCGAATAGCTGATCTCGCCGCGCTCCATCGCCGCGGAAATCTTCGGTAGATTCTCCAGCGCTCGCGCCGTCCTGACTTTCTCGCGCGCCGCGCAGAAACTGATGCCACATCGCCAGTTCAGCCAGTGCGCGCAGGATTGTGTGGATCCATCCGACCAACCACCGCGGCGATCGAACTCGGCGATCAGTGTGAGGAAACGATACATCGCGGCGTTGATATGGCCCGCGAGCTTCGTGATCTCATTGCCGATGGCGCGCGTTTCGTCGATGCGAGCGGCGCGCGCGCGGTAATCGTCAGCAAATGATGTTTCCATTGGTCACCCATCGGAACATGGCTCATGCTGAAGACGAGGCTACCGCAATCTTATGGAGCTGTATATAAGAGCAGTACGTGCGTGTCGGACTGAATTTAACAGTAGACACTCCAGCTGGAGGATCGACTCGACTCAGTATTGCGGGTGAGCTGGATTTGACATCGTGGCGAAGCGAGATCTGTTGAGCTTGCTCTCGATGAAGAGACGACTCGGCACAACTCCAGATGCTTTGAAATCGCTCTTTGGGTTTGGGACTTGCGAGAGATGGACGTTCGATCAGGCCACGGCACAGTTGCAGTTCTACGACCAGAATGATGAGCTTCGGGTCGTTGCGGAAGCGACCGATATCGGCAGCTACTCCGAGAAATCGGATACTTCCGGGACCCAGCGGCACGCGCGATAGCGCGGGCAAGGGGAGCACGGTGCTGGAAGGAGGTAGGTCGCTCCCGGCGACGCCAGCCACCGACGCCTCCGAAAACGCGTTAACTCGTTAGCGCTCCGGTCTCAGCCCGAACAATCGCAATCGTGCAATCCACCAACGCCTCAATCTGCTTGCTCGACAGCGCACGATTGCGCAATGTCACGTGATAGAGAATCGACCCGAACAGCGTACGAACGCAAACGCCATCTTCTCCTGCGTCAGCCACTGCGCAGTCGCCGAAACTCCGGGTAGATGAAATCCTTGGCTCGCTGTTCCCTACGGTGCATGAGGGCGGTGAGCTCCGGGTCGCGGGTGCAGGCTTCCACCGACGACAACAAGTTCGGTCACGACGTGTACCAGGTGCTCGCCGACTATCAGGATCGCGGCCAGACCGCGCAGGACGCGGGCGTGAAGTCGCCGTATCCGGTCGGCATCGGCGACGGTTGGTTGCGACTGATGACGTTCGACCTGAGCGGCGCGACCCCGGGCATCCAGGTGCGTACGTACTCGACCCATTACAAGAAGCACAGCACGGAAGCGGTGAACTACGCACAATGGTACGAGGCGCAGGAGAAGCCCAAGCTCAGCGACGAGGACTTCCTGCGTCAGGACGAGTTTCGTATCGAGCTGGCCGACTTTCACGCTCGCTTCGGCAAGCCGGAGGCGGTGACAGCCCGCTGAGTTTCGAGCACACTGCGGCCCCACGAAGAGGGCCGCGGTGATGCATGCAAGCTCATGAGATTTTCTGGCGAGGGTTGACGGCGAGTTTTCTGGCGGGGATGGGCACCGTGTTCGGTGCGGTCTGGGTGTTCTTCTTTCGGCGCCCGTCGCCCAAGGCGCAGGATGCACTGCTGAGCGGCGCCGCGGGCGTGATGCTGGCGGCGACTTTCTTCTCGCTGCTGCAGCCGGCGCTCGATCACGCCGAGTCGCACATATCTTCCAAGCCGCTCGCCGTTCTCGTCGTGATCGCGGGGTTACTTGGCGGCGCGATCGGTTTGTATTGGGTGCATCGGCGCGTTCCGCATGAGCACTTTGTTCTAGGCAAGGAAGGGCCCGACAGCCTGCGGATGCAGCGCCTGTGGTTGTTCGTCATCGCCATCACCTTGCACAACTTCCCCGAAGGCATGGCGGTCGGCGTCGGCTTCGCCGGCGGCGATATCGGCAAGGCCATGCCGTTGGCCGTTGGCATCGGGTTGCAGAACATTCCAGAGGGACTCGCGGTCGCCGCCGCCATGCTCGCGATCGACTATCCGAAATCGCAAGCGTTCCTGGTCGCCGCGTTAACTGGCTTGGTGGAACCTCTGGGCGGTGCGCTCGGCAGTTCGGCCGTGTGGATCGCCGGTCCGGCGATGCCAGTGGTGCTGGGCCTCGCAGCCGGCGCGATGCTATTCATCATCAGTGACGAAATCATTCCTGAAACGCATCGGGGCGGCTACGAGGACATCGCGACGTTCTCGCTGCTCGGCGGATTCGCAGTCATGATGTTTCTAGACGCGGTATTCGCCTGAGCACGGTCTCACGGCGCTGGTTGCTTGTTACACGTCACCAGTCTGTTCCAGTCGGCGAAGAAGCCATCGGGGTTGCGCTCCCACGCCCAAACGTGCAGTTCGTAGAAGGCCGGCAATCCGTAGCGATTGGGCTCGCCGACGAAGTGCATCAGGTGACCGTCGACCGAGGGCGCGCCGCCGCCAGGATTGTTTTCGGCCCAGTCCGCGGCGAGCACGAGAAACTCCACGCCGACGAGTCGCATGGAGCCGTTTGCCAGCGGTTCGTAGATCAGCAACTCGGGTTCGGCGCCGTCGATCTCGCCGTCACCGACGCGAGCCGGTAGTGCAAAGTGCACTCCCATCGCGCCGAAGTTCGGACCGCTCACGCAGGGTGTGGCGGCGACCCAGCCTTCGGCGATCGCGACGCCGATGTCCTTGTAACGAGCGGTCGCTTGTCTCACTTTCTCGACCAGCGGAGACGAACCTCTGCTGGTCGAGGCGCGCTGAGTCTCATTCGCAGTTTGATCGCCTGCCGTCGCCAGCAGCGGCAGGCTCAGCAATGCGACACATGAGAGGGATCGTTGGAGAGTGTTCACGGCAGTTCTCCTTTTGATAGACGCCAGCTGACGATAGAACTCGGCAGCGGCGTTATAAAGGGCAAACTTGCCTATATTTACTCCTTGCGGCGCAGCGACGCGGGCAGGTCGATGGACTGTTTCTAATTCAACGCGCGCTGTTGCACGCGCCACTCGGGGTTCGTGCAGAGCGTGCAGCGATCACCGACGAACATTCCTTTGGTCACTGACGATTCGTCGCCGAGCAGCTGCCATTTGATCCAGGCGACGGCGACCTCTCCAAACAAACCGCCGTTGTCGGAGGAGTAGGTGCCGGAGTGACCGAGCTCGGGGCGCACGGCATGGAACACGGGAATGGCGGGCGGCATGGTTTCGAAATCGCGCAGGCCGTTGGGATGAGCGACATCCTGTGGGCCGCCGGTCACGATGAGCACGGAACTGTGCAGAGCGTTGAAGATGGGATCATTGGGTTCGAGCAGGCCGCTGTTCCAAATACCCACAGTCTTGACCCGCTTGTCGCCCGAAGCGCCGTACGCCATGAGACCGCCGCACGACATGCCCATGACGGCGACGTTGCTCATGTCGATCTTGTCGTAGTAGCGACTGTCGGGATCCTGGTTGCGAGCTTCGATCCAATCGAGGGCGGCGATGAGTGCGGTGCCGTCGGGCTTGGGTGACTTGCTCGGTCGCTCGATCGGCTGGCGCACTTCGTTGTCCGGGCGCACGCGACGCTCGCCAGGAATCGGCGGACCGTCTGCGATCACGAGCACGCCGTGCGAGGCGATTTCAGCGAGGAACTCCGCGAACAGCAACCCTGATTTCTTGCAAGCGCCGTTGCCCCAGGCGAGTACCGGATGTTTGATGGTGCCGAAGCGCTCCGGACGATACACCGTATGCGTGGCGAGGCTTGGATCGTGCTCGACGATCACACCGTACGAACCGGAAGGGGGCTTGCCTGTCAGCTCGGCGTCGATGGTCTTCACGGCCGCGGTTTCGCTGGCAACTGAGACAGCGGGTAAAACCAGCGCCATAAGAATGGTGAGGCGAATGTTCATCGATCACCACTCCTTGCGCAGGCTGACAGCGAACAGCCGGCCCAGTGGGTTCGTTGATTGTGGGTCGTAGCCGCCCGAGATATTCACGAACGGCGGATCTTCATCGGCGAGGTTCTGCACGTCCAGGGCGACGGTGAGCCCGTCCGAGAATTGCGTGAGGTCGTAACCGAGGTGCAGGTCGACGGTCGTGTACGCATCGATGCTTCGGGGCACGGCGACACCGACCTGATCGTAGGAGCTCACATAGTTCACGAACGTCACCGCGCTGAGCTCATTGCGACGCCAGCCCAACTCGGCGCGGCCGCGGAAGCGTTGTGGATAGTTGAGCGTGCTCACGACGTCGACTTGCGGCGCGCCGGGTGCGGCGGAGCTGGTGAGCTTGGTGAAGTAAGAGCCGTTGAAGCCGGCGCTGAGCTGTCCGCCGCCCAGGTTCCAGTCGTAGCGTAACTCGGCATCGATGCCCTTCGCGATGGTTTCGCCGAGGTTCTGCCGACGTCCGTCCTGAATGTAACTGACCAGCGCGGGGTTGATCGATGAGTTGATCGGCAGGCCCGATCCCAACAAGGCCGCGATCTGCTCGGCGGTAGGATTGAGAATGCGATACGGCGCATAGATCGGATTCGTCAACAACCCCGCCGTGCCGCGCAAGCCGACGATCTGATTCTCGTAATCGATGCTGAAGTAAGTGAGCGATGCTCTCAGATCCGGCAAAGCCTGCGGCGTAAACTCCAATCCGACGGACCACGTCGTTGCTTCTTCAGGCTTCACATCCGGATTGCCGCCAGCGATGCCGATGCCCTGGCAGGTTGTCGCGGGCGGGCGGTGATTGCAGGGCAGAGTGTCACCATACAAACCATAGCCGCCGGAGCGTGGATCGTTCTCTGCAAGGCCGGGCGCGCGGAACGAAGTGCCCCAACTGCCGCGCAAGGCGATGTCCGCGAGGGGCCGCCAGGTCAGGCCGATCTTTGGATTGAAGGTATCGCCGAAGTCGCTGTATTCCTCGTAGCGGCCGGCGAGCGATACGCCCAGCTCCTGACCGCTGCTGGAGTTGTTCGCGCCGATGATCGGAATGAACGCCTCCGCGAAGACCGCAGTCACATCGCGCGAGATATCGCTGGGCACGTAAACCGGCGCAACGGTTGAACCTTGGGTAAGCAGTCCGCCCAAGCCTTCGTCGCGATACTCCGCGCCGACCGCCAGCCGCAAATCGCCGCCGGGCAGCGTCACGATAGGCCCGTCAGCCTGCACGGCCGCAACGGTCATATCCGTGTCGCCCTGAATGATGAACATGCCATTGCGAATCGCAGCCACTGTAGCCGGATCCGAGATTCCGCCGCCACCGAATGGATTGAACGCTAACGCGGGATTGGGATTCGCGAGCGCCGCGTTGATGCCGCCGGGCGTGGTGTTGAGATTCTGCGTACGACGCACGAAGTCTTCGCTCTTGCCGTGCGCGACGTACGCCTCCGCTTGCCAGGAGGTGGAAAGATTGAATCGCGCTCCGAACACGGCCTCCCACGACTCGGCTTCGCCAGGGTTCTCGGGAATGCCGCCGTCGTTGGCGAAGTCATATTGCACGATGATGGGGCCAGTGCCGCCGGTCGGATTGACGTAGTACGGATTGGCGCTGGTCACCGTGAGATTGGAGACGACCTGCGAATCCCGCACCGAGAATGTACGGCGTGAAAAATATCCTTCGGCGAATAACGTCACGGCTTCGCCCAAGTCCTGAGTGGCCGCGACGAACGCACTGGTGCGTCTCAGATCGGGAATGATGTCGCCCCGCTTCAGGTTGTCACAAAGATTGCGCGTATTGGGCGTGAACGATGCCGGCGTCAGTCCCGTGCCAGTGGAGTTCGCGGGAATGGCGTAGGGAATGCCGCCGACGAGAATGGTACCCGGCGCGCATTGCTGCGATCTCAGGTCATCGCCGCCGAATCGGCGCAGGTCCGACGTGTAGAAATCCCTGTCCTTGCCTTCGAGCGCGCTGTGGTAAGTGTGTTCGACGGCAGCCATCGCGTGGCCCGTGCTCCAGTTGAAGCCGCCGATCTGCCCGACTGACCAATCGTAGTACCCATCGGCGACGCCGTAGCGCGCTGAGCTTTCGGCGCCAGTGAAGTCACGCCTCGGCACGAGATTCACGACGCCCGTCACCGCGTCGGAGCCATAAATTGCCGAACCCCCATCCGCGACGACTTCGAGTCGCTCGACCGCGATGGAAGGGATCACCGACGCGTCAGTGAACTGACCTTGCGTGCCAGCCGGCGGCATGCGCCGGCCGCCGAGCAGCAACAACGTTGCGTTCGAGCCGATGCCGCGCAAGTTCACGGCAACACCGCGTGTGGCATTTGCCGCGCCGTTCTGTGCGCCAGAGGCTGTTTCCGAAGCGCCCAGACCGACGATCTGGGGCAGCTTTCGGATCAGATCGCTCGTGCTCGGCGCGCCTGTTTCGACGATGACTTCGCGATCGAGCGCGATGACATTCGAGCCGGTCGGCTCCACGCCGCGAATGCGGCTGCCGGTGACGACGACTTCGCTCAAGCTTTCGCTACCCGAGGTTTGGTTCTGCGAGAACGCTGTCGGAGTGCTGAATGCGGCCGCGCTGAATGCAAGGCCCAGTGCGCGATGAAACGTGCGGCGTGATGCGTAGCTCGCCATGAAAAAATCCCCCAATCGTCGTTAGTAATTCGAATCGAGCGCACGAAGTTGTAGCACACAAAAAATCGACGAATCGTATCGAGACAAAAATAATGTCGGCCCAAACGAATTCCTTATGGCGTATTGACGCGGTCGAACCGTCGAGAAAACAATCGCCGGCGCTGCGTATGAACCCGACGGGTCATATGAAGCGCTTATGAAGCCATCTCCTTTTGCTTATGGAGGGGCGCCAAGAAACAGTTGGATCGGGGGATGGTGCATGAACGACGGATTCGGCATCAGGTCGGCGGCGCTGCTGCTGGTCGTCGCTGTCAGTGGCAGCGTTGCGAGCGCGGCGGATCAGGCGTGTGCGGATTTGCAGTCGCTGACCCTGGAGAGTACGAAGCTGGTCGCGACGCCGATTACTCCTTCACCTCAGTGGACCGTGGACAACGACACACTCACGCGCGGAGCAGTGTCCGTCAGCGAGCCGTTCTGCCGGGTCCAGGGCCGCATCGAGAAAGAAATCGAGTTTGAACTGTGGTTGCCGCCGCCATCGCGTTGGAATGGCAAGCATCTTGGCGTGGGCAATGGGGGTTATGCAGGCTTCATCAACTACAGTTCGCTCGCGCATGGACTGAAGCGCGGTTATGCCACTGCGTCGACAGATACAGGCCACAAGGGCGGTCCGGCGGATGCGTCGTGGGCGCTGGGTCATCCACAGCGGATCGAGGATTACGGCGGTCGGGCGCAACATCTGACGGCGACGGTAGCGAAACAGATTCTCAAGGCGTACTACACGAAGCCAGCACGCTATTCGTATTTCATGGGCTGCTCGAACGGCGGCCAGCAAGGGCTCACGGCCGCGCAGCGTTATCCCGACGACTACGACGGCATCGTTTCCGGCGCGCCTGGCACGAACTTTCCTGATATGTCGACGTACGTGATGCTCAGCGGCCGCGCCAACGGAGCGACTGCGGAGGGGCGGCTGACACAACAGGACATGGAGCACACCGTGCGCCGGATGGTAGCGGCGTGCGACAAGAACGATGGCGTCGAGGATGGACTCATCGAGCATCCGCCGTCATGCAAGTTCGACTTTGCGTCTTTGACTTGCAGTGGCGCGGAACAAGGTCACTGCTTGAGCAAGGCGCAGGTCGACAATGTGCGCAACTTGTTCTCGCCACTGCGCGACGCGGCGGGTAAAGAGATTTATCCGCCGCCTGCCATTGGAACGCTGCTGCCGGTATCCGAGCTCGAACGCCGCGGCAAGCTCGGCGCTGACATGTATCGATTCGCCGTGTTCCAGGATAAGAGCTGGGATCCAGCGTCCTTCGTGCTCGAGCGGGATCTGCCCATCGCCCGGCAGCGACTGAGTGCGTTGATCTCGGACAACGTGGACCTCACTCCGTTCGCGAGAAGTAACGCGCGCCTCATTCTCTACCACGGGTGGGATGACTCGGGTCCTTCGCCATACAACAGCATCAATTATTACGAAGCGGTACGCCGCACCGTTGGCGCACAGCAGACCGACAGCTTCTTCCGAATGTTCATGGTGCCGGGCTTGTATCACTGTCGCGGCGGTCCGGGGCCGAACAGTTTCGGCAATGCCGGCGATCCGCCGGTGCTTGACGCTCAACACGATGTCCTCATGGCGCTGGAGCAATGGGTTGAGCGCGGCACGGCGCCAGAGCGAATCGTTGCCAGCAGTGTCAAAGAGGGACAGGTGACGCGCACTCGACCCTTGTGTCCGTATCCGAAACAGGCGCGCTACAAGGGCACGGGAAACACAGACCGCGCGGAGAGCTTCGAGTGTGTAGCGCCATGAGCCAATCGGATGATGTGTTGCTCTATGCAGTCGGAGACGTTGGCCCCAGCCGTCCCGATCCGGACACGTTGTTCGAGTATGTGCGACCCACGCTTCAACAGGCGGATGTGGCGTTCATGCAGCTCGAACTGCCGATCTCGGAGCGTGGTGCTCGCTTGCCTCAGGTGAGGCATACCGATCGCAGCCCGAAGGCGGCAGCACCTGCGTTTCGACGTGCAGGGTTCACTGTCGCGTCGCTTGCTGGCAATCACTGCATGGATTGGGGCGCCGATGCGATGTTCGACACGATGAACGCTCTGCGTGAGAGCGGCTTGAGCGTCGTCGGTGTCGGCGCAAACATCGCGGAAGCGCGCAAACCAGTCATAGCTGAGGCGAAGGGCAGGCGTATCGCGTTTCTGGCATACAGCTCCATTCTGCCCATGGGGTTCTGGGCCGAAGAAAATCGGCCGGGCTGCGCGCCCATGCGCGCCTGGACCCTCTATGAACAGGTGGAGCACGATCAACCCGGCACCCCAGCTCGCATCCATACGTTTCCAAATCGCGACGATCTGCGTGCGCTCACCGAAGATATAAAGAAAGTGCGCGAGCATGTCGATTTCGTCGCGGTCTCGCTGCACTGGGGGATTCATTTCATTCCCGGCGTCATCGCGGACTATCAGCGCGACGTTGGCCGCGCAGCGATCGACGCCGGCGCGGACGTGATCCTCGGTCACCATGCGCACATTCTGAAGGGCGTGGATATCTATAAAGGCAAGCCCATCTTTTACAGCCTGTGCAATTTCGCCATGGACTTGCACATGGACGAGAAGCATGCGCGCAGTAAGGGCTTCCGCGAGATTCAGAAACTGCATCCGGAGTGGGAGCCGAATTTCGCGATCACCTATAACTTCCCGCCGGATTCCCGGCATACGGCCATCGTGAAGTGTGTGCTCAAACGAGGCGAGCCCGCACGCATCAGCCTGCTGCCGACCTGCATCGGGCCGATGTCGCAGCCGGAAATCCTGAAAGCGAACGATCCGAGATTCGAAGAAGTCCGTGCCTACCTGGAGCGACACACCGCAAGCCAGCGCCTCAACGCGCGATATGTCGTGGCCGGAGACGAGTTGCAGCTCGAAGCGGTGGATGCATGAGCCTTCGCAACCTTCTATGCGCCCTCGTGGCAGTGATTCTGACTAGCCATGCTCACGCGGAGTTGGTGAAGCTCGACGTGAAATCCACCGAGTCGGCGTTCGCAGGCCGGACCTTCGGCACAGTCGGGTCGTACGAAGTCATTCGCGCAGTCGCTCACTATCGCGTCGACCCGTCGCTGCCAGTGAACTCTGGGCTGGTGAACATCAATCGCGCACCGCGCGATGAGCAAGGGCGCGTGGCGTTCGATGCCGACGTGGTCATCCTGAAGCCGGCGGACATGGCCAAGGGCAATGGCCGCATGCTGTATGAGATGGTCAATCGCGGTCGACCGTTGAGCTTGGGTTTGCTGAATCGCGTGGGAGGTCGGGGCGGCTTTAGTGCTGCCCCCGATGCGGGCGACGGCTTCTTAATGAACGCCGGCTTCACTGTCGTGATGAGCGGCTGGCAGGCGGAGTATCCGTTACAAGACGCGCCGGCGATGGCGGTCGCGCTCGGCAGTCGGTTGCCGCGTCCGCCGAATTCAACAGCCATGAGCGCACGATTGCCGATAGCAGTGGAGGCCAATGGCGCTCCTGTCACTGGCGTTACGCGAGAGCAATTCTTCGATGTAGGCTCTGAGGGCAAGTTCGTTGGCTATCTCACTTATCCAGCCGCCGATCTCGCTGCGAAAGGCACGCTCACCATGCGCGAGCGCGACGCCGATCCCCCCGTCAGTCCGCCGGGATTGTCGTGGCGCTTTCTGGATGCGTGGCGAATCGAGGTGACCAAGCCTGCTGGCACGAGCGCCGGCGCATTGTTCGAGTTCGTCTATCAAGCACGAGATCCGGTGGTTTATGGATTGGCGTTGGCCTCCATGCGGGATCTCGTCTCTTACTTGAGATACAGCGACGCTGAGGCCAACCCGTTACGCACGCGCGGCCGAGCGGCAATCCAAAAGGTCATCGGCCTCGGAGCTTCGCAGACTGGCCGCACGCTGAAGGAACTGGTCTCCGAGTTCAACGAGGACGAGTCGGGCCGGATCGTGCTCGACGGTGCGAACATCGTGATTTCCGGCGCCGGGCGCAACTCAGTGAACTCGGCCTTTGCGCGCCCGGGATTGAAAGATGCGCAGCACACGAGTTGGGGCCTGCGTGGCGACGAGTTTCCTTTCAGCTATCCCGTCACCAACGATCCGCTCAGTCATCGCACCGACGGCGTGCTGAGCCACTGCACGACAGCCCGCTCGTGCCCGCGGATTATTCATATCGATTCGGAGAATGAGCTCTGGCACGGCGGCACGCTCACTTATCTGGATATGAACGGGCGCGACCTGACCATCCCCGAGAACGTGCGCGTGTTCGTATTCGCTGGCACGGAGCACAGCGCCGCGCCTCGTCCCGGCGCAAGCCCGCCGTTTTGTGCGGCACCGGCGCCAGCGTTGATCGACTGGAGCGGCTTCGCGCGAGCGCTGTTCACGGCGCTCGATCGATGGGTGACGAACGATGAAGCGCCGCCGGCGAGTCGTTATCCAACGGTGGCGCGTGGTGAGCTGGTGGCGAAGTCAGCTTACAAATTCCCGCAACTTCCGCAGGCTCAGTATGTGGGCGCGTTCTCGGCGAAGCACTATTACGACTTCAGCCAGGAACCGCCAAAGCGCTTGGGCTCCTATCCAGTGCTCGTGCCACAGGCAGATGCCGACGGTCTGATGCTGGGTGGGGTTCGACATCCATTCGTCGCCGCGCCGCTCGCAACGAACGCCGGATGGAATGTGCGCAAACCAGGCTTCGGCGCAGGCGGTCTGTGCATGGCGACCGGCCTGCACGTGCCATTCGCCACCACTCGTCGTGAGCGAGAGGAGCGCAAGGATCCACGGTTGTCAGTTGAAGAGCGGTATCCGTCGCGGGACGCGTATGTCCAGGCCGTGGAGCAGGCGGCTCGCGCGCTGGTGAAGGATCGTTTGCTGTTGCCGGACGATGCGCAGGCCATCGTCGCCGAAGCTCCAGGCCAGTATCAGAAGGCGCTTGCGCGCCGTTAGCGACACGGGAGAACGGCGTTGGACATCCAGAAGCGCGTTGAACGGAAACTGATGCTGCACGTCGCGAGCCTCGTGTTTCTGTTGTATTTCTTCTTCGCGATAGATCGCGGCAACATCGGCTTCGCAGCGTTGCAGATGAATGACGCGCTGGGCTTGAGCGCCGAAGTCTTCGGCTGGGGCTCGGGACTGTTCACGCTGGCCTACCTCTTGTTCCAGGCGCCGAACGCCGAGCTGTTGCGGCGGCTCGGCGCGAGCCGCGGTTTCGCAATCATCGCTTGCGCTTGGGGCCTGGTGTCCACTTCCACGGCGTTCGTGCCGGATCAGCAGTGGTTCCTGGTGAACCGCTTCGCGCTGGGTTTGGCGGAGGCGGGCTTTCACGCCTTCATGATTTATTACATCAGCCTGATTTTTCCGAAGCGCGTGCGCGGCTTTGCGGTCGGTGTGAGCTTCATCGCCGTGCCTTGTTCCATGATCGTGGCGTCGCCGCTGTCGGGCGCGTTGCTGGATGTGGACTGGGCGGGTTTTCACGGTTGGCAGTCGCTGTTCATCCTCGAAGGCGTGCCTTCCATCGTCATGGGCCTGCTCTGTTTGAAGCTGATTCCAGACACGCCCGCGGACGCGAGATTCCTCACGGAGGAAGAGCGCACGTGGCTGATCGGCGAGTTGAGCACAGTGAGCGACAAATCGGCGGAGCCCGGCGCGCTGCGTAACATCCGCGAGGCCGCGTTCAATCCGCTGGTGTGGGCGCTCGGGTTCGTGCTGTTCACGATGGTCCTGGCCATCAATGTCATGACGATCTGGATGCCGCTGATGATTCGGCAGGTGTCGGGCGCTGGCAATCTCGCAGTGGGGGCACTCAACAGTCTGCCGTGGATCACGTTCAGCATCGGTTGTCTGATCGCCGGCCGCAGCTCGGACAAGGTGAAGGATCGAGCCACGCCGCTGCGGATCTCGGTGGCCATCGCGACTTTAGGATTCTTTCTCTCGGCCGCCTTGCAAGAGGGACACACGACCTTCGCATTCGCTGCGTTCCTGTTGGCCTGTCTCGGAGCGGGCGGAGCGCAGGGCGTGTTCTGGGCTTTAGCCATGCAGTTGCTAGAAGGGCGAGCTGCTGCTGCCGCGTTCGCCATGATCACCGTGGTGGGCAGCGGCTCGGGTGTGTTCGCGCATCCAATGATTGGCAATCTGCACGATTCGACGGGATCGTTCGGCGGCGTGGTCTGGACGCTGGCCGCGTTCTATGTGGCAGCGTTCGGCACGCTGCATTGGATTTCGCGCGTGAAGACTCCCGACACGCCGGATGATGCTTCGAACGGGCTGCAGCCGAACGCGGCGAAGTAATCCATGACAGACTCCAACTCGCTTTCCAGGTCACTGGCGTCGTACGTAGTCTCGACGCGCTACGAAGCGATTCCACAGCACACGAGGGACATGGCGAAACGATGCCTGCTCGACGGCCTGGGTGTATCGCTCGCCGCCACGGGCCTCGCCAGCGTGTGCCGGCCGTTTGTGGAATATGCCGTGGAGCAGGGCGGACATTCGCAGAGCACTGTCTTCGCGACCGGCGTTCGAGTACCGGCGGCCATGGCTGCCTTTGCGAACGGAGCGCTGGCGCATGCGCTGGATTTCGAAGATGCGCACGACAAGTCGTTGCTGCATCCGAATGCCCCAACGATTCCTGCAGCGCTGGCGGTCTGCGAAGCCTTCGGGCCCGTCGAAGGTAAGGAACTGATTGCGGCGGTAGTTCTCGGTTGCGATATCGCTTGCCGTCTGAGTCTCGCGTTACGCGTGCCGCTGGATGAGTATGGATGGTATCCGCCACCGATGATCGCGGCTTTTGGTGCCACGGCGGCCGTAGGTCGGCTGCTCAAGCTCAACGAGCAGCAATTGATCGATGCGTTCTCTCTCACGCTCGGCCAAGCCACATGCAGCGCCGAGCTGAAGTTCAGCCCGCATTCCGACATTCGCGCCGTGCGCGATGCCTTCCCAGCGCAGATCGCCGTGACTTCAGCGTTGCTTGCTCGCAAAGGGGTGCGTGGATTCGATCGTCCCTTCGAAGGTCGGGCGGGGTTCTTTGCTATGTACGCGCGAGGGGCGTATGCGCCGGAAGTGCTCACCCAGGCGCTCGGGGAACGCTTCGAGATCGATGAGATCTCGTTCAAACCGTACCCGTCCTGCCGGGGCACGCATGTGTACATCGAGGCGGCAGCGCAACTGGTTCGCGATCATCGCATCGAGCTGAGTGACATCGTCAGCGTCGATCTGGTCGGCAGTCGTCTCAACTTGATGCTCGCCGAGCCCGTCGCTCAGAAGCAGCGGCCGGCGACGGCAATTGACGCCAAGTTCAGTCTGCCGTTCACCGTCGCGACGGCGTTGCGACGGGGAACGGTGACGCTCGATGACTTCACCGATCGCGCGTTGAGTGATTCGTCCGTGCTCGATCTTGCCAGTCGTGTGCATTACACCGCTGATCCCGCGCGTGCGTCGTCAGGGCCGGATGTACTGCGAGGCTCCGTCGAGTTGGAGTTGAGAGGAGGTCCAAGAGTGCAGCTCGAGATCGACGTGCCCTCCGGCAGTCCCGGACGACCTGCCTGCGACGCCGCGCTCATCGACAAGTTTCGTGACTGCTGCCGACGCGCCCGATCCGAACCCAATGCATCCACAGTCGACAGGTGGATAGAGCGCATATCGACCCTGGAATCGATCGCCGATGCTGGCGAGCTCTCGCGTTCGCTTTAGCTCGGCGCGTTTTTGCAAAAAGTCCAGCTGGGAGTCAACACCCGTATTTCTCCCCATGCGAGGTCGTGCTGCTCGGCGATAGTGTCCACGGCTCGAGGACAGCTAACAAACGTCCGATGAGCGTACCCGAGTGGCAATTCTTGCCCGATAGTCTGGACAATCCGCAAGAACATCGGCGCACCGGATGGTTGCTCCCTGGCATCGTCGCCCTGGGGATTCTTACGCTTGGAGCCGGCGTCACGGCAGCCTTCGTGTTGTCGATGGAGCAGGCGGCGATGACGCTCACTCGCAGCACTCTGGAGGAGCGCGCAACTCACAGCGAGCACGCCATCGAAGAGCGACTGTTGGCGTGTGAGGCCGTGCTGCGCGGCGGTGCCGGTTTCGTCGACAACGCCTGGCCCATCACCGAAGAGGAGTGGCAGCGCTTCTCCCGGCCTTTGAATCTGGCCAAGGTGTTGACCGGAGTGCAGGGCTTCGGATTTGCAGCGGTCGTCGACAAACTCGTGTCATGGCAGCTGAGTTCCCTACCGCAGGGATTGTGGAGCAATCCGGCCGGTCGTGGCGATCACCCGCAGACCGCCATTCTTTATCTCGAACCGCAAGATGTGCGTAACAAGCACGCGCTGGGCTTCGATATGGCCAGCGAGGCTGTGCGCCGCGCGGCCATGGAGCGCGCACGCGATGAAAATGTCGCGGCCGTTTCCGCCAAAACGACACTGGTGCAGGAGATCGACTCGACGCCGCAGCCGGGCTTTCTCATGTATGTCCCGGTGTATCAGCGCGACTTGCCCGTTTCCACAGCGGCCGATCGGCGCAATGCGCTGCTCGGGTATGTGTATAGCCCGTTTCGCGCGGGCGATTTCATGGAAAGCGTGTTCGATGCCGATCCCAAAGACGTGGAGATCGAAGTCTACGACGGTCGGCAGGTGCGGGCCGCTTCATTGATGTATCGGCGCCCGCCCGAGGAGGCGGCCGTCGCGGAGTCGATGTTTGTGCTTCGTTACATCGTGGTCGGCGGTCACGGCTGGACGCTGCGGCTCGCCGCGGCTCCTTCCATGATCAGGGACAGTCAGTGGGTTCCTGTGTGGATGGTATGGGTTGGGGGCACGCTCGGTACGTTGCTGCTGAGCGGGCTTGGGTACGCGATGGCTCGCAGCAGGCAGGCGTTGCGTGAACGTGTGCTCGCGGATCAGCGATTGTTGGAACAGGAACGGGATGCCGCCACCATCCTGGAGAATTCGCTGGAGGTGTTCATCGTCATCGACGAGCAGGACCGGATCCTGGAATGGAACAAACAAGCGGTGCAGACCTTCGGCTGGAGCCCGGGCGAAGTGCTGGGTCGGCCGCTTGCCGACGTCATCGTGCCGGAGCGCTTGCGTGAGGCGCATATGGAGGCGGTCAAGACCTTTCATACTCGACGGCACACTGTGCTTGGTAAGCGAGTGGAAATGCCGGCGCTACGGAAAGATGGGGCGGAGATCGTCGTGGCGATCTCGATTGCTTCGACATTGCGGCGTGGGAAGACCGTGTTCTTCGCGTCGATGCGGGATATCACTGCGCGTCGGCAGCAGGAAGAGGAGGTGCGGCAACTCACTGCGACGCTGGAGTTGCGTGTTCGCGAGCGCACGGAGGAATTGGAAACTGCGAATCGGCGTCTCGAAGTGGCGTATCGAGATTTGGAGGCGTTCACGCGCAGCGTGTCGCATGACTTGCGTGCGCCACTGCGAGCGATCAAGGGATACGCGTCGTTGCTGACGGAAGATCTGGGTCAGTCGGTGTCGGTCAAGACTCAACGCGATCTCGATTCGATCCTGACGACTACCAGGCGCATGGACGCCATCATCGATCATCTCTTGAAGCTCGCCTCGGTCTCGCAACGCGAGCTGCAGACGCAGGAGCTGCAGTTGGGTGAGTTGATGCGACAGGTCGTCGCGGAGGTCGGGCCGCAGCCGCCGACTCAGATTCATGTTTCCTTGCCGGCGGCTTGCGTGCGTGCGGATCCGGGGCTGCTGACATTGGCCTTACGCAATCTCATTTCCAACGCCATCAAATTTTCGCAGACTCGGTCGAGGCCGGAGATCTGGGTGGGGGAGACTGAGGTCGAAGGGGCGCGCACCTACTTTGTTCGTGACAACGGCGTCGGCTTCGATCCCAGATATTCACCGCGCCTGTTCGGCGCGTTCCAGCGCCTGCATTCGGAAAAGGAATTCGAAGGCACCGGCCTGGGGCTCACCATCGTAAAGTCCGTGATGGAAAAACACGGCGGCCGCGTCTGGGCCGAGTCCCAGCCGGGCGGGGGCGCGACGTTTTATTTCTGCCTCCCGTCTTGTTAGTCGGCCTTCCGCCTAAAGTTTACTGCTGAGTCGCGAGGAAATTGTCGAATGCCGTGTGCGATTTGTACATGGCCAAACCGTAGCGGCCTTCCGGGTGGGAGCTGTCGGTGGTTTCCATCAACATTTCGTCGCCAACATAGACTCGCAGCGAAGTACCGATCGCCTCGAGCCGAAGCTGATACCACTGCCCAACCGTCAGTGTGAAAGGCACGGTGCGCAGATTGACGATGCTCCCGTTGACCAGCTTGCGAAGGGACAGAGAGTTGTCGTTACGCAGCGTGACGTAATAGTAATTGTTGTCATCGACGTACCTTGCGATAACGCCGAACCATCGACCAGCCCCCGCGCCGAAAGCGAGCGGGCGGGCTTCGACTTGCACGGTCTGATCGCGCGTCTTCACGCCGGTGATCGAGCGGGCGCCGCCGGCGACGGAGGATTGTTCGTAGAGATGGTTGAAGCCGCTGCCGTCGGGATTGACGAGGCTCCACTGGCCCTCGCCCAGCTCCGTCCAACGCTCCTCGGGCAGGCGTTCGAAGTTGTCGTCCAGCAACGCCAGCAAAGGCGTCGGGCTCAGCACGACGTTGTCGAAGTCCGCGGCCATCTTGTAGCTCATGAAGCCGGCGCTGCCATGGGTGAGCGAGTCGTCGGTCACTTCGGTGATCTTGCGCCCGTTCTCGAAGATGGCGATCCGCGTGCCGATGGCTTGCAGGCCGATGCGATAGTTGCGGCCGAGCTGGAACGGCATGCCGACCGCACTGAGCGACGTAAACACGCCGTTGACGATTTTCTTCAGTTCCAAAATGCCCCGGCTGCGCGCCGTCACGTAGTAATAGTTATTGGCGTCCTGATAGCGCACCACCAAACCGACCCAGCGATCGTTGCCATCAAGCGCGCGCGGTCGAATATCCGCTTGTATGGATTGATCGCGCCAATCGAGATTCGTACGCAGGGCCGCAGCGTTGCCGGCCACACTCGACTGTCGATACACGCGGCTCACGCCCGACGTGACCACGCTGAAGCTGCTGCCCGCCTGCGGCGTCCAATTGGCTGCACTGCCCGAGTTGAAGTTATCGTGAATACGCGCCGGCAAACTGAGATCCGTGGGCAGGTCGAAGAAATAGACGGAGAGGCGCGAGGCGGCAGCGACCGTTCTGCCATCGATTGCCGCATCGATACCGAGCTGATCGTTCGGGGCCGCATCGCTCGCGAGCAGGCGCGCCACCTCGGTGAACGTGCCATCGGAATTGCGCCGTTGGATTTCCACAGAACCGGCCACCAGACCCCGTTGCGGATCGTTGGTGTGTGGAATTGCAATCAGGCCGCCTTCGATATCGAGATTGGTCGGGCCCAACGTCATGAAGAGATCCGCGGGCGCGAGCGTGGCGGTGTAGTTCCAGCCCGTCGCAGTGCTGTAGTTGAAGGCGCGGACGCCGGCGTCGTCAGCTGCGAGCAGAGTATTGCCTTCGAGCGCCACCGCATATCCGAACGAGCTGCTCGGTGTGAATGGACTGGTGACGATGGCTGTCGGCGTGCTGGTCCTCAGCCCGTCGTACACTTTCACATTGCTGGTGTACTGGGGCCCGATGCTGCCGGCCAGTGGATTGGCGAGCACCATGCGCAAGCCGGAAATATCCACGTCCTGGCTGACGACGCTGCAGTCGCTGGTGGGGCTGACATCGGCCAACGTCTGCCATCGGCCGGCCGAGTCCCTGGCATACGAGCGCATCTGGCACATCCGTCCACTGAGCACGATGTTGTTGCCCTGATCGATCTCCACATCCAGCGCCTCGGTCGTGCCGTCGAAGCTGGCCGTCAAAATCCACTCGGCGCCGGAGCGCTCGAAGATATGCACCAGGCCGAACACGACCACGGCCAGGTTGCCGTCCATGGCGATGGTCACGGGATCGACGCGATTGGTGGTTCCGACCTGGGCCATGGATTCATGCAGGATGCCGGCGTACTGCCAGGGCGCCGTGCTGCTGGCCCGTTCGAACCTGTAGACCACCGAGTGTCGAAAAGTGCCTTGTTCGAGCTCGACCAGGCGATGAGCGAGGGCCAGCAGACTGTTGCCGCTGAAGGCGATTCGGGAAATGCGCTGGTCGGTCGCGCCGGGAATCGTCACCTTGGCGTGCTCCTGCACCACGCGCGCGGCGGCTAGGATCGGAGGGGGCGCCAGCAGGAGTGTAATAAGAAGCGACGACACAACACGGAAGGCCAGATTCCGGGGCGTCATGGCGGCTCTCCATTGCTTTTCCCAGCGTCTTTGCCGGGGATCGCATGCAAAGCGCGGCGCTCGAATCCGGGGTTCCCTCCGACGTCGAAAAATGTTAGCAGCGGGCCGGGGGCCGGGTGAACTATCATCCCGCCCTGAATGAGGAGGGCGATCGGGTCGATGAGGACGGGTTCACGGGACGGGCAGGAAACGGAATCCCTGCGCCAACTCACGGAAGTGGTGCGAACGGAATCCAGCGACGGCGCCAGATTGGTCTCGAATCTCGAGGACAATCCCATTTGCCGTGTGACGCTGGATGCGGCGGTGCCGTGCATCTTTGTGACGTGGCAGAGGTACGCGACCAGCGCGCAGCTGCGCTTCGTCCACGAGCAGATGTTGCAGCTGTTGCGCCAGCAGGGGTTACGCAAGATCCTCGGCGATGACAGCTCGCTTGCGGTCATTCATGTCGACGATCAGGTCTGGATCCGCGAGGATTGGATGCCTCGGGCGGCTCGGGCCGGGCTCAAGGCCGCGGCGAGCAAGTGCCCTTACGCATTTTTCGGCAAACAGTCGGTCGCCAACGTCCAATCGGGCGCGCCGTCGGGTTTGCTGCTTCGGTCCTTCGATTCCCTGGACGAGGCGAGGACCTGGTTGCGCGGCCTGTGATCGGGCCGCATCGAATTCAGAATATTCCGAGTCGTCGATGTATCAACAGTCCACGCTGTCGCCCGCCTTATTGACCAAAGCTCTGTTTCGCGCGGTGGAGCAGTTGAAGCTTGCCGCCGAGTTGCCCGCGATGCTGGGCGCTCAGCCCGAGGAAATTGCTCAGTTGCAATCGGGTGCGCGCCTGTTGGATCCCCAGCGGCAGGAGTGGGAGGAGGCGCTGAAGATCGTCGGTCTGTTTCGAACGATCATCGAAGTGCTTGGCAACGTGGAGCGCGCGAAAGCATGGCTCGGCACAGCGAACGATGTGCTGGGTGGGCGGCCCGTCGATCTGCTCGTCACCCAGGACGCCGAGTTGGTACACCGTTATCTCAAGTCGGTGCGCAAACATGAGCTGCGCATGCCGCCGCCGCACAGGCGCGAGCACTGATCACAAAGTGAAGCGGTAGCCGACGCCGTAAATCGATTCGATCAATTCATCGCCCGGATTGGCCTGCTGCAACTTGCGTCGCAGGTTTTTCACGTGACTGTCCACGGTGCGGTCCGTCACCACGCGATGATCCTCATACAGCGTGTTCAATAACTGCTGACGAGAAAACACGCGGCCCGGGGAGGCGGACAACGCCTTGAGCAGGCGAAATTCGACGGGCGTGAGATCCAGTGTCTGTCCATTCAGCACCGCCTTGAACTGGTTTTCATCGATGCTGAGCTTGGAATTCACCTGCGCCTGAGCCTGCTGCGGCGTCCGGCGCAGAATCGCTTTCACTCGCGCCACGACTTCGCGAGGGCTGAAGGGCTTGCAGATATAGTCGTCGGCGCCGAGCTCCAGCCCGAGCAGCCGGTCGATTTCTTCGACACGCGCGGTGACCATCACGATCGCGATGTTGCTGAAGGCGCGCACGTCCTTGCAGACTTCGAGGCCGTCGCGGCCGGGCAGCATCAAATCGAGCAGCATCAGATCGAAGTGCGATGCCTTGAGCACGGGCACGACTTCGCGTCCGTCACCGACGATCTGCGTGTGATAACCCGCCGATGTGAGATAGTCCGCGAGCAGCTGCGCGAGCTTGGGCTCGTCCTCGACGATGAGAATCCTGGCCTGTGTAGCACCGTCGCTCATATCACACCTGCAGATCTCTGAGCCTCGGTAAACGGATGCTAATCAGCAATCCACCGAGCGGTGCGGCGCTGGCGGCGATCTTGCCGCCATGAGCTTCGACGATATTTTGGCAGATCGCGAGCCCGAGCCCTGCGCCGCCGTGCGAACGATTGCGCGAGGCTTCGGCACGCACGAATCGTTCGAAGATGCGCGGCAGGATATCGGCCGGGACGCCTGGCCCGGAGTCTTCGATTTCGACGAGCACTTCGCCATTCACAGTCCGGCAGCCGACGCGCACCGTGCCGCCCGTTTGTGTGTAACGCGCGCAGTTCTCGAGAAGGTTGTTGAACAGCTGCTGCAATCTGCCTTCGTCGCCGTTGACGGGCACGGATGGCGTGATATCTGTTTGCACCTTCAAACCTCGATCGGCGAGGCGTTGCTGGAAGGCCGCGAGCGTGGTCTGCAATACCTCGTCGATCTCGACCTCGGTCATGCGATAGCTCAGCGCACCGATGTCCGACAGCGACAGATCGTACAGATCGCTCACCAGCTTGTTGAGCGTTGTAACTTCCGATTGCAACGAAGCGAGAGTCGCGGGGGTCATGCTCCGGACGCCGTCTTCGATGGCTTCCAGCTCGCCTTTGAGCACCGACAGCGGCGTGCGCAGCTCGTGCGACACGTCCGCCATGAACGAACGTCGCAGCTGTTCGTTATGCGCCAGCGCCTGGGCGAGGCGATTGAAGTCTTCCGACAAGCCGCCGATCTCGTCTTTCGATGTGACCGGGATGCGCACGCTGTAATCGCCGCTCGCGAGGTTGTGAGTCGCGGCCGTGATGCGCTTGAGCGGCGTCACCAGCAAACGAGACAACCACCAGGCGGCGAGGGCGGCGACGATGACCGTGGCCCAGCCGATCAGCCAGTTCTGCGTCAGCTGCCGCTGCTGAAAACGCACATCGGCCGCGGCAGTGGCTTGCTGATAGGGGATGAGAGCGAGCCAGCCCACGGTTCGACCGTCGACGTTGACCGGGCGCATGGGGGTGTCGGAGGGAATGTTGCGATTGCCGATGACGACTTCTTTATCTGCGTCCAAAAGGGTCAGCCGCAAGTGCACGGCGCTGAAGTCCACTTCGGAGAACTGCGGCGGGCTGTCACGCTCGCGGCGGCTGCGATTGTCGAGCAGGCGATACCAGGCGCGCGGATTGTGATGCAGGAATCTCCAGCTGCCCTCGGTCTTGTAGGCCTCGGCCAACCGGACGACGACTGAATCGGCGTAGGCCGCGCTCTGCTCGTTGAGGTAGCCGATGAAGCCACGCGTGAAGCTGATGCGCGCGGACACGCCCATGGCCGCGACGGTGGCAATGCTGATCGCCACCAGGACCAGGAACAGCTTGGTCGAAATACTCCATCTCATGGGGCGGCATTAAGACCTGTCTACCCCGGGCGGGCAAGACTTGGGCGCTGACTCCACAAAGTCTTCAATTTTCCTCCACGTTTGCCGCCCAAGCTGATCCCCATGGAAATCAAGGCGGGCAGAGGTTCGGACATGAAGCAGACAGGGTCACGCGCTGGCGTCTTGGGCGGCTGGCGCAAGGTGGGGCTGCCGGCGGTGCTGACCGCCGCGGTGGTGGCGGGCGCCTGTCATTACATAGGCCAGGACGATGAGGCGGGGCTGCAGACAGTCACCGTGACTCGCGGCGATCTGCAAAAAAGCATCACCGCCGTCGGCTCCATCGAACCCAAGGATTATGTCGATGTGGGCACGCAGGTGTCGGGCCGCGTCATGAAGATTCATGTCGATATCGGCGACCGCGTCGCCAAGGGCGATCTGATCGCCGAGATCGATCCCACCGTGTACGAGTCCACCGTTCGAAAGGATCGCGCCACGCTGGAGAATCTCAAGGCGCAGTTGGAACAACAGCTCGCCGAATCCGCGCTCGCGGCTACTCAGTTGAAGCGCAATCAGGAAATGCGCGCCGCAGATGCGGTCAGCCAGACCACGGTGGATGAGGCCGACGCGCAGGCCAAAGTCGCGGCGGCTACTGTGAGCGCCACTCGCGCACAGATCAGAGCGTCCGAGGCGACGCTCGAAGGCGACCTCGCCAACCTCGGCTACACCAAAATCTACGCGCCGCTCGATGGCACCGTGGTTTCGCAAACCACGCTCGAAGGCCAGACGGTGAACGCTTCGCAGTCCGCGCCCGTCATCGTGCAGGTGGCCAACATGGATGTGATGACGGTGTGGGCGCAAGTCGCCGAAGCCGATGTGAGTCGCATCACCGTCGGCATGCCGGCGCATTTTACGACGCTCGGCATGCCGGACAGGAAATGGGAAGGCAAGGTGCGCGCGGTGTATCCGACGCCCGAAGTAGAGAACGACGTGGTGCTCTACAACGTGCTCATCGACGTCGACAACCGTGAAGGCCAGCTGTTGCCACAAATGACAGTGCAGGTGTTCTTCACGCTGGGTGAAGCCAAAGACGTGCCGCTGGCGCCGATCAACGCGCTGCAAGCTCAACATGACGCGGGCGGCAACGCATACAAGGCGAAGGTGCTCACCGACGACGGCGTCATCGAACGTGACGTGAAGATCGGACTCACCAATCGCTCCATGGCTCAGGTCGTCTCCGGATTGTTACCCGGAGATCAGCTGATCGTTGCGAACGCCGTGCCGCCGGCGGGCGGAGCAGCGCAGGGCGGACGTATGCGGCAGATGGGACCGCGGCTCTAAACGAGAAATCGAGAAGACACCATGGATACTGAAGCCCCGTTGATCCGGGTCGTGGACGCCAGCCGCGTCTACGTCAGCGGCGATAGCGAAATCCGCGCGCTGGATCATGCCTCGCTCGAGATCCGGCGTGGCGAATTCGTGGCCATCATGGGCCAGTCAGGATCTGGTAAGTCGACATTGATGAACATCCTGGGCTGTCTCGATCGTCCCAACGAGGGTCGCTATGAAGTCAATGGCGTGGATGTAGGCACTCTGGATCCCGATGAGCTGGCCGCCTTGCGGCGGGACACGTTCGGTTTCGTGTTCCAGCGTTACAACTTGCTCGCGACCGTGACGGCGGCGGAGAACGTCGAGCTGCCCGCGATCTATGCAGGCGTGCCGCAGGAAGCTCGCAAGGCTCGCGCGCGCAGTCTGCTTGCGAAGCTCGGCTTGGGCGAGCGCACCGATCATCGGCCTAATCAGTTGTCTGGCGGCCAGCAGCAGCGCGTTTCCATTGCGCGCGCGCTGATGAACGACGCCGAGGTGATTCTGGCGGACGAGCCTACGGGCGCGCTCGATAGCCGCAGCGGCGCCGAAGTGATGGCGTTGCTCAAACAGCTGCACTCAGAAGGTCGCACTATTATTTTGATCACTCACGATGCGGCCGTGGCGGAGAACGCCGAACGCGTCGTGCACATCAAAGACGGCCGGATCGTCGACGACTCCGGAGTGAAGCGCACCGCGTCTGGCGCCGTCAGCGAGCGCGCGTTGCAGGCGGCGAAGGCGGGCTGGCTCGACGATCTGCAGGAAGCCATGAAGATGGCCCTGCGCTCGTTGCGTGCGAATAAGTTTCGTAGCGCGCTGACATTGCTGGGCGTGATGATCGGCGTGGCCGCCGTCGTCACCATGCTGGCTATCGGCAACGGTAGTAAGGAAGCGGTGATGAAACAGATCGCGGCCATGGGCAGCAATCTGCTGCTCGTGTTCCCAGGAGCGCCGGGCACTCGTCCGTCAGGTGACATTGCGACACTCGTGCCCGCGGATGCTCAGGAGATTGCGTCGCTGGATAACGTGGTCGCGGTGTCGCCGGAGCGGAAGACGCGAGCGACGCTGCGCATGGGCTCGGTCGACTATCAGAGCAATATCACTGGCGTCTGGCCCGCCTATCAAACGACTCAGAACTGGCCGATGGCCAGCGGCACGTTCATCACGGAAGACGACGTTCGCAGCTACGCCACTGTCATCGTGCTCGGCAAGACCGTCGCCAAGAATCTGTTCCCGGACAATGACAACCCGGTGGGACAGTTCATCCTGGTGTCGAATACGCCGTTCGAAGTCATCGGCGTGCTGGACACTAAAGGCGCGAACGCGTTCGGCTCCGACATGGACGATGCGGCGTTCGTGCCGCTGTCGACCGGCTTCAATCGCCTGTTCGGTCAGCAGTATCTCGGCTCGATCAACGTGAAGCTCGCGGACGACGAGAAGACCGCGGTGACGCAGGAGGAGATCCGGCAGTTGCTGATGGCCCGCCATCACCTCGAGGACTTCCAGATTCGCAGCACCAGCTCGTTCATGGCCGCGGCGGCCTCGACGCAGAACACGTTGACGCTGCTGCTCGGCTGTGTCGCGGCGATCTCGCTGATCGTGGGTGGCATCGGCGTGATGAACATCATGCTGGTCAGCGTGACGGAGCGGACACGTGAGATCGGCGTACGCATGGCGACTGGCGCGCGAGCGAGCAACATCCTGCTGCAGTTCAATACCGAAGCGCTGGTGGTGTGCGGCATCGGTGGATTGATCGGTGTGGCGTTGGGCTTCACTGCTGGATTTGTGGCGCGAGCCCTTGGCACCAACGTCGCCTTCACACCGACGCCTGCGCTGCTTGCGCTCGGCTCGGCGCTGCTGACTGGCGTGCTGTTCGGGTATCTGCCCGCGCGTAAGGCGGCATACATGGACCCGGTGGTCGCTCTGGCATCGGAGTAAAGAATATGAAAGTGCATACCTATGTGAAACGCGCTTTAGCGATTGCCGTAGTGGGCGTGCTCGCGGGCTGCAGCCTCACACCGCAGTACCAGCGGCCGAATGCCGACCTGCCGGAGTCCTGGGCCGAACAGAAAGTTGCCGTCAGCAGCAACACGCCGACCGAGTGGCGTGAGCTGTTTCAAGACGCAGAGCTGGAACAGTTGATGGCCGAGGCGCTGGCGGCGAATCACGATCTCGCTGCCGCGGTGACTCGCATCGAGCAGGCGAAGGCGACTGCGAAGATGGCCAGCAGCAGGCTGTTGCCATATGCGTCTGTGTCCGTGGCAGGCTCGCGTCAGCGGGAGATTGGTGGCGATCACAATCTCGCTTCGTCCGATGATTCGCAGCTCTCGGTGAGTTACGAGTTGGACCTCTGGGGTGCGAATCGAGCCAACGTGCAGGCCGCCGCGGCGCGAGTTGCCGCTCGCGAGTACGACATGGAGAGCACCAGGCTCGTGCTCCAGGCCGACGTTGCTTCTTATTATTTCCAGACGCTCGCGCTCAAGGATCGACTGGCGATCGCGCAGAAGAATCTGGAAGCGGCGCGCTCGCTCATGTCACTGATCGAGGTTCGTTACTCCAGCGGCGCCGCGAGTGGCCTGGATGTCGCCCAACAGCGCACGGCCTTGCTCAACATCGAAGTAGAAGTGCCAGAGCTGCAACAGAGTCTGACCGAGACTCAGAGCGCGCTGGCGTTGCTGCTCGGTCGCGTCCCGCAGGCTTTTGACGTTCGCACGCAGTCGCTCGCCGATGTGATTCCGCCTGCGCTCGCTGCCGGCCAGCCTGGCGATCTGTTGCAGCGTCGGCCCGATGTTCGTGCGGCTGAAGCCGACCTCCTTGCCGCGAATGCCGACATCGGCGTGGCGCGGGCCGCGCTTTATCCGAGCATGGAACTGAGCGCCACGGGTCTCGTGACGAATTGGCTGACCGGCGGATCATCGACGGTGGCTGCTCTGACAACATCTCTAGCGCAAGTCTTGTTCGACGGCGGAGAACGTAGCGGCCAGGTGCAGCTCGCGGACGCCACGCGTCGCGAGCTCGTGGAAACCTATCTGCAAACCGTGCTCACGAGCGTGAAGGAAGTGAACGACAGCCTGAAGGCTGTCGCCACGGCCGAGCGCAGGGCCACGCTGCTGACGCAAACCGTCGAGCAGGCGCAGTTGGCCCTGCGGCTTGCCACGACGCGCTATCAAGCGGGCTCAGATGATTTGCTGACGGTCCTGGAAAGCCAGAGCTCGCAGTTGAACGCCGAGGATTCACTGGTGCAGGCCAAGCTCGCCCGGGTGAACGCCTCGATTACCTTGTTCAAGGCGCTGGGCGGCAGCTGGTCCGCGACGTAGCACGCGGCTGCACGTGACCCTTTTGTGACCGCCCCATTGTGACCAGAATGGCCAGGCTGTTTACGAACGGGCCGGCCACCAACTACAGTGGGGCGTGAGCACCACTCCCGCGAGTCCCATCGATAACGCTGCCCAGCCGTCGCTGCCGCTGCATCCCATTCGCTTTTCCGAAGCATTCAAGGTCTGGATGCGCATCGGTTGGCTCAGCTTCGGCGGCCCGGCCGGCCAGATCGCGCTCATGCACCGCGAGCTGGTCGAGCACCGTAAGTGGATTAGCGAGTCGCGGTTCCTGCATGCACTGAACTATTGCATGTTGCTGCCAGGGCCCGAGGCGCAGCAGCTCGCGACATACATCGGCTGGCTGTTGCATCGAACCTGGGGTGGCATCGCGGCCGGCGCGTTGTTCGTGTTGCCCGGCTGCCTGGCCATGCTGCTGTTGAGCTGGTTGTACGTGCGCTACGCCGGCGTGGCGGCGATGACGGTGGTGTTCTTCGGGCTCAAAGCGGCGGTGCTCGCAATCGTCGTGTCGGCCGTGATGCGCATCGGCAGCCGCGCGCTGAAGAATCGTTTCATGATCGGCATTGCCGCCGCCGCTTTCATCACGATTTATCTATTTCATGTGCCGTTTCCATTGCTGGTCCTCGGCGCCGCGCTGATCGGCTTGTTCGCAAAGAATCACGTCGCCGCGAGCTCGCATGGCGACGGGTCGAACGCAGCGGAGGACGGCGACTATCTGGTCGAGCGCATGCACGAGCAGGGTCAGCTTGCTCACACTCAGCCATCGGCGCGTCGAGCGATCGTCATGACGCTTGCGTGCCTGGCGTTGTGGTTTGCTCCTGTCGCCGTGATCGCCGCATGGCTGGGTTCACAGCATGTGCTCGTGCGTGAAGGGCTGATGTTCAGCCAGACGGCCGTGGTCACATTCGGTGGCGCTTATGCCGTGCTCGCGTACGTGGCGCAGCGGGCGGTCGAACATTTGCACTGGCTGCAGCCGGGCGAAATGATCGATGGCCTGGCGCTGGCGGAAACCACGCCGGGGCCGCTGATCATGGTGCTGCAGTTCGTGGGCTTCCTCGCGGCATATCGTTTCGCTGCGCCCTTGGATCCGTGGGTGGCTGCGACGCTCGGCGCGTTACTGACGACTTGGGTGACCTTCCTGCCTTCGTTTCTTTTTATCTTTGTCGGCGCGCCCTATATGGAGTCACTGCGGCAAAATCACGCATTGAACGCGGCGCTGTCATGTGTCACCGCGGCCGTGGTCGGCGTCATCTTGAATCTGTCCGTGTGGTTCGCGACTCACACGTTGTTTGGCAATGTGAATCGCGTGAACCTCGGCCCACTGCAGCTCGATGCGCCAGAGTGGCCGACGGTCGAGCCGGGGGCGGTGTTGCTGAGCCTGGCCGCGTTCATTGGCTTGACGCGGTTCAAGCTCAGCATGGTGTGGGTGCTGCTTTACTGTGTGCTCGCTGGCGCAGCCTATTGGTGGCTGCGTTACGGTTAGCGAGCCGCAAGCTTCGCCGCGATTTCGGCGACATGGCGGCCTTGGAAGCGCGCGCCGTCCAGTTCGACCTTGGAAGGTTGTCGGCTGCCGTCGGCGCCGGCGATTGTGGACGCGCCGTAGGGCGTGTTGCCCATGACTTCGCTGACTCCCATCTGTCCCTGGAACGCGTAGGGCAGGCCGACGATGATGAAGCCGAGGTGCAGCAGCACGGGATGGAAAGTCAGGATGGTCGATTCCTGCCCGCCGTGCTGAGTGGCCGATGAGGAAAACACCGAGCCTACTTTGCCGACCAGCGCGCCGCTGGCCCACAGCGCGCCGGTGCGATCGATGAAGCTTTTCATCTGCGCCGTCATGTTGCCGTAGCGCGTGCCGGTGCCGAAGATGATCGCGTCGTACTGCGGCAGTTCTTCGACGGTGGCGATGGGCGCGGGCTGATCGAGTTTGTAGCCGCTCTTGCGTGCGACATCTTCCGGCACGATTTCAGGGACGCGCTTCACGTCCACCTGGGCGCCCGCGGAGCGTGCGCCTTCCGCCACGGCGTTCGCCATCTGCTCGATGTGTCCGTACGAGGAATAGTACAGAACCAGGACCTTGGCCATTTTGACTCTCCAGTGCGATAACTTCGTGGAACGCCGTGCCCATGCGTTGGTTCCACATTCGCCTGAAGGTTGCCTCATACAGGCAGGACGATGCTTGTGCGAGGTTGCTGTTTTCTGTGCAGTCCGTCGGAGCTCCGAGGGCGAGTTCCGTTATGAGCTGGCCAGGAAGTCCACCAACGGCACGCCTTCTTTGACCTGATCGCCGGCATTGCACAGGTAACTCACGACCTTGCCCTTGCCTGGTGCAAACACGGTGAGCTCCATTTTCATGGCTTCCATCACCAGCAGCGGCGCGCCCTTCGCGACTTCCGCGCCGGGCTCGGAGAGCAGGGCGATGATCTTGCCGGGCATGGGCGCGGTCAGGCCGCCGTGGGTCTCTTCCGTTTCCCCCGCATGGACCAGAGGATCGACATAGGTGAGTACATGTTGGAAGCCGCCGAGGAAGACATGCATTTGCTCGCCGGCTTTGACGACGGCAGCGTTGATGTGGCGTTGGCCGATATCGATGCGCAGATCGGAGTCGGACAGGCGCTGCACGCTCGCGGGCTGATCGCCGATGAGATATCCGTTTCCTGAGTAGCGAATAGAAACGTTTTTCGTCTGCTCGCCAGCAGCGAACTGCAAGGTGCGGGTCTGAGCGCCGTTGATGCGCCAGCCGTCGGTGGCGCTCCAGGGAGAAGCGGACTGGTTTTGCTCACGCTCAAAGGAAAGTTGCGCGAGGGCAGCCACCTGAAATACTTCGGGCGGCAATTCCGTGGCAGCAGGCATGAGCGCCGCGCGCTCACGCTCGATCAAGCCGGTATCCACACGGCCTTCACGGAACGCTGCGTGATCGACGAGACGCGAAAGGAAGTTCACGTTATGGCCGACGCCGACGATGCGCGTCTCCGCCAGCGCGCCGAGCATGCGCTCGATGGCAGCTTCGCGGGTGCGATCCCAAACGATCAGCTTGGCGATCATGGGATCGTAGTGAGGCGTGATCTCGTCGCCTTGTTCCACGCCGGTGTCGAGGCGCACATGCGCCGAAGGCGCAGGCGTCTTGAAACAGGCGAGCCGGCCGACGGAGGGCAGAAATCCTTTTTCAGGTTCTTCGGCGTAGATGCGGACTTCGATCGCGTGGCCGTTCAGCGGCACTTGCTCCTGAGTGAGCGGCAGATCCTCGCCGGCCGCGATGCGCAGCTGCCACTCGACCAGGTCGAGTCCGGTGATCATCTCAGTGACCGGATGCTCCACCTGCAGCCGGGTATTCATCTCCATGAAATAGAAATTGCCCGCCGAGTCGGCGATGAACTCGACCGTGCCCGCGCCGACGTAACCTACAGCGCGCGCGGCGTCGCAGGCGGCTCTGCCCATTGCCACGCGTTGTTTCGCATCGACGCTGGGAGCGGGCGCTTCTTCCACCACCTTCTGATGGCGGCGCTGCGCCGAGCAGTCACGCTCGTTGAGACTGATCGTGTGTCCCGCCTTGTCGGCGAACACCTGGATTTCGATGTGGCGCGGCTGGAGCAGATACTTTTCGATGAGCACATGATCGTCACCGAAGGAGGTTCGCGCCTCGCGCTGGCAGGAGGCGAGCGCCGCGGCGAACTCGTCTGGCCCGTTGACGACACGCATGCCTTTGCCGCCGCCGCCGGCGGACGCTTTGATAAGCACCGGATAACCGATGCGATCGGCTTCACGTTGTAGCAGCGACGGATCCTGATCCGCACCGTGATATCCAGGAACGAGCGGAACCTTGGCTTGCTGCATGAGAGCCTTGGCGGCCGACTTCAGGCCCATGGCGCGAATGCTGTGCACCGGCGGGCCGATGAACACGATGCCGTTCTGCTCGCAGGCTTGCGCGAAACTCTCATTCTCCGAGAGGAAGCCGTAACCGGGGTGCACCGCCTGCGCGCCCGATTGTTTGCAAACCTCGATGATGCGATCGATGCGCAGATAACTTTCACGCGAGGTCGCAGGGCCGACGCAATAAGCTTCGTCCGCGAGACGTACATGACGCGCGCCCGCATCGGCTTCGGAGTAAACGGCCACCGTGCGGATGCCGAGCTTGCGGCAAGTGGCGATGACCCGGCATGCAATCTCGCCGCGATTGGCGATCAGGATCTTTTTAAACATGTTGGGTCCTCGCCTTACATGCGGAACACGCCGAAGCGTGTCTCACCGACCGGAGCATTGGCCGCCGCGGCAAGACCGAGCGCCAGCGTGCGTCGCGTTTGCGAGGGATCGATGATGCCGTCATCCCACAGACGGGCCGTTGCGTAGTACGGACTGCCTTGCGTCTCGAACTGGGCGCGTGTCGGCGCCTTGAATGCTTCTTCCTCTTCGGCGCTCCATTGCTTGCCTTGCGCTTCGAGCGCGTCACGACGCACCGTCGCGAGCACGTTGGCCGCCTGCTCGCCACCCATCACCGAAATCTTCGAATTCGGCCAGGTCCAGAGGAAGCGAGGCGAGTAGGCGCGGCCGCACATGCCATAGTTGCCCGCGCCATAAGAGCCGCCGATCAGCACGGTGAATTTCGGTACTTGCGCGGTCGCGACGGCCGTCACCATCTTCGCGCCATGACGCGCGATGCCTTCGTTCTCGTACTTGCGGCCGACCATGAAGCCGGTGATGTTTTGCAGAAACAGCAGCGGCACACGTCGTTGCGAGCACAGCTCGATGAAGTGCGCGGCCTTTTGGGCCGACTCGGAGAACAGCACGCCGTTGTTGGCGATGATGCCGACTTTATAGCCGTACACGTGCGCGAAGCCCGTGACCAGCGTGTTGCCGAAGCGTGCTTTGAATTCATCGAAGCGTGAACCGTCGACGATACGAGCGATGACTTCGCGCACGTCGAAAGGCTTGCGCGTGTCCGCAGGGATTACACCGTACAGCTCTTCCGGGTCATACAGGGGATCTTCCACTGCTTGAGGCTGGAATGCGGTTTCGCGCGGACCGAGGTTGTTTACGATGCGACGAACGATGGCGAGCGCATGATGATCGTTCTCGGCCAGGTGATCGGCGACGCCGGAGATGCGTGTGTGCACGTCGCCACCACCTAAGTCCTCGGCGCTGACGACTTCGCCAGTCGCCGCTTTCACTAGCGGCGGGCCGCCCAGGAAGATCGTGCCCTGGTTGCGCACGATCACAGCCTCGTCGCTCATCGCCGGCACATACGCTCCACCGGCTGTGCACGAGCCCATCACGCAGGCAATTTGCGGAATGCCTAGTGCCGACAGGTTCGCCTGGTTATAGAAGATTCGCCCGAAATGTTCCTTGTCCGGAAACACTTCGTCCTGCATGGGCAGGAATGCGCCGCCGGAGTCGACCAGATACACGCAGGGCAGGCGGTTCTCACGGGCGATCTCTTGCGCCCGCAGATGTTTCTTGATGGTGATCGGGTAGTAGGTGCCACCTTTGACGGTCGCGTCGTTGCCGACGATCACGCATTCGCGACCGTTGATACGGCCGATGCCGGCAACCGCGCCGGCGCTGGCGACATCGCCGCCATACATACCGAGCGCGGCCAGTGGCGAGAACTCGAGAAACGGTGTGCCGGGATCCAGCAGCAAATCGATGCGATCTCGGACCAGCAGCTTGCCGCGAGAGGTGTGTTTCTGGCGGGCGCTTTCCGTGCCGCCGAGGGCGACAGTGGCCGTTTTCTCCCGCAGTTCCTCGACGAGCGCGCGCAACGCGGCGCTGTTGGCGCGGTATTCATCGCTGTTGGTGCGCAGCTTGGACGGAATGACGTTCATGGGCCCCCTGGTGATCCGGGCATCTTTCAGGCCGATTGTCTGGCTGAAAGCCAGCCGAATTGTAGAAGGGGCGGGCCAAGAAGTGAATCGGCATTCACAAAAAAAATAGGCATTCACTTCATGACGGAATCCGGGGTAGGATCCGGCCCATGAGCTACCGGCGATCATTCCTGATGGAGGAGCGGCTGGCCGATAATCGGCAGCGAATCCTGAAGGCCGCGCGCGCCCTGGTCGCCGAGGGTGGGTTCAATCACGCGTCCATCGCCGCGGTGGCCGCCAGCGCCGGGCTCTCGGCGGGCGCCATTTACCGTTACTTTCCGTCCAAGGCCGCGCTATTCGTCGAAGTGCTGACCAGCGCCATCGATCACGAAATCGCCATCCTGCAGGACATAGCGCAGGGCGAGGGCAATGTGACCTCCCGCCTGCGAGGCTGCGTGGAGTCCTTTGCCAATCGCGCGCTCGAAGGTCCCTACCTGGCCTATGCTTTCATCGCCGAACCGGCCGAGCAGGAGATCGACGAAGCTCGTCTGCTCGGTCGCAAACGATTCGGCGAAGTGTTCAAATCGCTGCTCATCGAGGGCATCGACGCCGGCGAGTTTCCGGCGCAGTCGGTCGATATCGGCGCGGCCTGTATCGTCGGCGCGTTTACCGAAGCGCTGATCCGGCCCATCGCTCCGCGTGCCAAGCGCGAGGGGCGAAAGGAACTGGTCGAGGGCATTGTCGCTTTCTGTTTACGCGCCGTCGGTGCAAATGCCTCTGTCAGGAAGGCCGGGCGGGGCGCCAGAGCCTGAGGGTCGTCATGCGCCAGTTCACTCACGTTCTTTCGGTTCGGACTTCGCGCCGTGGCCTGGTCGAGGTCACTCGCGAGATCCGCGCCTGGGTGGCCGCCCAGCAGGTGACCACCGGGCTGCTCACGGTCTTTTGTAAACACACTTCGGCATCGCTGCTGATACAGGAGAATGCAGCGAAGGAAGTGCGCACCGACCTGGAAGCCTTCTTCGAGCAGATCGCGCCCGAAGATCCCGCCCGCTATGCGCACGACGACGAAGGGCCGGACGACATGCCCGCCCATCTGCGCACGGCGTTGACGCAAGTTCAGTTATCCATTCCCGTGATGGACGGCAAGCCGGTGCTAGGCACGTGGCAAGGGATTTATTTGTTCGAGCATCGTCGGCGCCCGCACGAGCGCGAAGTGGCCCTGCATCTGCTGGGCGAGTGATCGATCGCTGTCTACGCAAGGTGTCGAAGTTGTCAGAGACGCCCCGCGCGGGACTGAATACACTTACCCGATGAGATTTCAGTCCCTTTCGAACCGGCGCGGCTCATGGCGCAGGTTGCACGGAGCCTTTCTTTGAATTCCTCGGTCGAGGTTCACGATCCCGCCACCCCGCGGGATCACACCGCATTTGCTGTGATTCTGGCGATCAGCTGCTGCCATCTGATGAACGACATGATGCAGTCGCTGATGCAGGCGACGTATCCCATGGTCAAAGACAGTCACCAGCTGAGCTTCGCGCAGCTGGGCTGGATCTCGCTGGCGTATCAGACCACCGCGTCGTTGCTTCAACCGGTGGTCGGTTATGTCGCCGACCGGCGGCCCGCGCCGTTTTCGTTGCCGGCCGGAACGTTGTTCACGGCCGCGGGCCTGGCGGTGTTCGCCATGGCTCCGAGCTTCGGCTGGCTGATGATCGGCGGGATGATGCTCGGCATGGGCTCGAGCGTGTTTCATCCCGAATCGTCCCGTGTCGCCCGCATGGCGGCAGGTAATCGTCATTCCCTTGCGCAGTCGTTGTTTCAGCTGGGCGGCAACGCCGGTCAGGCCATCGGACCGTTGTTTGCAGCGCTGATCGTCGTGAAGTGGGGGCAGTCGAGCCTCGTGGCTTTCGCGCTGCTGACGCTGGTATCGACGGCCATCCTGTGGAACGTCGGTGTCTGGTACAAACATCACGGATTGCCTCGCCTGCAGCGACTGCGCACGCCGCACAAGTCGCAGGCCGCCGCTCCACGTGGGCACGTCGCCAAGGGCATGACCATTCTGCTGGTGTTGATTTTTTCCAAGTACGCGTATGTGGCGAGCCTGACCAACTACTACACGTTCTATCTCATCGAGCGTTTTCAGCTGAGCGTGGTCGAGGCGCAGGTGCATCTGTTCCTGTTTCTCGGAGCGCTTGCGGTTGGCACGCTCGCCGGCGGCTACTGGGGCGATCGCTTCGGCCGCAGGAACGTGATCCGGTTTTCGGTATTGGGCGCGATCCCATTCACGCTGCTGTTGCCCTTCGTCGACCTGGCATGGACCGAAGCGCTCACCGTGCTCATCGGCTTGACCATCGCCTCAGCGTTTCCGGCAATCGTGGTGTTCGCGCAAGAGTTGATGCCCTCGCGCGTCGGCATGGTGTCAGGAATGATGTTCGGCTTTTCGTTCGGCGTGGGCGGCCTGGCGGCAGCCTCGTTCGGGCATCTGGCGGATGTTTATGGGATCGAAATGGTCTACCGCCTCAGCGCATTTCTGCCGCTGCTCGGCTTACTCGCCATCTGGTTGCCAGACGCACGCCGCGCCGAGGCTGCGGCGGCTTAGGTTCAAATCACGTAATGTGGTTCGCCCACAGATCGTTGAGATAGCCGAAGCTCCAGTTCTCCGGCGGTTCGCGGGCGACGATGCGATCGTTGACGAGCGGATCCATCAGATCGATCAGCTTGGGCTCGAACGGCATGCCCGACTTGGTGGAGAAGAACAGCTTCACCTTGGGCGCGGTGAGCTTGGCCGCGTTTTGTTCGACGACCACGCCCAGTTTGCCGGACGCCATGCGCACCAGCGAGCCGACCGGATAGATGCCGATGGTCTTGATGAAGGTCTGCAACACCTTCGGATCGAAATGGCCTTCCCAGGACGCCATTTTCGAGACCGACTCGGCCGGATCCCAGCCTGCTTTATACGGACGATCTGACGTCACGGCGTCGTACACGTCGCACACCGCGCTCATGCGCGCGATCAACGAAATCTTGTCGGCGGGCAGAAAGTCCGGATAGCCCTTGCCGTCCATGCGCTCGTGATGATGGCGGGCCACGTCGAGCACCCGCTCATTGTCGACGCCGCTCTCGAGCAGCATTTCATAGCCGCGCACCGGATGCGATTTGATGATGGTGAATTCTTCGTCGGTGAGCTTGCCCGGTTTGTTGATGATGTCTTGGGGCATGACGGCCTTGCCCAGGTCGTGCAGCAGACCGGCCATGCCGGCGTCGCGCACCGTGTCGTCGTCGAGGCCGAGTTGCCGGCCGAGCGACACCATCAATGCGCACACCGATACCGAATGCATATAGGTGTATTCGTCCGCCGTCTTCAGACGGCACAGGCTGACCAGCGCGTTCGCGTTGTGATCGACCGAGTCGACGATGTCGTTGACCAGCGGCGCGCAGTCGCCGGTGTTCACGGCGTTCCCCATGCGCGCTTCGTTGAACAGCGAAGTCACCGCTTCTTTGGAACGTTTCAGCACCTGACTTGCGTTATCCAACTCGTCCGCCATCGAGCCGCCGCGCTTTCTCTGCGTCGGCGCGGACTCGGGCGCTGGCGCCGCGACTGAAGCAGGGCGGCTGTCCTTCGGAGGCGCGACGTCCATGCCCTTGGAAAGATCGATCCAGATCTGTTCCACGCCCGAGCTCTTCAGGCGCGCGAGCATGTCTCCGTCTTTGACCAGGAAACGGGTCTTCCACAAATTGTGCTTCAGCCACGGTCCGTCGACCGAAGCCACGAACATCCCGGTTCGAACTTCAGATATGGCGATTTTCTTCAGCATGTCGGATGGTGAGCCGTGTGTTGCTCTGCATCGGCAGCCGCACCCGGAAAATTTACGGTCGGCCCCCAACGGATTTTGAGAGGTCCGTCGCAAAGCGAAGGCAGCGCGCAACCTAAGTGGAACTTCGGCGTGCAATCCATGGCGCGCGATTCAGGGGTTCTCGCAAACATTGACGCGCGTCACCCGGAAACGTTAACGTCGCACTCGCTAGGGGAGCCCCTATAGGGGCTGAGAGGTCATTGGCGCTTGGCGCGGTATGACGACCCTTGAACCTGATCCAGGTCATACTGGCGTAGGAAAGGCCAATCGCGTAGCGATACATAGTCGTCAACGACGTCGCGTATGCGTTGCTTCGTACCCCGGCGTGTCTCTGGATCTCCCATGAACGATTGCAAGGGAGAATCGGATGAACGCCAAAGCGGTACCCGTCAGCACGGCCGCGCTGCCTGCTTCCCGCAAGATCCACGAAACTGGCGTATTGCATCCTGATATCAAGGTGCCGATGCGCGCAATCACGTTGCATCCGTCGGCGCGTGAGCCGGATGTGGTTGTTTACGATTCTTCAGGGCCTTACACGGATCCGCGCGTCAAGATTCATATCGAGCAAGGTCTGCCGCGAATCCGCGAAAAATGGATTCATGAGAGGAACGATGTCGAGCGCCGCGTCGAGGCGCTGAGCGCGGATTTTCCAATTAGGCATGCTCCGTTGAGAGCCAAGGCAGGCGCGGCGGTGACGCAGTTGGCGTATGCGCGCGCGGGCATCATCACGCCGGAGATGGAGTTCGTCGCGATTCGAGAAAACGTGGGCCGCGCGCGAACCGGGCAAGCGGGCGCTCGCGACGGCAATTCGTGGGGTGCGAATGTGCCGGAGTATGTGACGCCGGAATTCGTGCGCGCGGAGATCGCGGCGGGTCGCGCCATCATCCCCGCGAACATCAATCACCCCGAATCCGAGCCGATGATCATCGGCCGCAATTTCCTGGTGAAGATCAATGCCAACATCGGCAACTCCGCCGTGACGTCCAGTATGGCGGAAGAGGTCGACAAAATGGTGTGGGCGATCCGTTGGGGCGCGGACACCGTGATGGATCTGTCGACGGGCCGGAACATACATAACATTCGCGAGTGGATTCTGAGGAACGCGCCGGTTCCCATCGGCACCGTGCCGATTTATCAGGCGCTCGAGAAAGTGGATGGCGTGGCGGAAGCGCTGACGTGGGAAATCTTCCGCGATACTTTGATCGAGCAGGCTGAGCAGGGTGTGGATTACTTTACGATCCATGCCGGAGTTCGCTTGCAATATATCCCGCTGACAGCGAACAGGGTGACCGGGATCGTGTCGCGCGGCGGCTCGATCATGGCCAAGTGGTGTCTCGCGCATCACAAAGAAAGTTTTCTCTACGAGCATTTCGAGGAAATCTGCGAGATCTGCCGAGCGTACGACGTGAGCTTCTCTCTCGGCGACGGTCTGCGCCCGGGCTCCATCGCGGACGCGAACGATGCCGCGCAGTTCGCAGAACTGCGCACGCTCGGCGAGCTGACGAAGATCGCCTGGAGCCGCGATTGCCAGGTGATGATCGAGGGGCCGGGTCACGTGCCCATGCACAAGATCAAAGAAAACATGGACGAACAGCTCAAGCACTGTTCGGAGGCGCCGTTCTATACGCTCGGCCCGCTCACGACCGATATCGCGCCTGGATACGATCACATCACATCGGCAATTGGCGCGGCCATGATCGGCTGGTTCGGGACCGCCATGCTTTGCTACGTCACGCCGAAAGAACATCTCGGCCTGCCGAATCGGGACGACGTCAAAACCGGCGTCATCACATACAAGATCGCCGCGCATGCGGCTGACCTGGCCAAGGGGCACCCAGGCGCGCGTGATCGAGACGATGCGATCTCGCGCGCACGCTTCGATTTCCGCTGGGAGGATCAGTTCAACCTCTCGCTGGATCCCGACACGGCTTGCGCCTTCCATGACGAAACCATGCCTCGCGAGGCGCACAAGCTCGCGCACTTCTGTTCGATGTGCGGTCCGAAGTTCTGCTCGATGCGCATCTCGCATGAGGTGCAGGCTGCCGCGCGCGAATCGGGCATGACCGAGATGGCGCAAAAGTTCAGGGAGCAAGGCGAGATCTACATCAATCCGAGCGCGAGCTGATCGCCGTGAGGGTCACGATTGTCGGCGCGGGCATCGCAGGTCTGACGTGCGCCGTCGAACTCGCCGAGCGCGGCATCGCCGTCGAAGTGTTCGAGCAGGGGCAGGGGTTCGGTCCGCAAAGCTGCTCGTGGTTCGCCGGCGGCATGCTGGCGCCCTGGTGTGAGTGCGATCACTCCGCTGAGTTGGTAGCAAAGTTCGGCGAGCAAAGCCTTGCATGGTGGAGCAAGCGCGCGCCGGCGTTAGTGCAGCGGGGAAGCCTGGTGGTGGCGCAGGGCCGTCACTCGTCTGAACTCGTGACACTCAGTCGCCGGACGACGCGCTATGAATGGTGGGATGGAGCAGCAATCGGAAAGTTGGAACCGTCGCTCGCCGACCGGTTCCCGCGAGCACTGTTCTTCAAAGACGAAGCGCACATCGATCCCCGCGCTGCGCTCCGATACCTCGCGGACAGAGTCATCGCGCTCGGCGGGCGCATCCATTTCGGAATCACATGCACCGATGAGTCGCGTGGCGATCATCTCGTCATCGACTGCACCGGCCTGGCTGCGCGACATCAGCTGCGAGATCTGCGGGGCGTGAAGGGAGAGATGGTGTTATTGCGCTCGCAGGAGATTGCGCTTCAGCGACCAGTTCGATTGCTCGATCCCAGAATTCCGGCGTACATCGTGCCGCGCGCCGACGGCGTGTTCATGGTGGGCGCCACCATGATCGAGAGCGACGACACCAGTCGAATAACAGCTCGCTCGATGCTGGAGTTGCTGAGCGCGGCTTACGCGTTACATCCGGCGTTCGCCGAATCTGAAGTTCTGGAGATGGGCACCCAAGTGCGTCCAGCCTTCCCCGACAATATGCCGCGCATCGTCTGGCGGCGGGATCGAATTTATATCAACGGCTTCTTCCGGCACGGCTTCCTGCTTGCGCCCGCCTTTGCGCAAATGGCCGCTGACGCTGTCTTGAAAGATGAACGTTGTCCTCAGGTGGCCTATGAGAATCACGCTTAACGGCGATGCTCGCGATATCGCCGCTGCAAACCTGGATCAGGCGCTGAGCGAGCTGGGTTACACCGACAGCTTCGTAGCGACCGCGGTCAACGGCCATTTCGTTCCAAAGGCGGAGCGCCGTAACAAACGACTCGACGAAGGCGACCGCATCGAAGTCGTCGCGCCCATGCAAGGAGGCTGACGTGCTCGTCTACGACACACGGTTGACCTCGCGACTACTGCTGGGAACGGCGAGATATCCATCGCCGGCGGTGCTGACGGAGGCGGTCAAAGCGTCCGGCGCCGATGTAGTCACGGTATCCCTGCGGCGTGAGTCGAGCACCGATCGCTCGGGGCAGGGCTTTTTTTCCATCATCAGCTCGCTGGGCGTGCGTGTGCTTCCGAATACGGCGGGCTGCCATTCCGTCAAAGAAGCGGTGACCACGGCGCACATGGCCCGCGAGCTGTTCGACACGACCTGGATCAAATTGGAAGTCATCGGCGATCGGTCGATGCTGCAGCCGGATGTGTTCGGGCTGGTCGAGGCGGCCAGGATTCTTTGCGATGAGGGCTTTCAAGTCTTTCCGTACACGACGGAAGATCTGGTGGTCGCGGACAAACTGCTCGACGCTGGCTGTCGCGTCCTGATGCCTTGGGGTGCGCCCATCGGTTCGGGCCAAGGCTTGAACAATGTTCCGGGGCTGCGAGCGATGCGAGCTCGATTCTCGTCAGTGCCGATGATAGTGGACGCCGGCATCGGTGTTCCGTCGCACGCGGCACGAGCCATGGAGTTGGGCATGGACGGCGTTTTGATCAACACCGCGGTGGCTCGCGCCGGCGATCCGCCTGCCATGGCCGCGGCGTTTGGTTATGCGGTCAATGCTGGCCGCACGGCCTTCCTGGCCGAGCCGATGCTGCCCAGTGATGTTGCGGTTCCTTCGACGCCAGAAGTCGGTCTTGCATTCCTCACATGAAGCTAGATCCGTTTTATCTGATCGTGGACGACGTCACATGGCTGCCGCGTCTGCTGCCCGTGGGAGTTCGACTTGTTCAATTGCGCATCAAAGACGAACCTCCGGCCGAGGTGCGTCGGCAGGTGGTGCTGGCGAAGGGGCTTTGCAGGCAGGCGGGGGCGTGTTTGATCGTCAACGACTATTGGCAGATCGCGCTCGACGAAGGCTGCGACTTCGTTCATCTAGGCCAATCCGACCTTGATAGTGCGGATGTGTCAGCGTTGCAGCGCGAAGGCGTTCGCCTGGGCATCAGCACTCACAGTCATGAAGAGCTCGACCGCGCGCTTACCTTCAGTCCGGACTACGTCGCACTCGGGCCGATCTATCCGACGACGCTGAAAGTGATGCCCTGGGCGCCACAAGGCCTGGATCGCATTGCCGAGTGGAAACGTCGCATCGCTCCCATTCCTCTGGTAGCCATCGGAGGACTGACGGTCGAGCGTCTGCCGGATGTCTTCAGAGCCGGCGCGGACAGTGCCGCGGTCGTTTCCGATGTTCTGCGTAACCCGGCACCTGAACTCAGAGCACAGCAGTGGATCAGCGCCACGCGGGAAGCGATGGTGCAAAGAGAGAACAGCTGAATGCCATCGCGTGTGCTCGTGATTGCCGGCACGGATTCGAGTGGCGGAGCGGGTCTCGTCAGAGATGTTCAAGTCGTCACCGATTTCGGGGCGCGTGCGTCGTGCGTGGTTACTGCGGTAACTGCGCAAACTCACGGTCAAGTCGCGGCCGCATGCGTGCTCGCTCCCGACCTCGTTCGCCAGCAGCTCAACACGGCGCTTCAATCAAACGAGATCGCCGCGATCAAGATAGGCATGCTCGGCAGCGCCGCGATCGTTCGTGCGGTGCTGGAGGAGCTTCCCGATCGGCGGCGCATCCCGGTCGTGTTGGATCCCGTGCTGTCGTCCTCCTCCGGCACGGCGCTGCTCGACAGCGACGGGCTGACGCTGCTGCGCGACCAGCTGTTACCTCGATGCACGTTGGTGACGCCGAACTTGGGTGAGGCAGCGACGCTGCTGGATGTGAAGGTCGCGAGCACCGAGGCAGATCAGTCCAACCAGGCAGAAGCGCTACTCGAGTTTGGCCCCGACTATGTGTTGCTCAAAGGCGGCCACGGATCCGGCATTGACGCGATCGATGTGCTCGCTCCGCGAATTGGGACGCCATCATTACTGCGCTCCACTCGTTTGAACGCAACCCTGCGTGGCACCGGCTGCGCGCTCAGTTCTGCAATTGCCGCTTTGCTCGCCGCGGGGGTAGGGATGGAGGCGGCATGTCGACAAGCGAAGGCATACGTTTATAGAGAGTTGTCCGCGACGTTATAGTACGCGGATGACGCCGCCTTCGTTCGATACGCCCGCAGGCCGCCTTCTCGGCTGGCGCGACGGGCGAGTAATTCGTGCTACCGGAATTCGCTATGCGCGTGCCGGGCGTTTCCAGGCGCCGGTCGCCGAGCCCCCTTCATCCACCGACATCGACGCCACCGAATGGTCGCCAGCTTGCGCGCAGGCCGACCATCCCTTCGGCATGGGACTGATGCAGTCGAGCGTGCGACAGCTGGCCACGACGGAAGACTGTCTGCGTTTGTCGCTCACGCTCCCGGAGGATGTGACGCCGGGCGACCGACGGCCTGTCATGGTGTGGATCCACGGCGGATCGTATGTGTTCGGCGCGGGTGACGCCGCCATCTACGATCCGAAGGCGCTGGTGGAAGAGCAGGGCGTCATCGTCGTCTCGGTGACTTATCGTTTGGGCTTGCTCGGTTTTCTCGGTGGCGCCGAGGGCCGTGCCGCCAACCTGGGACTGCTGGATATCATCGCGGCCCTGCGTTGGGTGAAAACAAACATCGCTGCTTTCGGCGGCGATCCCGACTGCGTCACTCTGTTCGGCCAGTCCGCGGGCGGCGATGCGATTGCGCACCTGATGATCGCCGAAGGCGCGCAGGATCTGTTCCGGCGCGCCATCATCCAGAGCGCGCCCTTGGGGATCAGCCTCGGCCGCCGCAAAATGACCGAGGCGATGATGAAGATAGCCGCTCGCGTGGCGCACGACGCAACGACGGAAGATGTGATCGCTGCGCAGGATTCCGTCGTGTCGGCCGCTAGCGGCTTCGGCTGGCCGGCGAGCATGCCGTTCGGCACTCAATATGGTCATCATCCATTGCCAGAAGAACGTGACATCGATGCGGCATGGTCACGTTGCGCGCCTCGCTTCGATGTTCTCATCGGACTGACCGCGGAGGAGGGATCGTTCTTCATTCCCATCATCGACGCGGCCAAGAAAATGGCGGCGCTACCGATGATCGGAGGAGTCCTCCGTCGCGCCATTGTAGATACCATCACACGCAAAGTGTACGCGGCAGCGGCGCAGCGCTTCGCCAAACGTCACGTGCAGGGCGGTGGCCGCGCGTTCACTTATCTCATCCACTGGGGATCGAAGACCAATCAGCTCGGCGCGACTCACGCCATCGATCTGCCGCTGCTGTTCGGCGATGAGCAGACCTGGCGCGATGCGGATCTGATCGCGGGACTCGACTGGACGGAAGTGCACAGCCGCGGTCGCAAGGTGCGAGAAGTGTGGTCGTCGTTCGCGAGGACTGGAACTCTCGAACCGGGGCTGATCGAGCCTGAAGTGCTCAGCTACAAGTCAGTGCACGACTGACGACAATCAGTTCGTCATGCGTTCGGTGAGCCGCTGCCGGTCGGGGGCGCGGCGCGGCTTCAGATGCAACTCCCGGCGTTTGTAGTCGATGACCAGCGTATCCAGGAGACCGATGATGTCCATGCCGATGACCAGCGCGGGCTCATCGCTCATTTTCCACGCGTCGAAGATATACATGTCTCCAAACGTCACCCGCATGCCGCGAATCGAAACATCGCCGATGTCCACGGCCGGAGCGAACAGTGTTTCACCGTGTTGGACGTCGAGGGTCACGCCGATGACGGCGTTCGTCACGCCCTGAGATTTCTTGGAGAGCGCGGCTTTCAGGCTCTTGTTGCCGATGGTGGCCTGCGCGCCGGTGTCCAGCGTCGCACGGGTGCGCACGCCGGCGAGCTTGACGTCGAACATCAGCAAGTGACCGTGCCGCAGCTTCACCGGAACGCGGCTGAAGCCCAGAGCGCGAAACGGTGCGTTCGCGCGTAGGATCGAGATCTGGTCGTTCTTGAAATCGATGTGGATGCGCTTGTCGCTGAGACCATCCGCGCCGAGCACGCCTTCGGCGCCACCGAACACGTCGGGCACCACCGCCACGTGGCGTTCACCCAGCCACAGATCGCCGACTTCGATGCTGTCCACCTTGATCATCGGGACTACCGCCGAGCCAGTGGCGCCGAGTAATTTCACGGTGCGAGTTTCGTCGGCGCCGAGGCGCTTGGCGAGCAACGGGACGACGGCGGTGCTGTTGGCGCCGGTGTCGAGCACCAGGCGGAATGGGCCTTTGCCGTTGATATACACCGGGGCCCAGACTCGTCCGATCCGGTCACGCAGGGTCGGTGCGACGTAACGTGGCTCTGGCGCCTCGACCACCAACTCTTCCACGTCCAACGGCGGCGGCATGAGCAGGGGCTGGTCCAGCAGGGGCGGCACGACGGCCTCCGTCTGTGCCTGAGGCGGCGACACGATCGGCTTCGAATCGACATCATTGGCCAGACTGGCCGACGCCGACAGCAGCATCGCCAACGCAATCACGAACAGACGCGGGGTCATGTTTCCCTCGACATCGTTGCCAGTCGCGTGAATCCCCATCCCCCCATCCCTGTGATTCCGCCGCAAGCCTCGGCCGGAATCGCTTTTCCTCGTTTCCTTAGAACGTTTGCTCCGCCATTCGTTCCTCCGACTCCACCCATTGGCCGTCCCATTCCTCGGCTTCGAAGCGGCTGGTGAAGGGGAACCCCGGCGGCCGCCGCTTTTCGAAGCGCGGGTCGTATTCGATCTCGGTGGCGTAGCGCGGCTCGCTGGCCGACAGGCTGCCCGCCGAAAGACTGCCGTAGATCTTCAAAGTGGCGGAGCGGGCGTGGTCGATGTCTCTTACGACAAAGCGCCGGCCCGCGAAAATGGCCGCGTGGACGTGCAAATCGCCCGGACCTGTCGTGCCCGGCGACGCCACTTCCACGTACTTGTCGCTGACCAGGCCGAGATAGTCGCGCGAATCCTTCACCTGACGCGGGTCGCGTGCGTAGGTGATGTCGTCCTCGATGACGATCTTCTGCGGCGAGTAGACCAGGATCTTGCCGGCCACCATGCCTTGCACCGACAGCGTGACACCCTGGCCGGCTATGAAATACACCGGATGCTCGGACGGCGAATTGAGATAGCCCGCGCCAGTCGAGCCGTTGGTGCGCCACATGTAACTGCCGTCGGGAAAAAACCGGATACGAGTGTCGTCGGTCAGCTCGTGGATCCGGGCTTCCGCCTCTCGTGGCGCCCAGGCAAAGGGCTGGAGGGCTTCGGGCAGATCGATCCGGCTGGTGCGTGTTTCCACGCCGCCCGGAAAAATCTCCGCCTGTCGCCGGCGGCCGCTGGCGAACATCTCGAAGGTGCGCGCGGCCGTCGTCACTTTCCCTAGAAATTTCGGGCCGACGCGCGAGTCGTGCATTACGTTGAATTGCGAGTTGCTGTGAAAGCGGCCGACGATCACGTCGTCATGCAGCTGCACCATCGGATCCCAGCGATCCACGACTTGAGTGAACTGCGAGAACGCCAGACGTTTCAGCATGATGCGCGTCGACAGCAGCTTGCCATGGCTGGCCGCGCTGACCTGCGCGATCACGTGCTCCAGCGCCGTGCCGTCTTTGGCGCGTTCCCAGACCAGCTTGGCCGTGTATTGCTTACCGTTGTCTTGCCACTCCAGCTGACTTTCCAGCTTACCGGCCTGTTGTTCGATCAAGCGGGCGAGACGCTCCGGCAGAGCGGCCAGCTCCTCTTGTGAGGCGGCGAACGTGGCCGCGGTTTGTGTGGTTTCAGGCAGGCTCGCGGTCGTGGTGGAGTCGGCCGGGATCTCCGGCGGGGAAGACTGTGCAACTACCGGATCGGTGCTGCTTTCTTCGCTGATCGGCGCGGGTGGCTCGGCGTCCTGGCCCAGTTCCTCGGTGAGCTCCGCCGTCGTAAAGCTGGGCTCCAGCGGCGCGAGGTCGAGGCCGTCGCTGCGATCGACGTCGGGAGCCTCGATCAGCACCATCTGCGAGGCGGGCTGCTCGCTGGAGCCGATGCCGTCCTGCCGGCCGCCGAACACGACGACCGCCAGAAAAATCCCGAGATGAAGCGCGCCCGACACAACGGCCGCGAGCACGCGTCTCGTATTTCTCGCCTCGATCAGGCCAGGAAGCGCCATGGTGTCCCCCTAGTGCGCTTCCGATAGAGTAGTCCCAGCCCGAACAAAAGAGGAGAGCGAATTTCCTCGCAACTAAATTTCGGCAATATTGAGCGCGCGTCGGGCGAATTCAGCGAGTTATATGCACGGCCCGCGATTCGCCGCCACAACGTTGCTCGGCTTCCGGGCCGGCGAGAGCAATACAAAGATTGATGCTGTCGCCGTTCGGGGCGGTCTGGGCCAGCACATCCCGCACTTCGTTGACTTTCAACCGATGTGACAGGAGCAGGGCGATGCCGCCGGACACGTTCGCCGCCGCCATGGAGCTGCCGGACACGAAGTCGTAACTGTCATGTGGTACGAGCGTCAGCACGTCGATGCCAGGCGCGAGCAGCACGTCGCGAGCGGTGTGCGCGTGGCCGACGGCGTCGACGACCACGACGCCTGGAATCTCCGAAGGAAAACCCGCCGCCACACCTTCGGTCGGCAGGGCCGCGACGAAAATCATATTGCGAGCCAGGCCGTGCTCGACGAGCCGGCGCAAGAGCGGATCGCTCGGGCCGCCGAGACTCAGATTGACGATATCGGCCTTCATCTCGATCGCGCTTCCCAAGGCAATGGCGAGCGTGAAGCTGTCACAAACGGCGCGCGCGGGACTGGACGATTCCGACCAGCAGGCCGCCAGCGATTGCACCTGAGCTTCCGGCGCGATGCCTACGATGCCCACCGAGTTGCCGCCGGTCGCGGCGATAACACCCGCGACCGCCGTGCCATGCGCGGCTCCGCGAGTACGTTGCCCCGTGAAGTTACTGACCGCGATCTTGCTGCCTGCAAGATCGGCGTGAGTCACGTCGACAGCGGTATCGATCACGGCGATGGTGACGCCTTTGCCTCGGGATAAAGCATGCGCCTGAGGGATGCCCATCGCGGGAAGACTGCGCTGTAAGCCGGCGTAAGGATCGTTGTAAGAGCCGCTGAGTGTCCCGAACGAATTCAAGGGTTGAGCGGATTCGACTCTCGCATCGTCGCGCAGCCGACGGAGCAGGTCGGACTGCGATTCGCCGGGATCGATTCGATACACGATGCAGTGGACGCGCAGTTGTGAGATCGGCCATTCACGCACCGGTGTGAGCCGGTAGTGTGTCGCCAGCTCGCGAGCGGTTGCTCGAGTGCGAGGTGCGATCGCGTACTGCATGGCCGAGCCGTAATCGCGGGGCGACGAACCGGCCCGAGGGGAAGGCATTCCTTCGGTGTTGTGCAGAGTGATGACAACGAAACGTTCGGGATGGGTGCGAATGAGCTCTTCGTCGGCGGACTCGCGCGCGAACTGCATGCAGGCGCTGAGTGCGAGCATCGCCAGCAGTGCCGCCAGATGTTTCATCGAGTGGTTCCAGCCGACATTTGACTGGGCTCCGCGAACAACACTTCGGAATGTTCACGCAGGGTGGCCATGATCCGGCGCACGTCCTGGCCTTCCCGCGTCGCCAGCGTGTAGACGCCGGCTTCGCTCGGGCCGGCGACGATGTCGCATTCGACAGCTCGTAACATCTGGTTGATATTCTGCAGCTGGGCATTCGGGGCAAACACCACTCGCACGGCGGCTTGCCGATCTGACGCCTGTGGGCTCGCGAGCGTCGTGTATTCCGGCTGCGGAGGAGCGGCGGATCTAAACAACGCGCCCGTGAGCGCGGCGATCGCGATCAGCTGGATCCAGATCGCCGCCACCAGCCAGGGGCGTTTGATCCGAGCGGGCTTTTCAGCAGCGGGCTGCTGATCGAGCTGCGCAAGCAGCTTCTGCCACGACGCATTTGGCGCGGCGATTACGTCGTCCGTGCCACGCATCTGATTGTAAAGAGCCCGGTGCCGTTCGAGTTCGTCGCGGCACTCGCTGCAATTTTCCGCGTGAGCGAGCACCTCGCGCTGATCGACGTCACTCGCGCGACCGTTGACGACCCAGGGGATCAACTCCCAGCACTGCTCATGATTGGAGTGCAGTCTGTGCATGCGATTCTCGATGTTCTCTATTCGATCTCTATGGATTGCCCGCCAGGCGCGGCAACAGGACGCTCAGCTTGCGCCGGGCGTGGAACAGGCGTGTCTTGACAGTGTTCACCGGGCAACTGGTGATGACCGCGATCTCCTCGCAGGAGTGACCGAGCACATACGCCAGCTCCAGGCACAGGCGCTGCTCGATGGGCAGCTCCTCGAGCGCTTGCTCGATCCACTCCTGGGTTTCGCAGGCTTGCAGCCCCTCGACGCCGACCAGGGACTCGTTCGCTTCCAACTCGATCAGCTCGAACGATCGACGCCGACGCACGCTCTTCAGCGCGCGCCGGTAAGCGATGCCGACGATCCAGGTGGAAACGCGGGAGTCACCCCTGAAGCGCTCGGCGCTGTTCCATACGACCAGCAATGTGTCGTTGATGACTTCCTCGGCCAGGTCCTGCCGCTGCGTGATCCGCATCAGGAACCGAGACAGGCGCCGGTGATACAGCACATACAACTCGCGCAAAGCGCCCCGATCGCGCAGGCTGATGCGCCGGATCAGGGCCAGCTCTGCCTCGTTGTTGTTGAGCGGCGGTTTGGGGACCGACGCCACTCTCGGGCTCGTATCGTTGTGGGTGCGCGTCATCACGCTGGTAAGTACCCTTGGCGAGCCGCACGGTTCAATCGATGTCGCCGAATCTCCAGATCAGAGTGCCGGACCAGGTATTGGTGGCGCGTTCGTGCCCGAACAGCCGCCGCGCGTCACGGTCCACATAGGTATAGGTGAGATGCAAGGTGAGTCGCTTGGCTGAATGCATCAGCCCGGCGTGACCGTACCAATATTCCTGGTCGAACAGCTCGCTCAGATCCCGGTAGCCCACGCCGACATTGCCGGACCAGCCACCGACGATGGCTTGATTGGCGCTGAGCTCGTACGACAGCGCTGATCGGTCGGCCGCTACACCCCGATAGCTTGCATCGGCGTAGTTCGGCGACCACGCCACTGTTGCGAACAACGCGGAGCGGTAGCCCAGCGAGGCAGCCACTTCGTCATAGTCATAACTCACGTACGGCACGTCGTCCGGATAGAAATAATGAGTGGCCGTCAGCGACGCGATCCAATCGGGGGTGATTCTCCAGGCGCGCGCGGCGTACAGGTCGATTTCCATGTCCGCGCCCGGACCGTCGTAGCGCTCGATGCCCGAGGCCCAGGCGCCCACCGTCCAATGCTCGTCGACTTGGGCTCGCAGGCCCCCTTGCAGTGTGGGTTCGCCTCTCGTCTGCGACAGGCCTTGCTGAACGTAGTCGCTGGTCAAGGCCAGCGAGCCGCTCCATTTCACATCGGCGTGCGACGTGTCGACTGCCAGCAGACCGAATATGAAAACAATGCATGAGGCCCACGGCGGCGTTTGCCGCGACTCGTCCGCCGCACTGTTGGAAAGACGCCTGTTCATGTCGGGCCGTCAGCGTGCCGCTCGTCCGAGGAGCTCTCGGTGCGAACAGCATACGCGCTGAAACGGCCCAAAGAGAACAATAGAATCGGTCGAGCTCAGTTGTTCGGTGCGCCCGCGGTAATCCACGCTCTGACGTTGGCGATCAACGCCGGATCCAGGGGGGCGCCTCCCAGCGGCATGCGGCCACCGGTGATGCTGGGGCCACCTTCGAGCTTGCGGACCAGATAGCTCGCATCCGCGTTGCCAGCAGTCACTCGCTGTAACGACGGCTGCTCTGTACTCGCGACACCTACAAGTGCGGCGTGCGACGCGGCCGCGTTCGACAAGTTCATGGAAGAGGGCAGCGAGGTGCCGCCGCCAGTGTGACAACCCGAGCACGTGGGCGTGAAGATGGTGGTTTGCAGCTGAGTCAGTGTGACCGCGGCCGGCGTCTCCGTATCCGTCGACAACTGTCCGCGCAATGCGCCGCCTGGCGAAGCCGGCGTGTGAACATCGACGTAGAGTCGATCGCTTGCCAACGCATCGCGTTCGGCTTGAGTGATGCTTTGTTGCTCCAACAGCCAGTGCGAAGCCAGTGCCGGATCCTTCATCAATGTGAGCAATGGCGCCGCGGCATTCTCACCGGCAGGCGCGCTGTGCACGTGTGCTTCGGTTGCATCGTCCACTCCGGTCGTCTGCACATGCACGGTGGCGGTATTCGCGCTTTCGTTGACGGTCATCGCGGCGAAACCCGTGGCCGAGTTCGAGACCGCGGGCACTACGTTGTTGCCACTGAGTCCGGCGATGCCCAATACGATTCCCTGCGGTTTGATTTGGCCGCGAATCTCTCCACCGGGATGAGCGGCGGAGTGGACGTTCACGTATAGCTGACCGGCGAGCAGTGCGTTCACCTGGTCGGCATTCAACACGTCCCCGGCTTCCACATCCCAACGGTTCGGATCGCTGGCGCTCTGTAAGAAGTCTACGATTACGGGACCGTTTGTCCCGGCAATGCCAGTGTGGATATGCGCGAGCGTCGCAGTGATGCCGGTGAGTGTAAAGCCGCCCGTGACTACACCTGTCACCAGGTTGAATGTGAGTTGGCCCGTGCCCGTCGCATTCGAGTTGGTTCTTGGGAAGACCTCGGCCGCGCTGACTCTGACGTCGATGGCGGGTGAATTCAGCACGGTCACGGTGGCGGCGGCGGAAGTCGCCGATGCATTTCCTGCATCGGTCACGCGCGCTGTTACGGAATGAGAACCATCGGAGACTGTCGAGGTGTTCCAATCGACAGAGTAGGGCGCCGTGGTATCGGTTCCGATCACCGTGCCGTCGACGAGAAACTCGACGCTGCTTACTCCGCGCTCTGCCGTGGCGTTCGCGGTCAGTTGTACGGTTCTGTTGACCGAGCCACCGCTGGGGACGGTGAGTGACACGGTCGGGGCGGCGTACTGTTGACCGCCACCGCCACCATAGCCACCGCCGCCGCCACAGCCACTCAATATGAATGGCGCAATCAGCGTGGTCGCGAGCGAAGGGAATCGCCAGTCGAGCTTCATTGTTCTCTGCATGCGCATGGTGCGCTCTCCGCGGGAGCATCGATGCCAGTCGTTCTGCGCGTGAGTGCCCATCTGCAGTCGTGAAGTTCAAAACGCACCAGTGAACCTGATTCGAGTGCGCGGGCACTCACCGGCCAGCCAACGACAATCGACGATGGGCCAAAAGGTGAATGCATGAGGCTGGCGAACTTTTCGGTGCTGTGCATGAGCTGTGCACTCGCCGCTTGCGCAGGGAACGGAGAGGGGCTGGACGAGAACGGTCGGCCCGCGGGTGAAGATACCGGCACGCTGGAACCCACTTTCCAGTCCATCCAGGCCCAAGTCTTCACGCCGGTTTGTACGGGATGCCATGCGGGAGCGGCCGCGCCGCTTGGATTACGACTCGAGGAAGGCGCGTCGTATGCATTGCTGGTGAATGCGTCTAGCGTGGAAGTGCCGGCCTTGCGACGAGTGCAGCCGGGCAATCCGGATGCGAGTTATCTCATCCAGAAATTACAAGGGACGGCCGCGGTGGGCGGGCGCATGCCGCTGAATGCGCCGCCACTGCCGCAATCGACGATCGACGTCATCAGGCAATGGATCACCGATGGCGCGCCGAATAGTTCCGGAGCAGCCAGTCAGAAATCTCGCATCGAACTTGCGCGATTGACGGCGGTGTCGCCCATGACCGGGCAAGTCGCGCCGGTCTCGATGCGGGAGATCGTCATCGCTTCGAACCTCGAGCTCGACACATCTCTGTTGCAGTCGGAGCTCGTGACATTGCGCGCCAGTGGAGGAGATGGCGAATTCGAGTCGGGCAACGAACGGCGGATGCCCCTGCAGGTGTCGATTCGATCGCAACAACCCACGGTGCTGGCGATCGCGCCAGGCGCGACGCCTCTGGCCGTCGATGAATATGAGTTGCGCATCAGCGGCGTCGAGCCGGTTGCGCTGGCCGATCTCGCTTCTCGGGCCATCGACGGCGATGGCGACGGGACGCCCGGAGGAGATTTCGTTTTGCGCTTCACGGTGGAGATGACGCGATGAGGTCGAGCACAGTGTTCTGGAAGATCCCTGCGCTCGTCGCGCTGTTCATCGTCGCGGGCTATGTCCAGGCCGAACCGTACTTCGCGGTTCGTGAAGGACTCAAATGCAGCAGCTGTCATTTCAACGCCGCCGGCGGCGGCATGCGCAATGCTTTTGGTAATGGGTGGGCCCAGGGCGCTCTGCCAGCACGACGCATCGAAGGCACAGGCACGGATGCCTGGACGGGCACGGTGAGTCGCTTCTTCGCGCTCGGAGGAAATCTACGCGCGAACGCGACTCATACCGATGTGCCGGATAACGATGCTAGATCCGAGTTCGACATCGAAGAGGCGCGGGCGTACCTCGCGATCACTCCAGTGCCGGATCGCCTGGCCGTGTACATCGATCAGCGGATCGCGCCCGGCGGCAGCACGAATCTGGAAGCATTCGCGCGCTACACGACTCAGGATCAACGCTGGCAGGTGCAGGCCGGACAGTTCTATTTGCCCTATGGCCTGCGTCTCGAAGATGACGGAGCGTTCGTTCGCCAGGTGACGGGCATCAATTTCGCGACGCCGGATCGCGGCGTGCAGATGGGATACGAATCGGGCTCGCTGTCGGCGCAGCTTGCCGTCACCAATGGTACGGCGAGCGGGCCGGAGGAGGACGAAGGCAAACAAGTGAGCTTGCGCGCCGAGCACGTGCAGAGCGTTTGGCGCGTCGGCGCGGGATTCAATCTGAATCACACAGACGCAGGCGATCGTCAGATGCAGGGAGTATTCGCCGGCCTTCGCACGGGACCCATCGCCTGGCTCGCGGAGGCCGACTATCTCACCGACGAAACTCTCGGCCCCGTGGAGCGCAAGCAGTGGGTCGGGCTCGTCGAAGCCAATTGGCTCATCTCACAAGGCCAGAACCTGAAGCTCACCGCCGAGGTGTTCGAGCCCGACACCGACGTGGACGAGGACGAGCAGAACCGCTACAGCCTGGTTTACGAGCTGTTTCCATTTCAGTTCGTGCAGCTACGGGTCGGCGCGCGCATCTACGACGGCATTCCACAGAACGACCTGCAGAACCGCAGGATCTATTTCGCCCAATTGCACGGCTTCTTCTGATCGTCAGGAGCCCTCCGCGCGCCCGACTGTTAAACGCGCCGATCCGGTCGCCGGCAAAGCCGATACAATCGGGTTTGCAAAGGGGAGTTGGCCGGACGATGAAAGGATCCAGGACGTCGGAGAGTTCGTTGGAGCAGGTGTTGCGTCTGCTGAAGATACTGCACGGGCCGTCGGCGGCGATCACGATCGTGGTCTTGAGCATCGCGCTTGCCATTGCCAGCAAGGTGGGCCTGTTCGGGTGGCCGCTCGCTTTTATCCTGCTGTCCTGGCTGTTCAAGTATTCGTTCGCCACGCTCGATGAGCTGGCGTCGGGCGCGAAAGAGGCCCCCGTGCTGTCGGTGGAGATGGTGATGCACTCGGTGGGAGAGTGGCGAACCTTGCTGCCGCTCATCCTGGTAGTCATCGCCTTTGTGCTGACCGGCGCGAATTCATTCTTCTTCGGCCCGGTGCTGGGCAGCTTGCTCGGCATCGTCGTGCTGATCGGTCTGCCCGCCGTGCTGGCTGTGCAAGGCTGGACGGGCGGCGCTCGCCAGTCTCTGAACCCATATATATGCGTGAAGATGGCCCAGGCGCTGGGCGGCGGCTACGCATGGATCGTCGGTGTCACGGCGGTGCTTGCAGCGGCCTGCCTGATCGCGCTCAACACGCCGACGCCGGCCTTTCTCCGCTTCGGCTTGCTGATCTATACGTGGCTAGCGCTCATCGTGCTCACCGGCGGCATGCTCTTTGAGCGGCGTGCGCAAATCGAGCAGCAAACGGATTTCTTGGGCGAGCAGCGTGAGCTGCCCGAGAGAGACCCGGTAGCCGAGCGGCGAAAGGAAGCCCTCGATACCATCTACGCGCACTGGCGATCAGGATCGATGAACAACGCCTGGCACGCGCTGTGTCGTCATCTGGACGCGAGTGAGGATCAGCTCGCGGAGCTGCGTTTTCTATTCATGCGCACACTCACCTGGCAGCCGCCGAAGTTTACTCAACGGGTTGCTCAGGAATTGGTCAGTCGACTGCTGGCGGCGAATCGAGAAGGTGAAGCGCTCGTCGTGACCAGAGGGCAGCTAAAGGCGGACGCGAAGTTCCGCCCGCTCGCGAGCTCGGAGCTGATCCGCCTGGCGCGTATCGCCAAGGACAGCACGGATACAGCAACGGCCCACGAACTGCTGCGAGACTTCGCGACCTTCTATCCGAACGAGTCGTTACCGCCCGGACTCGCCGATTAGTTCGACCAATCCGTCAGTCCCTCACGGCGGTTGAGCTCGATGAACGACGGCATGGCTCGCATCCGGCGAATGTAAGGCGCGAGGTTCTGCCATTGGATCGCTGGGCGCGGCATGTTTCGCGACCAGCGCAAGAGCATGGTTGCAAGCAGGTCGGCGGTGCTCAACCGGTTGCCGAGCAAATGACTGCGGTCATCCGCGAGCTGAGCGTCCAAACGATCCCATGCGCCTTCGATTCTGCGTCGTGCGAGCGCCTTGACTGCTTCCGCACCGGAAGGGTCTCCGTCCGTGCCAGCGTAGAACCAGTCACGCATGGCAGGCAGCACTGTGTTCGCCAGATACACCATCATCTCCAGCCACTCGCCACGGCCAGCAGTGCCGGGCGCCGGCGCCAAGCCTTTTTCCGGATGCCGCTCGGCCAGCAGCATCAGCAATGCCGCCGATTCTGTGCGCGCTGCTCCATCGACCATGAGCGCGGGAATGCGGCCGCTCGGGTTCACGCGCAAATACTCTGGAGACTTCTGCTCGCCGGCGTCGATACTGACCAGCCTGGCCTCGAATGGGATACCCGTTTCGATCAACATCCAGTGCACGGCCATGCTGGCCGCGCCCGGCGAATAATAAAGCGTGTAGGTCACAGCGATCCCTTTCCGCGGTAATGATTGAAACAGTATGACAGGCTGGCTGCCGGCGTGCAGCTGCAGCACATCGTTTGCTTGACTCGATCCTGTGGCGGGCATAGCGTCCTTTCGACTTAACCATAAGAAGGCGCCGACGGCGCCGCAGGGAGAAATATATGCAACGCACTTCACTGGTTCTCGCGTCGCTCCTGCTCGCGTTTGTCACAAACGCCAACGCCGGCGACACCGAAGATCTCATCGCGCTCGACAAGAAGTGGGGCGAGTCGACGATGAAAGGCGACATGTCGCTCACTCAGAAACTTCTTTCCGAGCAGGTCGTGTCGGTGACGCCCGAAGGCGTCAGAGGAAAGAAGGCGGAGATCGCGGCTAACGAGCCTGCGCCCGCCGGCGCGCGGTATGAGCCGACCGACTACAAAGTCACGTTCGTCAATCCCGATGTCGCGATCATGACTCACGGCACCAAGGGTGACGATGCTCACTACAGTTTGCATGTGTGGACACGCAAGGGCGGGCAGTGGCAAATCGCCGCGACCTCGATCACACCGATGAAGGGCGCCGACTGAGTCGCGCGCTCGGTCGACAATTCAACAAAACATCTGCACCGCGTCTTCGTGCACGCTCGAGCATACGTATTAACCACGGCTAGCGCCGTTGACGCTACATCGTCAGCGGTGGATCGCATCTAGACACACCGCAACCAATCCCCGATCATCCGACACCGCGTCATCGATGCTGCGTCGTCTGCAGCAATAGCAAAGTGTTGGTCCCTTATGAAGCGGCACGAAGATCGCGCTGACATCAGCCCGAGGCAATGGCTCTCGGGCGGCGGCGTCATGGGTGAGTTGATCAGCGCCAAGGACTGGGCCGGCAGCACGCTCGGGGTGCTCGATCGATGGCCGTCGAGTCTGCGCGCCGCGCTCGGAATTTGTCTCGCGCTTCCTGCGCCAGCGTGCGTGGTTTGGGGAAGCGAGCGGACACAAATATATAACGACGCCTATTCGCAGCTCGCCATGATCGGACACTCGGCGGCGCTCGGAATGGACTTCGTATATAGCTGGTCGCAAACATGGCCGGCGATGCACGCTTGCTTCGAGCGCGCAGCTCGTGGCGAGGCCGCACGGCTCGAGGATCAACGAGTGTCGTTCGATCGCGAGGGCGGCGCCGAAGAGGCAGTCGTGACGTTCTCGTTCGCGCCGATACGCGACGAATCTGGAAACGTGGGCGGCGTGTTCGTCACGCTGCTCGAAGCGGGCTCGGCCAAGCTGCGTGAGGAGCTGGCGCGGGCCAAAGCCGATCTGAAGCAATATGGGAATGTGATATCGCATGACTTTCGAGCGCCGTTGCGCACCCTGGAGCAGATCTCGACCATGATCGTGAGCAATCACGCCGAGCAGTTGCCGCCGCCGGCCATGAATCTGCTGAATCATGTTTCCACCGGGGCGTCCAAGCTGGCGAATCGCGCGGACGTGCTCGCGCGCATCGATATGCTCACGCATCTGCCGCTGCATCGTCAGCGCGTCGATGTGAGCGCGATGACGGCCAAAGTCATCGAAGAGCTGCGCAGCGCCGCGCCGGGCCGGAACATCGATATCGAAATCGGCGAGCTGCCGCCGGTGGAAGCGGACTACGAGTTGCTGCGTCTGGTGATGCAGAGTCTGTTGTCGAACGCCTTCAAATTCACGCGCAAAGTCGAGCAGGCGCGCATCGAAGTAAGTGGCCGGCGGCAGGGACATCACATCGTGTATTGCATCAAGGACAACGGCGTGGGCTTTGACTCGAGATATGCCGGTCGGCTGTTCGGTTTTTTCCAACGCATGCACACGGAAGCGGAGTTCGAAGGGCTTGGCACCGGGCTCGCTTTGGCCAAACGATTGATCGAGCGCCACGGCGGCACGATCTGGGCGGAAGCCGAGAAGGATCGTGGCGCGGAGCTGCGCTTCACGCTGCCGGCATGACGGACCGGGACGATCATGTCGGCGCACATCCTCATCATCGAAGACAATGAAATGAGTCTGGCCCTGGCGGAATATCTGCTGCGACAGTCGGGTTACACGACCAGTAGCGCCACCGACGGTGGCAGCGGCGTGCGCCTGGCGCTGGAGAACAAGGCGAACCTCATCCTGTGCGATCTGGATCTGCCCGTGATCGACGGCCCGCAGGTGGTGAACACGCTGCGAACGACGCCCGACTGGCGCAGAGTGCCGATCCTTGCATTCACGGCCGCCTCGCTCAGTGACGAGCAGAGACAAACGCTGGCCGCCAATTTCGACGGCTGTATCGTCAAGCCCATCAACCCGGCGTCGTTTTCGACGACGGTCGGGCAGCACCTCCAACCTCACGGATAGAGCAGGCAGTGCGCTTCAACTTAACAACATCATTCTCGTGGCGACGTTGGCTGGCGGTGCTGCTGCTGTCGGTGTCCGTTGCCGCCAGTCCGCAGGACAAGACGTTCGCGGCCGATGTCATCGTCAGCCCCTCGTTGTCGGAGATCGCGTTGGATCGCAGCCTGCTGCGCGCCGTCTTCACCATGCGAGTGCGCGAGTGGCCGGACGGCACACCCGTTCGCGTGTTCGTGCTTCCGGACGACAACCCGCTCAGCGATGTGTTCTACCGCGAAAGATTGGGCATGTACTCCTACGTGCTGCGTCGGGCCTGGGATCGAATGGTGTTCACAGGGACCGGGCTTGCGCCGACGGTGGTCGGGTCCGAAAAGGAAATGATCGAGCGCGTGCGCTCCACGCCTGGCGCGATCGGTTTCGTGCGCAAGCGCGAGTCCTCCGAATCCCGTTATGAGCGACCGCGCACCCTGCTTGTGATGTTGACGAAAGGCCAATGACTGACCGATTGCACAAGCCCGGAGCGCCTCGCCGCTGCGTCCGTCTCTCGGCCGCGCTCGCCGCGATCTGTTTCAGCGCGGCTGCCGGCGCGATCGAGTATCAGGTGCATGGTTATGCCGCGCAGGGCTTCGTGCTGAGCAGCGATAATGATTTCTTTGGCGACAGCACCGAAGGCAGCTTCGACTATTACGAAGCGGGCATCAACGCCGCGGTCCAGCTAGGGCCGCAGCTGCTGTTCTCGGCGCAAGGCGCCGTGCGTGATGCTGGCATCAGCGATGACGGAACCGTGCGAATCGATTACGCCCTGGCCGATTACCGGCTCGTTGCCGACGAGTCCATTCAGGCGGGCCTGCGTGCGGGCAAGGTGAAGAATGCGCTGGGTTTCTACAACGAGACTCGTGACGTCGTGTTCACGCGGCCGAGCATCCTGCTGCCTACTGTTTACAGCGACAATCAGAATCAACGAAGCCTGATTTTCACGTCGCCTGGCGCGCAGATGTACGCCGGTCTGGTCACCGGAGCGCACGAGTGGTCGTTCACCGGCACGCTCAACGCCGAACGCGACGTGCGCAAGTCCGACGAGCGCCTGCTGGTCATGCTCAGCGCGCCCTTCGATCTGCGCATCGGCGATTCCTGGAACGTGCAGCTCATGGATTCGATCGATGGCGGACGCTGGCAGCTGGCTTACAGTCATTTCTCGGGTCAGTTCCGTCTGAAGACGGCTCCAGAGATCAGCCTGGCCGGACGTTTCGATGTCGACCTGGATGTGTTCTCAGCGCGCTATAACGCCGAGCGGTTCACCGTCACTGCCGAATACGTGGTGATCGGCAACGAGATCTTGCTCACTTTCGGAGGGATCCCGGTGGTGCGTACCGATGTCAGGGCCGACAGCGGCTATTTGCAGGCGGAATATCGCGTCGATCCCAGGTGGAGTGTCATGGCGCGCATGGACAGCTTCTATCGCGATCGCAACGACCGCAACGGTCGCCGGTTCGCGGCGGCCAATCCGGGCGCCGATCGCAGATCGCAGGTGAGCCATGACTTCACCGTCGGCATCAACTGGCGTCCCGACGAGCACTGGGGCGTGTGGGCTGAACACCATTGGATCAACGGCACGGCCACGCTGCAGTCGCTGGAGAATCCACCGCCCGTGCGTGAGCAACGCTGGAGGATGTTCATGCTCATGGCGGGCTATAAATTCTGAGCGACGCCGACATGGTCACTGCCGCGGCAGCGCCGACCCGCGAACCATCGAGCCGCGCACGACCGCGCGTGGGGCTGATCTGGAAGGCGCTATTACTGCTGATCATCCTGCTCGGCACGACCTATGCCGTTTTGGGCTATCTCGGCTATCAGAGTCTGCAGCGGCAGAACGAGCGCAATCGCCAGGAGCAGATGGAACGATTCGGCATGGCGCTCGATGCGTTGCTGGAGCGCGCCGGCGATGAATTGACTCGTCTCGCCACCAACATGGCGGCAGTGACTAGCACGCGCGAATTGCAATCGACTGACCTGGCCGATCTGTCGCCGGCCGCGGGGCTGCTGTCCGCGTTGACGCGTATCGAGTACTACACCGCGGACGGCAAGCCCATCGCGCGGTGGGCTAGCAGTGGTTCACGAACGGCGTTGCCTCCAGAGTTCGAGGTGATTCTTCGCGGCGTGCGAGCAAATCATCGGCCCCTGACGCGACTGACCTGCGCTCTGGAGTGCGTGCTCCACGCTTTCGTGCCTGCGTTCGATCGCGACGGTCGGGAAATCACCATGATCGTGGGACAACTCGCGGCCGACCAGTTGCAGGCATTCCGACGCGTCGCCGGAGCGGACGTGGCGTTGATGCAGTCGAGCACCACCGCTGACCCTGACGGGTTGCCGCAACTTTGGGGCCGTTACGTTCGCGTGCTCACCAATGCTCCGACGCTCGCGCCAATGATCCGCGAACTGCAGGAAGAGCGCCTGGCGCCCGCTCCCAATACTCGGGTGACCAAGGTCGCCGGTGATCGCAGTTATCTGCTGCAGATCCATTTGCTTGCCACCCGTCTGGTGGGCGAGGGCGGCGGGCCGGTCGCGCTGTTCGTCGTCGATGACACCGTGGCGCAGGCGCAAATCCGCGAAGACTTGCACAAGATGGGCGTCGCCATCGCCACCGGTCTGATTTTGTCCTCGTTGGCGCTCGTGCTCGTCGCGGGACCGGCACTGCGACGCTTAGTGCGTGTGACGCGTGCGCTGCCCGTGGTGGCAGATCAGAGATTTGCGGAGGCGCGCACGCTTCTCGGAGAGCAACAGCCCAACGCGTGGTTCTCCGATGAGATCGACGTGCTGCGCCAGGCGGCAGTGCGGCTCGCGGTGAAACTCGAACGCTTGAATCAGGCGGAGTCCGCTAGCGCGGCCAAGTCCAGCTTTCTGGCGACCATGAGCCACGAGATCCGCACGCCGCTCAACGCCATCATCGGCGCCACCGGTCTGCTGAAAGATACTCGGCTCGACGAGCGACAGCGCGAATACGTCGAGATGGCGCGGATGAGCGGCGGCGTGTTGCTGGATCTCATCAACGACATTCTGGACTTCTCCAAGATCGAAGCCGGCCGTCTGGAGCTGGAGCGGCAGGCGTTCAATCTGCGCGTGTGCGTCGAGGAATCGCTGGATCTCGTTGCCAACCGTGCGCAGGAAAAAGGACTGGAGCTGGCGTACAGCTACGATCCGGAGCTCCCCACCTATTTCATCGGCGACACGGCGCGCATTCGCCAGATCCTGGTCAACTTGTTGTCGAACGCGGTGAAGTTCACGGCGCGCGGCGAAGTCATCGCGGAAATCTCGGGCGCACGCGAGCAGGGCGATCGTTACAAACTTCGATTGGCAGTGCGCGATACCGGCATCGGCATTCCAGCCGAGCGTCGCCATCGGCTGTTCGAAGTCTTCAGTCAGGTGGACGCATCGACCACGCGCGTGTATGGCGGCACCGGATTGGGCCTCGCGATCTGCAAGCGGCTGACCGAAGCCATGCATGGCGAGATCGAAGTGGAGAGCACCGTCGGCGTCGGCTCGACTTTCATCGTCACGCTGCCGATAGAGGCGGCCGCGCCCGAACTGGCGCCGTCGCGCTCGGGCACCATGGATCCCGCGCGACTGACCGGGCGGCACATTCTCATCGTCGAAGAGAATGAGACCGCGCGCCGGGTCTTGCGTCAGTACTGCGATTCGTGGGGCATGACCGTCGTCGATACGTCCTCTGCAAAGGAGGCATTGGAGCTGATTCGCAGCGGCGAACAGGTCGACGTCGCATTGATCGACTGCTCGTCGCTCACCGTGGATGGCGCGAAGCTGGCGAGCGACATCCACGCACTCGGCGGTTCCCGGCCCACCAAGATTCTGTTGCTGGCGGTCCATGGGGCGGTGGAAGAGTTCTCACGCGCCGCCGGCGCGTACGTTCAAGGCGTGCTGGCCAAGCCGCTGCATCAGTCGCACCTCTACGACGCACTGGTGGGAGTGCTGGCCTCGCACATGGAGACGCTTTCGTTTCCATACAGCATCACGCGCCCGCCGGTGCAGGCGCCATTGCGAATCTTGGTGGCGGAGGACAACGTCGTGAACCAGCGGCTGGCGCAACTGCTGCTGGAGCGGTTGTCTCAGACGGCCGATATGGTTTCGAACGGCGTGGAAGCCGTGGACGCGGCGACTCGGCTGCCTTATGACTTGATCCTGATGGACGTGTTGATGCCAGAGATGGACGGTCTGGATGCGACTCGCAAGATCCGCGTGACCCTGCCAAAGGAACGGCAGCCCCGCATCGTAGCGATGACTGCAAACGCTCTGACGGGCGATCGTGAGCGTTGCCTGGCGGCTGGCATGGATGACTACATCAGCAAGCCCGTGCAACTGGAGGAGCTCGCGAGAGTCTTGCAGCGACAGCAAGTACATATCGGTGCGACTCCGGCCGCCGCTGCAATTGAAACACCAGCCGGCGCGCCCGCAGCCGAGTTCCGGCAGGAAGTCATCGATCAGTTGGTTTCGGCTGCCGGCCCGGTGGGAGCGGGGGTCGTGCTCGGAGCCATGATCGACAGCGCGCCCAAGCTGCTGGATAGTTTGCAGAACGCGCTGACGGGACGCGACGCGAGCGCCTTCAGGCGCAGTGCTCATAGCTTGAAGGCCAACGCGGCGACGGTCGGCTCCGAAGCACTGGCGCGGATGTTTCAGGAACTGGAGAATCTGGGCGCCGCGGGAAATCTGGAGGCGGCGACCGAACAGGCTGCATCGGCGCAGCAGGCCTATCGAAGCCTGATTGGGGCGATCAAAGAAGTCCGCGAACGTTACAGCCAATAACTCAGCGAGCCGGTCGGCCCTTCTGCTTTTCCTCGTACATCAGGGCGTCCGCCTGCGCCAGCATTTCTTCCACCGACGGCGGCTGGTGCGGGTCGGATATCACGATGCCCACGCTGACACTCAGCAAATAACGGCGGTCGGGCTGCAAGTTGCGCCGTTGAAGCTCCTGGTGCAAGCGCTCGCGAATTGAGTCTTCACCGTCTGATGCGGGCAGCAGCAACGCAAACTCGTCTCCACCGAGACGGCCGATGATGTCCGACTCCCGGAAGCAGACTCGCAGGGCGTCCGCGATCTCGGCGATGGCGGCGTCGCCGGCCTGATGGCCGAGCGTGTCGTTGATGGGCTTCAAACGGTCCATGTCGATGAACACCACGACAAAACGCTCGCCGGTGCGCTTGGCCAGCATGGCGTGCTGTTCGGCGAGCATCAGAAAGCCGCGCCGATTGGCGAGGCCGGTCAGCTCGTCGAGCGTCGATTCCTTGCGCAACGCCATTTGCATGCCGTGCCGCTCGAACGCGTAGCGCAGCGCGCGGATCAGCAGGCTGGTGCTCATTTGTCCCTTGATGAGGTAGTCCTGCGCGCCCGCGTGCAGCGCCTCGATGGCCGCGGCTTCATCGTCGAGGCCGGTGAGCACGACGAGGGGCACGCTGGGAGCGGCTCGCTGCACTCGCTGAATTGCGTCCACGCCGCCGCCGTCCGGCAGTCCCAGATCGAGCACGATCATGTCCGGGCAGCTCGCGGACAGAAAGGCGAGCGCTTTGTCGATGGTGTCTCGGTGCTCCAGTTCGAACTGAAATGCACGAGCTTCCTTGATCGTTTCGGCGAACAGCCGCACGTCGCCCGGATTGTCTTCGACCAGCAGCAGCCGGATCCGCCTATCGAACATCATCGGCTCCATGCGAGGGCAGTTTGACGAAGTTGAGCCAAAAGCTTTCGATGGAATGCGCGACGCGCAGGAATTGCTCCAGATCCACCGGCTTGCTGATGTAACAATTGGCGTGACTGCTATAGGCCTTCGCGATGTCTTCCTCCGCCGTCGAGGTCGTGAGCACCACCACGGGAATCTGTCTCAGGTGTTCGTCCGCTTTGATCTCAGCCAGCACTTCGCGGCCGTCCTTGCGCGGCAGATTCAAGTCGAGCAGCACGAGATCGGGCTGTCGGGCATTGCTGTATTGACCCTGGCGTCGCAGATAGGCCAGCGCCTCGACGCCGTCGCGCACCACGTGCACGTTGTTGATGACCTTGCCTTCCTTGAACGCTTCCAAGGTGAGGCGGGCATCGCCCGGGTTGTCTTCGACCAGCAGAATTTCGATCGCGCCCGTCATCATGTGGCCAGACCCTCGGTGCGTGGAATGGTGAAATGGAAGTTGGACCCTTTGCCCGGTTGTGACTCCACCCAGATCTGTCCGCGATGGCGCGACACTATTTTTTTACAGAGCGCGAGGCCGATGCCGGTGCCCGAGTACTGCTCACGCGTGTGTAATCTCTTGAACATCTGGAAAATGCGCTCGAAATATTGAGGCTCGATGCCGATGCCGTTGTCACGCACCGAGAATATCCAGTGATCCGGGGTGGCGGCCGCGCTGACGTGCACTTCCGGCTGCTGACGGTTGCAATATTTGAGCGCGTTGCCGATCAGGTTCTGGAACAGCTGAGTGAGTTGCGTGCCGTAGCCGAGCACCGTGGGCAGGGGCTCTACGGTGATGACCGCATTGCGCTCCTTGATGGACTGTCGCAGTTGAGCCAGCGCCGCGTCGCAGACCGTCGCGGTGTTGATCGGCTGAGGCGACTGGCCTTTGGTGGACAAGCGCGCGTACGAGAGGAGATCCAGAATGAGGGTCTGCATGCGCTGAGCGCCGTCGACGGCATAACCGATGTATTCGTCGGCCTCGGCATCGAGCTGACCGCGATAACGACGCGCCAGCAGCTGCGTGAAGCTCGCCACCATGCGCAGCGGCTCCTGCAGATCGTGTGAAGCCACGTACGCAAATTGTTCCAGCTCGGCATTCGAACGCGCCAGGTCCTCGGCGTTTCGCGCGATCTCTTCTTGAGCACGAGTGCGCTCCACAACCTGGCCGAGTTGCGCGCCCACATTCGCCATGACGTTGAGCAGCTCGTCATCCGGCTCTTCCACACGGTGCGAGAAAAACTCCAGCACCGCGACCACCTTGCCTTGGACCATCACTGGAAAACCAAACGCGCCCCGCACATCGAGCGTGGCGACCTCGACATCGGCGGAGAAACTGCTGTCTTCTCGAACATCGCGGATCCACGCGGGCTTGCCAGTTTTGACGACGCGACCTGGCAGCCCCATGCCTGCGTGCAGGCGGGTTCGCTGCGTGGCGTTGCAGAGGGCGGCGAATCGCTCGGGATCGTCCACATGCCAGAGCGAACTGGAGATCAGGTCCGTGCTGCCGCCCGGCGCGCAGAAGTACACGTGCCCCACGGGCCAACCGGTATGCGCGCAGATCCGGTCGAGAGCGAATTGCATCGCTGTGTCCGTCGAAGTGGCCTCGTTGGCTGCGACTGCGACCGACTGCAGCAGCTCGACGAAAGAGACCTGGCGGTGCAGGGCCTGTGTGGTCAATTCGAGCTCGCCGATGCCTTGTTGAATTTTCGCTAGCGCGGGTCGCAGCACCAGGAGGCCTTGCAACAGCAACAGACCCAGCAGCGACAGGATCATGGCGACGTACAAATGATCCCGGCGTGTCTGGCGCGCTTCGGAGTCGCGTTCGTATCGGGACGCGAGGCCGCTCAGAGAGCGCATGTAGGCCTGTTCATCGCTCAGCAGTTCGGTCAGCAGGGGCGCGATGTCGATCTGTGACTCGGTCGCGGACAACTGTTCCGTGACCCGGTTCACTGTCCGACTCATCTCGATGTACGTCATATCGGCGGCGGAGAACATCTGCGCAGCGTCGTCGTCGTCGTCACGTGTCGGGATGGCGCCACGCCCGACTCCGGGGGCTGCGGCAAGCGGGTGATTCTGTTGCAACGACTGATGCGAACGCCTCCAGAGAGCCGCCGTATCGCTGGCGCGTTTCGCGAGGTGCTGTGCCTCGGCGCTGTGAGGACTGCGTGCGAGCAGCAGCAGGTCCTTGGACAGCTCCCGGCTCAACATGATCTGCCGATTCGCCTCGTTGACCACGCGTGCGTCCTGCGCCAACTGCCGGCCTTCCTGTTCTATCAGCACGATGCCCAGAATCGCCACCAGCCCGAGCACCGCAAGAAACAAAAAGTGACGGACGGTGAGTTGACGCGTGTGTGACAGCGAGTCGATTTTCAGGTTCGCCATCGGCGCCAGGCCGAGCAGTAGCAACGTGATGACGATGATGGCTACCGTCCCCAGCGCCGAGACACTGACGGCATGCGAGACATCGTGGACGTGCGTGGTGGACGGAATGAACGATGCCGCTGCCATGCCCGTGTAGTGCATGACTGGTATGGCCGCGCCCATGACCACCGAGGCGACCAGTTTCTTCCGGCTCCAGGCCTTGGGGTCGGTGCGCAGATGAAATGTGATCCACAGCGCCACGAAGGAGATGACGATGGCCAGAATGACCGACAGCGTCACCAGCGGGGTCGAGTAGGTGCAGATCGCCGCCAGCCGCATCGCCTCCATGCCGACGTAATGCATGGTCGCGATGCCGCCGCCCATCACGATGCTGCCCAGGGTCGCGCGAATCAGCCCCATCTGTCTGCGGCTGACGACGAACAATGCGACGGCCGAAGCAAACACTGCGGCGAGCAGCGACAACACCACCGTCGGCCAGTCGTAGCGCACCGGAATCGGCAGTTGGAACGCGAGCATGCCGACGTAGTGCATCGACCAGATGCCCACGCCCATGCAGATGGCGCCGCCCGCCAGTCGTACCATCCGCATCGAGCCGCTTGCGGCATTGATCCGGACGGCGAAATCGAGCGCCGCATACGCGGCCAATATGGCAATGACGACCGAGAGGCCGACGAGCAATACATCGTATGACCCGCTCAGCGCCGCAGCAGATGACGACATGATGGATCCTTGTCTGATCTTGTTCTTGTCTGAATCGATATGGCCCGTACCCCCCGGCTGGCGATTCTCTATTCGCCAACCGCAGAACGCAAAAGGGAAGGCCGCAGCGCCGCGACGCAATGTTTGTTATTTGATGCGCTACAGCAGCTGAAAATTTAACAAACTTTCAGAGCCGACTTTCCGCGCTGCTGTGCACAGCCGCATCAGGTATTGGTGTTCTAGACGGCACCCAGCGCGCGAGTGCGGCGCGCAAAGTTGCACGGCTGAAAGGCTTGCCGAGGTAGTCGTCCATGCCGGCGACCAGACAAGCTTCGCGGGCGGCGCTTGTGGTGTCGGCTGTCAATGCGATCACGGGGATGTGGCGGCCTGCGCCTTCGCGCCGCCGCCACTCGGTGGTGGCGGTGAAGCCATCCATCACGGGCATGCGGCAGTCCATCAACACGACGTCGTAGGCGCTTCGTTCCAGCATCTCGAGGGCATGCTGCCCGTCGTGAGCTGTGTCTACTTCGACCCCGAGAGAAGTCAGCATGCCTTCGGCCACATCGCGATTGAGCGCCTGATCTTCCACGACCAGCACGCGCACGCCCGGCGCAAGCGGCTGCGTCGGCATCGGATGTGCGCCAGTGTGCGTGGTATCCGCGCCGGCGTCGCCGATCAGTGTGCGTTGTAGTTGCAGCAGACGAACCGGCTTCGTGACTTCCGCATCCAGCCACAGCAGGTCGCTACGCGGCGTGGGGGCGAGATTGACGAAGCTCGCCAGGCGGATGATGCGCGGTCGAACCGCACGCTCTGCCAGTACGGCCTGCAATTGTTGGACGGCCGTGCCGTCGAGCAGCGAATGGTCGATGACAATGGCGTTGTAAGCAGTGGCGCGTAGCTCGCGCAGTACCTCCGGGAAGCTACCCACATCCGTAGCGTGCGCACCCCACTCATCTAGCGTGTGCGCTAAGAAGCGCCGCACGGATGCGTTGTCGTCGGCGACGAGAACACGCAGGCCGCCGACCTCCGCGAACGGAGTTGGCGTCTGCGCGGACGCATCCGCGAGTTGCAGCGACAGGTCGACGCTGAAGATCGAGCCGGTGCCGGGCGTGCTCACCAATGAGAGTTTGCCGCCCATCAGATCCACGAGTTGACGCGCGATCGCCAGGCCCAAGCCCGTGCCGCCGTAGCGGCGCGTGGTGGACGCATCCTCCTGCACGAACTCCTCGAAGATCCGCGCTTGATTCTCTGCAGCGATGCCGATGCCGGTATCGGCTACGTCGAGGCGCACGTTCAGTTGGTCGCCTTCGATGGTCGGTGTGCCCACGCGCAATGTGACTTCACCGCGATCCGTGAACTTCACGGCATTGCCGCCGAGATTGACGAGGACCTGGCGGAGGCGCACCACATCGACACGGACTCGCGGCAATGGGCGCGGCGGAGTCTCACACAGCAGCTCGATGTTCTTTCCGGCCGCGCGAGCTGCGAGCATCTCCGCGGTCTGCTCCACCAGCAATACTAAATCGCAATCGACTGGCGCGAGCTGCAGGCGCCCGGCTTCGAGCTTCGAGAAATCGAGCACGTCGTCGACGATGGCGAGCAACGAATCGGCGGAGCGGTGAATGCCGTCCGCGAAGCGGCGTTGCACGGTATCGAGTCGCGTATCCAGCAGCAGCTCGCTCAAACCGAGTACGCCGTTCATCGGCGTGCGCAGCTCGTGATTCATGCGCGCCACGAAGTCACTCTTGGCGCGGCTCAGGATCTGTAGCTGAGTATTACGCTCTTCGAGCTCACGCGTGCGGGACAGCACTTCTTCTTCGAGCTTGCGCTTGTACTTCAACTCGCGATTGCGACGCACCTGTTGCAATCGCCACAGATACCCCAGGATCAGGAGCACGATCGCCGCGTAGATCAGGCGCGCGGTCAACGTATTCCACGGAGCTGCGGCGACGTGGACGGGAATCGTCAGATCCTGTTCGCTCCAGACGCCGTCCGCATTGCTCGCGCGCACTCGGAAGATGTACTCGCCCGCGTCCAGGTTCGTGTAAGTCGCGCGGTGCACGGAACCCGCTTCGACCCAGTCGGGATCGAAGCCTTCCAGGCGAAAGCGATAACGATTGTTCGCGGGCGAGATGAAGTCCAGCGCCGCGAACTCGAAGGTCACGAGCTTGTCGTCGTGCTCCAGCGCGAGAGGCCGACCTGATCGAGGGAACTGTGCGAACGACAGGTGCTCGTTGAGGATTGCCACACCCGTGAGCGCCAGCCGCGGCGGCGGAGCAGGCGGCGGTTCAGCATCCGGAAGAAACGCGTTGAATCCGCCGTTGCCGCCGAAATAGAGCGTGCCGTCGCTGCCTCGATAGTGAGCGTTGAAGTTGAACTCGTCTGCTTGCAGGCCGTGCGCCTCGCGGAACAACCGGTTCGAGCCGCTGCGTGGATCGATGCGCACGAGACCATTATTCGTGCTGAGCCACAGATGACCGTGACGATCCGACTCGATGCCGTACACGACCTGACTGGGCATGTTGGACAGGCGCTCGTCTCTGCGAAAGCGCACGGCGTCAGGTTGGTCCGAGCCGCCGATCACGCGATCGAGGCCGCCACCCGCGGTGCCCACCCACAGGGTGCCGGTCGGATCGATGTGGAGCGCATAAACCGTGTCGTCGCTCAGGCTGCTCGGGTCGCGGTCGTTGCGATAGTGATGAAAGCGGCCGGTGCGAGGGTCGAGCAGGTTGAGACCGCCGCCGATGGTGCCGATCCAAAGATTGCCGCGCGCGTCCTCGACGATGGCGCTCGCGCCCGGGTTGCTGAGCGACGTTGCGTCCTCGCCGTGGTGAGGATAGCGAGTCAGGTTGCCGGTCTCGCCGTCGATGCGTGCGAGCCCGCCGCCGTACGTGCCGACCCATACATTTCCGTCGCGCGCTTCGTACACGCACATCACGCCGTCGATGGGCAGAGTTGTCGGATCGTCGGGAACGCTTCGATAGGAGCGCAGCGAGCGGCGCTTCGGATCGAAGCGCGTGAGCCCACCGCTCATGGTGCCGATCCACAGCGCGCCGCCACGATCGTGCAGTAACGCCATGACAGTGTTATCGGCGAGGCGCAGCGGCCCGGGAGACTCGCGCGTATAACGGCGCTCAGTTCGCTTTAGCGTGTCGATTTCGACGAGGCCGTCGGCGGTGCCGACCCACACGGTGCCCGCGCCGTCGTCTGCGAAGGCATTCACCGCGGTGTTCGAGAACAAGCTGCTGCGGTAGTGGCCCAATGTCCAGCTCTTCGGGCTCCAATGACTTGCGCCACCGGCTCGCGTTCCGACCCACAACACGCCGCCGCGATCCTGGTACAGCGACATCACATCGTCGTCGCGGAGACTGTGCTGACTGTCGGCGTCGCGGCCGTAGCGCACGAACGTTTCTGATGCTCGATCGAACAGATTGAGTCCGTCGGAAGTCGCGACCCATAGCCGTTGCGCGTCGTCTTCCAAGAGCGCGCGCACGCGATCGTTGATCGAGCGCGGGTTGTTGGCATCCTGACGGAAAGAGGTGACTTGACCGGTCGTTGGATCGAGACGATGCAGGCCGCGCTCGAACGTGCCGACCCACAACGCGCCCTTGTGATCCTCCAGGATGGCGCGTACCCGCGCACCGTCGAGCGCGCTACCTTGCCCGACGCCGTTGACGAAATCGTTGGTGGCTGGCTCGTAGCGGCTCAGTCCGTGATCCGTGCCGATCCAGAGGCGGCCGGCGCGATCCGAGTAGAGAGCAAACACTCCGTCCGAAGGGAGCGAGCGCGGATTGCCCGGCTCATGGCGGAAATGCCGCGCGCGACCGGTGCGAGGGTCGATAACATCGAGACCCTGCCGTTCGAGGCCGGCCCAGACCATGCCCGCGGCGTCGATGAGCAATGTGCGTACGGCGTCGTCCGCGAGAGAGTCGGGATTGCCGGGATTGTGTCGGAACTGTTGGAAGCGGTCGTTACGCCGGTCCCAACGCGCCACACCGCCGCCACGCGTGGCGAGCCACAGATCGCCGTTCGCATCTTCGGCAACCTTCCAGATGTAGTCGCTCGCGAGCCCGTAATCATTCCCTCGCTCACGGCGATACTCGCGTATCGAGTAACCGTCGTAGCGATCGAGCCCGCTCTCTGTCGCAAGCCACAGGAACCCTTGCGAGTCCTGCAGGATGCTCATCACCGTGCTCTGCGACAGACCGTCGCGCATCGTCAGATGCTCGAAGTACATCGGTCGCACTTCGGGAATGGGAGGCGTCGCATGCGCGGTGGTGAACACCGTGCATGCGAGCAGGGCAGCGATCCATCTGTGCGCGCGATGACGCACGGCTTTGCTACTGTTTATTCCTGCGGAGCCGGCTCGACACCGGAACTGGTCGCCGTGCTGTTGCTCCAGGTGAAGCCTTCGCTCCACGCGTACTGGTTGCTCCAGGTGAACCCGTTACTCCACGTGAAGCCATTGCTCCAGGTAAATCCTTCGCTCCATGTCACTTCGTCACTGCTCGGCGGGCTACCGTCCCACAACAGACCATCGAGCGTCGAGGCCAGCCCCACCAGCAACTGACCCAGCAACGGCAGGCTGCCCAGTGGGCTCAGCAACTGCGTCAACACTCCAGGCTGCTGTTCCACTTCCATGATGTAGTAGTTGCCGTTCTCGTCGCGATTCGCGCGGCCGCCATAGTGTTGCAGGTTCGAGAGATCGGCCACGACATTGAGACCCTGGTTGGCGCAATTCGTAGCCGTGCTGTAGATCGCGTCCTGCGCATTGACGAGCCCGGCGCCTTGCTGGAATACGGTGTAGGCGAGTGTGCCGTCGCGTTTCACGGCGGGCCGCGCGCCGTCCATCAGGCGGCATTTCACGTTGTTCGGCGACAGCCCGGGATTCGCTTGCAGGATCAGCGCGACCACACCGCTCGTGACCGCGGCGGCCTGCGATGTTCCCGACATGGTCATATCCGGATAGCGAGTATCGACCCACTGCGGAAACCTTTGCGCGAGCGTGCCGTCATCGGGCGCATATGCGCGGATGTGACCACCCATGGCGACGACTTCCGGCTTCACGAAGCCCTCGTACGTGGGGCCCGCCGACGAAAACGTTGCGAGCCGATACTTTCCTGGTTCGTATGGGTGATAAGCGTCCGTGACGGCGCCGGCGGTAATGACATACGGATTGTTACCCGGAACTCCGATGGTCATCGGCGCGGGACCCGCGTTGCCTGCGGCAGCCACGACGACGATGCCCGAGGCCCACGCCGCCATGACGGCTTGGTTGAGCGGATCGTCCCAATAGTGCGAACGTACCGGCGCGCTGAGGGAAAGATTCAGCACGCGAATGCCATACGCGAGGCGCTGGTTCATCGCCCACTGAATGCCGGCGATGACGTCGTAATAACGGCCCATACCCTCGCTGTTGAGCACGCGGACCGACACGAGGTTCACGCCGGGCGCGACACCTTGATAGCGGCCGGTCGATGCGATGCCGCTGCTGGCGATGATGGACGAGACGTGCGTGCCGTGACCGTTCAGGTCGTTGATATCGCGGCTGTACTTGTTAAGTGACAGCAGTGGATAAGCCGACGGGTTTTCGCGCGCGAGGATGACGTCGTATTGCGCGAGCACGCGAGGATTGCGGCCCGAGGACGACTGCTGCAACGGCCCTTTCTCCACCCATACGCCGGTGTCGAGCACTGCGACCGTGACACCGTTTCCTGTAACGCCGCCCGTGTGCATCGTGGCCGCGCCGACTTGAGTCGGATAGTAAGTTTCAGGAGGCGCCGTGGTGCTGCTCGATGTGACGGACGCGTCGTCGTACACGCGCAGACCCTCAACGGGTTCTTCCCACAACCTGGCCAGTTCGGTGCTGTCCAGCGCGGCCCCGACCGCTCGGATGATTCCGAGATCGCCGGTGATCTCGCCGCCAGCGCGCGTTACTGCGCGCCGAGCGAGATCGGCACTCGCGGCCTGCACGATGTAGTTCTGGCGTACACCGACGGGAGAACTCTGCGACGGTGGCGGGTTGTCGATTGTACGTACAACGGGATCCGGTGTCGCGACTAGAGATTCCGTGGTTGAAGGCGCGGAAGGAATCTGAGTTGAGGATATTTGTTGTTCACGCGGTAACAGCACCGCGTAAGTGAGTACACCCAAAGCGCCAGCTACGAGTAGCCAGCGGTTGCGCCGAACGACCTTCCCCATCGCTTCCTCCGTATGTCGGCATGCGACAACAATTTCGCGCGTGTTTCTACCGAATGCGCGTCTTTACAACAAGTGAACTAGTAACAAATTGCGGCAAGGGGCAGCGGTCATGCGCTGTCATGATCGTGACGCAACTGCGGCAGCCAGCGCCTTGGCCACTTGTTCTAAGTAGTGTTCCAGAGCAGCACGGCTCTCCGACTCCAACGTGACGAAATCGCGGCGTGCATCCATCGGGTCGGGATTGCGAACGATGTGTCCGGCTTTCACCAGTTCGCGGATGCGACGCAGTGCGGTAGTGGGGGAGATGTGCTCGACCGAGATGCTCAGCGCGGACACGGAAATGCGCTGGCCCGCTTTTTCGGCCCGCAACAACTCACGTAACAAATCCCACGCGACATCGTCCAGCTCACCCAGCGGCTCGACCGCCTCGCGCGGTCGGCGCAAGTGATCCAGCCCGAGCATCGTAATATCGCTGCGAGGCGGCTCGGCCTTACGCGCGATTTGTTCGGGTGGGGGTTGTTTCCACGCGTTCAAAGCAGCCGCCAGCGCTTCGGCCTGCTGCGCGAGCATCGCGGCCTGATCGGTGAGCTGCATGGCGATCTGGTTGCGATCGACGCGCTCGACAGCGGTGCGCACGGCGCTGAGCAGATCTTGAGGGCGCACGGGTTTGACGAGGAAGTCCAGCGCGCCCAGTCTCAGCGCCGCCACCGCGAATTCCACCTCGGGGTAGGCGGTGAGAAAGATGAATCGTGGCACCGAGGATGCGCCCTGAAGCGAGCCGATGCTCTGCAGCAGGGTGATGCCGTCCATCCCTGGCATGTGGATATCACTGATCGCGACTATGATGCCCGGCGTCGTGCGCAGGATCGCGAGCGCCTCCTCGCCGCTATGCGCGGGGAAACACTCGTAACCGCCGGCTTGCAACACCGAGCGGACCCACAGCACCATCGAAGAGTCGTTGTCTATGACAAGAACCCGATTTCTTGCCGTATCAACGTGCGCGCGAGCGTCGGCAGACTGCGATTTCATCCGTGGTCCTGTACCGTATACCTGACCGACAGGTAGACGCGTGCAATGTACCCTAATCCGGACCCACTGCCGACACCACTGATATATGTCACATTCAATGGATCAGCGAGAACCCGGGACTGCCTCCGCAATCGAGCCCGCGGCCAAAGTGCTCGATGTGGATGTATTACATGACCTCCTTGGGAGCCTAAGTCAGCCGGCCGCAGTTGCCGCGATTTATAGCAAGTTCGTTGCCAACGCCGCGGGCTTCATCCGTGAGCTGCGCATTCAGGATGCCGCCGCGCGCATCGAGACGCTGCACACCTTAAAAGGAAGCGCCGCGATGGTCGGGGCTGAACGCCTCGCACAGCTCGCCGCGCGCCTTGAGCCGCAATCGTCCGTTCAGGTTGAGGAGGCCAGCCGGGATCTTGAAGCGGAGCTGGCGCAGTTTCGCTTAGTGGTAGCCGCAAAGCTCGAAGCGCTCGGGTCGCCCCCGCTATTCGAGTCAATTTGACGCAGATTCCAAATCGCGCGGCGCGCTTACAAGTGCGCGGGGCCGATCAGGGTTTCCACGGCTTCCACCAGCGTGTCGTGGAAGGTGCCTTTGACGACGTAGTAACTCGCGCCCGCGTCGAACACGCGCCATCGCAGTTGGAGGTCGTCCTTGTCGCAAGCGATCAAGATGGATATGCCCGACAGGCGCGGATCTCTCCTCATGCGCCTCGCGAGCTGCAGGCCGTCGAGCAGGGGCATCTCCAAGTCCGCGAGCACGAGCTCGAAGTTGCCGGTGAGCACCGCGTACCAGGCCTCGATGCCGTCCGCGGCCATCACTACCTCGTAACCGCGAAACATGAGCAACTTGCGGGCGAGCTCGCGAGTCTCGAGCGAGTCGTCCACCACGAGCACCGCCTGGCCTTTGCCCGGCACTGGGTAGTGTTCCGGCGTCTCGTCCGTCGAGAACAGCGGCGGAGCGGTGGGCGACACTCGGGCCATGCAGTCGAGCAGGTCGACGGCCTGAATCATCATGCCGATCAACTCCTGCTGCAATTCGATCTCGCCGCGCCGGACGGCCGCGCAGCACTCTTCCATCGCGCGAGCCAGCTCGGCCCCCGCTTCGAGTCCGACTGTCTGCGCGGTTCCTTCGAAGGAGCGCGCGGCCGCCGCGCACGCATTGAGTTGTTCGGGAGCGAGAGGATCGCGTGCGAGCGCCATCACGCAATTCGACAGTAGCTGCGCTTGTCTCTGCGCTTGCATCCGCAGCAGTTCGAGCATCACCATGGCTTTTACTTCTCGGCAGGTGACTGATGGTGAGTCGGATTTTGTCCGAGCCGTGGGGAGCGACACGCGATTGTCTGCGTCAATTTGGCGATGATTGACGCGCAGTGGATTACGTCCTGTCGAAACGGCCGCGCTTCGGCCGTCATACCAGGACAGCAGCGCAACCGCGCAGCGGAGGACGACATGCTCTATGCCTTGATGATCTATGAGCGACCCAGCGACTTCGAACGACGCGACCCAGCCGCGGCGGATTCCGTTATCGGCGCGTGGCGCAGTTACTTCCGTGCGGTGTCCGATGCCGGGATCTACGTCGGTGGCAACGCGCTCGACATCCCGGATAACGCCACGACAGTCCGGCTGCGTGATGACAAGCGGCAGATTCAAGACGGCCCTTACGCGAACACCAAGGAACAGCTGGGCGGCGTGATGGTGCTCGAGCTGCCGTCGCTAGACGAGGCGTTGGAGTGGGCCGCGGGATGTCCGGCGGCGTCTTATGGCGCGGTCGAAGTGCGGCCGGTGTCAACGAGTACGGATGAGCGCGTCACTGGTGAACGTCAGCAATGGTGAAATCCATCGCGCGATAGAAGAAGTCGCGCGCGAATCCTATGGACGGCTGATTGCGGTGCTCGCGTCGCGCACGCGCGATGTCGCGGGCGCCGAAGACGCGCTGGCGGACGCGCTCGTAGCCGCGTTGGTCACCTGGCCGCGCGACGGCGTTCCAAAAAGTCCGCAGGGTTGGCTGCTCACCGCCGCGCGCAATCGTCTGCTGGATCGCATTCGGCATCAGCAGGTCCACGATCTGAGCGCGCCAACCCTGGCGTTCATGATGCGCGAGCTCGAAGAGACGCCGGATCCCGAGACGTTGCCGGACGAGCGCCTGAAGCTGCTGTTCGTCTGCGCGCATCCGGCGATCGATCCTGACATGCATACTCCGCTGATGCTGCAGACGGTGCTCGGGCTCGACGCCGTGGCGATCGGTCGGGCGTTGCTGGTGCCGCCGAAAACCATCGGGCAGCGACTGGTGCGCGCCAAGAACAAGATCCGAAAGGCGCGAATCTCATTCGAGCTTCCGTCCGCGAAGCAGATACCGGAGCGGCTCGAAGCAGTGCTGAACGCCATCTACGCCGCGTATGGCAACAGCTGGGAGGATGCGACCGGCGCGGACCATCGCATTGCCGAGCTTGGTCAGGAAGCGATCTGGCTTGCACGCGTGTTACGGGACCAGATTCCAGAGAACGCGGAAGTGCGCGGCTTGCTCGCATTGATGCTTCATTGCGAAGCGCGACGGCCGGCGCGGCGGAGCGCCGATGGGCGTTATGTGCCTTTGTCCGAGCAAGATCCCCGCGAGTGGCAAATATCGCTGATCCACGAGGCTGAGCGCGAGCTCGCGGCAGCGGCGCAGATGCGGACTCTCGGGCGATTCCAGATTGAAGCGGCCATTCAATCGGTTCACGCGGAACGTGCGCATGGAGGCAGCACCAACTGGCTCGCCATCGTTGCGTTCTACGATCAATTATTGCGCGTGGCTCCCTCGATCGGCGCGGCGGTGGCCCGCGCGGCCGCGCATGCTCAGCTGCAAGGCCCTCGAGCTGGATTGATGCTGCTGGATGAGATCGCGGCCGAGACCAGCTCGTATCAACCCTACTGGGCAGTGCGCGCGCACCTGATGCAACAGCTCGGCCGCGTCGAAGACGCGGCGGAAGCGTTTGATCGCGCGATCGAGCTCAGCGGAGACGTCGCAGTTCGGAATTTCCTGATCGGACGACGCGGGCGCCGTTAAGACCCGCAGCGGTTGCTGCGGTGCCGCTAATGGGCGGCGATGCCCTTGCATGTTGTTGCCGCGGCTCGATCTGCAGGAGTACTGCAGATCGGCCCGCCGGCTGGCGTATCGCGTTTGTTTCAGAACGACAAGAACGCGCCGATGTTGATGTTCGTGCTGTCGTTCTCCAGCCCGCTGTGAGCCTCGGCGGTGGTGTCCGTGAACTCGGCGAGCAAGGTGAGATTCTCGGTCAGCGAGTGATACACGCCGACCGTGTATTTCTCGTTGGTCTCGACCAGATCCGACACCACTTCGCCCGAGGCTAGATCGAGATTGCTCTGGCCGAAATTCACGCCCACTTTGGTGTCGCCGATCTTATAAGTGACCTGCGCCAGGAAACCGTCCGAATCGCGCTCCTGGCCGCCGCCCGGCGAGGCGAGCAGATACAGAGCCGTCGTGCCCATGCCCTTGCCGTTGTAGTACCAGCCCATGATTTCCAGGTCGCCGAACGTGAACTTGCCGCCCACGTCGAAGCCTCTGCTGTCGAAATCGTTGGCGTTGACGAGCCCTTCGTGTTTCTGGGCAATGAAGGTCGCCGACACGTAGACGGGACCGTTCTCATACGCGACCTTGGCGTGATAGCCGGGGCTGCCTTCGGGCGTCGGCGCACCCGCGGCGACGGGCTCGAGCGGATCGAAGATGCCGATCGTGAGTTTGAAGCCGCTCAAATCCGGCGTCGTGTAATTGATCTGTCCCAGCCAGTCCGTATAGATGTAACCCAGCCCGATCGAGCCCAGCGACGTGTTGGCCGGCGCCGCATTACCGCCAGGAGTGACCGCGCCGACGCCCGGCAGTGTCATATCGTTCAATATCGCGTCCGCGCCGAACAGACCGATGGCGCGTCCCAGCAGGAAAGTACCCATGCTGTCGTTGCCGAAGGTCATGTACACCTCGCGCATGTCGATGGCGGTGGTGCCAAGCGCGGTGTTCAGCAAACCCGGATCCGCACCTTGCTGCAGATTCGGGCTGCCGTCGTTGGTGCTGATGCCCGGATAAAAACCGAATTTGACGGTCAAATCCAGGCCCTTTTGCGTGGTGGAAGCGCCGATCGCCAGCGCCGCCGGCAGCAGACCGTTGCTGATCGAGGAGGATTTATCTTCGCCCGCCGCGCCGAAACAGGCGAGCCCGCCGCCGACGGGAGCGACTGTCTCTTCCTCGCAGCTGGCATGGATGTAATGAACGTTTACGTTGCCGTTGGCGGTGAGTTTCCAATCGCCGGCGTCGACTTCCACGGCGGCCGCGGGGCGGCCGGCCAGTAAAGCTATAACGACGGTCGCTACCGCGTTCCAGGTCAAATGGTTTGGACCATTCCTGCGCTCTGTCGTCCGCATGGCTTTCCCCCTGGTTTGTTTCGATCGTTCTCACGATCGCTTGTTGGGTTACTATCGTCGCTGCGGAGCACGTCACGGCTCGTCGCTGCATACAGATGTAGCAAGGGCTATGCCATTTGGTTTTGTGCTTGTGCAACGTGCGCGGCGGGTGCGCTTCTACCCGCAATCGGCCTGCTCGAAACATTTGTTTGCAAAATTGCGTAGCGCGTCCCGGCGATCGGGATGTGTCAGTGCGTGACAGTGTTACGTCACAGATGGCACAGTGGCGCACCCGATGGGGCAATTCAAAAGCTAAGGATTTCAAGAATCAGCATGGATCGCCGTACTCTGCTCGCCCTGGCCGCCGGCGCCAGTCTGCCCTCGTTGTCTCCGCAAGCCGCCAGCCGCTCCGGTGTCGTCGTCAACGATGTTTCACAACTGAACCCGATCGAGGTGGCCGAGGAACGGCGGCCGAGATCGACGGACGAGGTGCGGGCGTTATTGCGCTCGTCGAAACAACCGGTCTCGGTGGGCGGCGGTCGCTTCAGCATGGGCGGGCAGATCGCCGCGCCAGATTCGCTGCACCTGGACATGCGCGCCATGAACCAGGTCGTCTGGTTCGATCGGGCGAGCAAACGAATTCGCGTGCAGGCGGGCATGCGCTGGCGGGATATCCAGGACGTCGTCGATCCCGCCGATCTGTCGATCCGCATCATGCAGAGCTACAGCAATTTCACGGTCGGCGGCTCGGTGTCGGTGAATTGCCATGGAAGATATGTGGGCCGCGGGCCGCTCGTGAACGCAGTGCAAGCGGTGCAACTCGTGACTTTCGAAGGGCAGGTGCTGGAACTGTCGCGCACGCGGGATGCCGAGTTGTTTGGAGCAGTGTTCGGCGGCTATGGCGGGCTCGGCGCGATCACGGAAGTCGAGCTCGAACTGGACGACAACGTTCGCATCGAGCGCGTGGTCGAGCGAGTGCCGCTGGAGAGTTATCCCAGTTTCTTTCGCAACCGCGTGGAGAAAGAATCCAACGTGCTTTTACACAACGCCGATCTGACGCCGCCCAACTTCGATGCGCCGGTGGCGGTGAGCTGGGTTCGCACCGACAAGCCGGTCACGATCGCGGCTCGACTGGTGTCGCGAGGGTTGAATTACGGCAAGGAACAGAACGCGATCTGGGCGATCACCGAATTGCCGGGCGGCGATCGTTTGCAGCACTTCGTCAAAGAGCGCGAGCAGAGCAAGAGCGCGGTCGTGTGGCGAAACTTCGAAGCGAGCCTGGATACTGCTTCGCTCGAACCTCGCACGCGCATGTTCTCGACCTATCTGCTGCAGGAATATTTCATCCCCGTGCGGAATTTCATCACCTTTGCCCGGACGATGGCCAAGGTGCTCGTCGACCGGCGAGTGGAAGCGCTGAACGTGTCGATCCGACACTCGCCGCCAGACACTGTGTCGTTGATGAAGTGGGCTCCGACGGAAGTGTTTTCGTTCGTGCTCTATTACAAACAACGCATGACGGATGAGTCGAGCGCGCGTGTGCGCCTGGACGCGTGAGCTGATCGGCGCGGCGCTCGCAAACGGCGGTCGCTACTATCTGCCCTATAGATTGGATGCGGAGCGCGAGCAATTCGATCGGGCGTATCCCGAGGCGAAAATGTTTGCTCAGCTGAAGTCGCGAATCGATCCCCGGAGCCGGTTCACGAACCAGCTCTGGAACCAATATCTGCGCGCTACTCGATGATCACCGGCTCGTGATCGCTGGGGCCGATGCGGCCGAGCAACGGCAGCTTCAGCGATAAGCTCAGCGGATCCACGCCGAACGTGAGGCCCAACAGGTTCAGCTCGACGCCTTCTTCCCAACCGGCGGCGACGCCCGCGACTCCGAGCACGCTGACTTGTCCGCCCGTGCCGCTCGGCGTGAGCCCCACTGGCATGAGCCCGAGATAGTCTTTGCCGATCGCCGTCGGCGGCAAGTCGACGCGCAACTCCGGCACGTCTCTCAAAACGAACGCGGTGAACGTGTTCGAGTTGGGACCGGGCCAGATGCGGTAAGTGTCGGCGTACGGGTAGTTCTGCACGGCCGTTTCGATGCGTTCGATCAATGCGTCCACGCCCGGCCCGCGCACATCTTTTAGCAATTCTGGCTCAGCGCCGAACCAGCGCCCATCCGGCGGCCGAACGCGCGAGACGACCGCAGTCCCATTTCGTCGCAGCCGATAACCAATGACCTCGTGCACCGTGAACTCGTCGGCGCCGCTGCGTTTCACCGCGATCCATGTATGCACGCCGAAATATCCGCGCCAGCTGATGGTGCGTGCCGCGTACACCTGCACGACGGCTTCGGGTGTCACCGCTGGATCGGGCGCAAGGCCGACGGGTTCGCGACTCGCGGTCCGCCAGTCGTTGCCACTGAGCCGTCCCGATGCACCCAGGTAGGTCGCCGAGCAAGCCGCATACAGCGGCAAGAGTAAAATCAGCCAGCCGATTCGACGGCGTTTGGTGTTCATCGTTGGTGCTCCCGCTGCGGGTAGCGTCCGGCATTTCGAGTGCCATTGCAAATGATCGCAGGCTTCACGGGCAGCGCCCGTGAAGCCTGACAGAAATGTCAGTTTCGACGTTGCTCCTCGACCGGCAGCAGGAAGTGCTTGAAGGTCCACTCGGCGACGCGATCGCCTTGCGTGCGGGCGGCTTCGTCGGCGAACCGGAAATGAATCCCGAGATAGACGCGGGCATCGACGACATCGCGCGCGGCGTCCGAGAACCTTTCGTAATGCCGCACCTTCTTCTCGACGTTGGGCGCGAGACTCGTCACTTCGAAGATCATGCGATCGCGACCGAAGAACATCGCGAGCGTGCGAGTCATCGCGGCAGTCACATTGTTCGCACCCGAGGTGTAGTCCGGATAGTTGGGCGTGTTCACCAGCGGCTGCCAGTTGGCGTCGCCCACGGTCTGCGCATTCGGGTCGTTGTCACCTTCGCGGATGGCGGTCAGCGGACGCCAGAAGGCGTAGTGTTTCTTGCTATCCCAACTGGCGATCACGGCGTCGGCCGTTGCGATGTTGGCGAGCGCAAACAGCCGGGCGGTGTCGCCGATCCGGTCGATATGTTTGGTCGAGAGGGTCCGCAGCGCGCGATTCCATTGCGCGAAGATGTTGTCGTTATAGAAATAGGCGAGGTCGGTCTGCGCGGGAGTGCGCGAGCTGTTGAGCAACGCGCCCAAAGCCTTCACTTCGTCGTAGTCCCGGCGATAACGCTCGCTGCTCAGGGCCGGCGGCGGCTCCGGGCGAAATCGTTTCGGGCTGGTCAGCGTGAAGGGATCGGCCGCGGACATCCAGGGCGCGACCATCGGGGAGTGAGGCGCCGGCGCCGGGGGCGTGCCTTGGAAAGAATCGGTCGGACGCCATACGCCGGCATCCGTGCCGCCCATGAACGGAGGCGGCAACGGCTCGGGCGCGAGGCGGCGCAGGGGCAGGATGCCCGCAGCGACCTTTTGGCCCACGGTCAAACCCGGGTCGTCCGTGAGACCATTGTTTGCAAGATAGTTGTGATAAGTGGCGTCGAGCGTTGCGGCCTGGGCGGGATACATGCCGACCAGCACGTCGTGAGCCGCCGCCGCGACCGCCGCTGAACGGCTGCCTTTAGCGCCGCGAACCTCCATGTGATAAGGCTCGAAGCGTCGCTCGATGGCTTGCACCGCATCGTGCACGGCGATCTGGACCAGCGCGGTATCCAGCGATCCCACCGGACCGGGCCGGCCGGCGGCCACGGCGGTCATGGTGATTTCGTTCCAGTCCGTCACCGCATCGGCGGCGACCGGCCCGGCCCAGGATACGAACGCGCACACACTGGCGGCCAACAGGCCTCGGAGTCTAGTCATCGTCTTCTCCCAAAAGTGGTTGTGGATGGTCGACGCCGGGCAACTTAGGCTCGGCGCGTGGCAGCGGCCGTGGTAAAAACCATGGGAATTGGAGGGCTCGTGACCGACCATCCTGTCCAATTGCGGCTGCTGGGTCGGCTGACGCTGTGGAAGCAGGGCGTCGACATTCCCTTGCCCTCTTCCCGCAAGGTGCGCGGGCTGTTGGCGCTGCTGGCGGTGACGTCGGGCCCGTTGCCGCGCAGTCGCGTTTGTGACTTGCTGTGCGATTCGTCCAGCGATCCACGCGGTGAGTTGCGCTGGTGTTTGAGCAAGCTCAGGGCAGTGCTCGACGGTTCATCGAAGCAGCGGGTCGATGCCGCCGGCGACGCGGTCGCGCTCGACCTTTCCGATTGCTATGTGGATACGAAGCAGATCGCGCTCATCAGGGAGCCCGGCCTCGAAACGTTGAATGTTTCTCAACTGCGCGAGTTGAGCGATCTCTACAGCGGAGATTTCGCCGCCGGGCTGGAGCTCGATCGCAATCCCGAATTCGCCAGCTGGCTCAGCGCCCAACGGCGTCGGTTCCGTGCGGATCATGTCGCTGTCCTCGAACAGCTGGTCGTGCGTTACGGCGAGGAGTATCAGAGCGAAGCCTTTGCCAGTCTGGAAAAATGGTTGCAGCTCGCGCCCTTCGATCGGCGTGCTCACGAACTGCTGCTGCAGCGGCTGCTACAGGCTGGCAGGATCAAGGAAGGGGAGGCGCACCTCGAAGCCACCATTCGGCTGTTCGAAGCCGAAGGTGTGGACTGGATGTCGATTCGTGAATGCTGGCGCGCCGCGCGCCAGAAAAGAATGCAGGAAGGACCGGAGGTCGTGCAGCTCTCGTCGCCGCCACCGGTCGAAACAAAACCGGAGACCCCGAGCATTGCAGGATCGTTCGGCCCGCGTCGCGCGTCGATCTGCGTCATGCCCTTCAGCGATCGCTCGCTGGAGCCGGGTGCTCGCGGCGGGCTGGCCGACTGGCTCACCGAAGACATCATCACTCGACTCGCCAAGCTGCGCGTGCTGTTCGTGATCGCTCGGGGCAGTGTGTTCTCACTGTGCGAACGGAATGTTCCGCCCGAAGAGGCGGCTCGCCTGCTCAAAGTCGACTACGTCGCGAGCGGCTCGGTCCGGCGCTATCAAGGACGGCTCAACGTTACCGCGCAGCTCGCCGAAGCAGCCACGGGCCGGATCGTGTGGGCGGACGATTTCAGTTACAGCCTGGACGCCGCGTTCGATGTGCTCGACGAGATCGGCAATCGCATCGTGATTTCCCTCGCGGGCCAGATAGAAACCGCTGAACGCAATCGCGCCGTGCTCAAGCCGCCCAGCAGTCTCGATGCGTGGGAGGCTTATCATCGCGGGCTGTGGCACATGTATCGTTTCAACGCCGAGGACAATCGGCACGCAGCCCATTTCTTTCAGCTCGCGGTGAAGCAGGATCGCACCTTTGCACGCGCGCACGCCGGCCTGTCGTTCACGCATTTCCAGAATGTGTTCCTACACTGGAGCGCGGAGCGAGATCGTGAGATCGAACGCGCTTACGCTGCCGCCGCCGACAGCATCGTCGCCGACGATCTCGACCCCGCTGCTCATTGGGCCATGGGCAGGGCGCTATGGCTGCGCGGACATGTCGACGATTCCGTCCTCGAGCTGCAGCGTTCGGTGGGGCTGAGTCCGAACTTCGCGCTGGGTCACTACACGTTGGGATTCGTGCAGAGCCAGGAAGGGGACGCGCAAAGCGCCATCGAATCCAGCGACATCTCGCGTCAGCTCAGCCCCTTCGATCCTCTCATGTTCGCCATGCTCGCCTCGCGCGCGATCGCCTTGTTCCGACTGCAGCGATATGAAGAAGCGGCAGATTGGGCGAGCAAGGCGGCCGTGCGCCCGAACGCGCATGTGAACGTTCAGGCTGTGGCAGTGAACTGTCTCGCCGCCGCGGGCAGGCTCGATGAAGCTCGGGCGCAGGTTGTCGTGCTTCGCCGCGCAGCGCCCGACTACGGCATCGACGATTTTTTCCGGGCGTTCCGCTTTCCGGCCGAGACTCGTGAATCGTTCCGGCGCTCGGCTGCGAAAGTGGGGCTCTAAGCGATCCGGTTATCATTTGATAACGATCGGCGAACGATTGGTCTTGAACTGATTTGCGGCTCCCGGCACGATTCGTCCCGTGAGCGCCGAAGCGACCAATCAGAATTCACTCACGCTAGGTGAGCTGCTGTACGCCAATCCGGCGATCGCTCGTGTCTCCGAAAAGGAGTGGCTCGCGCTCACTCGCGCCATCGCCGCCGGAGACGAAGCGGCGCTGCGTTCACTCTACGAGAAGACTCATTCACTGGTGTTCACCTATGTCCTGCGGCTGACCGGCGACCGCGCGCTGACCGAAGAGTTGGTGCTCGACGTGTTTCAAACGATCTGGTGTGAAGCGCCGGTTTTCGACGGCGCCGACGGGCCGGTGCTCGGCTGGATCATGCGGCGGGCCCGTTCCCACGCTCTGAATCATCCTCGCGCCGGCAAGCCGCCGGGTCGCGATTCCGAGCAGATCGTCGAGAGCCTGCGACTACAGCATGCGCTCGATGCATTGTCCCTGCCTGAACGCAAGGTCATCGAAGCTACCCTTCTGAACGGCTCGTCCTACGCGGAATTGGCGGCTCAGAATGGCGAGCCGGTCGGAACCATCAGGAGCCGGATCCGTTCCGGACTTGCCAGGCTGCAGCAGGCGTTCCAAGACCGAGGTGAAAATTCATGAGCTCGTCATCGCGCAACGATCGATGCGAGCGCAGAGATCTAGTGCCCTCATATGCGTTGGCTGCGCTGGACTCCAATGAAACCGAGCTGATGGCCGCGCATCTGCCCACGTGCGCGGAGTGTCAGCAGGAGTACTACTCGCTGGGCGCGCTCGCCGGCGCATTGACGGCGTGGCGCACTCAGACCCTGCCGCCTCCCGCTCCGCTTTGGAACAGCCTTGCCGAGCGGATCGCCAACTTGCCGCAGAAAAAGTCCGCGGTGCCTCCGGCGCCGCAGGTCGCATGGTCCGGTGCGCAGGACTGGCAAGAGCCGCAATGGCAGGAAGCCGCTCCTGGCATCACCTGCAAGCTGTTGTCCACCGATACCGAAAGCGATCGAGTGAGCATGCTCGTGCGGCTTGCTCCCGGCGTTGCCTATCCACCCCATCGCCACGCGGGTGTCGAGGAGCTGTACTTGCTCGAGGGCGAACTGTGGATCGAAGACCGCAAGCTCTATCCCGGCGACTACAACAGAGCCGAGCCCGGCACCGCGGATCAGCGGGTTTATAGCGAGACCGGGTGCATGTGCCTGTTGATCACGTCGCCATCGGATCAGCTGCGCTGAACTGACCGTCAGCAAAGGCAGGGCCGGCGCGGCCCTGCAAGTTGCAGCTCGCTATTTCACTTCGATGGACACGCTGCCTGGCTCGCTGCGCTGGTAGCCGTCCCACACGGATACGAACAACTTCAGCTCCGTGCCTTTGGGAACAGTGCTCAACGCGGCCGCATCGGCCACCGTGATCACACCCGTGTTCGGATCGATGGCGAATATTCCTCCCGAGGAATATTCCGTTTGCCACAGCGAGAACGGCGTGTCGGTGTCAGCATCGCTTGCGCTCGCGGTTCCAACCACCGTTCCTGCGGGCGCATTCGCGGAGATCGACAAGAACTGATGCACGACCTCGGCTCGGTCGTTACGCACATAGCGTTGCAGCCACTGCATCGCTGGACGCTCGGCGCCATTCTCATAAACGAGCCATGCGCCCTGGGCCGTTCGCCAGTGTCCTGGTCGATAGCCCCACAACGTAATGCCGTGCACGGCTGGATGCTCCCAGAACACCGGGAAGATCTTTTGATAGCCGGCGAGTTGCACCGGATCGTCGTTGCCATCGACATCCAACTCGGTGACGTAGATCGGCAATGCGGTCTTGCTCGCGAGATAGTCCAGGTTGGCGCGAAGGTTAGGCATCGGCGCCGGCTCGGTGGTCGAGAAGGCGTGGCCCTGAATGCCGACGAGATCGATCAGCCCGCGCGCCTTCAGCAACTTGACGATGCCGACGTAGGTTCTAACCGCATTGCCGTCGTTGACGATGCTGTAATCGTTGAGCATCAACTTGGCGTTCGGGAAATATTCGCGCGCCAGCGCGAATGCGTTGACGATCCAGTCCCAGCCAGTTGCGCCAGCGCCGCCGAGCGCCTCGTAATAGTTGCCACAGCCGCCACACGATTGGCCCGGCGGCGTGTTGGCCGGCGCGAGCGGCGGATCGTGCAGAGGTTCGTTGACGACCTCGATCTGTTCCAGATCGGGATAACGCGCGGCGATGGCGGCGTACCATTCACGCAGCTCTTCGAGCTGTTCGGCGGGCGGCAGATTCTGCATCCATTCCGGTTGCTGATTGCCCCACACCAGCACGTGCCACTTGAAAACAAATCCGTTACTGCGGGCCATCTGATACGCGGCATCGGCCTGCGTCCAGTCCATCACGTCGCGAGTGCTCTCGACCGATGCCCACTTGCCGCCGTTCTCCGGCGTAACTTGATTCCAGTACGCGGCGAAGTTCGCGGTCTGCGCCGGACTATGAGCACTGCCCAAATACTTGGGCTTGCCAGTCGCGATCGGCGGACCGGGTGGCGTGTACGGCGGGGGAGGCGGCGGCGGTGGTGTGCCGGTCGCGGCGGAGCCGGTGTCCAGATTGTTCACCGTGTACCACGAGCCCTGACGGCCGAAGGCAAACTTATCGATGAAGTTGCCGGTCTCGCGCCCGCCGGCGGAAAAGACCTGCGTCAGATTGCCTTCGGGCACCGTCCAGGTCGCGGGTCCGGCAAAGCCCGTGAGTCTGAACCATTTGAAAACATTGGTCGTGGCCGGACCCCCATTGCGAACCGTGTCAGCCGGCGTGGTGAAGCCGCCGCCATCGACCTGATTGACCAGCACCCACTGACCGGTGCCGACTTTGTCGCCGAAGCCGTTGCCGATGTAGAAGCTATCGTCGCTGCCGCCCATCGGGCCGACGCGGAAGCGGGCGTAGAGATCGTAATTGCCAGCGGCGGGAAACGTGACCGAGTAGGTCAGCGCGCCCTCGGCGTTGGCGGGCGGGCCGAAGCCCGGTGAATCGTTGACGATGGTAACGTAGGTGGCGCCGTCCGCGGTTCCGACGGCGTAAGCAGAGCTGATAGTGGCTGATTCGGCTTCGACAATGACGGGCTCGGTCTGCGCCACGGCGGCGATCGGCACGGCCCAGAACACACACGCACTCAGCAACGCACGAGAATCCATGCTCATGGTCTATCCCCCAGGAATTATTGTGCAGCGTTGAAACTGTCGGGCGGCCCAACGCTAGCACCAATCCGGGACGCTTGGTAGCGGTATCATCGCGGCGAATCGGCAGCCGCGGCCGGTCGAGTTCACGGGCGTGTCGCAAACGTTTGCTAAAACGCAAATGACGATCCGCTAAACTATCCCGCCGCCCCCGGCTCTTCAGTCCAGGATCGATCGATGTCCTTGTTTTCGCGCTTCCGCAAGGCGCCGGCCCCCGCAGCTCCGGCGCCACAGCCGGAGAAGATCCCTCCAAAGGTGTCCGCACCCGCCGCGCCAGATCCTGCCTTGCTCGCTGCGCAGGAGGAGCAAAGCTTGACGGCCGCGATTGCGACCGGCGATTTCCAGGCAGTGGCCCGGCTGGTGATCGAAGGCGCCTCCACCAAGATCAGGCAGCGGGCGGCCGAGGCCGTGGAAGATCCGGCGCAGATCCGCCAGTTGCTCAGGGACGCTCGAGGCGGCAAGGACAAGAGCGTCTATAAAATCCTGACGCGCAAACGCGATGCTCTGCTGGCGCACGAGCGTGAGACCCAGCATCTGCATGAGGAAGTCAGCGCCGTCGCTGCCGCCATCGAGCGGCACAGTCACCGGCATTTCGATCCTTTGTTCACGCCCACCTTGGAGCAGCTGGAGAATCGCTGGAAGGCCGTGGCCGCGCATGCGGAGCAAGCCGTTGCCGAAGCGACTCAGCAGGCGATCGATCGGTCGCGAGAAGTCATCGCTCAACACCTTCGGCAAGTCGCTGCCGAAGCTGCACGTGAGCTGGCCGCTGCCAACGCGGCAGCTCTCGCGCAGAAGCAACGTGAAGTCGAAGAGCAGGCCGCCGCTGCAGCCGCCGCTGAGCGGGCGCGAACTCTCGAAGAGGAGCGCAAGGCGCGGACCGAGAAGGCCGAGGCGGAAGGTCAGGCCCTGCGTCAAATCGGCGGATTGGTGCGCAAGGCGCACGGAGCTCTGGCCGCGGGCAGCAGCAGAACGGCTGCCGGACTACGTCGCGCGATCGAAGACAAATTATCCGCGGCGCCAGCGCTGCCGACGCATCTTGCGAATCAAATCAAACAGCTCGATGAGAAGCTGCAAGAGCTCGCCGACTGGAAAAGCTTTTCGGTGGCCCCGAAGCGCATCGAATTGATCGAACGGATGGAGGCGCTCATCGGCGCGACTTTGCATCCTTCGGCGCTCGCCGGTCACATCAAAGATCTGCAGGAACAGTGGCGCACACTGAGCAAAGGCGCGGGCGAAGCGGAGGCCGACTGGCAACGTTTCCACGAGGCGGCGCAAAAGGCCTATCAGCCGTGTCGTGAGTTCTTCGAGGCCCAGGCTCAGGTCAAGCAGGAGAACCTCCGTCAGCGCGGCTTGCTGTTCGAGCGTCTCGCCAACTTCGAGTCTCAGCACAATTGGGAGCAGCCCGACTGGCGGACCGTGATCACTGCCGTGCGTGAGGCGCGGCAATTGTGGCGTCAGCACTCACCCGTGGACCCGGCCGAAGCCGAGAGCCTGCAGAGCAAATTCAACGAGCTGACGGCAGCTTTGCAGAGCCGTATCGATGCGGAATACGCGCGCAACGTGAAGGAAAGAACGTCGCTCATCAATCGCGTGCGCGGCCTGTTGCAATCGTCGGATACCAAGAAGGCGATCGAGGAGGCGAAGCGGCTGCAGGAGCAATGGAAATCCGTGGGCCCGGTGCCGCGTGACGAGGATCGCAAGCTGTGGGAGGAGTTCCGCCAGCAATGCGATGCTTTGTTTCAGAAGCGTCAGCAGGAATTCGCCAGCCAGAACGAGGCCATCGAGAGCAAAAAATCTCAGGCGGTTGCCCTGTGCGAAGAGGTGGAGAAGATCGCCGCCCTCACCGACCATGATTTGCTCGAGAACGCCAAGAGACTTCCCGAACTGCGGCTCGCGTTCGACGCCATCGAGGAACTGCCGAAAGGCCACGCTCGCCAGTTGCAAGACAGGTTCGAGCGCGCGTTCGATCGCTGCCATAACGCAGTGGCTCGACAGCACGCGCTCGAAGCGGAGCAGGGTTGGACCGGCCTGTTCGACGCAGCCAACCAAGTGCGCGCATTCCGACTGGCGGTCGCGCGACAGGCCGACGCGGCGGAATGCGCGGCGTTGAGACAAGCTGCGGAAGATCGCTTGGCTGGCGCCGCCAAGTGGCCCAAGCGCGGACTGGAGACAGTGAAGGCTACGCTGGCTCGTGAGAGCGACAACGATCTGGTCGCGAACGAGCGAGCTCTTCGCATGCTCTGCATCCGCGCCGAGATTCTGACCGATACCCCGACGCCGGATGCTGACCAGACTCTGCGTCGGGAATATCAGATACAGCGCCTGCGAGACAGCATGGGGCAGGGAGTGAAGGCGGAGGAGGGGCAGCTCGATTCGTTGACGGTCGAATGGCTCGGCGTTGGGCCGGTCGAAGAGGCTGTGTACTCGCAGCTGCTGAATCGATTCAAGAAATGTCGGGAGAAGGCGTTGCTGTCGTCGAGGCGCAAGAGTTAGCTACCGACTGAGCTGTCCTGCCAGACTGTAAAGTCTGGAACGATCTCACGGCTCTGATCGTTCGGTAGCTCTCGCTCTCCTGTGTGCGTGATGGCGGAGACGAACCATGAGCCGTTTCTCGCGCGTAGGCCCGCGCTGGCTGGCGGTGCTGCTGGCCAGTACAGGCTCGTGTTGGGCGACGGAATCGATCGACGCCGATTGGCTGCGATCTAAGCAACCGGCAGCGCTGGAATTTGCAGATCCGAACGCTTCGATAGAGTCCTCCGTCGAAGCATTGCAACTCGCTCAGCAACAAGCCTCGGGCAGCGGTGTGACCTTAGTGGCCCCGCTACGCGACTTGGCCTACGCACTTGCCCGCGCCGGACAGCATCGCGAGGCGATTCCCCATTTGGAAAGAGCGTTGAGCATCGTGCGCGTCAACTATGGCGTGTTCGATCTACGCCAGATCGAGTTGTTGAAGCAGCTCGCAGCCAGCTTGAGCGCAGTGGGGCGCGATGCCGAAGCGCAGGAACACATGTTGTATGCGGTTCGTGCTGCCGAGAAAAATTATGGCTCGCCGGATGTGCGTGTGGTGCCGGCATACTGTGATCTTGGGAATTGGTTCGCGGACTCCGGCAAGTTCCGCGAATCGCGCATGGCCTATCAGGTGGCGCTCAACATCGTCGAAGCCAGCGCTGCTAACGACAATCTCGCCGCGGTCGAGCCTCTGCGCGATTTCGCCGCGAGTTTTATGCGAGAGCTGTCGCATCCTGCGACAGTGCGGCGTGAGCACATGCCCCCGGCTTTTGGTGGCATCAATACCATTCTGAAGACAGAAGTAGAAAGTCCGCGCGAGCTTGCGGCCGCTGCGGAGCATAGCCTTCGCGAGGCATTACGAATTCTCGATGGCAACCCACGTGCATCGACGGATCAGCTGATCGATACGCTGGTGCAGACGGGTGACTGGTTTCAAATTCGGAAGGCGCCGGCGAAGGCGTTGCCGTACTACCAGCGTGCTTGGCGGCTGATCGAATCAAATGCCGAGCAGGTGTCGCCGGGATCGCGGCTGGACATTCCCGTCCGTGTGTACTACCCGACGCCATTGATCGCGCGAAATCCACCGGCGCCGGAGGTCGAGTTGCGCTACGTCGAGTTGGAGTTCGACGTTGAGGCCGACGGATCTGTCTCGAAGGCGCGAGTGGTTGAACACGACACTCTCGATAAGTACGCGGCGGATGTTCTGGCAGCCATGCAAGAGGCGCGCTTCCGACCGAAGTTCATCCATGGAAACCCCGTAACGACGCGCGCCGTGAGCTATCGTCAGGTGCTGAGACTGAGCAGACCAGTGCGTTAGTGATAAATGCTAAGCTCACTGGATGACTCAGTCCTGGTGGCTCTATCTGCTCGCCTGCCGCGACGGCCGCACGTATGTCGGCATCGCAATCGACGTCGCCGCCCGGTTCGCCGTCCACATCAGCGGCAAAGGCGCGAAGTTCACGCGCTCCAACCCACCGACTCACGTGCTTGGCGCTCGCGCCTTCGCGAGCAAGTCAGAAGCGCTCAAGGCAGAGGCGGCGTTGAAGAAGCTCAACCGCACACAGCGGCTGGCCTGGGCGAAAGAATGCGATCCCCCAGGACCGGGTGGAGTGCCCGACGGTCCAGACCGTGATATTCGAATTCGCACGCCGCCTGCGATATAAAGTCGCTTTCGAGACCATGGGGCCAATCCGTGCAGGATGCGCAGCTCGTCGAAGACCTTCGGAACCGATTCAACGCGGGACAGCGGCTGAAGTTCGTTTTCTTTTGGGGCCACACCCGCAGCGGCGACCAGGTCACCGCGTCGTGCTTCAGCCAATGGTACGGCGCGCCGTTCGTCGTGGACGGACAACGTTATGCGACGGCCGAGCACTTCATGATGGCGGAGAAGGCCGCGCTCTTCGGCGACGAGGAGACCAGGCAGCAGGTGCTGCATGCCCCGAATCCAGGCGCGGCGAAAGCGCTCGGACGAAAGGTGCGTGGCTTCAATGAGAAAGTCTGGCAAGAGCATCGACTGAATATCGTGGTCCGCGCCAACCGCGCCAAGTTCTCGCAGAACCCCGAGCTCGAGCAGTTCCTGAAACTCACGGGCTCGAAAGTGCTGGTCGAAGCGAGCCCTTACGATCGCATCTGGGGCGTCGGGCTGGCGAGTGAAGATGAGCGAATCGGCGATCCGAACCAGTGGCGCGGCTTGAACCTGCTCGGCTTCGCGTTGATGCGCGTGCGGGACGAGGGCTAGAAACATGGCTCAGGTGATTCCCGATCCGAACAAGATCAAGAGCTTTCGCTCGGCCGCCGAGTTCGAGAAATGGCTGAGCAAACATCACGACCGCGAGACCGAGTTGTGGCTGCGGGTCTACAAGAGAGACTCGGGCCAGCCGACGGTGACTACCGCCGAGGCGCTGGACGTCGTGCTGTGCTGGGGCTGGATCGATGGGTTACGTAAGTCCTATGACGATGTCTCCTTTCTGCAGCGCTACTCGCCTCGCAAACCCAAGAGCATCTGGAGTGACATCAATCGCGACCATGTCGCGCGCCTAACCGCAGCCGGACGCATGACGCCCCACGGCCAGAAGTGCATCGACGCCGCGAAGGCCGACGGCCGCTGGGCCGCCGCCTATGCGCCTATTCGCAGCGCCTCCGCCGATACCATCCCCAAAGACCTTCGCGCCGCCATCGATGCCAACGCTCGCGCTCGCAAGACGTTTGAGTCGCTCAACCGACAGAACCTCTTCGCGCTGATCTTCCGCACCAACAACATGAAAACGCCCGCGGGGCGGGCGAAGAAGATCGCGACGCTGGTGGCGATGCTGGCCAAGGGCGAAACGATCGTGCCGCAGCGGCTGAAGAAGAAACCCGCGACCAAGCGATCCGGATAATCGTTTTTGAAAGCGATTCGACACCCGCTGCCTGGAATTGTTAGTAGGGCGATCCGTCCTTGCGTGTGATCCCTGTCGGTCCCCACTGCATGTCGATATCGGAATAGGTGCAGATGTCCTCACTGGGACGGCGGGATCCGATTTCCAAGATAGTGGCGGGAGCGTTGGAACGATTCTGCAGGTGATGGCCGTTTGCATCACCGGCTTTGAAGCCCGCACAGTCTCCCGCCCGCAGTACTTCCTCTCCCTCGTCAGTCATCAGGACGACTTCACCCTGCAAAACCCAGGTGAATTCGTCCTCGGCCGAATGCCAGTGCCGCTGACTCGACCACGCGCCCGGCGGCAGGTGTAGCAAATTGACGCCGAAATCGTTGAGACCTGCGGCATCGCCGATAGCTTGCCGCACACGTTCCCGGCACGGTGCATCGAATGGAGCAGGGTACTTCGAGCCCTTCCGTCGAGGAACAGATGACAAATCGATTCTTTTCACGACACGGCCCCAGATGAATCCGGCACGAGAGGCTACTGCTTCTTAGCTTGCTCCTCCGCGCGGGCCCCCGCCAGGATGCCGGGAAGCGCGTAATTTCCCTCGTGACATGCGTATTCGTGAATCAGCTCGTCGATGCGGTTGAACGGCAGCTCGCCGCTGAACGGCGCGGTGAATGTCGATGGATCCTCTACCGTGAACTTGTACAGCAGGACATTTGGCCCCGTGCGCGTGAACCGTTCGGTCACCTTTAATTTGTCGGACGCTCCGCGATAGGGCCACAACGGCGAAGTCTGCGCCAGTTGCGTCGGATGGATGTTCGTGGTTTCGACGACGAGCGTGTCGCCCTCCCAGTGTCCGATCGAATCTCCGAACCACGGGCGCACTTGCGATGGCGCATGGCCGGCCGCTCCCAAGCGAACGACACGCGCGTCATGGTTCATTTCAGTCATGATCATGACGTGATCTTTGGTCTGAACGATGGTGTAGTTGTTGTTGTAGAAATAGTTCGGGAGCATCGGCGGTCCGGCGTTCGATCCGAAGGAAACGATGCAGCGGTCGGACAGCGGCCTGACTTCGGGGTGATCGTATTCGCCGAACTTCCTCGTCAGCGCGATGCGTTCCGCCATGCGCTGTTTGCCTTCGGCGGTCAGTGCGGGAATGCGGCCGTCGGGCGGGTCGACGATGATGGAGCTACGAGCGACACCGTCGATGCGGATGACCTTGTTACCTGGGTCGAGCCAAAAGCCGTTATAGCCGCCGACTGCGCCACCGGCCGCTTCGGCAAATTGCTCGACGAACGTCTTCTCGCCCGGCGGCGACAGCGGGCCGTCGCCTCCCTTCGAAGGCGGCGGGGCGTTGGGATCACTGGGGCGGTCGCGGAACTCCTCCACGAGTTGGGCACGCTTTTCAAGCGCAGTCGCCTGTTCGTCGGTCAGCGTGAGTCCCTGTTTCCCCAGCCGTTCGAGAGGTGTCTGGGTTTCGTTGCTCCAGTTGCCCTGGAGATCGGGCTTGCCGTCAGCGGTGCGCGGTACGACCCAATTGGTGCCGCCCTTTGCAGGAACCTGCGCAGCGGAAGTTATAATCGAGAAGCCTAGCGACAGAACGAGTGCTCCGGCGAGCGAAGGCCCTTTGTGCCGCGGGAATCTTGCCTCAGCCATGTGATGCTCTCCTTGCAGCGCTGTCCGCTTCTGATGTTAGACAGCCTGCAGTCGGCGAACAAGAACGGCAGCGGGCAGCGCATCCAGCCATACCCGCTCGCGGCCTACGGCGCGGCATTCACCGTATATGTTTGCTCCATGGCCACCGTGGCGTTCGTGCTGTCGGTGGCGACCACGCGAAACACATTCGGGCCTACTGGTAGGGTCGAGAGATCCACGCCGTAGGCGTACTGGTCCGTGGTGGGGACCGGCGCGTACCTCACGGCCACCGAAGCTCCGTTGAGGAAAAATTCCACCGATAGGATGCCGGCATCCGAAGAGGCTCTGGCCGACAAGCCCAGGCGGCCGTTGGAGGGAACCGTTGTGTTGAAAAAAAACAGCACCGCCGGCGCGGGATTGTCGACTTGCAGGGTGCGTCTGTAGCCCAACGTCAGGCCGGGGGTTCTCTCGATAAATGCATACAGCTCGCGCTGACCGTCGACGAGCTGTTGCGCCGGTAGTGTGGCCGCAAATGTTCCACCGCCGGTGGCGCGAGCAAACGCGCCTCCGTCGATGGTGTATATGACCGCGGCGCCGGGCCCGGCGTTCTGCAGGCTGACTCGCACGGCACTGCGCACCGGCTCGGGCTGATCGATTTGAACCGTGGGGGGATTGCTGGGCGCAGGGTCGATGGCGATTTCCGTTTCGTGGCCGGGAGAGTGCAGCGGTATCGATCTTCCTTGCAGGACGACTGTCACCCGGTATGAAGCGGCAACGGGAACGGAGTCGTACCAGAAACCGTCGGCTCCATTCATTGCCGGGAATGATTCCACGATTTCCCAGCTGCCTGCGCCGACACGCCGCTCCACTTGGAAGCCGAGCTCGTTATCGAACAAATCGAACCAATCGATCGCCAGCATCGCACCGTTCAAGAGCATGCGCACCTGCGCGTCCTCGGCGCGTTGCTGGTCCGGGTCTGGCGGTGGAGGCGGTGGATTGTTTGGTGAGCCGCCGCCCGGCGGAGGGTTGCCGGTTCCGCCAGTGCCGCCGTTATCGCCGCCACCCCCGCCGCCGCAAGCGACGAGGACGCAGGAGAGCAACGCGAGAGCCAGAATCCGCTGAGCGATCACTTGTTTCTTCCCCCGGGCCGCCGTGCCCCGCTGCAAATGTTTGTTGTTCGGATGGGTCGCCGTCGTCGACGGGTTCAGCCGTCGCGGGATTCTAGCTTGCCCGGCGTGAGTTTTGGCAAAGACGAATCGGAGCAGAGATCGGTGTGTCAATTCCGTCGACACATTGCCACAATGTCCGCCATGGCGCGGCTAAGCGCGCTAGTGCTCGTGACCATGATCGTCTGCCCGATGCGCTTCGTAGTGCGCACGAAGTAAGTCACCGCCGAAGTCACGTTCCAAGTCGCGCCAGACACTGTGGATATGATTGGCGTTGTTCTGAGTGTTGTCGTACTCGATCAGGACAGTCGGGCCATGCACCCGGTAGTAATGCGGCTTCCCCGGCTCCTGGCTGCCAGCCCACCCGAAGTGCAGCTTGTCAAAGCCCGCGCGCTCGATGCGATCGAGCTGCTCTCGCGCAGCACTCTCCGTCATGCGATCAGAGTACACGTGCAGTAGCTTGCGCAATTGCGTTTGCTCACGCTGAGACATGTCGCCTGCCGCAAGCCCTTCGATGTTCAGCGAACGCACCTTTGGGTCGTTACGCGTGATGATGTCTGAGAACGCCTCATTAGAAAGGATCGCGCGGGTGCGTCGTTCATCCGGCAACATGCGTATCAGTTCGCGAGCCAAATCTTCTTCTGCCGCGAGCAATCGCAGACCGGCCTTCGGGCCGGATGGTACGCGCGCGGGATTCGAGCCCATGAACAGTGGCGCCACGACCTGAGTTTGCCCGTCGACGTGGGTCGCGTTGACAGAAAGATGATGGCCTTCGAATCGCCACGCCCAAGGTGCACGCGGACCGGGTTCCCCAAAAACCGCGGTGTAGTAGAGCTCCGGATCGCGGCGGGCATTCCCTTCGATCTCCGCCAGGATGGATTCGTGCTGCACGATCTGTTGAGCGGTCTTGACGCCCGCCGTGCTCAACGCGGAACGCAGCAATGGATCGATCAGCGTTTTCTGGTTTGCATCGAGCTCCGCCAGCGCAACGCCGGCGCGTCTCATGGGAACGTAATTCCAGTTCGTGCGCTCCGACGAATCGAATGACAACTTCGCTTGTGTTCGCTTGGCTTCCGGCAGCGATTGCAGAAGTGCACGCGCAGCCGCTGTGCCGGGAGACAGCTTGTCATCACTTTCATCGGGCTCGTTCGCGCGACTCGACATCACAGCAGCTCCCAAGCTGACGAAGATTACGACTGCGCCGACGAGCAGCACGGGTTTGGCGCGCTGGAGCGGGAGTCCGTTAGTCATGTGGAGGCACTCATGAAAGAGATTCCCCTATCCCCATGGTGTCGCTCCTTCGGGCGGCACTGTCCGATTACGCTTGGGTTCTCGGCACGGTTCCCGTAGCTTGCGAGGCCTCCTCGAAACACTCCATCAGCAATTCGGTAAGGACCCGCACCTTTCGTCCCGGATGCTGACCGGGCGGGCGGACGACATAGATGCCCGCCGAAGGTGGCGGATAGCGCGGCATGACCGGAACGAGCGCGCCGGAAGCGATATGTTGATCGGTCAGGCCGTCAGGCAGCCATGCGATGCCAAGACCTGCTAGCGCGGCGGCGACGAGCGCGGTGCCGTTGTCGGCCTTGAAGCGGCCCTGGGGACGAACCGTGACGATCTTGTCGCCATCCATGAATTGCCAGGTTTCGGTGCCTTGCATGAGGGCCGGGTGGGCAAGGAGCTCCTCCGGCGTTTCCGGGGAACCATGCGCTTCAATATAGTCCGGGCTTGCCACCAATTTCCCATAGATAGGCCCGACGCATCTTGCAACCAGATTGGAGTCCTGGAGATAGCCAACCCGGATCGCACAATCGAAACCTTCCGCGATCAGATCGACGAAACGGTCGGTGTAGGCGGTGTGGATGTGGAGCTGCGGGTGGCGTCGTGCCATATCCGCTAACACGTGAGCGAAGTGAGTCGGGCCGAAAGAAATCGGTACGGCGACCCGCAAGCGGCCGCGCAGCTCACCGTCGGGCAGGATCGTTTCTCTGGCCTGATCGATCTCGGCGCAGGCTCTGGCGGCATGATCTCGAAACGTGCTCCCGGCTTCGGTGAGCGCGGCGCCGCGCGTGGTTCGTGCAAGAAGCTGGACGCCAAGTTCCGCTTCGAGCCGGCCGAGCCGCCGACTTACGATTGACTTGGAGAGGCCGAGCCGGCGCGCGGCGGGCGAAACTCCTCCAGCATCCGCAACCTCTACAAATGTCCGCAAATCTTCGATATCCAACTTGGCGTTCCCGATTTCGCAATACAGCCTGACAAAGCTATCCCATTCGGCGTCGCCGATTCCGCGACACAGCTTGACACAAAACAGCGCTACCGCGTCACGCAGGAGAATGACAAGGTTCGCACCCCCGAGGCAGCGCCCCATCGGTGCCCGTCTCTCTTGCAAACCCGCCTCCCCACGACAGTAGCAAAGGATGTATTCATGACTTTTCGCAACGGCCTTGCGTCGCTTCTGCGTCCCGAAGACTCGGTGCTCGTTCTGATCGACCACCAGCCGTACCAGCTCACGAACCTCAACAGCCACGAACCGCAGATGGTGGTCAACAACGCGACGGCTCTGGCGAAGGCGGCGAAGGCATTCGGCGTGCCTACCATCCTGACGAGCGTCATCGCCGAGCGGGGCGGTTTCATCTTCCCACAGATCACCGATGTATTCCCCGGACAGGCGGTGATCGACCGGACGCTCATCAACACCTGGGAGGATCGGAAGGTGGTGGACGCGGTCCAGGCGACGGGCCGCAAGCAACTGATCATCGCGGGCCTGTGGACTGAGGTCTGCGTAGCGATGCCGGTGATTCAAGCGCTCGGCGAAGGCTGGGATGTGACGGTGATTACCGATGCGTCCGGCGGTGTTTCGGTCGAGGCCCACCAGGTCGCCATCCAGCGCATGATCGCGGCCGGCGCGAACATGATGACCTGGCTGGCGCTCGCCGCCGAATGGCAGCGCGACTGGGCTCGCGCCGACACCGCCGCCAAGCTGACGGAGGTGATCAAGCAGCATGCCGCCGGCAGCGGTATTGCGTATCTGTGGGAGCAGCAGTTGCTCAACACGCCAGCGCCGAGCACCGCGCGCTGATCCGAGCGGGGACGACGAAAAGGCCGAATGTTCTATCAGGCCCCGTCGTCCCCCTTTTTATACAAAGGATCATGAAGAGGTCGATAGATCGGATTTCCATCGGATGGAAATGCACAAGGCGCTGGTGCTCGATGCGATGAGCTCACTGTTCCAGCGTCACGATGCGTCGGCAGTGGAACGTCTCTACGCTCCGAATTATATCCAGCACAACCCCAATATCCCCCAAGGTCGCGACGCGTTGCAGTCGCTCGTCGCCAACCTGTCGCAGAACGTTTACTACGAGCCCGGCCTGATCGTCGCCGAAGGCGATTTTGTCGCCATCCACGGCCGCATCCGCGGCTGGGCGGACGCACCTCAGGTGGTGATCGATATCTTTAGAGTTGAGGGTGGCAAGCTAGCCGAGCATTGGGACGTGCTGCAGACTGAGGTGCCGGCAACGTCCGCCCTTGGCGGAATCTCGATGTTCGACCCCGAGGAACAAGCGCACCGCGCTCGAACGAGAACGGCGTAGGTGGCGGAGGAGCGCAGGACGCGAGCTTCATCAACCGCTCGTGGCCGGTTTGGGCGACGGGGAGTCTGCGGACGCCGAAAGTTCGCCAGCGACTCTACTTACCCCGCTCGGCTACTCTGTGCGCCACTTCTCCGGTCCGGCCTTTTTTGCACAATCATTTCGAACTTCTGGCCGTCATGGTAGCTGACGATGCCGCACATCCGCTTCCCATCGGATGCGAGCGAACCGTCGAAGCGAACGTCCCCCTCGGCGGATGCGACAACCATCGCCACGGTCTGGCCGTCGGACTTCAGGCTGCGAACCACCACCACGCCGGCATTGAGCGCAATCGATCCCGCCAACTCGGTACCTGACATCCCAAGGGAGAGAAGACCGAAGCTGGGAACACCTCCCACATCCATGAGCACGTCCCACAAACCCGAAAGTTCAGGCGGCTGACTTGGCTTTGTGGTCGACGCGCGGCACTCGAAACGCATGTTTACGGCCTCGCTTGCTGCCGCCGGAACAGCTACAAATGCCAACGCCACGCCAGCGATAATCGGATTCATTGCGTTCTCCATCTCAACATTTCGACGACGCGGAAGTGCGTGTTGCGGATGATGAGTTATCGTGCGGTCGCTCGCGCCCCCTTGGTGCCAGGCGGACGCGGCAGTGGGAGGAGTGGAGGCTGCGCAGTGACGAGAGCGTGTCGTACAGCGGCCCAAACGGCGCTCACCTAAGCAAGACGTCGAGCGCCGCCCGATAGCGCCGGCTGCCGTTCACCTGCGCGCCATTCTTGAGGAGAACGACGAAGTCTCCATTGAACATTGGCTGCACTTCGCGAATCTGGGCAATGCTGACGATTGCCGCCCGTGATACTCGGATGAAACGTTGTGGGTCGAGGCGGGACTCGAGGCTGGCCATTGTCTCGCGCAGCAGGTGCTGTTTCGCGCCTGTGTGGATCTCGACATAATTTCCTGCGGCGACGATGCGATCGACCTCGCCTATGTCGAGCAATCGAACGCGACCCTCGGAACGGATTGCCAGTCGCAAGGGATAACGCCGCAGCTCTCCTCGATCGATCGACTTCAAGGCTTCGGAAACGCGGCGGACGAAGCCATCATCGGGGTGGGCCAGGTGGGAACGAGCGCGCTGCAGGGCACGGCGAAAACGTTCCGGATCGATGGGCTTCAGCACGTAGTCGAGCGCTTGCGCATCGAACGCTCGCACGGCGTGTTGATCGAATGCGGTCACGAATACGACCGCTGGCATGCGGTTGCCCCCGATGGCTTCAATGACGGCGAACCCATCGAGCTCGGGCATCTGCACATCGAGGAACACGAGGTCGGGCGAAAGTGCGCTGATCGCCGAAATCGCAGCCTCACCGTCACCGCACTCTTGCACGACTTCGATGTCCGGCTCCTGCCGCAGCAGTCGCAATATCCCGCGGCGGGCGACTGGTTCATCGTCAACGATCAGCACCCGGATGGTCATGGGACGGTGCGCCAAGGTAGCTCGATCTCGGCGATGACGCCTCCGTCACCGGAATTGCGCACGTCGAAGCGTTGCCTTTCCCCATACAGCAAGCGCAACCGCGCCCTGGTGTTCGCCAGACCGACGCGTTCGGTCATCGCCGGTGGTAGACCTCGGCCGTCATCGACAACGCACAGCAGGAGGAAGTCGCCCTGCCGATCCGCTTTGATTTCCACTCGCCCCGGTCCAGCGCGCGTGGCCAGTCCATGGCGTAGCGCGTTCTCGACCAGGGGTTGGAGGATTAGGTTCGGAACCCGCGCTTCGAGAACCTGATCAGGAATGAGGATCCGGTAGCTCAGACGCTCGCCGAAGCGTGCCTGCTCGATCTCGAGGTAGCTCTCGAGAAAGCCAATCTCTTCGCCGAGCGTCACCTCATGCGTCTCGGCGCCGTCAAGCGAGCGGCGCAGTAACGAGCTGAGCTGCAGGAGGATCCGATTTGCCAAGTCGACATTCTCGTGCATCAGCACCGAGATCGTGTTGTGGGCGTTGAAAAGGAAGTGTGGCTGCAGCTGGGTGCGCAATGTCTGCAGGCGGGCATCGGCCAGCTGCGCTTCGAGGCGGAGCTGCCGACGATCCTTTTCTCGGGCGATCCGCACGAGTCGCTCCACATGTGCCGCGGCGACGATCAGCCAATATACCGGGATGTTTAATAGAAGCGTCGTGCTCAGCAGCCGGCCGAAGGTGCCGAGCCAGGTGGGTTCGACCTGGGTCGCACCGATGACTGGCGCCGCCAGCGCGAAGAGCGCCAGGTTGACCAGGGCGCAGGTGGCCGAAGCGACACCGTGCACCGCAAGCGCGGCCAGGAAGCACGGTCGTTGAAGCGGGAACCGCGCCTCGAGTCGAAGCGCGATCGGCGTGAGGGCAGCCCAAACCGCGGCCCAGACGAGCCAGATGGCACTGGCACGTGCCCACGCCAACGGTTCGCCGCGCACATGTGAGGCAACCCAGGCCTGCCCGGCGAAGAGCATCGCGACCAGTGTCCACGCCGCCAGAATGACTATGCCCCGGCGGCCGATTTCGGACCCGTTCTCCACCACCGGTCGCGCCCCTTCGTGCTTTTTTTCTCTAGCGAGCTGTGTCATCGGCCCGGCTGCCTCCAGTCGCCGACCCTGTCGCCGGCGTGGCAGCATACCCAATTACTTCATCAGCCCGTGAGTGGCGCACATCCATTCCTCGGCAATGCGACCATCGGCCATCGGCCATCGGAAGAGAGTGGTGCCGATGACCTGCACGGGCCCGACCCGTCCGAACAACCAACGGAATCTTTTGGAAGGAAAGTCATGGGAAAGCTTGAAGGTAAGGTTGCAGTCATCACGGGTGGATCGAGCGGCATGGCACTGGTTCGTGCGTCGCGCTGTTACTTCGGTGGATCGGCGCCGGTACGAGCTCTTCGTCACTCCCCAAAGGCTTGCGACTGTTGGCGAAGGCACGCGAAGTCATTCCAGAGCACGAGGAGCAGTTCGCCGGCGCCTTGTCAGCTCAACGAGCGTCGTACGCTGCGGCGCCTGCTGTTGCGGCTCATCTCCGGCTAGCGGGCTGGTCCCGCCTTCACGCTTTCCCAATCGCAAGCAACGAAGCACGCAGCCGGTCGCTCGAGAAATCGAGGAAGCGACGGATTTTCTGAGGGAGTTGTGTCAGCGGCGCATGCAGAGCGTGCACCGGCGCAGGTTCGCCCTCGAAGCCCTCGAGAAGTAGACGCAACCGACCGGCTCTGAGGGCATCTGCCGCCTGGTAGTGCAAGAGATGCACGAAGCCGAGTCCGGCCTCAGCCGCATCAACGGCCGCCTCGGCGCCTGAGACAAGCAAGCGTATCTGCCCAACAGGCCAATCGGGTGACCGCGCGCGCGGCCGGGAAGCAATGGCAGGTAGTGGGATGTTGAGAACTATCGAGGGCAGGGTTGCGAGATCGTCCGGCTGCTGCGGTGTCGGATACCGATCAAGAAACGCGGGGCTGGCGACGATGACGGATCGCATGCTGCCAAGCCTGGTGCCAATCAAACTGCTGTCCGGCAGCGCGCCGATCCGCACGGCGACGTCGGCGGCTCCCGCAGCCACATCAACATTAGCGTCGATGAGCTGCAGATCGACAGTGATTCCTTCGTGTTGCTGCAGGAAGTCACCGACGATCGGCAAGACGTGAAGGCGGCCGAACATTCGCGGCGCGCTCACCACCAATCGTCCGGTGGGCTCAACAAATTCGCCCGCCGCTTCGCGTTCGACCTCGTCGACTTGCGCGATGATGTGGCGCGCGCCTGCGAGGTAACGCTGCCCGGCATCGGTCAGTGACAGCGTGCGGGTCGAGCGGATCACGAGAACCGCGCCTAGATGCTCTTCCAGCTGTCCGATTTTTCGGGTGAGTGTAGCAACCGGCACGCCTCGCTTTCTCGCCGCGGCAGAGAAGCTTCCCGTATCCACTGTGTCGATCAGTAGTGACATGGCTTCCAGTCGATCCATCCATTTCCTCATCTTTTGCGTAGCTGCTCCTCAGACTCGTCTAATTGTTCGGCTCCGTCAATCTCACTACATTCATCGCATGGATGCGGCTGGAGACGGCAATGGGCTTTGGGTTCCTGGATGTGGCGGTGACGCCCGCTGTACGCGCGATACAACAACAACTCGGCGTCGCCGAGATGTGGGAGAACTTCAGGGGTAAGCGCGACTTCGATCGCTTCACCGAGCGCGAGGTTCGCTTCATCGCCGAGCGGGACAGTTTCTACATGGCGACGACGTCCGAGACCGGCTGGCCTTACATCCAGCACCGCGGCGGCCCACAGGGCTTCCTGAAGCTACTGGACGACCGGACGCTTGCCTTCGCCGATTATCGCGGAAACTTTCAATACATCAGTGCGGGCAATCTATCGGCAAACGACAAGGCCTGTTTGTTCCTGATGGATTATCCGCGTCGGGCCCGGCTCAAGATATATGTCCATGCGGAGTTGGTATCCCTCGATGCAGACGCCGCGCTGACAGCAGCAGTAGTGGATGGCGCGCGGAGCAAAGTCGAACGGATCGTGCGGCTGCGGTTGCAGAATTTCGACTGGAATTGCCATCAGCACATCGTCCCGCGCTACACCGAAGCGCAGCTTGAAGATGGCTTGCGCCAGATCAGCGACCGGGTGGCCGCACTGGAGGCGGAGAATGCCTCACTGGAGGCGGAGAATGCCTCACTGCATGCGCAGGTGGCACGCGCCTCGTAGTCGATGCGCGTGCCTCGAACAGATCCCGATTATCCCCATACAACTCCGATTCAAGGATCGTACTGTGTTGACTCTCTACTATTGCCCGTATGCCTGCTCGATGGCCTCCCATGTTGCGTTGGAAGAGGCCGGCGCGACTTTTGAGGCCAAAAAGATCAACATTTTTACCGGCGAACAACACAAACCCGAGTATCGTGCGATCAATCCACGGGCGAAGGTGCCGGCACTGCGCTTCAACGATGGTCGTGTGCTGTTGGAGACCACCGCAATCCTCGGATGGATCGGGACCGCGTATCCTCAGAAGAATCTGCTCGGCGTTGATCCGCTCGAGAGGGCGCGCACGATCGCGCATTGTGCGTGGCTTTCCGGGACCGTTCACCCGACGTTCAAGCAGTTCATTCATCCCGAGCACCTCGTCGCGGATGTCAGCTTGCACGCAGCCGTCAAGGCACAGGCCAAGGATAACTACTGGGCCTGCCTGCAGGAGATCGATGGCGCGCTGGCCGACCGTCCCTGGATCATGGGTGACGAGTTCACGCTCGCCGACCCCTATGCTCTGGTCTTCTTCCCGTGGGGCCGCGAGTTGGGGTTGCCGATCATGAAATTGACAAACTTGGTTGCCCTAAAGAACCGCCTCATCGAGCGGCCCGCCGCACGCCGAGCACTTGAACGGGAGAAAAGCGTCCTTCTGACCATCTGAATAACGTCTAGCTTGCGACGCCTGCTCGAAGCACCTATGAGCAATTCCGTAAGTACCCGCACCTTCGTCCCGGATGCTGACCGGGCGGGCGGACGAGGCCGGCAACGGACAGATTCAGAAACATTTCGGAGGCGAAATTGGTAACATTACGCCGCAAGAGGCATTGATCTAGGCAAGTTTCGAGGAAAGAGCTGGCGATCGATGAATATAAGAGTCTAAGGGAGTACGCCGATGCCATCGACTTTGGATCTTGCTCCATGAAGCGCCATACAGAACTTTTCCAGAGCGTTCGCAAGCGAACCGGCATGTACGTTATGAATGAGACGTACGAGTCGGTGGCGTTTGTAACGGGCTGCGATCGACACATTGTTTGATCTCATCGGCGAATTCGATCAAGCGACATCGCAGCACGATGGACTGAAGAGGATTTTTCTAGCCATGGATGCGCTGGAGAAGCCACGGGCGCGATCCAGGCCCGCAGGGTGAGAGCGCATGCGCCAACCGACGGCGCAGGCCGGTTGCGCGACTGTGGGGAGCGTGTTGATGCACCGATCGGGCAGTCATCCTCTCTGAGCGTCAAGCAGAGTTCCATGAGCGCTGTATTGAAGAAGAACGTATCTCCATACCGCCGTGGAATTTGGAAGATTGACCCGCGGTACCGCGTTGCCCATGAATCATTGGCTGCACGACAGCTCGATGCCATTTTTCGGCTGAGTTCGGTGGATGTGGCGAAGAAACAGGTGCCTCCGATCGCGCCAGGCGATCTGCTTCGCATCTCGGAACTCCGTAAATAACTGGGCAGTTTGCCGAGTTAATTGATGCCCGACTGCCGACTGAGATGAGGCAGGTGTTTATCAAGGCAATCGACGCCGCTCGCGAGGAGGTTTCACCGCCGGACGTTTCCGCAGAAACGCCGAATGTAAAATTCCTCCCGACACAGTCGGCACAAGTTCGAGTCGGGCGACGATCCGGCTGATCTCCAGCTCTCTACGTTCCATGTCACAATCCGCCTCCCTGTAACTTTTCCAATCTCGCCCGTACAAAAAATCCAGCGTGGACCATCGGCGACAGTTTGCACCTTGCGAGAGCTCGCGCGTAGGCTCGCGCGCGCAAGTCAGAAGAATCTCCGGGCACGCGCATATTCCAAAGAATCTGTGGCATCCGGTTCTCGGCGGCGACGCCGAGATACCGCACGTGACCGGCTATCACTAGCAATCAGACGAAGAAGGGTGAGAGACGATGTTCCGAATGCATGCACTCGTTGCAGTCAGTGCTCTATTGCTGTCCGTTGTCGGCGTCGGGTCCGCGGAAGCAGCCAATCCGCTGGGAATCGCCTGGAAGTATGTGACCAACGTGCCGTTATACGGCAAACCCACCGGCATGCTCATCGCCGGGCGCTGCAATCGTAACGACCCTGCATTCCAAGCGGCGCGACAGAAGGGTGCGGAGGTTCTCGCCTATATCAATCCCATAGCGCGGCCGGATCACTTCGTGTGTGCGCTCGATACTCAGTTCTATATGAATGACATCGGCCAGGTGCCGCTGTGGCCCTATCCGACGTACGGACAGAGAAGCCCGTGGGCGAACACGCGCATGACTGATATTCGCGCCGGCTCGGATTGGTCGGATCACGTGGTCAGCTATGTCGAGCGCCTGATGCGCGAAGGCAAGGTCGATGGCGTATTTCTGGATACGGTGGGAGTGCGCCCGTGGAGCAGTCTTGCCGAGTGGGGTTCGTGGCCGCTGTGGGAAAAGAATGCGTACGTGGCGGGGAACATCGATCTGGTGCGGCGCCTGGACGCGAAACGGCGGGCGATCAAGCCCGGTTTCATTATCGTGAACAACAATGTTTGGGAAGCCGGTACCATCAAAGCGCTCACGGGTGAGCGCTACGTCGACGGCGTCGTGCTCGAGCATCCGAAGCCGCTGTCACCCTGGCATGTGAGCTACGCGGGCAGGCCGTTCGGCAATCTCGGCCACCGGCGGGTGCTGGTGATCGCGAACACACGATCGGAGGCACAGGCGTGGGCCCGGGTGCCGGGCGTCACGCATGTGTCAGATCAGACGACGTCCCAATACAAACATCCGAATGTACCCGCCGTATCGTTCCAAGCCCTGAACGATCGATAGCGGCCTGAAGCGGCAGTCAGATCAACGTCGCTCTGACTGCCGCAGCAGGGCGGCTAGGTGCTGCTCCCAGACTTTGGCGATCGTATGCGTTCCGTGGCCGACCGTGTCCGGACCGAACGGGATCACGATTGCTTTGCCACCCGGCACTCGACGGATCTCGCGCTCGAGGATCTGGAGCTCGGGAGGATTGATGAGGTCGTCGGCAGAATTGATCGCCACCAGCGGCGCGCGAATCTTCTCCAGCTGCGGCGCTGGATCGTAGTCTTCAGAGGCCGAGACTTGATAAAGGATGTCGTTGGCATCGGCCGTTTTCAGCGCGTTGGCGACGTAAGCATCCAGCACTTCGTCGCTACGACGTAGCGTCGGCATCTGCTCCTGACGAAGCACGGGATTGCTGCCCATCAAGAACAACATCTGCTGCGCTGTCTTCAGCGAGGGCGGCTGCTCTTTATAGTTTCCTTGCTGCCACAGAGGATCGTTGCGGATCGCGTCGATGACCACGCGTCGCCAGGCGCGATTGCGTCCCGAGATCTGCCCTGGAAGGCTGGCGAGCGGCATGAGTGCATCCATCATTTGCGGGTGCAGTTCGCCCCACAGCCAGCTGTGCATGCCGCCCATGGACGTGCCCATCACCAGGCGCAGGTGTTCGACGCCGAGCTCCTTCAACAGCAAGCGCTGTGCCTCGATCATGTCGACATAGCCATAGCGCGGAAACTTGGCGCGCAGCCCGTCGCTCGGTTTGCTGGATTTGCCGTGACCGATGCCATCGGGCAGGACGATGAAATACTTGGTAGCATCCAGGACGCCGCCCGCTCGAAACAGGTGATCTGCGAATTCGGCGCGCAGGAATTGAGCGCCACTCCCGCCCGTGCCGTGCAGAACCAACACCGCGTTCTTCGCCACGCCCTTCGCATCACGTTCGAGCTTGCCGACCGTTCGGTAGTGCACGCGCAGCTCCGGCAAAGCTTCGCTCGATTTGAAACGAAAGTCGCGGAGGACCACGTCGCCTTCGACGGGTTGCGGATAGGTCGCCTGCGCCATGCAGATCGTCTGCACGGCAAACTGGCACAGCAGCAGCACTAGAATTCGGATCATGCGGTGAGTTCCAATGGGTGAGGTGTCCGTCGCCGCGCGCCCTTATATCAAACCTGGGCGCAGCTTGCCGATTCCCAGTCCCGAGGCTCACGTACTGTAAAGTGCGGCGATGACCGAGCTCACCATCCGGTCGCAACGCTGGCCGGCAAAGGGGAAGGCGTCGCCGAGCGCGCCGTGCAGTTCCGTCGAAAGCGATTTGCGAAGCAGTTTTCGAGCTCTGGAGTAGCGGCTGCGCACCGTGGCCTGAGGAATGCCCAGAGCTTCGGAAGTTTCTTCGATCGACAGCTCCTGCACGCCGTGCAGGACGAACACCACACAGTACGGGTCGGGCAGGCGGTCGATTTTGGCTTCGAGCAAACGGCGAATCTCCTCCCTGCCGAGCGCCTGATCCGGTTGCTCTGGGGCGTCGTCGTCGCGGTCCGTTCGTTCCCGCATGGGGTTGCTCGACTGCACCATGTTCTGCCGGTGGGAGACTTTGCGCAGACGTCCCGCGGCGAGGTTCACGACGATCCGAATCAGCCACGTCGAAAGCTTCGCGTCGTGTCGAAAGCTTCCGAGGCCGCGATAAGCGAGCAGGAAGCCCTCCTGCACCACATCTTCGGCTTCCGTATCGTCTTTCAGAATGCTGCGCGCCGTCCGGTACATCGCCTGGTCGTACCGGCGGATCAGCGCTGCCATGGCAGTGCGGTCTCCAGCCAAGACGGCGCTGACCAGGTCCGCGTCAGCTACAGCCGTCAGATCCGCACTGCCAAGGGTGTGCTTCGAGCTCACAACGATTTCAAATACTGCACCAGGTCGCGTTTTTCGGCAGCGGACAAGCCGAGCGTGAAATGTCTGTCGTAATGATCGACGACGGCTTCGAGCGTCGCGAATCGACCGTCGTGATAGTAGCCGCCTTTGCCGTGCGTCCACAGTCCCTTGAGAGGCGCCGTGCGGTAATGCTCGTCCGGCGAGCGATCGGCCTGGAAGCTGTCGATGCCGATCTCGTCCGGGGTATGCATGTTCCAGCCGGGCTCGGTGTACAGCGGCGGCACGTGGCAGCGAGCGCAGTCGCCGTTGCCTGCGAATACTTCCGCTCCGCGTTTGGCTGCGGCAGCGTCGAAACTACCGCGAGGTGGGCGCGGCGCCGGCAGGGCGAGCTGATAAAGATGGAGCGGGGCAAGCTTCTCCGTGACCAGGTCCGGCGTGCGGCGGACGTCGCCGAAACCCGCCTGTGCAGCGATCGGAAACTTGAGTGCATCGTTCAGGCGCGGATCGAAGAATGTGCCTTGGCCCTGCATCTCCAGATTGGCGACGAAACCGTTCCAATGGGTCACCGAGCCCCAACCGGTCCAGGTGTGCAAATTGACGCCGGCCAGGCCGAAGGCGGGCGGGATCAACGTCGCGGCCGACTTGCCATCAGGTCGGAAGGCTTTGCCGTCCATCAACAACTCGGCGTCGAACTTGCCAGGCCCCCAACTGCGCAACACGGTTCGCACGGTCGCGGCGTCGATGGACGGGTCGACGATACGGAGCAGATCGACAAACGGTTGCACGTTAGGAGAGAGCGCGATGATCGCGCCCACGTTCAGATCGCGTGCTGCCCACCCATCGAGTCGCCGGCCGATGCTGGGCCCGAAAGAATTGTCTACCGTCGAATGGCACAGGGCGCAGGTAATGCCGACCGACCGCAGCCGTTGTCCCGTGTCATCGAAGAACCCACGCACGCCGACAACGGCATTCAGCTTCAACAGCGCCAATGTCGTTGCGGGAGCTTCCAGGTTGACGCGGCCTCGTTGCAAATCATTGCGCAGACTCTCGGGCAGCGCATCGACATCGACTTTGAGTCCCAGCGCGAGCGCCGCTTTCGGACTCAGTCCAGCGCCGACGCCGCCACTCGCGCTTCCGGCAATCGCTGTATGCAAGCGCAACGTATCGCCCCAAAACACTTCGTCGCCGAAGGTGTCGTGGCGGAAAATCGCTCTGCCTTCCCGGACCTGTTCGAGCGCGTGTTGAAGGTTGCGTAAATCGATGCGCGACACCTCGTCATTGCCATCGTCTTGCAAAGTCTCCTCGGCGCCTGCAGCCATGACCGCGATTCCGAGCCAACTCAACGAAGCAATCGCCGCTCCGGCCAACCAGCGTTTCATGTCAGTCTCCCCGCAATGCGCACGGGTCAGTGCATATAATTAGATGCGGCGGGTCTGATGTCTGTGCCAGGTTTTGTATTCGGCGGAGGGGCGTCAACGAACGTGACGGCAGTAGGGGACGTTGACTACACGACCGCGGCCCGATCAGGATGGTTTGCATGAAACGTTTCGTATCGCTGGCATGGGTGACGCTGCTGTTTTGGGCAAGCGCCGGCGCACAGCCCGTCGTCGTGGAGCTATTCACTTCGCAAGGTTGCAGCTCGTGTCCGCCCGCGGACGCCTTGCTCGGCGAGCTCGCGCACAGGCCCGGCGTCATTGCGTTGGCCTATCACGTCGACTATTGGGACGATCTCGGCTGGAAGGATCGATATTCGATGCCGGAGGCCACGCAACGTCAGAAAGGATACGTGAGGCGATTGTCGCGCTCCGGGACTTTTACACCTCAGATGGTCGTGAGCGGAGACACGAGTTTGGTGGGATCGAATCGAAGCGCGGTGGAGCAGGCGCTCGCAAGCGATCGTGATGCGCTGGGCCTGACCATGTCGAAGGTCGGGCGCAACGTGCAGATAGAGTTCACGGAAGCGTGGCGCGAATCGATGGACGTGTATTTCGTTTCTTATCTCGCCGAGGCCACGGATAAAATCGCCGGCGGCGAAAATGCGCGCCGGACGCTGAAGCATTTCAACGTCGTTCGATCCATCAAGCGGCTGGGGACCTGGAATGGCAAACCGCAGCGGATGACAGCATCGCTTGCGGAGCTGCCGCGGGATGCGACCGGCGTCGCAGTCATCCTGCAGCGGAAGAATCAGGGCGCCATTGCCGGGGCAGCGAACCTGGCGCTTCGGTGACGTCAGCATCATTTATTTTTTTAGACCCGAGGAGCAGACCTGCATGACCAGGATCCGAGTGGCTGGCTTTGCAATTTCCCTGGACGGATTCGGCGCCGGTCCGAATCAGTCACTCGAGCATCCGCTCGGCGTCGGCGGACTCGCGCTTCACGAGTGGGCCTTCGGCACTCGAACCTTCCAGAAGATGCACGGCCACGGCGACGGCAGCACTGGCATCGATGATGACTTCTTGGCTCGCGGTGTCGAGAACGTTGGGGCGTGGATTCTGGGTCGAAACATGTTCGCGCCCAGTCGGGGCGCGTGGCCCGACGATCAATGGAAGGGTTGGTGGGGACCGAATCCGCCTTATCACACGCCCGTGTTTGTTCTAACCAATCATCCGCGTGCTTCCATCGAAATGGAGGGCGGAACTACGTTTCATTTCGTGACGGAAGGAATTCACGCGGCGCTCGAACGCGCGGTCGCCGCTGCCAACGGCAAAGACGTCCGCATCGGTGGCGGTGCCGCGACGATCCGCCAATTCCTGCAGGCGCGGCTCATCGACGAGATGCACGTGGCGATCGTGCCCATACTGCTCGGACGCGGTGAGTCCCTGTTCGCGGGGCTGGATCTCGCCGAGCTCGGCTATCGCGTGACCGACCGTCGAACTTCTGAACAGGTGTTACACGTGATCATCGGGCGAGCAACGGGCGGTTAGCCGCCCGAGCTGGATGATTCCCCCGGCAGCTGGCTCAGAAAATCACTGAGGCTCTGCCGGCCGTCGCTGAATTCCTCATAGCGGCGCGGCGCATTCGGGACGCCGCGCGCGGTGAGCTGGATTCGAGTCGAGCGCGAGATCGCCCGCAGGTCGGCGCGCTCGATGGGGAAATAAATGTGAGTCGATCCGGAGATGGGCAGAGGCAGCGCCGACTGGCTGATGCCCAGCTCGGAAGCTTTGCCCGCGTGTCGGGTCAGCGCCAGCGTGCGGTCCGCCACCTGAAGCTCCACTTGCTGGAAGGAATCTTCGAAGGTTTCTGGGCTGCGAGAAACATCAGCCGTAGTCCACAGGATGGCGACCAGATACAGGCGACGATCGCCCATCCGATTGACTTCGATTGCCGTCAGCTGCGCGTAGTCGCGCTCGTTGAACACGGGTGGCGGATCGGAGCGAACCATAACCATCGGTTCGGTTTGAGCGGTGATCGTGACCGACGAAACCGGATCCATCCAGGACTTCACCGTGGGCTGCGACGCGCAGCCGACCAGCATCAAGCCCACCAACAGCGCCGAATATTTCTTCATGTCAGACCTGCCGACTCGCCGACGGAAATTTTCCCTGCGTGGGGAATCATACAGACGAGCGTGCGGCGCTTGCACTGTCGGAAATCGTGACATGCCGCATTTGCAGCATTGTCGGCGAACGGCGTCAACGTCGGAGGGTTTAACAGGTTTTTATTTCCGGTGCGTGGTTTGCATTAAACGGCGGGAACCTCAAACGAAGGAGGAATCCCATGAGCAAGCTGATAAGAAACACGTTGTGCGTTGCCGCGCTCGGTACGGGTCTGTCGCTGGCCTATTTTGCTTTCGCAACGGCGCCTGGCGATGGGGAAGAGCCACCGCCGCCGACGCTCAACGATTGCAGCCCGGGTTTCTGGAAGACTCATACGGAGATTTGGTTCGGCACCGATGCGTGTGGCGCGGCGTGCGATGATTTGTTGTCCGATCTCGCAAGCAGAGGCCCGGGCAGCGATGCACAACGTCACGACGCGGCAGCCACTTTGAACGCGTGGGCGGATTTGCAAGGCATCGACTACTGCCCGAACGAGTAGCAGCTGCCGGCCCGTCAGTCGCACGCAGCCACTTGAAAGAAAACGCCGCCTTCGGGGCGGCGTTTTCATTTGCGCAGGGGGCGGCGGGCAATGTTTCTTTTCTGAGGAACTAAGTACATCGAGCGCCCGTTGTCTGCGCGCTGCCCGGGGCCTCACTGTCGACTCCCTTTACTCCTTTCTCGGCCCCGGCACGGGGAGAAAGAAATGTTACATCCGATCCTTCAGCGCGCCGTTCGCGGCGCGTGTCTGTGTTGTGCGCTCATTTCACTGGGAGTATCCGCCGACACGGCGGCGAGCGAAACAGTAAACAAAGCATCGATCACGGTGGATGAGTATCTGGGCCCGCGTCCAGAGTCGAATGTCGGGAGCGCTGTTCTGTTGCCAAAACAAACGCAGACGGACACGTCGCAACTCGGCTTCGTCCTGCACTGGAACAGCGTCGCCATCGACGCCAGTGGCCTCGATCACACACCGGTGAAGGCGGGCGAGAATCGCATTTATGGTGAAGCGGTCGGACCGGGGCGGTCGGCGCGAGCGATCGCCATCGTCCATATCGCGATGTTCGATGCCATGACGGCAGTGGAAGGCGGCTACAAGCCCTTCACGAGTATTCCCCGCGTCGCCGATCCCACGCGGGTTTCGACCAGAGCGGCGATCGCGCAGGCGGCGCATGACACATTGAAGGCAATGTTCCCATCGCAGAGCCCGATATTCGCTCGTGAATTACAAACATCGTTGGATCGGTTGCCCGCGGACGACACACGCAAGGCCGGAAGGAGCGTGGGCGCGGACGCCGCGAAGCGCATTCTTCGAGCTCGCAAATACGATGGCTCGTACTATGACGAACCCACGATAGGTAACGGTTTCACGCCTAGTAATAAGCCCGGCTGGTGGCGGGCCGATCCAGTCAGTCGTAGCCAGGCGGCGTTGGGTGCGACTTGGGGCGAGATCAAACCGTTCGTGATCACCTCGGGAAAACAATTCCGCGCGCCGCCGCCCCCGGAAATGACCAGCAGGGAATATGTCGAAGCGTACGAAGAGGTGCAGCGGCTCGGCGGCGATGGTGTGACGACGCCGACAGAGCGTACGCAGGAGCAGACGTTCATCGGCATCTTCTGGGCTTACGACGGCATGCCGAGCCTGTGCGCGCCCCCGCGTCTTTATAACCAGATCGCCACGACCATCGCGAGACAAATGGGCTCGGACGCCACGGAGACCGCGCGTCTGCTCGCACTGGTGAATGTGGCGTTGGCAGACGCGGGAATCGCCATCTGGGACTCGAAGTTTTACTACCAGTTCTGGCGGCCGGTGACCGCGATTCGCGAATCGGACCTCGGAACCGGTCCGACCGGCAAAGGCGATGGCAATCCCGCGACCGTCGGCGATCCGACGTTCTCTCCGCTGGGTGCGCCGGCCAGCAATTTGAAAGGACCGAATTTTACGCCGCCGTTCCCCGCCTATCCCTCGGGCCACGCCGGTTTTGGCGGGGCGCTGTTCCAGACTCTGCGTCGTTTCTACGGCACCGACGATATCTCGTTTACTTTCGTTTCGGACGAGTACAATGGCGTCACGCGCGACAACGAGGGTGTGGCGCGGATCCGGCATCCGCGCACTTTCAAGTCGCTATCGGAGGCCGAGGAGGAGAACGGTCAGAGCCGCATCTATCTCGGCATTCATTGGGCGTTCGACAAGACCGAAGGCATCACGCAGGGCCAGCAGATCGCGGACTATGTGTTCGATCGCATCTATCGGCCGTTGCCGTAACTATCGCTTTACTCGGCCTGTGTTTCATCCAGCTCCAGCTCGCCGCGATCGTAGGCTTCGATGATTTGTTTCGCCCGCGGGTGATCCGATTCGTCGACCATGAGGGCGAGGTGACCCATCGCGGGGATTTCGCCGAGCGCGCCCTGCAAGTACGCTCCCTGGAGGAACGTGTCTATGCCGTGCTGTCTCAGCAGCCCCGCGAGGAGGTGAGCCTCGAAGTAGTCGTTGCAACGTATGACCGGAGTCACGCTGTCTCCCGCTCGCAATCGCCGATTCCGCCCCGGTAGTATGGCCGGGTGAAGCGGACTAGTCGACGGGAGCTGGATATGACTGCGAGCGAAAGAGTTGCGATCGTCACGGGAGGCGGGACCGGAATCGGCAAGGCCGTGGCGCTCGCGATGCTGAGAGACGGTTATCGTGTCGTCCTTGCCGGGCGTCGCGGGGAACCGCTGGAGGAGGTGATTGCACTCGCAGGTGTCGATCGCCATCGCGCGCTGGCGGTGCCCACGGATGTAGCCATTCCCGCTTCGGTGCAGGCATTGTTTGCCGCGACCAAGGCCGCGTTTGGTCGCCTCGACGTCCTGTTCAACAATGCCGGCGTCGGCGCGCCGCCCGTGCCGCTCGAAGAGCTCACGTTCGAGCAATGGAAGCAGGTCATCGACATCAATCTGACCGGGATGTTTCTTTGCACGCAGGAAGCTTTCAAGCTCATGAAGGCGCAACAGCCCCGCGGCGGGCGCATCATCAATAACGGCTCGATCTCCGCGCATGCGCCCCGACCCAACTCGGCGCCGTACACGGCCACCAAGCACGCAATCACCGGGCTCACCAAATCCACTTCGCTCGATGGCCGAAAATACGACATCGCCTGCGGGCAGATCGACATTGGCAATGCATCCACCGATCTCGCCGCACCGATGGCGCGCGGTGTGCCACAGGCCAACGGCAGCACCGCGGTCGAGCCGTTGATGGACGTCGAGCACGTCGGCACGTCCGTGCTTTACATGGCGAATCTGCCTCTCGACGCGAACGTGCAGTTCATGACTCTCATGGCGACGAAGATGCCCTTCGTGGGCCGGGGTTAGTTGTCGCGTTAGATGGAGTTCAGATACCCCCGTCCACGGCAATGGCCGCCCGGTGATGACTAATGCACAGCCTCGCTCCCGCCACGGTAGTGTAGCAATAGCTCGACCCGGCTGTGGACGCGCAGTTTGGCGTACGCGTGATGCAAATGGATCTTCACCGTATGCTCCGCGATGTCGAGGTCGCGAGCGATCTGCTTGTTCGATTGACCCAGCAGCACACCGCGCATGACGGCGTTTTCCCGGGCGGTCAGCTCGGTGAAGTCCCGCCGGGTCGCCGTGTGTGTGAACGCCACCACGGTGGCGAGCTGTCGCCGGCTCAACCAGAGCTCGCCGCCGGCGACAGCATACAGCGCGCGGTCCAGGTCGAACGTCACGCGCATAGTGGCGAGCACCCCCCATGTTCCCAAACGCAGAGTGGCCGATACGGTCGAAGGCTGCAGCGAGTCGCCGATCAGCAGCGTGCGAGCGAGCGGCAAGGCGACATGCAATTTCGCGAGCTCTGTCAGCCCCCGCCGACTCAACAGGGCGTCATCCATCACAATGATGTCTGGAGGGGGTGTGACGCCGACGAGTTGATGCGGGGCCGCCGTTTGGCCGCAGAATCGGAATATCGATTGCTTGGTGCACAGCCCGAAAATCGCCGAGCGCACATTCGGCGTCTCGCCGGCGTAGGCCACTTGCCAATGCTTCCGGCCGAGGGGAGCAGCTAAGGGTTGCATGTGCGGACTCGAAGAGCGGTGCGCTGACGCGTCTGCCACGCCCGCTCATATATATGTCCTGCACCGCCTTGTCCGGAAGGTGCGCAATGTGGCGAGGAAGAGGATTTAACTCAAATCAATAACCCACGGCAAGCGGGAAAGTTAGACAAAATCGCGTACGCGACGCCGCATCCGTTGAGCACACAACGCTTGAGCGATTCACAGACGGCGGGGCTCGGGAGAAACGTCGAGCCCGCAAGTCAGGTTGGGCTTCGATTGTTGTTAGCAGGCCTCGACGACGTTGGGCAGCAGACAACCGGTGGACTGATCGGCCAGGGCGACGGCGATCCCATTGGTCGTGTCTGTTAGCAGCACATTAGTGTAGCTGACCTGCGCCAAACCCATGGATTGTCCGGGCGGGCAGCTGAACTCGCCGGGTCCCGGCGGCTCGACGGTCAGGCTGGCGGTAATCGAGCCATTCTTCGTGGAAGGAAATGTTCCTGTCGCACCCACGTCTGCTTCCACGGTGGTCTTGTTGGCCGCGGACGGATTACGGCCGCCGTGGTTGATGCAGACAAAGGTGGCCGTCGCGCTGGCGCTGCAGACATAGGTGATCAGCGCATTGTTGCCCAGGCCGACTTCCTTCCAGCTGCATGTAAACTCGCCGGTATCGAAGTCGATGGAGTCCGAGGCGCGAAGGAAGTGGGGACTTATCGCGAATGCGAGCGAGGTGCCCAATACAGTAGCGCTTGCCGCGATCCAACAGCTCTTCACGATATTCATGATCAGCCCTCCCGGTCGTTGTGTTTGCTTCGAAAGAAGCAACCGTGACTCTAAGAGCTGTGGCTGCGAATCCTATCGATCCGGCGTTCTAGGTTGCGAGTTCTAGAACTCTGGAGTTATCCGAATCTCAGGCGCTGCGCCGGAGCACCCGGCGGCGGAAGTCGCTCATGATTTCGTGCGCGGCATTGTGGCCCGGTGCGCCAGTGACGCCGCCGCCGGGGTGCGTGCCCGAGCCACACATATATAGGCCGGGCAATGGCCCGCGATAGTTGCCGTAGCCGAGCATGGGCCGCGCGGAGAACATTTGATCCAGGCTGAGCGCGCCATGGAAGATGTCGCCGCCGATCAGGCCGAACGTGCGTTCCAGATCGAGCGGGCTCATGATCTGCCGGCCGAGCACGGCGGCCTTGAAGTTGGGCGCGTGTGCGTTGACCGTATCGATCATCAGATCGGCGACGGTTTCGCGATGCGTGTCCCACGATTCGCCATTCGGCAACATCGGAGCCACGTGCTGGCAGAACATGCTCGCTACGTGTTGGCCCGGAGGCGCGAGGCTGTCATCGAGCGTCGAGGGAATGAGTATCTCGACGATGGGATGTTTGGACCAGCCGTGAGTGCGTGCATCGAAGTAGGCTCGCTCCATGTATGCCAGGGTCGGCGCGATGATGATACCCGCAGTGTGATGAGCGGCGCGTTGCTTGCCGGGCAGGCAGGAAAAATCGGGCAGCTCGGACAGCGCGACATTCATGCGGAACGTGCCGGAGCCGCAGCGCCATTGATTGATGCGCTGGAGAAACGATGCGGGCAGCGCTCCTGCATCGATCAGGCGCGTATATAACAACTTCGGATTCAAATTCGAAACGACGGCGGCGGCATGAAACGTCTCGCCGGACTCGGTCACCGCGCCGACGGCCTTGCCATTTTCGACGATGATCTCGCGCACCCCCGCGTTGACACGAATATCCGCTCCGCGACTCGCGGCGGATTTCGCCATCGCCTGGGTGATGGCGCCCATGCCGCCGATGGCGTGGCCCCATGCGCCTTTCTTGCCATTCACCTCACCGAAGACGTGATGGAGCAATACATAGGCAGAGCCCGGCGAGTAGGGGCTGGCATAGTTGCCGACGACGCCGTCGAAACCGTACACGGCCTTGATGGGCGCGCTTTCGAACCAGCCATCGAGGTAGTCGCCGGCGGAAGTAACAAACAGGCTCAACAGTTCCTGACGCATGCTCATGTCGAGCTTGCTGAAACGACCTCCGAGGCGGGCCGCGTGCACGAGCTCTGGCAAGGCCATGCGCCAGCCGCCATCGACAACATTCGGCGGCGTCTGCAGGACCAGATCGCGTAACAAATCGGCGATGACATCCAGCCGATCGCCGTAGGCATCCAGCTTGTCCGCATCCTTTTGCGAGAACTTCGCGACTTCGCGTTTGGTTCTGTCGCCGCCCGTGGCGAGGTAGCGGCCGTCTTCCGTCGGCAGGAAGTTGGACATCTCGCGCTCGACGACGCGCAGGCCGTGAGCTTGCAGCTGCAGATCGCGAATGACCTTCGGATTGAGCAGCGAAACGGTGTACGAGGCGACGGAGTTTCGAAAGCCCGGATGGAATTCTTCGGTGACGGCTGCGCCGCCAACGACATGGCGTCGCTCCAGCACCGTGACTTTCAATCCCGCCGCGGCGAGATAGCCCGCGCAGACGAGCCCGTTGTGGCCGCCGCCGACGATGAGAACGTCAGACTTTGCGGGCACTGCGGCTCTCCGGAATCATGGCGCGCATTCGTTTCGCGAAGCTGCGCAGGCACACTTCGGTTTCGCTCAACGGTCCAACGGTATAGCTGCTCGAATTCATTCCGGCCTGCACGCGCGCGATCAATGCGGTGTCCTCTTTGTTCACTTGTCGGTTGATGCGCCAGTTCAGGTAGCGCGCTGCCCGCATCTCACGCCGATCGTCGGGATGCACATAGGCGATCTCGCGAATCATGGTTTCGGTGGCGGAGAGGGGAATGAACTGCATGAAGTCGATCTGGTCGGGATAGATGTCGAAGGCCAGGTTCGGCCACAGCTTGAAGTAAGTCCACAGTCGCTGGCGCTCCGGCGGCAGCGATTCCACCGCGGGCAGCAGCTTCTGATACATGCGTTCGGACCAGCTCTTGCGTGGCGTCTCCTGCAGCAGGCCCCACATTTTGTCGGCCCAGGATTGCGCTTCGATTCCGTAGCTGCGGCCGAACAGTCGCGTGAGCCCCGGATGCGCGACATCGATGTGCATGCCGTCCGAGTAGTTGTCGGCGACATTCTTCCAGTTCACATTACGAGGGCGCAGCGTGACGCGGCCCTGGGGCACCAGCTCTTCCAGATGATAAGCCGCGAGGTCGTCGACATACGGCGCCAGCATTTCCCGCACGCTGGGCAAGCCGGGCTCCAGGCGGATGAAAATGAAGCCCATGAAGATTTCCTGCTCTAGCGGCGCCAGTCCGTGCTGCTCCGGATTCAGGTCGCCAAACGTTTCGCGGTGGGGCACACCGATGAGCCGGCCATCGAGCGAATAGCTCCAGGCGTGGTAGGGACAGGTGATGCGTCCGCCGCAGTGACCCTTCGGCCCGTCGAGCAGACGCGAGGCTCGATGGCGGCACACATTATGGAAGCTGCGGATCGCGCCATCGCGACCGCGGACCGAAACGATGGACTCGCCGAGCAGGTCGAAGCAGTGATAGTCGCCCTGATTGGGGATATCGCTGCCGTGACACACCAGCTGCCAGCTGGTTCGGAAGATGGAGCGCTTCTCCAGCTCGAAAAAGTCGGGGTCCCGGTAGATCCAGGCCGGCAGGCCCACGGCCGGGTCGTCCACGAGGGCAGGGGTGTGAGCGGTGGCGGACTGGGATCGGGCAGCGGCGGTCATGGCGCCCTCCTCGAACCGAACATCCTCCCAGGATTGCTGCAGCGGCGATGAATGTCCAGTCCCGCGATTCGGGAGTGAAAACGCGGGCGGCCGCGATTGCATTCGCGCCGCCAAGGGCATCTACTCTCCACGAATTCCAGCGCGCCGACCAAGGACCGGCGCGCTCCAGAAGAACTCGAATGGACTGTGCATACAAAGCATTTGGGGCATGGGGGCAATTATGAAACGCCGCGAGTTCGTGAGGTCAGCGCTGTTTGCGACGGCCACCTTACCTGCCTTCAATTTCGTCTCCGCCCTGGCCCGGTCGGGCCCCATTGGCGATGTGTCCGCAATCACTGCCGAGGGGCGCGACGTGACGCTACGCAGCGCCGAGATTCGCGAGCTCGCCGAACGGCTGCAGGGGAATCTGCTTCTGGCCGGGGACGCGGGTTATGACGAAGCGCGCCTGTTGCTGAACCCGTCGTTCGATAAACATCCGGCGCTCATCGCGCAGCCGACCGATGTGTCGGGAATTCAGAGCGCGGTGAAGTTCGCCCGCGAGCACAACCTGCTGCTGGCGGTGAAATGCGGCGGCCACAGTCATTCCGGTCAGTCGACCTGCGAGCGCGGCATGCAGATCGATCTGAAGAACTTCCGCGGCGTGCAGTTGGATACCGCCGGGCGGAAAGTCTCGGTGAAGGGCGGCAGCTTATTGGGACTAGTCGATGCGGAGACGATGGCTCAAGGCTTCGTGACGCCGCTTGGCACGGTGTCGCATACGGGAGTGGGCGGTCTCACGCTCGGCGGCGGCTTCGGTCGCGTGGCTCGTCGCTTCGGCATGGCCATCGATAATCTCACCGCGATGGATGTCGTGACGGCGGATGGACAACTGCTGCATACGAGCATGCGTGAGCATCCGGACCTGTTCTGGGGCTTGCGCGGCGGCAGCGGGAACTTCGGTGTCGTCAGCAACTTCGAGTTCAAGTTGCATCCGATGCAGCGGGAAGTGATCGCCGGCAAGTTGACGTTTCCGTTCGAGAAAATGCGCGACGTGCTCGCGATGTACGCGGACTATGCGCCCGCCGCGCCGGACACTCTTTATTTCGATCCAATCGTGGTGCTGCCGCCCGGTGGCGCTCCGGGCGTCGCTCAGCTGGATGTTTGCTACAGCGGACCGGCGCAGGAGGCGGAGCATGCGCTCGCGCCGCTCCGGAAAGTTGGCGGGTCCGTCGCCGATAGCATCAAGGCGATGGACTATGTGGAATTGCAACGCTCGGGGGACTGGTCTGACGCGCGGTTGCTGGGAACCTATATCAAAGGCGGCTTCATTTCCGCGATGCCCGGCGATCTCATCGATGCGTTGGTCAAGGGCATCCAGGGCGACCCGCGCCGGACTACGGCGCTGTTCTTCCAGCACTGCGGTGGGGCTTGTTCGCGGGTTCCTGAGGATGCCACGGCCTTTGCGCACAGATATGCGTTGGCGAACATGATGACGATGAGCGGCTGGACTCACGGCGAGAATGCCACTGATCACATCGAAGCGACGCGTCGTTATTGGTCGGGCCTCGAGAAATTCACGCGCGGGTTTTATGTGAACGACATGCCTCGCGAGGCTACGGCCAGCGACATCAATGCCAACTATCGCGGGAACTATAAGAAGCTGGTGGCGGTGAAGACCAAATACGATCCGACGAATCTGTTTCGTTTGAACGCGAACATCCAGCCTCGGAAGAGCTGAGCCTGCCGGAAGACCCACCCTCTTCCCCCTCCCGTGAACGGAAGGGGGAAGATACTTTTATTTTTCTCCAAGAGCCGAAACAAACGACCGCTGGATAAATCTCTTTCCCGTGTACTCAATTGCTCACCCGAACGTAGGCATACATGCCATCGAGCAGATGCGGACGGATGTTGCAGATCACCAGGTAGCTTCCAGCCTCCAGGAACGCGACCGGTTCGCTGCGATTCTCGCCGTTCATTCTGATGGGGTCGAACGGGGTCCCTAACGGTCCGCCTCCGGGATTGATGCCGCGATAGTAAATATCGTCCGCTAGAAACGCGCTGCTGGCGGGCAGGGGGGTGGCGGGATTCGGCGGCAGTACGAATATCGGCGGAAACAGCGGCAATTGTCCGGTGCCGTCGTTCAGGTCTTCGAGGGTCACGCCCGGCTTGAAAATAACGATGTCGTGAAAACCGGCGACGCCGAAGTCGACCACACCGCCTTTCTTGACGTGGATTTCCTTGGGCAACACCGCATGATTCACTGCATTGCCCGGGAACGCGGTGTTGAGCCCGCGGCCGAACGAAGCATTCACGCTCGTCTGGCGATTGCTATCGTCGTTGCGTGCATCGTCGCCGGCTGTCGCCAGCGCGCCGCCGAGCGCCATGCATGCGATGAGTGCAGGTTTGAGCAAGGTTGATACCACTCTCTTAGTGCTCATGTGACCTCCCCGAATGGAATGCGACTGATTACAGCTTCTCTCGGCAGGGCTGCGTCATGGCGCAACCGTAGCGGTCGTATCACATTCGTTACGGCGTTGCTTCCGGACTTTAACGGACTCGCATCGCGACAGGTCCGTGACAGCAACGGCGGACATCGTAGGCCATCATGACATCCAAACAATCCTAGATTCACTCTAGGTCTAACTGACGCGTTGATCGATCCACGGGTGTCTGGCCGGTACGTCTGGTCGCGTACCACAGCCGGCGGGCGCCTGCCTGAAACTAACAGAGGGGAGATGATGACGATGCTGCTCAAGTTATCGAAACGACGCTCGGGGTGCGCGATGGCGATCGCCTCGGTGTTGTCTGTCAGTGTCAGCATGGATGCAAGCGCGCAGACACAGAGCGAAGAGTCCACCGATCGGTCGCCGGTCCTCGAAGAGGTGCTGGTGACCGCCGCCAATCGAACTGGCAAAGCGCTGGATCGCATTCCTGGCGCTGTCAGCGTCATCGACTCCACGGACGTGGCGTCCAATATGGCTGTCACGGAAGATCTCACGAAAATGCTCGAGCGCAGCCTGCCAGGCTATTCGCCCTCTCGCGGCGGGCGTTACACGTTCGGGGAAACACTGCGCGGGCGCCGGCCGCTTTATCTGCTCGACGGTATTCCGCAATCGACACCGCTGCGCGATGGCAGCGTCGGATCCTACTTCATCGACATGTCGATGGTAGAGCGTGTCGAAGTCATCAACGGTCCGTCGGCGACCGAAGGTCTCGGTGCGGCCGGCGGCATCATCAATTACATCACCAAAAAAGCGAAGCCGGGCGCCACCGAAGTCAACCTCGACACCAAGGTGAGCTCGCAGTTCCACGGCAGTACGGTGGGCTGGCGTACCGGCCTGAATGTTTCTCACGCCCAGGAAGAATTCGACGTATTCGCCGCGGCGGCGCTGGTGTCGCGCACGCCGGACTACGACGCGCATGGCAGGCTCATGGGCGTCGACAACTTCGATACGTTCTCGCGCAATTTCCTGATCAAGGTCGGCAACAACTTCGGCTCCGACGATTCGCAGCGCGTCGAGCTGATGATCAATCGTTTCCATTACGCGGATAACGGCAACTATGTCGCCGTGGACGGCAATCGCCCGCTCAACCTGACCAACTCCGGTCGCCGCGGCACGCCGCTGGGCACGCCGCAAAATCAGGTCATGAACCATGCGTCGTTCGTGTACACGCATGACGACCTGCTCGGCGGCAAACTGCTGCTACAGCTGTTCAAGGACGACCAGAGCGCGCTGAATCCGGCGTCCATCGATCCGAGCAAGCAGGATATCCGCATCGCGCCCATCGGCACGCTGGTCGATCAATCGGAAATCACGGCGAAGAAACACGGCGTGCGTTCGATCTACGTGCGTCCGGATTTTCTGCTGAGCCGCCTGGAGTTCGATATCGGCGTGGACTATCTCAATGACGAGACCGCGCAGGGCCTGGCGATGACGCATCGTGTCTGGGTGCCGCCGTTGAAGTACCAGAGCATCGCGCCGTTCACGCAGATCGAATATGAATACGGCCCGGTGACTGTCCGCGGCGGCGTTCGTCACGAAGACGCGAAACTCGAGACGGACGATTTCACCACCATCGCGCCGTTCAATACGTTCGTGCAAGGTGGCGAACTGTCGTTCACCAAGAATCTGTACAACATCGGCGGCATCTTCCGTATCGGCGGCGGCTGGTCGGTGTATGCGGCGTATAGCGAAGGTTTTGGCATTCCGGATATCGGTCGCGCTTTGCGTTCGATCAACACGCCCAATCAGAGTCTGGAAACTCGCGGCAACCTTACGCCGCTGCTGGTGACGAATCGGGAAGCCGGCGTGAACTGGCGCGGCTCGCTCGGCAGCTTCAGTGCGTCGGTGTACCGCTCGTATGCTCCGCTGGGCAGCTCGCTGACGTTCGATCCTGTGCTTCAGCAGTCGTTCGTCAGCCGCTCGCCGACGCGCGTCACCGGCTACGAGCTCATGGCCGAAGCGCACATCACGGACAGCCTGACGCTGACGACCATCTACTCGGACACGACAGGCAAGACCTCGCTCGCCGCCGGACAGCCGCTCGATGTTCACATGACGGGCGATCAGATTCCGCCCAACAAGGTGGCGGCCATCGTCAACTGGGCGTTCAGCGATAACGCCAGCGCCACCCTGTCGGCCGCGTCGTATCTGAGCCGCGATATGAACGAGGGTCGCGTGAGTAACAGCGGCGCCTCGCTGGAGGAACATTTCGAAGGCTACACGCTCGTTGATCTGACCCTGCAGTACCAGACGCAGCGCTTCGGCAACTGGACGCTCGCGGTCGAGAACCTGGCGGACGAGTATTACATCCAGGCCATCAGCGCGAGCAGCATCAACCAGATCCCGACCGGACCGAACGCCTACTATCTGTCGGGCCGCGGCCGCGCGGTCTCGATCAGCAATTCGATCAAGTTCTGATCTGACGACCCGCCGGCGGTGTAGTGCGCTGACATCGCCGGCGCCTCAATAGCCGATGGCCTGGCCGTCCTTGCGCATCTCACTCGCGCCCCAGTAGACGCGATTGACGCGATCCCACTGAATCGCCTGATAGCCGCCGAATTCATCGGTGCCGAACTCGAGGCCCGGCGGAATGACTTGGAAGCCGCGTTTGGCGAGTGTGTCTTTCACTTCCTGCGGGAAACCGGACTCCATCGCAAGGACGCCGTAACCCTGCGCGGGCTCGCCCATGACGGTGGAACTGCCGCCGTGATACCAGCGCGCGGCGTCGCCGGCATCCTGCACGTTCATGCCGAAGTCGATGATATTGACCAGCACCTGCACCTGGCCCTGTGCCTGCATGTCGCCGCCCATCACGCCAAAAGAAAGAAACGGCTCGCCGTCCTTCATGACGAACGCCGGAATGATGGTGTGAAACGGCCGCTTGCCCGGGGCGTAAACATTCGGGGACTTCGGATCGAGCGAGAACAGCTCGGCGCGATCGTGGAACATGAAGCCAAGACCGTCCGCCACCAGGCCGGAGCCGAGTCCGCGGTAGTTCGATTGGATGAGCGACACCATCATCCCGTCCTTGTCCGCGACCGTCAGATAAGTCGTGTCGCCGACGCTGAACTGCGCTTCACCCGGTTTCACATCACGGCTGGGATTGTCCACATTGATGAGCTTGCGTCGCTGATCCGCGTATGCGTCCGACAGCAGCGTATCCATGGGAATCTTCGAGAAGCGTGGATCGGCGTAGTAACGAGCCATATCCTCATACGCGAGGCGCTTCGCTTCGAGCACGGTGGCCACCGTTGCGAGACTGCCCGGGCCCATGCTCTTCAAATCGTAGGTCTTCAGAAGCTGCAGCATCTGTAACACGCCGAAGCCTTGGCTGTTCGGTGGCAGCTGATACACGTCGTAACCACGGTAGTTGACGCTGCGAGGCTCGACCCATTCGCCGTGATAAGAAGTGAAGTCGACGAGGCGGAGATCCCCGCCGATGCGGCGGAAGTACGCGTCCGCGGTCTTGGCGATTGCACCCTCGTAGTAAGCGGCGCGCCCCTCCTGGCCAAGTTTCTCTAGCGTGGCAGCGAGATCAGGATTGCTAAATATCTCGCCTTCGGCTGGCGTGCGGCCATTGATAGTGTAGACGCGCTTGGCGTTGTCGAACTCCTCGATCATGGCCCGGTTCGCTTCGAACAACGCGATGTTCCGCTGCCAGTTCATCGCGATCGTTTGCGTAACCGGAAAGCCGCTTCTCGCGTATTTAATCGCGGGCGCCAGCGCGTCGGCCATCTTCAGCTTGCCGAAGCGGCCGTGCAGAGCGAACCATCCATCGACTGCGCCAGGCACCGTGACCGACAGCGAGCCATACTTCGGAATGCGCGCCACATACGGCACGCCCATGCCCTTGTACACAGCCTTGGTTTTCGCCATCAACTCGTTGTAACTGCGACCGCCCGGCGCGAGGCCCGACGCGTTATAGCCATAAAGTTTCTTGGTGCGCGGATCCCATACGATGGCGAACAGGTCTCCGCCGATGCCGCAGGAGATCGGCTCCATCAACCCGAGCACCGCGTTGGCAGCGATCGCGGCGTCCACGGCGCTGCCGCCCCCTTTTAATATGTCGATGGCTACCTGCGAGGCGAGGGGATGGGCGGTGGCTGCCATGCCGTTACGGGCGATCACGGGCGAGCGCGTCGCCCAGACCCGGCCGGAATAGCGGTCGCCGCGGGCGATGGCCTCTTTGTTGACATCGTTGGCGAACAGCGGAGTGGTTGCGAACAGCGCGGCCAGCAAACCGGTACGCAGAATCAGCCGGCACATGGGGCCGGCGTTGCGCGAGAAGCCCAGGTTCATCTTGCTTGTTCTCCCGTTTTGAGGCCGCTGAAGGCATCGCCCACGCTATGCAGCGAGGCTGTCATCAGTCTGTCGTGTCGCCGCGAGAGTCGCAAATCGCGGCGACGGGAGAAGGGCAGTCGCTACGGCTGCAGCAGCGAGAAATTGTCGACATCCACGGCCGCCTTGAATGTCACGACGCCGGCGCTGGAAATCCCAGGCGTCAGCGACGCGTCTGTCGCTTCCGCTCGCAATCTGCCGTTGACGAAGGCGCGCAGGCTCGTGCCAACCGTCTCGAGACGAACCCGATAATTGACGTTCGGCTGAACCGTGAACGGTACCCGCGCCAGCCTGACGACACTGCCGTTGACGAGCTTGCGAATATCCAGGAAGCCGCTATTACGCAGCGTGACGTAGTGATAGTTGGCGTCATCGTGATACCGGGCCATGACGCCGACCCAGCGATCCGTGCCGGAGAATAGCGTGGGACGCAGATCCGCCTGTACCACTTGATCGCCCGGAGTGCCGAAAGAAGCCTGTCCGGCGCCGGCGATCACCAGGCGAGCGCTGCCTGTTACGTCGGTGTTCCGGCGAACGTGCGAACCGTTAGCGAAGACGACCGGCCAGTCGCCTTCCACCTGGATCTGCCAGTTGTTGCGCCGTCCTTCGAAGTTATCGGCAAAAGCCAGGTACGCGGGATTGGCGTTCACGACGACGTTGTCGAAATCGGCGCGCGCCTTGAATGTGATGAGTCCCGGACGGCCGCCGCTGAGCGCGGAGATGCGCACGCGGATGACGGCGTTCTGGTTGACGAAGACGCGAACGTGATTGCCCACCGCTTCCAACCGGATGCGATTCGGCGTTCCGATCGCGACCGGCATGGAGGCCGTACCCAGCGTCGTATACCTGCCGGCGAGCATGCGTTTCAATTGCAGACTGCCGCCGCTGCGAGCCGTCACGTAGTAATAATTGTTGATGTCGGTATAGCGCGCGACCAGGCCGAACCAACGGTCCGCGCCGTCGAAGGCTCGTGGAGTGATGTCCGCCTGGATGGATTGGTCGTTGCCGATAGCAGCTTGCCACAGCGCCACCGAGTTTCCGGCGACACTGCTTTGCCGATAAAACCGAAACGTGCCGGAGCTCGCGACGGCAAACAAACTTCCTGGCGTGGTCGCCCAGCCGTTCGCGTCGCCATCTTGAAAGTCATCCTGCGACAGGGCGGGGCGATCCAGGTTCTCGGGGGTTTCGAACACGTAAGCAATCTTGTTCGGATAGGACGCGACGAGCGCACGGCCGGCGTTCACGTCAGCAGCTGTGAACTCGCGCGACTCGCTCGCGACGAGCTCGGCGCTCAACGGCCAGGGACCCGCGCTGTTGCGTCGATATAAAGAAATGTTTCGGAACGGCGGCGCGTGGCCCAGGACTCTCGTATCGTCGTCGTCCAGGGCGATTGCAAGGGGAACTTGACCGATGTTGACCCATTGCCCGCTCGCATTCGGCGAGAACAGCCAGTCGTTGATCAATGCAGTATTGCCCGAGATGCTCACTCGGGAAGAGAAGCCGCCGGGACCGGCGTCACCACCCGGCCGAGTGAGCGCGGTCACCGCCGGCGTCTGCCAATTCACGTTACCGCCGTCAGCGGGCGTGTAGATGAAGGCTGTCGCAGGGATGGGCGGGGACTCGGCGCCGAAGCTGCCGTGGATGGCAAAGTTCTGCGAGATGTCCACCTGTGGGCCGAAGTACTCGTCATCGTCGAGGCCGACGCCGTTCTGGTAGCTCGCGATCCGAACCCAACCGCTGGTCTCACGGCGATAGATCACCATGCCGTGCGGAGGATCCTGGCTGATGGCGATGTGAGTATTCGCAGTGGCCACCGAAAAACCGTTGCCGCCGCCGGTCGAGGTACCCAAGGTGGCCATGAGCTGCCAGCTGCCCGCGCGTTTTTCGTACACATAGGTGACATGGGAGAACAGCGCGCCCACCACGATGATGTTGTTGTCCACACCGACGTCTGTTCCATACAAGTCGCCTTCATCGCCCGATGTCAGCTTCGCGGTCTGCCGCCACACGCCGGAGGAGTCGCGCTCGAAGACATAGGCCGCTCCGAGCAGGTCGGGGCCCGAGCCGAACACTCGGGATTGCGCATTCGCTGTGACCACAGCCACGCCGCCCTTGATGGCAAGAGCGCGACCGAAGCCGCCGTTGGGAGCGCCGTCGGACGGGACGAGTCTTGCTGTTTCGAGGAGTACCGCTGGCGCGGCGATGACGGGAGCGGCGAATGAAGCCAGACCGCCGCTGAGAACTAACGCGGAAAGACACAGCGATGCACGCATGAGGCCCCCCTGCGAACCCACGTCGAGCGCGAGTTCTGACGCAGCAACGGAATATCGCCCACGCTAGTTCCCTTGCGATGCAGGCAGTGTTTTCCTGACGCGGCGTTACGCGCAGTTCTGAATCGCGCCGCACGGCGTGATCGCCGTCAAAAATCCTTGCCAAAGCCGTCGGCGCGGCTTCAGTTGCCTGCGAGCCACGCCGTTCTATGACAACAGCTCGACCGGCGCCATTACAAAACACTGGCTGGCAGCGCGCACGGTCGACCTCGATACGCAAAAAATGGTCGGAGGTCCCTTCTGTGAAGAGTTTCGTAGTCACTGCCGCGATCGGTGCGGCGCTGTTCTCCTGCGCGTCGTTCGCGGCGCCGGGGTTCCTCGATGCAGGTCCCAATCTCTCCGACAATGGCGCCTCCGGCGCCTGGACTTCGCTCTATGCCACACGCAATCCCGCTGGCGCTGAATTCGCGATCGCGCCCGATTCGACGTTCCGCATGGGCATCCTCAGCTCCTTCGGTGTCGGCATGGAGGTCGGCCCGGTCGACAACTTCGCCGACGAAATCGACGACCTGATCGACGAGCTGGATCGCGACGATATCTCGCTGTCCGAAGGCAACGCCCTGGTCGGGCGCTTCAACGGCATTCTCGATCCGCTCAGCCGCGACGGCTATGTGAAGGTGCAGGCCGGCGTGCAGGTGCCGCTGTTCCCGATGCTTTATCGCAGCGAGCTCGGCGTGTTCACCGCCGACGCCAACATCAGCGCCCAGGCGCGACTCGGCTTCCTCGATTCTCCGCTCACATATAACGCGGTGTCGGAAGAAGTGGAGACAGCCTCGGCCGCCTACGTCAAGGCGGGGCAGATCGACGAGATCGCGATCGGCTTCAGCCGGCCGGTCTGGAAACCGAGCGCGGGCCAGCTGATCGTCGGCGGCAACGTGCGCTATCTGCAGGCCACGCTCAGCAAACAAGTCGTTGCGCTGGATGCGGTGGAAGACGACGAAGACGTGGAAGATATTCTGGAGGACAGCTACGACGCGAACGAGCGCAAGTCGAGCAACGTGACGCTCGATGTCGGCGCGATCTTCGACTTCTCCAATTACCGCGTCGGCATGACGCTCGCCAATCTCACCGAGCCCGAGTTCGAGTACGGCGCCATCGGCACCAATTGCGGCGCTCTGAGCGGCAGCGCGCAGTACAACTGCTACACGGCCGCGTTCTACGGCGATCGTATCGCTCTGAACGAGACTTGGACGCTCGAACGTCTCGCCACGTTGGAAGGTGCGATGTTCTTCGCTTCCGGCGCGGGCTCGCTCGCGGCCAGCGTGGATCTCAACGACGTGCACGATCCGGTCGGCGATCTCAATCAGAACATGAAGGTCGCGCTCGGTTACAAGACGCAAACCAACTGGCTGCCGGACCTGCGGCTGGGTTATCGCAAGAACCTGGCCGGCACCGAGCTCAGCTCGGCGTCCGTGGGCTTCACGTTCTTCGGCGCGGTGCATTTCGACGTGGCCTGCGGCCTCGAGTCGACGGATATCGACGGTAGCTCCGTTCCCAGAACCCTCGCGTTCAACCTCGGGTTCGAGATGAGCTATTGATTCAGGAAGCGATGGAGATAAACAGAATGACAACGAGCAAGAAGATTCTGGCGGGCGCGCTCGCCACTGGCATGATCGGACTGACAGCGTGCAGCGGCGGCAGCACGGGCACGCAGGACGTCGGCAGCAACAATAACGCTGGCGTAAGCAGCCGTGCATTCTATGCGCGCGCTATCGACGGATATCTCGCTGGCGCCAACGTGTACGTCGACCTGAACGAGAACAATAAACTCGATGCGTTCGAGCCTCGCGCCATCACCGACACCGACGGTTACTTTTCATATAACCACCGCACTGGAACGGACTACTGCGCGACTGGCGGACTCACGCTGCACTGTCTTCGTGGCACCGTCGGTGCGAACGAGGCAGTGCTCATTCGCGTGACGGGCGGCTACGACACGGTGACTCAGTTGCCGTTCAAGGGCGTGCTCAGTTTGCGTTCGAGCGAGCTGAATCGTGACGACATGCGACTCGTTACACCGGTGACCAGCATGGTCGCGGATTCTCCAAGGACGCCGGACGCCAAGCTCCAGGCGCTGATCGACGCGGGCATTCTCGCGCCGAACGGATCGCTGGACGACGATTTGCTGGACGGCGATACCGTGGCCCAGATGTCACGCGCGCAGCTCACTGCGCTTCTGGCGCGCACCTTTGGAGAGATCGGCAATCTGGCGATCACTCCCGCGACCTTCCAGGACGTGGAGGACGATACCTGGGCGGCCGGTTATATCGCCATCGCCAAGCAGATGGGCGTTATCGGTGGCATTCCCACTTCGTTCGCCGAGGCGTTCTCAACCCCGGCGGGTATCACGGCGGCCGCTCGCGAAGCGATCTTTGCAGCGATGTATCCGGGCCAGACGCTCACCGACAGTTATCAGCTGCCGAACCCGGCGTCGTTCGCCGGTCTCGCGCAGTTCTCCGCGGACCTCGTTCGTCTGAACGAAGAGCTCGTCACGGCGGTGCAGGGAACGGCCTCGATGCAGGAACTGCAGGCAATCCTGCGCGTGCAGGCGATCGCGGCCGAGCGTGCGTTGGCCAATCCGCAGGATCCCGAGTTGAGCGATCTGACCGGGTGGGTTCACAACCAGCTCCGTCAGGGCAACCGGCTCGGGGCGGATTTGACGGGGCTGGGCACGAGCGCAATCGATGCGGGCATGCTCATCGATCCGGCTTTCAATTTCGATCCAGCGTCCAACTCCATCAGCACCAGCGCGACGATTCCGGCCGAGGCGGCCGGCACGTTCGCCGCCATCGTCAACACTTCATTCGGCGTTAGCGTAAACAAGGTGGACGAGCAGGGCGCGGCGCTGTTCTTCGTGAGCGGCAACGCCAATGCTCGCAGCGGCGATATCGACGTGTGCGTGCGTTATCGCGGCGACGATGGCGATTTCGATACGGTCACCAGCAGCGATCCGAACGGCGCGTTGCTCGTCGGCGGCCGCTGGAGCCTGCTGGACGACCACACGCTGACGCTGAACGTTGAAGTTGCCGGTGGCGTGCGTCCGATGTTGCTGAAGGCGCTCAGTGCAGACGGCGCCGCTCGCGACTACAGCTTCGACTTCGGCGAGGATCTCTCGCGTTGGTCCGGCTCGATGCCGACGGCCTTCGCCACCGGCTCCGTGCCGACGAACGACGCTTCCTGTAAAGCCGCATTGATCGAACGTTTCGGCCCGATGGGCTGATGCTGATGAGGGCAGGGCTCGGCAACGAGCCTTGCCTGCTTACACGGACGGGTCGAGTGGGAAGGCAGCCAGCAGCGACTCCAGATGTGGGGCGTAATGGCGCCACCGTCCCACGGATCTGGAATAGATGGGCTGGCGGACCTGCCAGCGGCTGGGGGTTTGAACGGCGCGATCGTTGCGATGAAATTCGAGGCAGCGCTCGTCCCAGGGCAGGTCGAGAAAGGCGAGCAGTCGTCGCGCCTGCGTTTCAACGTCGCTGACGGTGTCTTCGTACTGCAGGTCGAGAATGGGCAGCGGCAGAGTTTTGCGCCAGTGTTCCATCAGCCGCTGGTACTCGACGTGAAAGCAGGCGAGGTCGCCGAAGTCCGTGGCGTAGCCCTGGTCGGGGCTGAAGTTTTCCATCCAGATGGACAAGGCGTTGTCGCGCACGTCGCGCCTGCAATGGATCACCCGCGCATTGGGAAACAGCAAAGCCGCGAAGGCGAGCTGGAAGAAATTGAGCGGCGACTTGTCGCTCATGCGCAGGCAACCTTTGGGCGCGCCGTTGCGTAGCGACCGCAGATACTGAGCGGCGAGCTCGAGACTCTTGGGCTGAGTCAGCTGCAACGCTGCCTGCCATGGCGGCAGATCGGCGCCTTCGAGCGCACGAACACTGAGGCGAGCAAGATCGGGAAGCTCGCCCGCGCCGTGCACGAGCGGATGCGAAGCAAGAATCTGCTCGCACAAAGTGGTGCCCGAACGCGGCAGCCCCACGATGAATACGGGTTGATCCGTGCCCACGCCGAAGCGACGGCGACTATCGAAGAACTCAGACGTGTAAGTCGCCATTACGTTGTCGACGCGAGCGCGCAGCTCCTCCAGTTGGAGTGAGCCCGCGACGCGACGACGCGAGGCATTCGCAATCGTCCCGGCGCTGGCGGCAGCAGCGAACTCGCCGCGACGGTCGTGATATTTCGCGAGGCCGTAGCCGATGAGCGCCTTCGCTTCGTCGACCACGGATTCCTTATGCAGCGCGGCGCGAGCCGAATCGAGCCATTCGGCTGGCGCATCTTCACGCAACAGCGCGAGATATTGACCGAGCGCCTGTGCATGATCAGGCCGCCGCTGGAGCACTTGCCGATAGCAAGCGAGCGCGTTCTCGGCATCGCCCAGATCTTCCAGCGTGCGGCCCAGGCCGAACCAACCTTGCACCTGATCCGGGTCGAGTCCCACCGCCTGACGAAACAGAGTTTCGGCTTGTTGAACCTTTCCCTGCTGGGACACGTGCTCGGCCAGCCGCGTGCGTGCGGCGGCGAGTTGTGGATCGTGACGAGCGGCGCGCTCGAAACATTCCACTGCATCTTCGAGCTGGCCCGATTCGATCAGCAGGTTGCCCAGATTCAGATAAGTATCCGCGCGAGTGGGTTCGAGCCGCAGGGCCATCTTGAATGCAGCGAACGCCGGCTGATGCTGCCCCAGTTTTTTCAGAGCCGTGCCCAGGTTGTGCCAGCTGTCGGCGTGTTGGGAGTCCACCTTGAGGGCTTCGGCGAACTGATTCATCGCCTGAGTGAATTCGCCAAACCTTGCGTGCACGCGCCCGAGATCCGACCAGCTGCGAGGATCATCGGGCGCAAGCTCGCACGCACGGCGGGCCTCCGTCAGTGCGGGGAGCTTGGCTCCCCGCATCGCATGCAGGTGCGCGAGTTGACGATGCGCGTCGGCGTCGGACACGGGTTACTGTTGTCCGAAGCTGCGACGTACGGTCAGCAATGCCGCTGTGGGCGAACCGAACTGCGCGATGGCGCCCGGGCGATCCGCGCCTTCGATGTAACGTTCATCGAGCACATTGCGAATCAGCAGCGCCACCTCCCACGAGGGCAGGCCCTTGTAGAAGAAGTTCAGATCGACGCGCTCATAACCCTCGAGCATGCCGCGTGAGAATGTGCTGAGCCCGCGATCGTCGATGGCGAATACGGTGCCGCCTATGCCGAAGCCCCTGAGCGGACCCGATTGCAGTTCGTAGCTGGTGTGCATGCCGACCTGCCAGTCGGCCGCGCCGCCGGGCGTCGCGCCGAAGAATGGATCGTCGGGATTCTCGAACTCCGAATCGAGCTGGTTGTACGCGAAGCTCAGGTTCCAGCCGGGCAGGGGCTCACCATTGACTTCGATCTCGAAGCCTTCGGAGCGCTGCAGGCCGCTCGGGATGGCGAAGAAGCTGCCGGGCGAGCCTTCGATGGAGATTGGAACCTTGTCGCGATCGATGCGATACACGGCCGCGTTGACGGCGAGCCGCTGTTCGAACCATTCGGACTTGAGGCCGAGCTCGTAGATCTCGCCGGTTTCCGGATCGAGGATGCTGCCGTCCTCGGCGACATCGAAGATGGTGGGCTTGAACGACTCGCCATACATGCCGTAGACCGACACCTGCTCGGTGAGGTCGTAAGTCACGCCGATGCGGCCGGTGATGTCGTCGTCCTGTTTCGTCGCAAGGACCGCGTCGGTGATCGAGTTGTACTCGGCGTCCGCATCGTCGTAACGCAGCCCGACCAGCACGGCCAGGCGCTCGATGGGACGGATCTGCGCCTGGAGATACGCGCTGCTGGCCTTGTTACGAGTGGTGTACTCGCGCCCCGGCTGAAGCTCGGTGTACGGCAGGCTGGAGAGGTCGTCGGTGTAGAGATTGGCGTAGCCTGCAAACGCGTAGGCGCCGCGACGGTGGTAATCGTTGTCGCTGTATTCGATGCCGCCCGCGACCTTCACCGGCATGCCCGCAACGTCGAGGTCGCCGGTGATCTGCAATTCGCCCGCCCAGATGTCGCGGTCGATGTCGAACTGATTGCCAAGCAGCTGCGTGTTACCGTCCTCGAAGCCGTAGGCGTACCGATCCGCCTGCATCGGACTCTTGGTCTTGCTCGCATCCAGCCGCAGCGTCGTGAACCAGCGATCGCCCAGGGCCTGTTCGAGCTGGATCTTGCCCGAGTGAATGTCCCACTCGTTCTTTTCGCGAGTGGGCACGCCGAAGTAAAGCGTCCGGCGCACGTCAGGCGCGTCGAAGAAGCCATCGCCGCGTGGGGCGAGCGGCATGCCGGTGTTGGGAATGAACTCTTCGTGCTGATACAAGCCTTCGAGCAGCAGTCGCGTCGTGTCGGTGAGATCGAAATCAATGCTAGGCGCCAGCACGGTGCGTTGAGTTTCGACGCCGTCGACGAATGAGCCCTCGTCACCATAGGCGGCGACCAGCCGGCCGCGCACGCTTTTCGAATCGTTCAGCGGACCGGTGATATCGAAGTCGGCGCGATAGGTGTCGAACGAGCCGATGCTCAGCGCCACTTCACCGCGCGACTCGGCCAGCGGCTTCTTGCGGATACGATTGATGACGCCGCCGGCGCTGCCGCGGCCATACGCGACCGAGCTCGGCCCCTTGATCACATCGATGCGCTCGTAGATCGCCATGTCGGGAATGGCGAAGTAGGTGGTGTTGATGAAACCGTCTTCGCGCACGTCGTGGACGGAATCGACCTGAATGCCCCGGATCGTGACTTCGTTGAAGCCGAAGCCGGGGATGCCGCCGAACATGCCGGTGCCGCTGAACTGATTCACGCCGGCGGACATTTCCAGCGCCTGGCCGAAGTCGACGACCTGGCGGGCGCGCAGCGATTCTTGCGTGATGACGGAGATCGACTGCGGCGTTTCGCGCAGAGTCAGCTCGAGTTTGCTGGAGCTGCTTTGAGTTTCGGCCTTGAGGCTGTCCTCCTCGGCATCCGCTTCGACGCGGACCGGAGCCATGCGAGTGGGCTTCTCGCGGTCCGGCGGCGGAGGAGTGGGGCGCGCTGCTGGCGCCTCAGCCGGTTCCGCTGCGCGGGCCTGCATGCATGCGGTCGCGACTGCGGCCGCAAGCAAAGTTCTCTTGAACATCAATGACTTCTCCGTGGATTTGGCGCAACAGGTCCGTGCCGTCCCGGCCCACTATTGGGAGAAGATGATAATGGTTTGCATTAACGGCGGAAACTATTATCAGCCGAAAATGGTTCGCATTTGAAACTGACTGCCGTCTGACGGTATAACGACAGCTTCCTTGTCGGGACGGATCTCATGCTGAGCGCGACAGCGATTCGCCGTTGGTATTGGGTGCACAAGTGGACCAGCCTGGTGTCCACCCTGTTTCTTCTTATGTTGTGCATCACCGGGCTGCCGTTGATCTTCTATCACGAGATCGATCACGCCACCGGCTACTCGATCGAGCCGCCCGAATTGCCCGGCGTGACTTCGCGGGCGAACCTCGATGACATCGTCGCGGCCGCGCAGGCCCGGCGCCCCGACGACGTCGTAACGTTCGTGTTTCGCGATCCGGACGAACCCGAGGCGTGGTTTGTATCGCTGGCCGAGACTCCGAGCTCGCCCGAGTCGTCGGCCTTTTATATGTACGACGCGCGCACCGGCGACTTCCTGCACGAGTACCCGCTCAATCAGGGCTTCATGAACTTCATGTTCCGCCTGCACTACGACATGTTCACCGGGTTGCCAGGCACGCTGTTCCTGGGGCTCATGGGACTGTTGCTCGCGGCTTCGCTGGTGTCGGGCACCGTCGTCTACGGACCTTTCATGCGCAAGCTGCCGTTCGGTTCGGTCCGGCATGAGCGCTCTTCGCGCATCAAGTGGCTCGACCTGCACAACCTGCTCGGCATCGCGACGTTGATGTGGCTGATGGTGGTCGGCGTGACGGGCGTGATCAACACGCTGGCGATTCCGATCCTGGGCCTGTGGCAGCAGACCGAGGTCACGTCCATGACCGCGAAGTACAAAGGTCAGCCGCCGCTGAAGGAATTCAGTTCCCCCGATCAGGCGGTCGCGACGGCGCGCGCCACCGTGCCGGATGCCGACCTGAGCTTCATGGCTTTCCCCGGCACTGATTTCGCGACTCCGCATCACTACATCGCATTCATGCATGGCTCCACGCCGCTCACCTCGAAGCTGCTGACCCCTGTGCTGATCGATGCGAAATCGGGCGAGATGATCGATAGCCGTTCGATGCCCTGGTACGTGAAGGCGCTGCTCGTGTCGCAGCCGCTGCACTTCGGCGACTACGGTGGCATGGTGCTGAAGATTCTGTGGGCGCTGCTCGACATCCTCGCCATCGTCGTGCTCGGCAGCGGCGTCTACTTGTGGGTCAAGAAGCGCAATGTTCCGGTCGAGGCCCGCCTCGGCATGCTCGCCACGGAGGGCGCGACTCCATGAGCGCCAAGCGGCAGATTCGCGTGTGGACCGCGCCGATCATTTTGGGTGTGCTCACCTCCGTCGGTCTCATCTCGGCGCTCGTTTCGGACGACGCCGGCGATGTGCTCGCGTGGTTAACGTTGGCCGCGCCGGTCGCGGTGTGTTGCTGGTACGCGCCGCGGCGTCAGCGTAGCGAGTCCTGACTGTTGCGCCGTCAATGACGACGGCGGCAACAATTCTGCAAGACAACGTTCATCTTGATGTCTCTCACGGGCCCTAGCCTGCGGCTTCAATTTGCCGTGGAGCTCAGTGGATGCCCGTTCTGTCGCGTGGACACGTTGCAATTCCTTTGATTTCGTCGCTGCTCGCGACTTCGGCGATGGCGCAGGACGTCGAAGAGGTCGTGGTCACCGGTCAGCGCGAGGCGCAACGCGCAGCCATCGAAGTGAAACGCGAGGCATTGCAGGTCATCGACGCGGTGTCCGCCGACGACATCGGCAAGCTGCCCGATCACAACACGGCGGCGGCTCTGCGACGCATTCCTGGCGTGTCGGTGATGGAAGATCAAAGCGAGCCGCGCGTGCCGGTGTTGCGAGGCTTGACCTCGACCTACAATCGCACGACCGTCGACGGTGCTGTCATCGGCGCCATCGAAGGTGGCTCGCGAACCGTGCCGCTCGACATCGTGCCGTCGGTCATGGTGGGCCGCGCCGAAGTCGTCAAGACGGTGTTGCCGGAGCAGGATGCGAACGCCATCGGCGGCATCATCAATATCGTGACGCGCAGCGCCTTCGACTCGCCGGAACCGTTCCTGAATTCTCTGGTTTCGCTGGGCGACGCTGAGAACAAAGGCGACGTTCGCAACGACAAGACCAACTATCGCGCGGCGGTCGCGGGTGGCACGAAGTTCGGCGCTGACGAGCAATTCGGTATCGTCGTCGGCGTATCCACCGAACAGATCGACATCGACATTCCGCAGTTCGAAGCAGCGACACCGTCGATTCGCGAGTACAACGCAGCCGGAGCGCCTGTGGATTCCGGCAGCGCTACGGGCAACGGCATTCAAGTGCCCGTCCAGCACCGGCTGTTCTGGTACAACAACACCAAGACTCGCGAAGGCGCCAATCTCAAATTCGACTGGCGGCCCACCGATACCTTCCGCGCCCAATTGTCCGGCCTGTATGCCGACATGGAAGATGACGAAGAGCGCATCGAATATCGTATCGAGCCCATCGGCAGCGTGAGCAATCAGACGCCGACCAGCGGTACGTTCGAGCGCGGCCGCGGCTACATTCATCTCAACCACCCGATCACGCGGCGGACTGCGTCGCTGGGGCGTGCCTCATTCGAATGGGCCGCCACCGACGCGCTGACATGGTCAGGAGATGCGCTGTTCTCGCGCGGCAAGCTCGATGCGCCCAACAACAGCTTCGACTATCGGACGTCGACTGGCGCGGCGGCCTCGAACTTCGGTTTCAACTACGACACCTCGGAGTTCGTGTTCAGCTTCAATCCAACCAATCAGGCGGCATACGACAATCCCGCCAACTACGCGTTCAACTCGAACACGGTGAGCAAGACGTTGAGCATCGAGGATGTGACGCAGGCGCGCACCGATCTCGACATCCGTACCGGCTGGCTCGACGACTCTGTGAAGCTGAAAGTGGGAACGGTGTTGCGTTCGACCGAGCGTGACAACGATCAGAGCCAGACGATATACACGCCGCGTGCCGGATTCACCACCACGCTGGCAGACGTGGTGACGAATGGCCCGTCGGAGCGGATCCTCGGGCAGTTCACGATCGATCAGCGTGTCGATGAGCGGGCCGCGCGAGCGCTCGTAGCAAACAATCTGTCGAGCTTCGCGGCTGCGGTGAACAACATCGCGTCGGACTACGAAGTGACCGAAGATGTGGTCGCGGGCTACGTCCAGAGCACATACGAGCAAGGCCCCCTGACTGTTATCGCGGGCGTGCGGTATGAGAGGACGGAGATCGATTCGGATTCCACGCGCGCTTTCGATGGCGAGTTCATCCCGGTGAGCTCCAGCGGTTCCTACGACAATCTGCTGCCGGGCCTGCATGTGCGTTACGACTTGCGCGACGATCTGGTCTTGCGTGGCGCGTGGACCAACACCATCGGTCGTCCCGACTTTTCCTCGCTCGCGGCTCGTGAGACGTTGACATTCGAGGGCAGCCAGGCCGTGCTGTCGCGAGGCAATCCGAACCTCAAGCCGCGTGAGAGCCGCGGCTTCGACGTGTCGTTGGAGTACTATCCCAAGGATGGCGCGATCTCCCTCGGCCTGTTCCACAAGGACATCAAGAACGAAATCTTCACGCTGACTTCGAATCAGATGCTGGACCTGGGCATCGGCAACGGCGTGGAGAATGTCGAAGTGAGCGAGCCTCGCAATGCGCAGTCGGCGAAGCTGCGCGGCGTCGAGTTCGGCTGGCAGCAGACACTGACGTTCCTGCCGGCGCCGTTCGACGGTCTCGGCTTCAATGTGAACGCGACCGTGCTGGATTCTGACTTCACGTTCCTGACGACGGCCGGGCCGCGGGAAACGGGCTTTTTCATGCAGCCCGACTACACCATGAATCAGACCGTGTTCTATCAGCAAGGCCCGTTCGAGGTGCGCATCTCTCACAATTATCTCGGCGGCTTCCTCGAGACCATTCACGACACCATTCCGAATGCGGATCAGTACTGGATGGGCCGTCGCACCTACGATGCAAACGTCACCTGGCGTTACAATCGCGCGCTGACGTTCTTCGCTTCGGGTGAGAACCTGACCGGCACCAATCGTCGGGAGAACACCGGTCCGGGTCAGCGGTATCTGCAGGAGATTGGTGACTATGGCCGTACCTGGTGGGTGGGTCTGACATTCTCGCCCTGAAGTCGTCATGAAATCGATAACTGCTTTTGCCTGCGTGGCGCTGCTGCAATCCACTGTTGTGTTTGCAGACGCTCCGCAGGGCGCAGCTACGGCGGAAGTTCTACGCACATACTCCGCGCCGGAAGCACGCCAAGGCGTGGCGGTCGATGCAGAGTACGTCTACGCAGTCGCCAATTCGACCATCGCCAAATACGACAAGCGCAGCGGCGAGCGTGTTGCGATCTGGGAAGGCGACAAGGCGCAGTTCCCACACATCAATTCCTGCAGCGTCATCAGGCTGGAGACCGCGCGGCTGGTGTGCGCGAATTCGAATTTCCCAGCGGTGCCGCATTGGAGCACCGTCGAGTTCTTCGATCCGGTGTCGCTACGCCATATTCGCACCGTATCGCTGGGCCCAGGCCGTGGCTCGCTCACATGGGTCGAGCGACGTGACGGCGCCTGGTGGGCTACCTTCGCCAACTATGACGGCAAAGGCGGCGAAGCTCCGCGCGATCACCGGCATACTGTGCTCATCCGCTTCGATGACGAGTGGCGACAGACGCAGAGCTGGAGCTTTCCTGCGTCGGTGCTGGAACGTTTCGCGCCGATGAGCTCCTCCGGCGGAGGTTGGGGGCCGGATGGCCGGTTGTATGTCACCGGCCACGATCATCCGGAGCTGTACATCCTCGCGTTTCCAAAAGCCGGCGCGGTGCTCGATCACGTCGGCACGATCGCCGTGCCCATCGAAGGCCAGGCCATCGATTGGGACGAGTCCACGCCGGGCGAGCTCTATGGCATCACGCGCAAAGGTCGCCAGATTCTCCGAATGCGGATCCCCGGCTTGTGAGCGCGAGTCAGCTCTCAACGCAGACCTGAGGCCGACTCGAACGAAACCAGGAACGATGTTAGAGAGTGTGGCTACGAGCGCGCTATGACATGACTTACCGCTTTCGGCGACGAATGGTAGGTACGGACCGTTCGCATCACGCCGACCGCGCTGCCACTCCAACCCCGGATCGCGCGTCGAAGACTCGACGTGCACGAGAAGCCCATCAGCTCCGCAATCTGATCGACGCTAAGGCGCGAGCAGCGCAGATGATGCGCCGTGAGCTCCATCCGGACTTCGTGCGCGATCTCTCGAAAGGTCACTCGTTCTCTTTCGAGCCGCCGTGACAGGGCGCGTGGCGTGACACTCAATAATGAGGCGATTTCCTCGAGCGTCGGCCGCTTGTTGAAACCCGCGAGCAAATGCCACCGCACCTTGGCGGCGTAGCTCGGCTCGACTTGCGAGTCGTTCAGCTCCTGCTCGCAGTGCTGAATCATGCGATCGAACGCGCGACGACGAAATGGCCGGAACGGATCCAGGACGAAGCTGCGATGCGCGGCCATATACGAGCGGGCGCAGTCGAACCGGACCGACGCGCAGGGCAGATTGCGATACAGATGAACGTGGCTGGGCTCGGGATGGCTGAGGCAGACGTGCACGTCGGTGTTCGCCGCCGATTTGTTGCCACACAGATCCCAGATGCGCAGCTGCACCGCCAGTCGGAACTCGCGTTCGAATTGTTGAAGCACGGCGGGCGCGTCGCCGACGGGAAAACAATCGAGCGGATCGATGATCATGCCGTCGAGATCGAGATAGGTCGTCGGCCGTCGTCCTCTGAATGCGTACCAAGGTTGCGCGATCATGAGATAGCGCTGGAACGCTTCGCCCGCGGCGCGCAGGCTCGGGCTGCACTGAACGACGCCGCCCACCGTTCCGTAATAACTCCAGTCGAATAGCTGTCCCACCAGCAAGCCCAGTCCCGCCTGACGGCAACTCGCCAGACCGTTGCCGATGAGTCGCGCTTGCTGCGCATAAGAGATGCGCGCACGCGAGTCATCCAGCATGGGTTGAGAAATGTTCGTTCCTCGGAGCAGAGCGTCGAGCCCGGCGCCGAGTTGCGTGAACGCTTCAATGAACCCCAAGGGATGCAGCTGTAAAGGAATGATGGCTGTGTTGGCGTCCATGTCGGGAAGTCTTCCTTGTCTATCCCGTGATGCGCGATGGCCGGATATAACACGCAAGCGTGTTCAGCTGCCACGCATGGGCGGTAGTGCACTCAGACGTTAATATTTGTTGTTTGCACTGTCACGGAATATTGGCATGAACGAGAGGCCGGCGCCGCTGCATCTCGCAAACACTTAACTCGCGAGCAAGGACGGAACACATTGAAGGTGTTCGAGAGTTCATCGGTGCAAGCGCCGAGATTGGTCCGGCCAGTCGAGCCTGGCCGGTAGGACTGGTCCGACCACTCCGATTCGAACGCAAAAAATCACGCCAGGGGGAATTCGTATGGCCAAGCTGCATGCGTCCTTTCGCCGAGCGCGCCAGGGAGCGGTCGCGGCAACGTTTCTTACCGCGGCCACCGCGGTCGGCGCTCAGGAGACTCAGACTCAAGAGACTGAAGCCCAACAACTGGAAGAGGTGGTCGTCACCGGCTTCCGACAAAGCCTAGAAGATTCCACGGCGGCGAAGCGCGAATCGGTCGGCTTCGTCGACGCCATCTTCGCCGAGGACATCGGCAAGTTTCCGGACACCAATATCGCCGAGTCCTTCCAGCGCATTCCCGGCATCCAGATCAACCGAGAAATCAGCGGCGAAGGCACGACGGTCGCGATCCGCGGCTTGAACACGAATTTCACGCGAGTGCTGTTGAACAACGCGCCGGTTGCCGTCGCGACGGCGGCTCAAGAAGGCGCGAGCGCGAATCGTGAGGTGCCGCTCGATCTGTTTCCGCCAGAGCTGTTTTCGAAACTCGAAGTGTTCAAGACGCCGTCGGCGGACATGGTCGAAGGCGGCGCGGCCGGCACGATCAATATGCGCATGGCGCGGCCGTTCGATACCGAGGGCGCGCATCTGACGTACTCGATTCAGGGCACCGACAACAGCAACGCAGACGACCTCGGGGCGCGCGGCGCACTGATCGCAAGTAACACCTGGGACAGATTCGGCGTGCTGGCGGGTGTGACGGCGGTTCGCAGCAAAATCGCGACCACCGGTTTCGAGACCGTGGGCTGGGCCAACCTGGCGTTGACGCAAGCTCAGTGCGGATTCAATACGAATGGAACGCCGCGGCCTTGTAATACTACTGCTGGCAACGGTCCAGCGACGGTGGCCACGGTTCCAAACAATGCGAGCACGATCGCGGCGGGCCTCACGCCCGGTGCTCCCATCGATCAGGCGTTCCTGCTGGCGAACAATCCTGGCCTCAGCATCACGCAGATCGACAACGCCGTGATTCCGCGACTGGGTCGCACGATGTTCGAAGATGGCGACCGCGATCGTTACAACGCCGTCGTGAGTCTCGAATTCCGTCCGACCGAGGACATGCAGTTCTTCCTCGACTCCATGTACGGCAAGCAGGAAAGCGAGTTCGACCGCCAGGCCGTGGCCTGGGCCATACGCGCAGGGAGTCAGGGCGGCCGCCCCGTGCCGACGCAGATGCAGGTGGATCGTGCCGACTGCACCAACGGTTGTGTCGCGACCTCGGGCGTGTTTCCGAACTCGCAGTTCATGCTGGAATTCCGGCCCTATATCGAGGATACCGAATTCTGGGGCACCAATCCCGGCATGACCTGGCAGATCGCCGAGCGGTTGAGCTTCGACGTACAGGGCAACTACACAAAAAGCGAGTTCGATCGTCAGGCCTCGACGGTGCTGTTCATCTCCGACACCGGGACGGTCAACTTCAGCAACACCGGCGGAGACATTCCGTCAATCACTTCGAGCGTGGATCTGAACGATCCGAACAGCTGGCAGTGGTTGATCACCGATCGCGGCGGCACCGACGTCGGTCGCGTCAACCTGCAGGACGAAAGACGCGAGACGGAGACGATGGGCGCTCGCTTCGCGGTGACCTGGGGCGATAGCGCCTTCAGCGTACGGGGCGGTGGCGCGTACGATGAAGTCACACGCGACATTCGTCCGTTGGGCGCCGATGCGGAGTGGCAGGCAGTCGTGTGCGGCGGCAGCCCCGCCAATTTCGCGGTGAATCCAAATGCACAGCCGCAGTGTCGGGGCGATACAGCGGCACAGATTCCGGCCATCCAGGCGATTCCCAACCAGACCAGCTATCCCGCCTATGCTGGACCGTACGCGGGTTCGCTGATTCCGAACGCATCGGTGCCGAGTTATTTGCATCCGACGGGATTCGGCGTGGCGACGGTCAACTGGGATCAGTTCCGTCGCGATTCAAATTACGACGCCGTGCGCGCCGCCGCGCCCGAATCCGGCTCCACGCCATCGACAGCCAACTGGGGCACGATCGACGAGGATGTATCGGCGCTGTTCGCACAAGTGAATGGCGACATGGATGTGGACGAGCATCGCCTGCGCTACAACGTCGGTGTGCGCTGGGTGCGCACCGATCAGTCGGTCACTTCGCGGGTCACCTCGTTCAACGCGGCCAACGCGGCCTTGGCCGAGGGTCAGAAGCTTCCTGATCTGGTCTCCATCGAAACCAGAGACACGACGTACGAGAACTGGTTGCCGTCAGCGAACGTGTCGTGGAATCTCACCGAGAACGCCATCGTGCGCGCTGGCTTGTCCAAGACCATGACTCGCGGCAATCCGACGGACATGCTGGGTGGCGTATCGATTCGCAACGCCGACGTATCGCAGGTGGATCTCGGCAATCCGGAGCTCGATCCTTACCTCTCGGACAACATCGACTTTGGCTTCGAGTATTACACGGGCGCGGAGGGTTACTTCGGCATCGCTGCGTTCCGCAAGGGCATCGAGGGATTCACTCAGCGGATCTCGCAGCAAGTCACGTTCGCGGATCTCGCGCAGTACGGCATCACGCTCGAGTCACTGGCTCAGCAACAACGCGACGCGGTGAATGGCCGTGGTGGCACCAGCGCTCTCGTGGAACTGCGTCAGATCGTGAACGCGAGCGGTCGATTGACCATCAACGGCCTCGAGTTCAACTGGGTGCAACCGATCGGCGTGTTCGTGGCGGCCCTGGATGGCCTGGGTTTCACGGCCAACTACACCATCATCGACCAGAAAGGTGAGGGTGCGGCGCCGGCCATCGCCATCGGCGTGCCGCCGGAGAGTTATAACGCGACGATCTACTACGACAAGCGTGGCATCAGCGCGCGCGTGTCGGTGACGCATAGTCAGGGATCGCAGAGCTCGGGTCCGAACAGCAATCAATCGGGTGTGCTCGGCGCCGAATTGTTCGCCGACGACTACACGCAGTACGACTTCTCGTCGAGCTTCGACTTCTCGGAGATGTTCGGCGTGTCGGAGATGATTCCGCAGCTCACTATCGACGTGGTCAACATCTCCGAAGAGGAGCGGCGCTCTTATCAGCAGTTCTCCAACGCCACCTACAGCTTCTTCGAGTCGGGCCGCATCGTGATGGTCGGTCTGCGCGGACGCTTTGACAGGTGAGTCGTTGTTACGGCGGCGCCGGCGCGGGGAGCGCCGGCGGGCGGCAATCAGGCCTTGGCCTTCTTTTTGGCCGGAGCTTTCGCCTTGGCGGTCTTGGCAGACTTGACGGTCTTGGCCTTGGCCGCCTTGCCCGCACCGTTCAGGGCGGCCGCCTCGCGCACCAACGCCTTGAAATCCGACGCGTCGACTTCTTCGCCCTCGCGAATATCGATCGCGCGGCGCACGTTGCCGTCCAGGCTCGAATTGAACAGGCCCGCTGGATCCTTTAACGACGCGCCCTTGGCGAACGTCAGCTTCACGACACTCTTATAGGATTCACCGGTGCAGAGGATGCCGCCGTGGGACCAGACGGGCGTGCCCATCCACTTCCATTCCTCGACGACCTCCGGCACGGCTTCCTTGATGAGCTTGCGCATCCGCGCCAGAGTCTTCCCGCGCCAGTCACCCAGCTCCTCGATTCGTCTTGAAATGAGCTCGGAGGGGCTGTCGCTAGCAGGTAAGTTTTTCATTTTTACATCCTAGTCAGGTGACGCCTGTCACGCAATCATCGTTCCGACGACACGGTAGTTAAACATATTCGGCTCACCCTTCGCTCGCTGTTGCCGCGTCCGTCCGGACGCGAGCAGCTCGCGTTCATCTTCTTAAAAGAGATAGGGGTTAAGCCATGAGCGATTCTTTGCGTGCATCGGCCGACGAAGTTCGGCCGGTGACCAGCCGTCGTGACTTCATCAGAAACGGCGTGGTCGGCGCCGCTTCGATTTCTTTCGCCGCGATGCTCGCGCGTCGCGAAGCACAGGCAGTGGAGCTGCCGTACTCGGACGATTACGGCCCGGTCGCGCCGGTGCGCGATCTCACGACCGGCCTCGCGTTGATCTCGTTGCCGGCGGGCTTTTCCTATTTCACTTACGGCTGGACGGGCCAGCTCATGGCCGATGGCCAGCGCACGCCGGGCGTGCACGACGGCATGGCGGTCGTCGCCGCGCGGGGCAACGAGATCGCGTTGGTTCGCAACCATGAACAGAGCACCGGCGGCATCGCCTTCAACGCGCCGGCCGCTTACGACCCGGGCTATGGGTTCGGTGGCACCACCAACGTGCTGTTCGACGCGGTGGCCGGCAAGTTCCTGAGCTCGCATGCGTCGCTCACCGGCACGATTCGCAACTGCGCCGGCGGCCGCACGCCGTGGGGCTCGTGGCTCACCTGCGAAGAAGCCGGCAACGTTTCTCCGGCCGGCGTGCGTCACGGCTGGATTTTCGAAGTGCCGGGCTATGGCACGGCGACTGGCCAGCCGCTGCGCGCGATGGGCAAGTCGGAGTGGGAAGCGGTCGCGGTCGATCCCGCCACTGGCAATGTCTATCAGACTGAAGACGTGACTCCCGGCGGCTTCTACAAGTTCGTGCCGAAGAAGTACGGCAAGCTGGCCGAAGGCGGCGAGCTGTACGCGCTCAAGGTGGTCGGCACCGACAACTTCAACTTCAGCGGCCTGAATGGCGCGTACGTCGACTTCCCCGCGGGCACGACCTGGGACGTCGAGTGGGTGCGCGTGACGGACGTGGAAGCGATCAACGGCCGCATCTACAACTCGGCTCCGGGTCGTGCGTGCTTCTCGCGCCCCGAAGGCTGCTTCTACGACAGCGGCAAGATCTATTTCACTTGCACCAACGGCGGCCTGGCTCGCCAGGGTCAGGTGTTCGTTTACGACCCGCGTCGCGAACAGTTGCAGATGGTGTTCAATTCCATGGGCGGCGGCGTCAGCAACACCGAATGTAACAATCCCGACAACATCGCGGTGAGCCCGCGAGGCGGCATCATTCTGTGCGAAGACGGCGGCAACAGCATTCAGCGGTTGCGCGGCCTGACTCAGAGCGGCGGCACGTTCGTGTTCGCCGAGAACGGCGTGAACCTGAATCAGGGACAGATCGCGCGCGTCGACGCCATCTTCAAGGCCGGCGGCAAGATCCTCAGCACCATCCGTCCCGGCAACTACGCCGGCAGCGAGTGGTGCGGAGCGTGCTTCTACGAGAAGTGGATGTTCGTGAACGTGCAATCGCCCGGCATCACGTTCGCCATCACCGGTCCTTGGGACAACGGCGCGCTGTAATGACAAAGCTGCGGGGGCGCGAACCGCCCCCGCATCTGTGATCGGATCGTCCCGACTACTGCACCGGGATGAAGAAGTCCTTGCCTTGCTCCTTGAGCAGCAGGACGATGAACTTGGCCGGCTCGGTCTTGCTGGCATTGCGCCCGACGGTGTGCAGATCGTTCGGGCCTTCGTAGAAGGTGTCGCCGGGCTTCAGCGTCACTTCGCGGCCGCCCTTGACGCCCATGACGATCGAACCCTCGACCACGTACACGAACGCGTGCGCATCGTGCTTGTGCACGGGGTCCACGGCGCCGGGAGGAAATTCCACCGTGATCATCAGCGCTTCCTTACCCGGATAATCTGCGAGCGCTTTGGTGAACAACTCGGTGACCTTGGGGTGAGCGGCATCGTTCGCCTGCGCCGTCGCCATGACGCTGCACGCGCCAGCCAGCAGAATTCCACAGAACTTGAGTTTGGACACGATCAGTTCCTCGGTTTGGGGTCGTTAGCGATGCTGCATGGATTTGCGCCTCAGTGACGTGCAGCCGCGGCGGTCGCCGGAGCCGCAGCAGACTGAAGCTTGAGCCAATCCGGATAGCGCGTCGCACCGATGCGTGCGCCAGCATCGGCAGTGAGCGTCTGCTCGCTCAACAGAGCGCCGAAATAACGGGCGTTCTTATCTGTGATCACCGTGCGCGAATCGCCAGTCGCCTTCAGCGTGCGCTCGACGATCTCATTCAGGCGGAAGCGATCCGGGCCGGCGACTTCCACCGTGCCGTTCAGCGGAGTGCCAAGCGTGACGTCGGCCAGCGCCGCGACGACATCGTCCGACAGAATGGGCTGAATCATCGCGTCCGAGACGCGAACGCTCTTACCGTCCGCGCTGGACTGCGCGATGCGGCCGATGAACTCGAAGAACTGGGTCGAGTGCAGGATCGTATAAGGCGTGGAGGACGCCTTGATCAGAGCTTCCTGTGCCTGCTTGGCGCGAAAATAGCCGCTCTCCTGCAGGCGAGCGGTGCCCACCACGGACAAGGCCACATGATGTTTGACGCCGAGTCGCGCTTCGGCCGCGAGCAGTGTGCGAGTCGACGTGTCGAAGAACTTCAGCACCTCGGCGTCCTCGAAGGAGGGCGAGTTGGAGACGTCCACCACCACCTGAGCGCCGGTCAGCGCTTCGTCCACGCCTTCGCCGGTGAGCGTGTTGACCCCCGAGTTCGGAGACGCGGCGAGGACCTCGTGCCCGGCCTGGCGAAGTTTGTTGACGAGCTTCGAGCCGATGAGGCCGGTGCCGCCGATGACTACGATTTTCATGTCTTGCTCCTACTATTGTCCGGGATCCGAGGTCACACATCGTGTGCTGTGATGTTGTGCGAGCGTCGTGGATATCTCTTGACGAAGCTTGCGGCGACTTGGACGCGTCTCGTCACATGGTTCTTGGCCCAATCGCGCTAGTCTCGAGGGAATGCCCGCCGTCGCGTCGTCGTGTAACTGTTTGGCACCGTGCGGCGATGGCGCCGGCAGCGGTGGAATCGCGCATGAACGGGTGGAAAATGCGCCTTCCGAAACAGCCCCTCGACAAGCTGACGCCCCGTCTTCTTCGTTGCGAGGCGGGCAACGATCAAGAGCTCATGGACATCAATTCGCTCCGGCGGGTGTTGGTTTCCGGGACTGCCGTGTTTCTCAGCCAATCGTCGAATGTTCCCACGCCGATGATCGCGCCTTCATCCGGCGTCAGCGTGTCGTCGCCCAGCAACGCGCCGAAATAACGAGCTTGCGGATCGGTGACGACTTCACGTGAATCTCGATAGGCGAGCATCACACGCTGGACGATGTCATCGAGACGAAAGCACTCCGGGCCCGCGAACTCGATCATTCGATTGCGCGGCAGCGCCGTTGACAGATCGGCGAGCGCGGCGGCGACTTCACCGGACGCCAGCGGCTGGACGAGCGCCGGTGAAGCGCGCACGGTACTCTCATCTGCGTCTGATTCCGGAATGCGCGGCATGAACTCGTAGAACTGAGTCGAGCGCAGGATGGTGTGAGGAATCGTCGACGAGCTGACCAGGTCTTCCTGGATCATTTTGGCGCGAAAGTAACTGCTCTGAAGCAGACGATCCGTGCCGACGATCGACAGCACGACGTGATGCTTCACCCGCGCCGCTTCTGCAGCGGCGATCAGGTTGCGGCTGGAGCAACGGAAGAACTGTGTGACCTCGGGATCTTCGAAGGAGGGCGAGTTGGTCACGTCAACCACAACCTGCGCGCCCGCCAATGCTTCGTCGAGCCCTTCGCCGGTGATGGTGTTGACGCCGGTCCGCCGCGATGCCGATACAACATCGTGACCCCGATGTTGCAGGTTGCTCACGAGCTTCGCGCCGACCAGTCCGCTGCCGCCAATCACCACGATCTTCATGTGCCGCTCCTCTGTTCCGTCGGGGAACATGGTCGGCGATGTGGCGAATGGGCTCTTGAAGGGGCCTAGGGAGATTTGGACGCGAGCGACGCTGTGGCGACTGGATCTCCGGAATCGCTCGTTCTACACTGTGCCCATCTGTATGCGCCGGCACGTCTTCAATTGGATGCTGTTCATCGCCTTGATTCTGCAAGGCGTCGTCCCCGTGGGCGGCGGTTTGCCCTCGGATCATGGACAAGAGCAGCATTGTGCCGGTCACGAGGCAATGCAAACGGACTGCGCCTGCTGCCCCGATGGGGCGATGGCCAGCATGGGTTGCACCGTCCAGTGCACCGTTGCCCAAGCGTCTTTTGTCGTCTCCGCGCCTGTTCGCCTCGCGAGCTATAGCACGAGCACCACTTTCGCTCAGCCGGCTTTCGCCGGGCCAAGCTACGCGCCATTAGTCCCTCCGCCCATCGCCTGATTCCGAGCTCGTAACCATCGCGGCACTGACGTGCCGTGCATTTCTGTTACCTCTTGGAGTCATCCTATGAAGATGCTTCCTGGACGCCTCGCGCTGTCGATGGCGTTCCTGAGCAGCGCCGCTTGTGTGAGTGCGGTGGCCAAACCTATTGCCTTCGCCGACGGGACCACGGTGATGGCGGAGTACGGCGCCGGCACGATGACCGAAGTGCAGGCGTTCTATGCGCCGACGTTTCGGTATTCGGTGGGCGGCGGGCACCTGTCGCTCAACAGCGATGTCAACGACGACACGCGCGATATCACCTACGTTCGATTCAACTATCTGCCCAAGCGTTGGAACTTCGAATCGGCGCAGGCCAACGTTTTTGTCTGGGGCGGGCTCGGGCGAGCGCACATCGGGGAGACGGGCGCGAACGAGCTCACTTGGCATGCGGGCGGACAGCTCGACTATGAAACACGCCGCGTGTACTCGTCCCTCCGGACCGATTACTACGATGCCAGCGCCTTCAGTCATCGGATCGACACATTGCAGCTGGGCGTCGCGCCGTACGAGCACGACTACGAAACACTCGCGGTCTGGTTCGTCGTTCAGGGGCGGGAATACACCGGTGACTTGTTCAACGGGACCGAATGGGCCGCCTTGATCCGATTTTTCAAACACAACGCATGGCTGGAGGCCGGCGCGACCCGCGAAGGCAAGCTCCAGGCCATGCTCATGTTCAACTTTTAGGAATTATCACGATGAGAATTTCAAGTTTGCTGCTTTCATTCACGCTGCTCGCCACGGGCGTCGCTCATGCCGGAACGATCGAAATGACCGTGAACGGCCTCGTCTGCGGCTTCTGCGCGCAGGGCATCGAGAAAACATTGCGCAAGAATCCGGCGACGCAGGAGGTGCTGGTGAGTCTGGAAAACCGACTCGTCGCCGTTGTTACTAAAGAAGGAGCCGATATAGCCGACGCCGATCTGCGCAAAGCGCTCACCGATGCCGGATACGACGTGAAGGCCATCGAACGCACGCAGCACTCGATGGACGAGTTGCGCTCGAGGTTGAATAAGTGAGTGTCACTTTGAAAGGAACCGTCGGCGCATCCGCGGCTGCTTTGCTCGCAAGCTCGGCCACTCTCGTGTGCTGCGTCTTGCCGGCCGTGATGGTGTCGCTGGGCGCTGGCGCCGTGCTGGTGGGGCTGGTTTCGGCGGTGCCTCAGCTCATCTGGCTCAGCGAACACAAGCTGCTGGTGTTTTCTGTTGCCGGCGGGATGCTCGTTATCAGCGGCGTCATGTTACGGCACGCGTCGTATCTACCGTGTCCAACCGAGCCGGATGCCGCCAGGGCGTGCATGAGGTTGAGACGGGTTAGTGGCGTGCTGTTCTGGGGCGCCGCGGTCGGCTATGCCATAGGCGCTGCATTCGTGTGGGTCGTTCCAGTCCTCATGCGTTGACCCGAATTAGCGAACGATGCTCCAAATGAAAAGGCGCCTCCGGGAGGCGCCTTTTTTACGCCAGAACCGATCTCCGCCTGGCGTGCTGAGAATATACCGCATGCGGGGGCTTGCTGGAAGGCCCGGGCGTTGGGGCAGCATCGCCCGCCTTGCAGTCAAGGGAGCCGTGAAAATGCGTGTGTTGTTATCCACCTTTGGATCACGTGGAGATGTTCAGCCTTTGCTCGCATTGGGCGTCGCCTTACGCGCGCTCGGTGCGGATGCACGCGTGTGTGCACCTCCGGATGAGGAGTTCCTGAAACTTTTTGCCGATGCCGGCGTGCCGTTGCTGCCTGCCTTCAGGTCGGTGCGTCAGTGGCTCGCCGAAGTGTGGCCGAAGCGCGCGACGATCTCTTTGCCCATGATGGCCGCGCAGGTCATGGCAGCTCAGTACGAAGCCATCGACGCAGCGGCGCAGGGATGCGATGTGATGGTTGCGACCGGCCTCTTTTCCTCCGTCGCCGCCGCGCGATCCGTGGCGGAGAAGCGGGGCATCCGTTACGTACACGCGGCTTATTGCCCGTTGTTTCTACCTTCGCCGTATCAGCGTCCGTTCGAATATCCGAGCCATCCGCATCCGCCGGGCGTGACTGACAACCAGGCCCTCTGGGATAGAGACGTGCAGGTGATGAACGAGATCTTCGGCGGCGGGCTCAATACATTGCGAGCATCGGTCGGTTTACCGAAAGTCGATAACGTGCGTGATTACTGCTGGACGGATCGGCCATTGCTCGCTGCGGATCCTGTGATCGCGCCCTGGCGACGTCCATCGAAGTTAGACGTCGTGCAGACCGGCGCGTGGATCCTGCCGGATGAGCGGCCGCTTCCGTCGGATCTACTGTCGTTCCTCGATGGCGGCACGCCGCCCGTGTACATCGGCTTCGGAAGTCTGCAAGCGCCGAAGGACTTCGCTCGAATGGCGATCGACGCCGTGCGCGCTCAGGGCCGCCGCGTTCTCATATCGCGTGGCTGGGCGGAGCTAGCCCTGGTGGATGACGCTGCAGATTGCTTCATCATCGATGAGATCAACCAACAAGCGTTGTTTCCTCGCGTGGCTGCCGTGGTTCATCACGGCGGCGCGGGCACGACGACAGCCGCCGCTCGGGCAGGGGCTCCCCAAGTTGTCGTGCCTCAAATCGGTGATCAGCCTTATTGGGCCAGCAGAGTGTGGGACTTGGGCATCGGCGCGGCCCACAACGGGCCGACGCCCACGGCCGAATCGTTCTCGGCCGCGCTCGAATCCGCGCTGACTGCCGGCACTCGCGTGCAAGCACTCGCGGTCGCCGACAGAGTTATCGGCGACGGAGCGATGCGGGCTGCGAAGCTTCTCCTAACGGCAGACGAACATCGTGTGGCTGGCTGAGAAGCGTTCCAACTCACGCTCGATCTCGAGTCCTGCCCGCTGTACGCAGGTGCGCATGGCGGCCGAGCTGTACATTTTGCTGTTGCCGTTGGCGAGACAAGCGAAGTACAGCGACGTCATTGCGAGCACGTAGCGTGCGGCGGCGTGCTGCTGATTGTCCCAGTACGTTTCGACGATATAGATGCGACCCTGTGGCGAGAGCGCGCGCCGTGCGCGCTCGAGAATCGAGACGATCTCGTCCTCGCCGAAACAATCGAGGAACTGGCTCATCCAGATGGCGTCCTGGCCGGGCGGAAATTCGATCGAGGCGTCCAGGAAGTCGATCGGATGATACGTGGCGCGCGCCGAGTGACCCTCGGCAACGATGGCCTGACGCGCTATCTCGAGCTGCCCCGGAAAATCGAGCAACGTGACATTCACTTGCGGATCGTGATTCAAACAGGCAATCGCGAATTTGCCCGTATTGGCGCCGACATCGAGCAGCCGCTTCGGCTTGTCCGTGAATACTTTCGGCAGCGCCGCAGGAAACATGGGATCCGAGTAGTAGTGGTCGAAGGCGAGCCAGCTTTGCTGAGCCTTCGGCTGCAGCTGGGTGAGACCTTCATAGATTGTGTTCCAGGGCCCCAGCTCACTCAGTCCCGCCGGTTTGCCGGTCATCACCGTCTCGCGAAGATGCGCCACCCCTCGGTAGCAAACGTCCGCCGTGAAATCCATGTTGACCCGAGTCATCGGGTCGCGGAGGACCAGCATTCCGAGCTGGCGAATGCGGAAGTGGTCTCCCTCGAGCGCGACGAGATCGGACACTACGCCGGACTCGAGCAACACCTTCACGCCGTAGACCGGCACGCGTGTGAGCTCCGCGATGCGCTCGGCCGTCAGCCCGTCCGGCCGGCAGTCCGCCAGCGCTTCCAGAATGCCGAGCTCTCTCAGTGCGAGCGCGGCGTGAAATGAGAAGGGCGCGAAAGCAAGCTTCTGGGCGTCAATGATCGCTTCGTACAGCGGTTTCTCGTCGCGACCCGGTCGTTCCGTCAAGTTGATCACCCAAATGCATTAGCCACCGGCCGCCATTATCCACCAATCCGCCGTCTGTTTCCGTGACTTGGGGCCGATAGCCGGCGCCACATCGGCCATCTCGCGGAGCGCCAGACAGACAGGAACTCTGGATCCTGTCGGCTTTCCTCCGATCATCCAGCGCTATGGCGAACCGCCCGGTAACAGCCAGTGATGCACGTTCGACCATCCGAGGAAACGGCGGCCGCCGTCGTCGGTGGCCGGTTTGCCCTGAACCGCGTTGGCGAGGCCGCGCAAGACGGGTGCGAAGCGCTGCTGAAAGCCCTCGGACTGCTCGCGCAGATGCGCATCGGCCGAGGCCAAGAACTTGGCAACGTCGCCGCGGTCCTGAAGCGAGAGATAGAAGATCATTTGTCGCCAGGCATACGCCGTGTTCTTGAGCATGAGCAGGCGTGAGTGAGGGTCGTCGAGCTTCATTTGGTGACGCTGGCAGATCCATCTGAAACAACGATCGGCCATGTCCCAGAGCTGATTGCGCAGCCGGGCATTCAAGTCCGCATCGACGAACAAGGGCGCGAGATTCTGAGTCGTCAGGATCTGTTGCTGTTCGATGATCATGCCGTTCTCGGCGGTACTGCGCCCTGCCTTCGTCTGCACGCCGGCGCGCGATGCGCAGAGTTCCGCGAGCTCGTCAGGCTGCGGCTTTTTGTCTCGGCGCTGTCCTTCTTCGGACTGCGGCACGCGTATCGATAGCACCTGCTGGTAGTCGATGTCGAAGTAGGTTGCATAGAGGGACCCTTCGAGCAACCACGCAGCGATGTGAGCGGCTTTGACGAACTTTCCGGAGAACTGCCCCATGAAGATATCCGCGGCAAGCTCGTCGACCAACGGAGTATCTCGTCCCGCGCCTTTGATCAACGCGCGCAATTCCTGCAGCAGCTTGTTTGGCAGTATCACGTGAGGAAAGGCTGAGATCGTGATAGCCGAGACTTCCTCGAGTGCTTGCCTCGCCACGGCGCGCTCATCGCCGTTCACGATCCGGAATCGTTCCATCGCCGCAACCCAGGGCAGCTCGTTGAGGCGAACCTGGCTCTCGAGGTTCAGAAGTAGGAGCGAGCGCCGGCGTCGGAACGCCCGATACGTGGCTGCATAAAGCGTTCGTAGCGCCGGATCGCTGAAGCCTCGCGCGCGGAGACCAGATGTGATCTGGGGGAGCAGGCGAGCCAGCGTTTCTCCCGACGAGACGAGCCCGCGCTCGATGAGCTCGTCTATCGTCTGATTCAAACAGCGTTCGATTTTGTGCAGGATCGACTCGGGGATCGCCGTGCCTGCGGGCATGTCGAAGGTGGCTGCCTCGGCTTCGGCGATGGGGCGGATCAATCCGTCGATGGAATCGAGTCCTTCCGAAGTCGGGTGCTGCTGCAGCCGAGCGGATACCACGGTTGCGATTTGTTGGTGAGTAGGTCCCGTGACATCGTTGAGTTGACGCTGACGCGCGGCCACACACTGCGCCGAGCCAGGAGCCCCTCGCTTGGTCACGTATCGCTGCAGGATGGTGCGAAGCCTTGCGATGTCCTTACTCGTCACCGAGCGCGAATCTTCGGCCGCGCGGCGCAGAAGCTCGCGTACTTGCGCGAAGTGATATTTGGGGCGCTCGGGCTTCGAGCATAGACGATGATTGTTTCGCAGTTCGGAATATCGCTGGAGCAGGAGCGATGCTCTCGTTGCCCAGTCGGATGGAAATCTGGCGCAGGGTGTGTCGTTGACGACGGTTTCTGCGAGCAGCTCGACCATTCGATCGTAGAGCGGCGCCCAGATTTCGACGGCCTCCTTCTGGGCGAGAACTCGTAGGTTCTTGCGCATCGCCTTCAGGTCGTGAAGCGTCTCGCCCACCGTTTGCAGGTGTGCGCGAGACGTCGAGGCAGACTGCGATTTGTCTGTAGGAACCGGATAGAAGCGCAGCTTCTCGAAGTAGGGCGCGAGACTTTCGATCAGGTCGCGCGCTTCATTCGTGTGTTCTCGTTGCGCCAACCAGGCGGCTACGAGCAGCGCGGCCTCCTCGGGAACGTTGATTTCATACCGACCCTTCGCGAGCCGATCTTGCAGGTCTTGCAGACCTTCGTCGGAGAGGAAATATCCGTTGAGCACCCGCCGCTCGGCGCCGGGCTCGACCGACGGCAATCGAGCCAGCAAGGGTTGCTCATGTTCGAGCAAGGGTCCGCCCGCCAACAGTTGTCCCGTGGCAAAACCGCCCGTGATGACTTCCAGCGTTGCCCACGGCGGAACATCCTGAACCGGCGCTCGACTGCCGTACTCGACGGAGCCTGTGAGCATGTTCGTTAGCACCGCTTCCCAGCGCGCGACCTTCGCTCGTGCTCGTTCGCGAACTTCGGGGTCGGCACTCTCCGCGATGCTCATCAGCGCTTTCGCCAGCTGCCCCATGGCGTAGCCGGGATTCACGCCGGTCCGCTTTGCTTCAGCCGGCGGTTGTTCGTCGCGTTCGCTCATAATGCCAATGAGTTGAGTCCGGGGGCTGGAGTCGAACCAGCGCCCACTCGGTACCAGCCGAGCGTTCTACCGCTGAACTACCCCGGAATAGCTGGATGAGACGGGTGCCGTTGGTTACTTTAACATTGTCGAGCGCATCGAGGCACTTAACGTCAACAACCTATTCAAATATGGACACCGCCAATCGAACCGAAGCCGAGGCATGGCTCATGACCGCAATGACCGATGTATTGAACCGATCGCTGCGGGCCTTGGAAGACGCCGGCGCAATCGATGCTCGTAAGCTTCGAACGGCCTACTACCCAGGCAGCAGATACTACGAGCTGGTCACCGAACAGATGGTTTACGTCGCGAACAATGCGTTACAAAATTTCGATGCTGTCTGCGAAGCGCGGAAAAAGGACTGAACGCCTTTAGCTTCCCTACTGTAGTGGACTGGCGTGAGCTGTCGCGCCGTCGCGCGTGAAGTTGAACTTTACGAGCATCTCTCGCCGATCTGCCGAATTCGCTGGCGTGAATGTCCATTTCTTCGATGCTTCGAGGGAGAGCCGCTCGAAGTAGCGGCTCGGCCCTCGATCTTCCGCGGCGGTATCGACAACCCGGCCTTGTTTGTCGATCCCGACTCGGACCGACACTCTGACTGTGCCCCGGATAGTGTCCAGCGCGCTTTGCGGGACGTCCGGAATCACTTCGTCGATGCTTGAGGGCGGCGCATCTGGTTGTTGCCGCGCCTCCAACTCGAGGGGTCTCGCCGCAGTCGCCGCCGAACTCGCCGCCGTCGGTTCAGTAGCCGGCTTCGAAGACGGCCGCTCCGTGACAGCAGGCGGGGAAGGCGGGTCGAGTCTCAAGATGCCGATGCCAAGCCAAAGCAGCACCGCGACAACTCCAAGAGTCAGCAGCACCGCAGTTCTGCTGAAGCGCGGCCGGGCAGCGGGCTGCGGCGGGTCTTGCGGCGTCAACTTTATGCGGATCACCAGCCGGGTGGCGGACTCAGTGTCCAACTGGGAATCGGTCGCCGGCATTTCTATTCGATCTGTTGGCAAAAGGATGACGAGAGCGCCGCTCTTTATCCTTGATCTGACTCGGACGCGCAATCGGATAGTCACTGACCGTCCCATCGAAAGCGCTGCACGCACGACGCCCGGAGCGGCGCAAAAACAATTGCGCCAGTCCATAGCGCGGCACTAGCGCGTTCTTAACGCCGTTTAACGCCGTTTCACGTCGCTGAACTTGGGATGGGCGCGATGAGGTGGGAAAGTCTTGCACAGACGAGACGGCCTGAAGACCTCAATCGACGGAGAAGCTTGATGAACTCGCCCCCCACTTCAACCGCAGCCAGCCGACGCGAAGTTCTCATCGCTGGCGCGTTGGCGGCTGGGCTGTCCACTGCCGCGTTGGCCAGCCGCTCGGAGCAACGACCTGCTCCTTCTCCGCAAACCATAGGAACACGCACTGTGAACATGATTACCAGTAAAGACGGCACCCAGATCTATTACAAGGATTGGGGCCGCGGTCCGGTGGTGACCTTCTCCCACGGTTGGCCGCTCAACGCCGATGCCTGGGATGGCCAGATGCACTTCCTGGTGCAGCAGGGATTCCGAGTGGTTGCGCACGATCGTCGCGGTCACGGCCGTTCGGAGCAGGCGTCTTCGAACAACGACATGAACGGTTACGCGGACGACCTGGCAGCCGTGATCGAAACGCTGGATCTCAAGAACGTCACGATGGTGGGACATTCCACCGGCGGTGGCGAAGTCGTGCGCTACATCGGGCGTCACGGCAGCAAGCGGGTGGCCAAGGCGGTGCTCATCGGAGCAGTGCCGCCGATCATGCTCAAAACGCCGGCGAACCCGGAAGGCATCCCGCTTGCGATCTTCGACGACCTGCGCGCATCCCTGGCGAAAGATCGTTCGCAGTTCTACAAAGATTTTGCAATTCCGTTCTACGGCGCGAATCGCGAAGGCGCGAAGGTTTCGCAAGGCACGCTCGATCAGTTCTGGTTGTGGAGCATGCAGGTGGGCCTGAAGAATGCGTACGAGTGCATCAAGGCGTTCTCGGAAACCGATTTCACCGAGGACCTGAAAAAGATCGACGTGCCGACACTGATCATGCACGGCGAAGACGATCAGATCGTGCCGGTGAACGATACGGGCAGGAAGTCCGAGAAGCTCGTCAAAGGCGCCAAGGCCATCTACTACCCCGGCGCGCCGCATGGGCTGACCACCACGCATCAGGATCGGATCAACACCGATCTGCTGACCTTCCTCCGTAGCTGAGATTCCACCATGGATAATTCAATCCTTTCGTTTGCGCTCAAGAGTGTCGAGCCGCCCGCCAGCCTCGGGTTGTCGACTTACTCGCCTTCGGAGTCCAAGCACGGCTTTTCGCTGGATCAGATGCACTCGGTGATGGCGGAACTGTGTTCCGCTGTCAGAAGCGCGCTCGACGACGAGCGCGGCATCGCCGAGGAGAGCCTGCGGCGCGCCACTGAAGTTCTGCAAAAGATGGGCGGAAGCGAAGCCGCCCCGAAGGAAGCACCGGTTCGCGGCGGCTTGTCTCCGTGGCAGATCCGCAAGGTCACGAGTCATGTCGAAACCAATCTGGATCGTTCGATCACCAACGGTGAGCTCGCCGCGCTGGTGCGTTTGAATCCGTCGCACTTCGGCCGAGCGTTCCGCAATAGCTTCGGCGAGCCGCCACACGAGTACGTCATCCGACGGCGTGTGGAGCGCGCGCAAGGGCTCATGTTGTCGACCGATGCTTCGCTCAGCGACATCGCGTTGGACTGCGGCCTCGCCGATCAATCGCATCTCACACGTTTGTTCCGCCGGATCGTCGGCGAAAGCCCGCGAGCCTGGCGTCGAGCTCGCATCAGCGAGCCCGTGTAATCCCAGGAGAAGTAAATAGTGAACGTAAAGAATCTAGCGGTCATCGTCACCGGTGGCGGTGGTGGAATCGGCTTGGCGGCGGCTCGCGACTTCGCCAGCGCCGGCGCCAATGTTCTGATCACCGGCCGCCGGGCCACGGTGCTCGAGGAGATCACGCGGGCAACGCCCGGTATCGCCTCCTTGACCGCTGACGCCGGAAATCCCGAGGACGCGCGTCGGACGATCGATAAGGCTGTCGAGCTGTGGGGCCGGGTCGATGTGTTGGTCAACAACGCGGGCGCGGGCGCGCCGATGCCGTTGGCCGACACGACGCTTGAACATCTGAAATCGATCTATGCGGTGAACACCTTCGGTCCGACGCTGCTCGCGGCTGCGGCTGTACCGCATCTCGTTAAATCGCGAGGATCGATCATCAATATCTCGAGCAGCCTGGGGACCAAGGCGGTGGCCGGCTTCGGGGACTACTGCGCGAGCAAGGCGGCGTTGGAACAACTGACGCGCTGCTGGGCACTCGAACTCGCGCCGCAAGGTGTTCGAGTCAACGCTGTAGCTTCGGGACCGGTGGAGTCCGAATTCCTGCGTGATCGCATGCGTCTGTCGTCTGCTGAAGTCGAAGCCGTGAAAGAGCAGGAGCGCAAAGTGATCCCGCTGGGTCGCCGCGGCGTGCCAGAAGATGTCGCGCGCTGGATCGTGGCGCTCGCCAGCCGCGACGCCGATTGGGTCACCGGCCAGGTGTTCGCCATCGACGGCGGCTTCACGTTGGTTTAAGCCTGCAGAGACCAGGCATCTCGCCAGCTCAGCTCCGCAATCATTGCGGAGCTATCCACCTCGGACTCGTGGGCGTCGATAGTATTCATGCAGGAGGATCATCAAAGTCGTCCGGCAAGCCACATGGCTACGTTGCGAACGTAGCGATGCACCGACGCCATCGCGCGCGCATTGTTCGGCAGGTCGTAGACAGGTGTTTCGCTGACGAAGTCGGGGCTGCCCCGTTTGGGATCCCAGTTGTAGTCGGCGAAGTGATGGAACGTGGACTCGGCGATCGCCGGGCCCTCGATCTCCGAACGCTCGAAGGCGACCGCGATATTGAATCGCTGCCCGGTGGCCAGGCTCGTTCCAGTCGCAATCACGCGCGCAAATTGATCTCCTGCGGGTGCAACGACCGCCCCTTCATGCGGATGGGCAGGAAGAAACATGATCGCGCCGGTCTCGGAGTCAGCATCGCGCATCACTGGATGCAATGGGAGCTCTGCTCGCACACGCTGCGGCGCCCCGTTTGGGCCCGAGTGAAAGTTCGGCCACTGAATCTGCGGCGTGCCGCGGTCATCCGGAGGCGGGATCGGCCACGTGACGTTGTGCGTGTGAAATAGATTGGCCGCGCCCACCGACCCGAGATCGCAAACGGAACAGCCAAGGTCCATGTGATCGCGAGCGAGCAGGAGCCCACCGCCTCGCGCTCGAAACCGCTGGATGCCCTCACGATCCTCGTCGTGAAGACCATCGCCGACATCGACAGCGAATAGCCACAGCTCGTCGTAATTCGAACGATCCAGCGTGGAGAGAACGGAGTCGGGCGCGCCGACCTTGTCTCGATCCCTAGCGGTGACTTGGAAGAGTGGGGCGCCGGCGGCGTCTCGCAGCGAAGCGAGATAGTCGCGCAATATCGAAAACCGACCGATGTGCCAGTCGTTTTCGGTCGACTCGATCGTCGTCTGCAGCAGAATCTGTATTGGATTGCTCACGTCGGTTGCTTCCAAGCCGCGCAGTAATCGTAGCACGCGTGCAGCTCCTTGATGACCGTGAGGATCTGCTCCGAAGTGAGCACGACGACCGCCTCACTGGACTGCTCAATGACGGCGCGCCCGTCCGGAGTCATATAGACCTTGGTTTGAACCGAGCTCCCAGTGTCCGCACTCATGGCGCCCTCCAAAGTATCGTCCCGATTGCCGTGGGAGTGTCCCATCGGCAGGCACGCAGTGCTTGAAGGATCGAGGCGTGACTTGGACGAATACAGAAGCCGGCCCGCACATAATCGCGCGGGCCTTGAAGGTCTGAAGTTATTGCAGATTGACGAACAACCCGCCGTCCACCAGCACCGACGCGCCAGTGACATAGCCCGCGAGGTCGGAGGCGAGGAACACGACGCAGCCGGCGACGTCGTCGGGACGGCCGAGGCGGCCCAGAGGAATGCGTCCTTCCATGTATTCGCGCTTGCCGGGTTGCGCCAGGTCTTCCTTATTAATGGCGGTTTCGATGGTCCCGGGCATCACGGAGTTGCAGCGAATGCCGTAGCGGCCGAGCGCGATGGCGCAGGACTGCATCAGCGAGTGCACGCCCGCCTTGGTCGGCGTGTAATGCGTTTGATATTCGCCGCCGACCAGCGCGCTGATGGAGCTGATGGCGATGATCGAACCGCCCTTGCCCTGATCCTTCATCTGGTTGGCGGCGGCCTGAGTCATGTAATAGGCGCCGTGCAAATTGACCTTGAGCGTGCGTTCCAATGTTTCCTGCGGCATGTCGAGGAACGAATGGAACGGGCAGATGCCCGCGTTGCTGACGAACACGTCGACCTTGCCGAACTCTTTCACGGCTGCTTTGACGAACGCGGTCGCGGTCGACGCGTCGGCAACGTCGCCTTTCACGGCAATGGCGCGGCGGCCTCTCTTTTTGACTTCCGCGACCACATGGTCCGCGTCCGCGCTATTGCCATGGTAGTTGATGGCGACATGCGCGCCGTGCTCGGCACAGCTGAGGGCGGTGCCGGCGCCGATGCCTTGAGAGCCGCCGGTGATAAGAACAACTTTATCTTGCAATAACATCGATGCAGCCTGTCTTCAGATGCGACGTCCCTTGTCGCGTGGGCGAGGGGCGTTGGCCTTGTCGGAGGGTTCCTCCTTCAGCCAACCGAACTGCTCACTGATCGCCGCGGTGGTCTCCTTTACCGTCGCGGCGAGCGTGGCCATGCGGGCGTCGCTCATATATTGAGCGGCGCCCGACACGCTGATCGCAGCGACGATGCGTCCGCCCGCTTTGCGGATCGGGGCGGCGACGCAGCGAATGCGATCTTCGTTTTCTTCCAAGTCGAAGGCGTAGCCTTTCTGCGCGTAGCCGCGCATGCGCTTCAACCATGTTTCCCAATCGGTGCTCGACGACTTGCCGCCGCATTCGCTTTTCCACAGCTCGCGCCAGCGGCTTTCGCTCTCATCGAGGATCAGCGCCTTGCCGAGGCCGGTGGTCGTCAGCGGCTGACGCTCGCCGACGCGCGAGCTGATCTCGATGCGGCGGCGACCGGGAATCTTATCCAGATACAACGCGCGCCAGTCCGCGAGCACGCCGAGATGGATGGTGTCGTCGCTCGCATCGGCGAGCTCCTGGAGATAAGGGCGCGCCACGCGCGGCACATCCATTTGCTGATTGGCGTTGTAGCCAAGCTCGAGCAACTTCGGCCCTAGCCTGTAACCTTCGCCGGGCGTGAATGTGAGATACCGACGCTCGACCAGCGCGGAGGCGAGGCGGTGGGTGGTGCTGCGAGTGAGGCCGAGCTGTTCGGCCAGCTCCGCGAGCCCGATGGTGCCGCCGGAGACCGCTTCCATCACGTCGAGGCCGCGAAATAGCGTCTGCGAGCCGCTCGGCTGGTTGGCCGGCAGCGCGGGCTTACTCTTATTCTTGGAGGTGACCGAATTCATGAGGGCTACCTTGGCTAGAGTTTAGCGGTTGCTTGGTCCGTTGGTCCCAATTTATAATATCTCATCCCACATAGTGAGATCCAGGAGAAAATGAACAGACCGGCCACCATCAAGCAGGTTCGCGCGTTCGTGGTGCGCGGAGGCGGCGCGGATTATCACGATCAGGGCGGAGGGCATTGGATCGACGATCACATTGCCACCCCCATGAGCCGCTATCCCCAGTATCGCCAGAGCCGCCAGAGTTTTGGCATCAACGTGCTCGGCACGCTGGTAGTGGAGATCGAAGCTTCTGACGGGACGGTCGGGTTCGCGGTGACCACGGGCGGCGAGCCGGCGGCCTACATCGTCGAAAAGCATCTCGCGCGATTCCTTGAAGGCGCGCCGGTCACCGACATCGAAAAAATCTGGGACCAGATGTACTTCTCCACCCAGTACTACGGCCGCAAAGGTCTGGTGGTGAATGCGCTGAGCGGCGTCGATCTGGCGCTCTGGGACCTCGTCGGCAAGCTGCGCGACGAGCCCGTCTATCACATGCTCGGCGGCGCGGTGCGCGACGAGTTGCAGTTCTATGCCACGGGCGCACGCCCCGATCTGGCGCAGAAGATGGGCTTCATCGGCGGCAAAATGCCTCTGCATCACGGCCCGGCCGAAGGCGCGGCAGGCTTTCGCAAGAACCTCGAAGAGCTGGCGGCGATGCGCTCCAAGGTCGGCCCGGACTTCTGGCTCATGTTCGATTGCTGGATGAGCCTGGAGCTGAACTACGCGGTCAAGCTGGCGCACGCCGCGCACGAGTACGGTCTGAAGTGGATCGAAGAAGCGCTGTCCCCCGACGATTACTGGGGCTACGCCGAGCTCAAGAAACAAGCGCCCAAGGGCATGCTGGTCACCACCGGCGAGCACGAAGCCACGCGCTGGGGCTTCCGCATGCTGCTCGAAATGGGCTGCTGCGACATCATCCAGCCCGATGTGGGTTGGTGCGGCGGTCTCACCGAGCTCATCAAAATTTCGGCGCTGGCGGATGCACGCGGCGCGCTCGTCATTCCGCACGGCTCCTCCGTGTACAGCTATCACTTCGTGATCACACGGCATAACTCGCCGTTCGCGGAGTTCCTGATGATGGCGCCGAAGGCCGACCGCGTGGTGCCCATGTTCAATCCGCTGCTGCTCGATGAGCCGGTGCCGGTCGACGGCAAGCTCAAGGCCACCGAGCTCGATCGCCCCGGCTTCGGCGTCCGGTTGAATCCGGACTGCAAGCTGCACCGTCCTTACACCCACTGAGTTTCCCGAAGGATTCCGCATGAAGTTGTTACGTTACGGCCCCAAGGGCCAGGAAAAGCCCGGGCTGCTCGACGGGAGCGGTACCATTCGCGATCTGTCGGGCCACATCGCCGATATCACGCCCGCCGTGCTCTCCAAACAAAGCCTGGCGAAGCTGGCGGCGCTCGATCCGAGCTCGCTGCCCGCCGTGTCCGGCACGCCTCGTTACGGCGTGCCCGTCACCGGCATTTCCAAGTTCATCGCCATCGGTACCAACTTCTCCGACCATGCGCGCGAATCGAATATGCCGATTCCCACCGAGCCGCCGGTGTTCTCCAAGTTTGTTTCATGCCTGAACGGCCCGAACGACGACGTGATGCTGCCCAAGGAAGCGACCAAGGCCGATTGGGAAGTGGAGCTTGGATTTTTCATCGGCAAGGAAGCGAGTCATGTGGCCGAATCCGAAGCGCTCGATTACATCGCCGGCTACGTGCTGGTGAACGACGTAAGCGAGCGGGCCTTCCAGCTCGAGCGCGGTCCGACGTGGGACAAAGGCAAAGGCTTCGACACTTTCGGCCCGGTCGGCCCGTGGCTGGTGACGCCCGATGAAGTCGGCGACGCGCAGAACCTCGACATGTGGCTGGACTTGAACGGCAAGCGCATGCAAACCGGCAACTCGAACACCATGATCTTCAATTGCGCGCAGATCGTGGCTTACCTGAGCCGCTTCGTGACTTTGAAGCCGGGCGACCTGGTGACCACCGGCACACCGCCGGGCGTGGGCCTGGGCCAGAAGCCGACGCCGATCTGGTTGAAGGCGGGCGACACCATGCACCTGGGCATCGACAAGCTCGGCGAACAGAAACAAAAGGTCGTCGCATGGAGCCGGGGCTGATGGCAACAACGATCTACCAGAATCGCTTCGCCGGTCAGACGGCGGTCATCACGGGCGGCGCTTCGGGTGTCGGCCTGGCGCTGGCCGAGCGCTTCACCAAGGAAGGCGCGAAGGTCAGCATCTGGGATCGTGACGCCGAAGGTCTCGAGCAAGCCCGGCAGTCCACCGGCGCGGTTCACATTCAAAAGGTCGATGTTTCGGACGAAGCGCAAGTAGCCCAGGCCGCCAAAGCGTCTTACGAGGCGCTCGGTAAGCGCATCGATATTCTGGTCGCCAGCGCCGGCATTACCGGACCGACGACCACGCTGTGGGAGTATCCGCCGGAAGAATGGCGTCGCGTGATCGACATCAACTTGAACGGTGTGTTCTACACCAACAAGTTCCTCGTGCCCTTCATGAAGGAGCGCGATTACGGGCGCATCGTGAATATTTCCTCGGTGGCCGGCAAGGAAGGCAATCCCAACGCGTCCGCCTACTCGACGTCCAAGGCGGCCGTGATCGGCCTGACCAAGTCGCTCGGTAAGGAGCTGGCGAAAACCGGCATCCGCGTGAACTGCGTGACGCCCGCGACCTTCGCGAGTCCCATTCTGAAGCAGCTGACGCAGGCGCAGATCGATTACATGGTCTCGCGCATTCCCATCGGTCGCGTCGGCGAGATCGACGAAGTCGCGTCGCTGTGCAGCTGGCTCGCGAGCGCGGAGTGCTCCTTCAGCACTGGCGCCACGTTCGATATTTCCGGCGGCCGTACGACGTACTGACCGGTCGGACTGAGGGGGAGCAGTGCAAGTAGTCGATCCACACGTGCATCTGTGGGATCTGGGGCAAGTGCATTTGCCCTGGCTCTCGCCCGCGAGCGTTGCCTACTCCGGTGACAATCGTCTCTTACCGCGCACGTTCACACCTGGTGAGCTGCGCGGCGGAGCGGGGGATATCGAAGTCCTCAAAATCATCAACGTCGAAGCGAATCCGCAGGATCCCGTCGCGGAGACTCGCTGGCTGCAGTCTCTTGCTGATTCGACGGGTTATCCGCAGGGCATTGTCGCGTTGGTGGATCTGTCGAAACCCGACGCCGCAACGGCGTTGGAGGCGCACGCCGAGTCGAAGAATCTGCGCGGCATCCGGCAGATTCTCAACGTGCACTCGAATCCGCTGTACGACTATGTCTCGCGCCACTACATGCAGGAAAGCCAATGGCGCGCCAACCTGCGCCTGCTCGCGAAGCATAAGTTGTCCTTCGACCTGCAGGTCTATCCGTCACAGGTGGCGCTGGCTGCGGAGGTCATCCGCGAGAATCCCGATATTCCTTTCGTCCTGAATCACGCCGGCATGTGGGTGGATCGCACCCTGACGGGCTGGCGCGAATGGCGCGACGGCCTGCGTGTGCTCGCGTCGCTGCCGAATGTCAGCGTGAAGATCAGCGGACTGGTGATGTTCGATCATTACTGGACCGTCGAAAGCCTGCGCCCGAGCGTGCTGGACGCGATCGACGCGTTCGGCGCCGAGCGCGCGTGCTTCGCATCTAATTTCCCCATCGATGGCCTGCACGCCAGCTACGCGGAGCTATGGCACGCGTATGCAAACATCGTGACTGGCTGCTCTCCGCAAGAGCGACGCGCGCTCTTTGTCACCAACGCCGAACGGATCTACCGCGTCTGATGCAAATTCTCCTGGGTGTCATCTACCACTTCATCGGTGGTTTCGCTTCTGCGAGCTTCTATCTGCCGTTCAAGAACGTCCGCCGCTGGTCCTGGGAGACCTACTGGCTGGTGGGCGGCATCGCCTCCTGGCTGATCGCGCCGTGGGTAGCCGCGACGCTCACGGTGCCGGGCTATATGGACATCGTGCGAGCCGCGCCGGATTCGACGGTGTTCTGGACTTACTTCATGGGTCTGCTGTGGGGTATTGGCGGCCTGACGTATGGATTGTCCATGCGCTATCTCGGGTTGTCGCTCGGCGTGTCGGTGGTGCTGGGCTTCTGCTCCGCGTTCGGCGCGCTGATTCCGCCGATCTATCGCGACATCGCTGGGTTGGAAGGAGAAACATTCTCCGGCCTCATGGCCGATACGGGCGGGCAACTGGTCGTGCTCGGCGTGTTCGTGTGCCTCATCGGCATCGCCATCTGCGGCCGCGCCGGTGTGATGAAAGAGCGTGAGCTTTCGCCCGCTGAGAAAACAGCGTCGGTGCAGGAGTTCGCGCTGGCGCGCGGTCTTACGGTGGCCGTGATCTCGGGCATCCTCAGCGCGTGCTTCAACTTCGGCCTGGAGGCCGGTAAGCCCATGGCGCAAATGGCTGAAGTCGCCGGGGCCAACCCGCTGTTCCGGAACAACGTCGTATTCGTGGTGGTGTTGTGGGGCGGCCTCACGACCAACCTGCTGTGGTGTCTGGTGCTTGCGGCCCGCAATAGTTCGTTCTCGGATTACACCAACAAGGAAGCGCCGCTGGCGGGCAACTATCTGTTCGCGCTGGTCGCGGGCACGACCTGGTTCCTGCAGTTCTTTTTCTACGGCATGGGCGAGAGCAAGCTGTCGAACGGCGCGGCGTCGTGGATCCTGCACATGGCGTTCATCATCGCGCTCGGCAATCTGTGGGGCCTGTTATTGAAGGAATGGCGTGGCGTGAGCAAGGCCACACTGGCGACCGTGTTCCTCGGCATCGGCGTGCTGCTGCTGTCGGTCGTGATCGTGGGGTACGGTAATGCGCTCTGAGTCGGCAGTTCCCACGTTCGAGGAGATCGATAGCAGCACGCGAGTGGGCCGGCAGCGCTGGGTGATCTGCGGCCTGCTGTTCATCGCGACCGTCATCAACTATGTCGACCGGCAGATCCTCGGCATCTTGAAGCCGGTGCTGTCCAAAGAGTTCCAGTGGAGCGAAGTCGACTACGCCAACATCGTGTTCTGGTTCCAGGCAGCGTATGCGGTGGCGTATGTCGTGTGGGGCCGCACGGTCGATCGCGTCGGCGCGCGTTGGGGCTATTTCGTCGCGTTTGCGATCTGGCAAGTGGCGCATATCGCGCATGCCGGTGCGAGCAGCGTTGCGCACTTCATCGCAGCTCGCGTGGCGCTCGGCGTCGGCGAGGCGGGAAGTTTTCCAGCCGGACTGAAGGCTGTAACCGAGTGGTTTCCTAAACGCGAGCGCGCTTTTGCCACCGGTGTCTTCAATGCGGGCTCCAATGTCGGCGCCATCATCACGCCGCTGATCATCCCGAGCATCACGGTTGCTCTGGGCTGGCAGGCCGCCTTTGTGATCACCGGCGTGGTCAGTTTGTTGTGGCTGGCGGTGTGGCTGATGTTTTATCGCGCGCCACGGCTGAACAAGCGCGTGGGTGCGGCCGAGCTGGCGCACATCGAGAGCGATCCGCCCGATCCGCCGATGCAGCAGGTCGGTTGGGGCACGGTGCTGCGTAAGAAGGAGACCTGGGCCTTTGCCACGGCGAAGTTCCTGACGGACCCGATCTGGTGGATGTTTCTGTTCTGGCTGCCGGACTTTTTCGCCAAGACTTACAACCTCGATCTCAAGAGCTATGGACCCCCGCTGGTGGTGGTTTATCTGCTGGCGGACGTCGGCAGCATCGCGGGTGGCTGGTTCTCGCTGAAGCTGATTCGCGGCGGTCGGTCGATCAATGTTGCTCGCAAGACCGCGATGCTGGTCTGTGCGTTGATGGTCACGCCGATGTTCTTCGCGCAGCAGGTGAGCTCGCTGTGGCTTGCGGTGCTGATCGTGGGCCTTGCGGCCGCGGCCCATCAGGGCTTCTCGGCCAACTTATTCACGATTCCAGGTGACGTGTTCCCGCGCCGTGCGGTGGGCTCAGTCATCGGCATCGGCGGCATGTTCGGCGCGCTCGGCGGCATGCTGATGGCGAAGTACGTCGGTTATGTGCTCGAGCAGCTCGGGACCTATACGCCGATGTTCATCATCGCGGGTACGGTTTATCTGGTCGCATTGCTGGTGATCCATCTCTTGTCGCCGCGGCTGCAAGAGGTCGATGTGAAATGAAGATCACGCGTTCACATCCCCGCGAGCGACACACAGATCATAGGAGACTTCAATCATGTCGATACAGCGTCGTTCCCTCCTGCAAGCTCTGGCCGCGACGCCTGTGGCGCTTCCCGCGCTGACGGGTGCGAGTGCGTCGCTCGCTTCCCGGAGCAGCGCCGCGGCCAGCATCGCGCCGAAGCAGGCGAACACCCATCAGGTGAAGGATTTCGGCGCGAAAGGCGATGGCAAGACGCTCGATACAAAAGCGATCCAGGCCGCCATCGACGCCGCGGCCCAAACCAAAGGAACGGTGCTCTTCGACGGCGGCGCCTATCGCACGGGCGCTTTGTTTCTGAAAGCCGGCATGACCTTCAAGGTCGATCAGGGCGTCCGACTGCTCGGCTCGCAGAACATCGACGACTACCCGATGTTGCCGACTCGGATCGCCGGCATCGAGATGACCTGGCCCGCCGCGCTGATCAATGTCTACAAGGAACGCGATGTGAAGCTCACCGGCGACGGCATCATCGACGGCGACGGTAAAGTGTTCTGGGACAGCTATTGGGCCAAGCGCCGCGAGTACGATCCCAAGGGCATTCGCTGGGCCGCCGACTACGACTGCCGCCGGCCGCGCCTGATTCAACTCTTCGAAGCCGACAACGTCCGCATCGAAAATCTGTCGATGTATCGTTCCGGGTTCTGGACGGTGCACATCTGCTATTCGCAGAACATCGAGGTCTACAACGTCATCATCCGCAACAACGAGGGCGGTCGCGGCCCGAGCACCGACGGCATCGACATCGATTCCTCGCGCAAGGTGCTGGTGGAGAAGGCAGACATCACTTGCAACGACGACGCGCTGTGCATGAAGGCGGGGCGCGATGCCGACGGTCTGCGGGTCGCACGGCCGACGGAAGATATCGTCATTCGCGATTGCGTCGTCCGCGATGCAGCCGCTGGCGTGACATTCGGCAGTGAAACCTCCGGCGGCTTCAGAAACATCAAAGTCTCGAACATCAAGGTCTATCACCCGACGCCGGTCGGCATCCTGTTCAAGTCGGCGCAGACCCGCGGCGGCAACATTTCCGGCATCGAGATCTCCGACATCTTCACGCAGGACGTCCCGACCGTCATGCGCGTGAATTTGAATTGGTACCCGGCCTACAGCTACGCGAAGATTCCGGACGGCATCAAAGAGTATCCCGATTACTGGAAGACGCTCTCCACGCCAGTGCCGAAGCAGAAAGGCATTCCGCAGCTGAGCGACGTGTACATTCACGACGTGAAGGCGGTGGGTGGCAAGACGGCATTCGAGATTTCCGCGTATCCGGAGAAGCCGCTGAAGAACTTCCGCTTCGAGCGATTGCATCTCGACACGTGGGCTGCGGGCAGCATCGCGAACGCGGACAACTTCACGTTCAACGACGTGACCATCCTGTCGCTGGATGGCAAGACGGTCGACGTCAAACAATCCACGAATATCCGGGGGCTCTGATGAGTCGCATGACAAAAATTAGCTCGCCTCTGAGCTTGGCAGTGCTCGCCGCGCTGAGTTGTATGACGACTGCGCAAGCGAGCGAAGCTAAAGAAGAACGGCTGATCGCGTTCCCGGGCGCGGAAGGCTTTGGCCGCTTCACGCAAGGAGGTCGTGGCGGCAAGGTCTATAAGGTCGCCAATTTGAATGACGCCGGTCCTGGCTCGCTGCGTGCGGCGGTGGAAGCGGAAGGGCCGCGCATCGTGGTGTTCGACGTCGACGGAACGATTCGTCTCAAGAGCCCGCTGCAGATCCGCAACGACTTCATCACCATCGCCGGCCAATCCGTTCCCGGCGGCGGCATCACGCTGCGGGACTATCCACTGCAGATCAGCGCGAACGAAGTCATCGTCCGTTACATCCGCGCCAGACTGGGTGATGAGATGAAGCTCGAATCCGATGCGCTGTCCGTCGGCCAGGGTCGCAACATCGTCATCGACCATTGTTCGGTGAGCTGGTCCAACGACGAGACGCTGTCGGTGACGCAGCGAGTTGAAAAAGGGATCAAACATCTGACCGACGTGACCGTTCAGTGGTCGATCATCTCCGAATCCCTGAACGATGCCGGCCATCAGAAAGGGCAGCACGGCTACGGCAGTTTGATTCAAGGGTCGTACGGCGCGCGATATTCGTTCCATCACAACTTGTGGGCGCACCACGAAGCTCGCATGCCACGCATCGGCAACTACGCCGGCGCGAAAGACGATCCGGAAGGCATCGTCATGGATTTCAGGAACAACGTTTTCTACAACTGGGGTCCGGGCGCGACCACGGACTTCTACAACTGGAAGCCGGGACTGGAGCGCGGCTACAACATGGATCCGTTTTACGGCAGGCCCGACAACACGTCGCGCTTCGCCGCCGGCGCGGATCTGAACAGCAACGCCAATACGCGCTCGAACTTCGTCAACAACTGGTATCAGCAGGGTTCGGCGACGGGCGGGCCGGTGGCGCTGTATATCCGCAACGCCAGCGGCAAGACCCACTTCTCGGGCAACTATATGGACGGCAAGCTGGTGCAGGACCAGTGGTCGCTGGTCGTCACCTCGCAAAAGCCCGAGGTGTTCAAGACGGAGAAGCCGTTCGAGTTCGGGCCGGTGAGGACCGAGTCAGCGCCTGATGCTTATAAGAGCGTGCTCGCGTTCGCGGGTGCGTCCAAAGAGCGGGATGCGGTGGACGTGCGAGTGGTGGACTCGGTCATTAAGGACACTGGCAAGCTGATCAACAGCCAAAAGGAAGTCGGTGGCTGGCCCGACATCCGGACGGCCGCCGCGCCCTCGGACGCGGACGGCGACGGTATGTCGGACGCGTGGGAGAAGTCACATCGACTGAACCCGAACGACGCGTCCGATGCGTCGCTCGCATCCAAGGGCGGTTATACGAACATCGAGCTGTATCTAAACAGCCTCGTTCGTTAGTCCCGCCGCAAGCGTCAGGGCAGGGCGCGGAAGCCTTCTGCCCTGACCACCCAACCTTCCTTCGGGAATCCAGGCGCGTCGCCCGACGCGCCATCCCAACCTCCCGCCATCATGCCCACGGCAAGCAGCAAGCCGCCGTTGGAGGGGAAGTATGTTTCTGCCGCGCGTGTGTAGCCCGGCCCATCGGGTCCGACGGGCTTGGCTGCTCCTTCGGCGGTGGGCACGAAACTATCCGCATGTTCGTCGAGGTGAACACGCGGCGTCATGCCGCTCGATCCAAACTGATTGTTCTTGGCGTCGAACAGCAGGAAGTTTACTGCCGTCTCCGGCTCGTTGAGGCGCGCGGCTGTCATCGCGATCAGCGGGTAATCCCAGCCCCAGGTCTGTCGCAGATCCCAATGTTTCTGGACCGCGGCGAGCGTGCGCTTCATGGTCGGCTGATCGACGCCAGCGCCAGGCAACAGACCGAGCGCACCCAGGAACGACGGATGATCGCGGTTGAAACATTCCGGTCTGGTCTTGCCGTTCGAGCACTCCGCGCTGCGGGCCTGATCCCACAACGAGGGGAACGATTCCGTCGCGAGATACAGCCCGTCCTTCACGGGCAGCGGCGACAACTTGGCGAGCACGCGATCCCAGTCGGGATTGCGAGGCTCACTGAGACGTTCACGCCATTGCTGGGCCGTGGTCAAGCCGAAGCGGAAGTATTCGAGCTCGAACGTCGGGTTGAACGTCTCGAGCGGAGAAAACACTTCCTGCGCGGGAATGATCGGCGGACCTAAAACATACTGGCCGCGCTTCTGGTCGAAATGCGGGAAGGACGCGAGCAGGTCGGCCGTCTCCGAGACCAGCTCCCGGTATTTGGTCAAGGTTTCACGAGTCGGCTTGGCGCGATAGAGCAGCTCCGCCATGTAAATCGGATGCGGCTGCTGCCACATGATGAAGGGCGACACCTTGCTCGGGCTGTTGCGTCCCTCCGGGCCCACCATCTTCGGCCACCACGCGCCGCGTACATCGTGTCGAGCCGCTCGCTTCTTGGCATCGGGCAAGTGATCCAGATACCAGGACATGCTGCGTTCGAGCAGCTCCGGCCGGCCCCACAGCGCGAACTGAGCCGAGTGCCACAAGTGCATCTCCAGGTGGAACTTGCCGTTCCAGCTGTTGGAGAACAGACCCTCTTCCTGCGGCGGCACCGTGCCGGCGCCATTCAAAGCCATCAAATACTGAGACAACACGACGCGACGTTCGAGCTCGGCCGCTCGTGGATCGGTGCTGCCGGAGAAATCCACCGCCGCGCCTTTGGTCCAGTAATCGCGCCAGTGGCTCGCGACATCCCGGTTCGCCACAGCGGCAGTCGGCAACGGCTGCGCGATCGTTTCCGGAGCAAACGCCACCATCAGTGTGAGGCTGTTGGGCTTGCCGGCAGGCAGGATGCGATAGCTATGCGGACCGGCAGGCGCAAAAGTCACATCGCTGTCGGCGCGTGCGACGGCGTGATAGCGGGTGTCATCGAGGATGCGATCCAGGGTCAGTTGGCGGGCGTCACGCTTGCGCTCGATGGTCTGATGTTTGTCTGGACGATTCCAATCGGCGGGATCGGGATTGAGCTTGGCCGACACACCCGGGAACTTCAGATCGACGCCAAGCTGACCACGCGCCAGCAGGGGCGAGGTCAGCTCCACCATGATCATGTCCAGGGTCGGATGCACACGGGTCCGCACCTGGACTTCGTTGCCGTCGAAGGTGAAGCGGCTCTGCAGAGAGCCGCTCCAGAGATCCAAGGTCTGTTGTGTGTTGCTGAGGTCGGCGAACTTCGCTGTTTTGCCGTCGCTCGACTTCAGATGCAGGCTCAATCGCCCGAGCGAGAACCGATGGGGGTTCTCGCGCAGCCAGGCAATCGCGGGCTTGGCCGCATCCTTCCAGTCGGAGTAGTAGGCGTAAGGATATTTCTTGCCGCGTACATCGATCAGCGTCTCACCGTCGGATTCCTTGAAGCCTTGCGGATTGGGAAAGCTGTGCCAGGCCCATTGAGCCTGGGTCATGAGCGGAACGAGCGCCGAGTACTGATCCTGAAACGTCTGCAGGCCCGTGATATCGGCCGTGAAGGCAATGTTGCCGTTGCCGACCATGAGCGGCGCGGACGGATCGATGCTGGTCAGCTCGGGATTGTGACGGTTAGTGAGCGCCTGACGATCGATCGGCTGCTTGGGAGCAGCCGTCGACGATGTCTGCGCGGATGTTCGATTGTCAGGGGCCGCATTCGCTTTGGCGATCTCCACGGCGTACACGTGCGTCGGTCCGTGCATGTTGGAGCGGAACACCACCCACTTCTGATCCGGCGTGAATGTGACATTGGGCTCGAGCCGGTAGTCGTGGTTCTTCATGTTGACCAGCCTCTCGGCCTCGAAGTGCCCGCCGTGGATCAGGTTCTGCTTCGACACTGGACCGGTCGCGAGATTTTTGGACACGACCGGACGGAACAGATAAATCCACTTACCGTCCTTGGCCTGCGCGACCTGCACTTCGTCGCCGCCGTCGCCGGCGAACATGGTGCCGTCGGCGTTGACGTTGTAATGGATGGACCACTGATCGCGCGTCAGGTTGTACCAGGTGCGCTCGTGAGTCTCGAGGTTGTAGCCCGCCACCCAGAACACGCCACTGCGCGGCGTCTGCAAGTCGTACCAGATGGTCTTGCCGTCTTTGGAGAAGAATTCGTGGCCGGCGATCTCCATGTGCATGGTGCGCTCATGGACTTTGGTGAGCTGCGAGCCGTCGGTGCGGATGGTCCACAACCGGTCGACTTCGTGCCACGGACCTTCATGGCAGAACATGATGAGCGTCGGATCGGTGGGCGAGAACTGCAAATGGTTCAACCAATCGCGGGCGGTGTGCACGCTCTTGATCTCGCCGGTGGCGATGTTGACCGTGAAGATCGTGCGCTCGAGCCGCTGCTCGAACACCTGACGAATGCGCAGGCCGCGCGCCTGGTGATACGTAATGGGCTTGCCGTCCGGCCCGTATTGCTGCTCCTTGGGCGGCGCGCCCACCTGGACCTCTTCGCCATTGACCCACGAGCCGAGCAGTAAAGTTTCGTCGGCGTTCACCGTGTTGAGATTGCCGCGCGGGATCTTGGCGATCTTGCGCGTCTTCAGCGTGTTCATGTTGGTCGCGTAGACCCAGCGCGCCTTGCTGTCCTTTTCGTCCTGGCGCGTGTAATACACGTTGCCGCTCTTTCGGCCGGTCACCATCACTCGCACGTCGCCTTTGGCGATCGGCGTGATCTTGCGAGTCTCCAGATCGATGGTCGCGAGGCCGTCCTTGGTTGTGACAATGAGTTTCTTGCCGTCGGGCGAATAGCTGTTTTGATGGAAATACAGGCTCGCCGTGCCGGGCTCCTTGGAGAGCCGGACCACGCGATGAGCGGTGTCCTGGTCGATCCATTCGGTCGGCGGCTCCTGGTCGGCCGCGCGTGCCGGCAGTGTGCCGGCAAACATCATGGTCAACATCGTGAGCGTCGCGCTCAGACTGGTTCGCATCGATTACCTCCGTGCGCGTCGCATTGACGCTTTCGAGTTATAAAAAATAAGATGGCGGAATGATCACGACCCGCACACGACTTGTGAGTGCGCTCGCCGTGCAATGGTTCCTGCTGTGGCCATTGTTGGCAGCGAGTCAAACAATGGCGCCCGTTACCGTCGAGCAGGTTCGAGCCGGATTTCAGGCGCCGCCCGACGATGCGCGCGCCATGATGCGCTGGTGGTGGTTCGGCCCCGCCGTCAGCAAACCCGAGTTGAAGCGTGAGATCGCCGCGATGAGAGCAGGGGGCTTCGGCGGTTTCGAGATTCAGCCGGTGTATCCGCTGTCGCTCGACGATCCCAATACCGGGCTGCGCAATCTCACGTATCTGTCGGATGAATTCATCGACGCCGTGCGCTTCGCGGCGCAGGAAGGGCGCGTGCAGGGGCTCCGTGTAGATATGACGCTCGGCAGCGGCTGGCCTTTCGGCGGCCCGCATGTGCCCGTGACGCAGGCGGCGTCGCAGATTCGAATGGAAAAGCTGTTGCTCGCACCGGGCGAAGTTTCTTTGCCGACGCCGCGCGTCGGTCCGGGAGAAAAGCTGCTCGCTGCATTCATCGGCGATGGCGGCCTCGACAGCATCCAAACCAAAACGCTCAAGCAACTGCCGATGCCCACGGGCCCGCGCGTGCAGATCGATGCCAACTCGACCACCGAACGCACGGTGCTGTTCTTTCTGCAGAGTCGCACCGGCCAGCAGGTGAAACGACCCGGCATCGGCGGCGAAGGCTTCGTGCTCGATCACATGAGCCGCGCGGCCATCGACAATCATCTCGGCGCGGTCGGCGACCGCTTGATGCAAGCTTTCGGCGAGCAGCCGCCCGCCGCGGTCTTCAGCGACAGCCTCGAAGTGTATCGGGCCGATTGGACGGACGATCTGCTCGATGAATTCAAACGTCGCCGCGGCTATGACTTGCTGCCGTTCCTGCCGGCGTTGTTTCTCGAGACGGACGAGCGGGCGGCCGGCGTTCGCCACGACTGGGGGCAGACGCTTTCGGAGCTGGTCGACGAGCGCTATCTCATGCCCGCCAACGACTGGGCGAAAAAACATCGCACCAAGTTCCGCTCGCAAACATACGGGTTCCCGCCTGTGACGCTGTCGAGCAATGCGCTCGTCGCGTTGCCCGAAGGCGAGGGCCATGAATGGCGCGCTTTCTCGACCACCCGCTGGGCGACATCCGCGAGTCATCTGTTCGATCGGCAAGTCACGTCCGCCGAAGCGTTTACCTGGCTGCATTCGCCATCGTTCCGCGCCACGCCGCTCGACATGAAGGCCGAGGCGGACGTGTTGTTCCTTCAAGGCATCAATCAGCTCATCGGCCATGGCTGGCCGTACACGCCGCCCGGCGTTGCCGAGCCGGGCTGGAGCCTGTACGCCGCCGCCGTGTTCAGCGATCAGAACCCCTGGTGGATTGCGATGCCCGACATCTCGCGTTATTTGCAGCGAGTGAGCTACGTCTTGCGCCAGGGCCGCCCGGCCAACGACGTCGCGATCCTGCTGCCGACCAACGATGCGTGGGCCGCGACCAAGCCGGGGCGCGCCACTGTCAGCGACGAAGTGAAGAACTTCGTGACGCCGGCGCTGACGGCGCAGCTGCTGGATGCGGGCTATGGCTTCGACTACATCGACGCAGCTTCGCTCGACAAAGCGTCCCGCTATCGCGTCCTCGTGCTGCCGAACCTGTCGCGCATCGACGTGATTGCATATCAAAAGGTCGAGCAGTTTGCTCGCTTGGGCGGCGTGGTCCTCGTGGTCGGCAAGCCGCCCGCGTTGGCTGCGGGCCATCGCTCCGCCGATGTGATGGCCATGCAGATCGAGGCGACCACGCAGAGATTGTTGAGGACACGGGCGCGCACGAGGGTTGTCGCAGAGAATGAGCTGGGCGCAGCGCTGCGAAAGCTGCTTGCGCCCGATCTGCTGCTCGATCGGCAGCAGCCGGCGGTCGGATTCATCCGTCGCAAGCTGGAGAACGCCGATATCTACTTTGTCGCCAACACGACCAACCAGTCTGTCACTGCGGAGGCGAGATTCCGTGAGGGGCGCAACCGGCCCGCGCAGCTGTGGAATCCAATGACGGGCGCGACGATGACGCTCGCGGGCGAGGAGGTGACGCTCAAGCTCGCTCCGTACGAGTCCACCGTCGTGGTGTTCGGAGCCAAGGCTGGGCGTGAAAGCTCCCCAAACCGCTCCAGAACCGTCATCGCGGATATTTCCAACGACTGGCAGGTCGAGTTTGCGCCTCTGCAATTGCAGCGGACCGAGAACAAACTCACTTCCTGGACCGACGATGCGAAGACTCGCTATTACTCCGGCGTCGCCTCGTACAAGCGTGCCTTCGAGGTCGCGAAGCTCGACGCTCGTTTCGTTCTGAGCCTGGGAGAGGGCATGCCCGTGCCGTTCGATGAGAAACAACGAGGCGGCCGCGCCTGGCTGGAAAGCCCGGTGCGCGAAGCTGCCGAGGTCTACGTAAATGGGCAGCGCGCCGGATCGATCTGGGCGCCGCCCTACGAGCTCGACATCACTCGCTATGTGAGAGGAGGGAGCAACAACATCGAGCTGCGCGTCGGCAATCTCGCCATCAACACGTTGGCCGGTCGCACGGCGCCGGACTATCGGCTGCTCAACCTGCGCTTTGGCGAGCGCTTCCAGCCTCAGGACATGGAGAACCTGCAGCCGCTGCCGGCCGGTCTGATCGGCGCCAGCCCGATCACGGTGTTGGCGGAGCGGCCGTCGCATTGATCTCGACGCGGACCGGCGCGGCCAGCCGCGCCGCTTTGGCAATCAGATAGTTGTTCCAGCTGGCCGCCGTCGTGATCTTTCCCGCCGGCTTCCAGGCGCCGCCGGCGAAGTAGCGAATCGTTTCGCCCGGTTTGACCTTCACCAGCAGCAAGCTGTCAGGCCGTCCCTTGGCAGGCGGCGTCGTGCGCGCGAAGCCGGCGAGCTTCGTTTCGGGCGCGAGCATGATGGCGCTGCCGAGCTCGTCGTGAGAGGGGTGATCGTTGTACTGCTCCCAAAGCGAAATGAACTTGCCTTGCTCGTTGCGCGTGGCTGCGACATTCGCTTTGGAAGGATGCTCGGTGAGGCCGACCGCGACGGTGACTGTACCGTCCGATCCGGGAGCAGGAGTGAAGTCGAACGTGCTGCGGATCTCGTCGAGCTGCTGACCGGCATCCACGATAAAACGTTTGGTCTCGCTCACCTTGACGCCATTGCCTGCATCCCAGGGTTCATAGCCGAGCTCGAAAATCGCGCGCAGTGGACCGTTGGCGTAGATGTGATACTTGCGCCAGTTGCTGGAGACGGACAGCTGCTGCCCGTTCCAGATGCCGACGCCGCCCACGCCGCGATTGGTGCCGACTTCGTAGAAGTCCAAACCTTCGCCAGTGTCGGCGTGCAGGCCGTCATGGCCCTTGCGATACCAGCGATCGAGCACGAGGTAGGGCACTTTCTTGGTCCATAGATCGAGCCCGCTGCTCGTCATCTGATCGGGTTTGGCGCTCGGTAACTCCAACGCGGGGCCGTAGGCGCGGTGCGCGGTGAGATCGTTTTCCCAAGCGATGTCGTCCCAACGTTCGGGCACATAGCCCGCCCACACTTTGCTCGGGAACGGAGGCTGCGGCGTCGCCGTGGTTTCAATGGTCAATACGGCGCGCTGCTCGCCAGGGGCGAAGTCGTGCTGGAAGATCAAATCGTCATAGTGGGCCGGACCCCGATGAATGTGTTTCATCGCAGTGACCTGCGAAGTCACCACCGAGCCTTTCGAATCCCGCACGATCACTTGATCGAAAGCAACGTCGGGCAGAGCTTTCTTCACTTCCGTATAGGGAATGACGATGGTCTCGGCGGGCCGCGCCAGCTTGCCATCGTTGTGAAGCACGATAGTCGCTTTGCCGGCGAGGGCGGCGGAGGCATGCAAACTCAGAACGGCGGCAATCGCGCTGGCGAGGCCAGCGGTGACACGGCGCGCGCTCATCGGAGCAACGCCGCCGCGGTCCACAGCATCGGCGCCTGACCATGCAGATCGCCAGTCCGTCGTGGCCGGTCGAAGTAAAACTTCTTCTGCACCTCGAGGTCCGGTCCGACTTCGTTGGATGCTTTGTTGGTGCCCACGACGACCTCCTTGATATTCGCGGCTGAATCGACGTACTGCACGAGTCCGAGCCAGGCCTTGCGAGCGGCGGGGCCGTAGGTGTTCGCGTCCAGCCAGCCGCGCTTCACGCCTTCGACCATCGCGAAGGCGAACATAGCGCTGCCGGAAGTTTCCGGCCAGAAGTCCGGCTGCTCGATGAGCTGCAACCACAGACCGTCGGCACTTTGATACTTGAGCAGGCCGGCCATCATCAGCTTGTAGCTTTTCATGATGCGGGCGTAGTTGGGATGTTCGGGCGGCAACACCGACAGCACTTCCGCCATGCCGGCGGCGACCCAGCCGTTGCCGCGGCCCCAGTAGAAGGGCGAGTCGGGGCTGTGCAGGAACAGGCCGCTCGGCTGCTGCAACTTATCCAGATACGCCACCATGGTCATGGAAACGCGATCCAGATATTTCAGATCCTTGGTGGCGCGATAAGCCTGCACCTGGAGCACGGGCAGCATGTACAGATCGTCGGCCCAGTAACGTGCTTCGGTAGTGATGCCATCGGGCGTGGTGGTCGCCCACTGCTTATCGGCGTAATCGCGCCCGAGGTCCAGATATTTCTGCTCGTTGTTGAGCATGTAGATTTCCAAAGGCACGACACCGGTGATGCGGTAGTCGACGTGCGCGCGCGGACTCAGGCGGCGCGCGCCTTCGGGTGTCAGGAACTGATCGAACTTTCCGATCAGCTGCTGTTTGAGCGACTCATCCTTGCTGAGATCGGCGATTTCCAACGCTCCGTACCACACGCAGATTTCTGGATAGATGATCCAACGGTGAAACGAATTGATCTGGAAATCGAAGTTGCGCGCGACCCAGTTGTTCGCGATGCGACGGCCCACCGTCGCGGGATCCGCCTCCGCGGGCCAATCGCTGAAGTATTTTTCAGCGGACCCTGGAGGGGCCTGAACGGGCGCGCCCTGGGAGGCAAGGATGGGGGCCGTACAGCCCCCCAGCATCGATACGCTCGATATGAGCGCCACCAGCAATCCAATCTTGCGTGTAGCTTTCATGCGCGCCCGTTCAGACAAAACAAAGTGATTAATACGTCCAGCGTACGCCGAGCAGGATCTCGCGACCCGTGTGGCGATAGCGGGAGACCAGGTTGTAGTCGCCCACATAAGCGTCCGTGTACTCGTCGGTCAGGTTCAAACCTTCCAGCGAGAGCGTCAGGTCCTCGGTGACGTTATAAGAGACGGATGCGTCGATGGTGGTCGCATCGTTCACGCCTTCCTCCGAGTTGCCGTTGCCGCCCGGGAACGCTGTCAGATACTCGCCGCGGAACGCCGAGGAAACGCGCGCGCTGAACTTCTCAGTCTCGTAGTACAGCGTCGCGTTCCACGCGTTGTTCGACAGGTCCCGGAGGTCGTTACGCAGCCCGCCATCGTATTTGACGGCGGACTCGATGTACGTGTAGTTGCCGGTGAAGCCGAAGTTGCTGAGCGCGCCCGGCAGGAACGTGAAGGGCTGCTGATACTGCAACTCGATGCCGCGGATCCAGCCACCCTCGCCATTGATCATGCGCGACACCTCATAGGAGGTCGACGGATCGTTGCCGCCGGCCAGTTCGATCGGCAAGCCGGTCTGGCTGAAGGGAATGCCGTCCGTGTCGCGAACGCTGAAAGACTTGATGTCCTTGTAGAACAAGGCGGCGCCGACCAACGCTTCGTCGGTGAAGTACCACTCCACGCCCAGGTCGTAGTTGGTGGCGCGGAACGGATTGAGCAGCGGATTGCCGAAACGGATGGTGCGCGACGTGTTGTCGATGTTGCCGCCGGGAGTCAGGTCACCCAGGTTCGGACGCGCCATCACCTTGGCCACGGCCGCGCGAACGATCAAGTCATCGGTGGCTTCGAGCGCCAGATTCAGCGAGGGCAGGGTATCGGTGTAGTCGTTTTCGACTTTCGCCACCTGCGACTCCGTGGGGCTGAGCTGGAGGATGCCTACTGAAGTCACGTCCGTCTGCGCGTAGCGAACGCCGGCGGAGCCACGCAGCGGCATCGCGAACACGTCATATTCGAAGTCGAGGGCCACGAACGCGCTGGCGTCGTCTTCCTGCACGTTGCGAGTGTCGGTGCCAGAAACATTGAGGGCGTAGAACGGGTCGGTGAACAAGCCCACGTAGCCCGCCGATTTCCAAACATCCGGCACGATGTAATTGCGGTCCGAGCCGGCCGGAATAGCCATGTCGCGGCCGATCGGCAGGTTGCGGGCGATGGCGCCCACGCCGACCAGCTGGCGGGCTGCCGCCAGGTCGCCGCCGGAGGAGAAGTCCTGCATATCGACTTCGAAACTCTTGACCAGCGCGCCGCCCTTCACGGTGAGGTTGTCGTTCAAGTCGTACTCCACCGCGAACTTGGCGGTGTCGTAACTGTTGACGATGGAGCTCTCGCGACGGCGGGCGGCGACCAGCGTCCACAGGTCGGGATTGGTCATGTCGATACCGTGCACTAGGAGCGGGAAGCGGCTGTTGTTGCGGAAGTCGTAGGTGTAGCCATCGACGTCGGCCGCATCGTATGCGAAGGAGAAGTTATACGGCGTATCCAGATCGTTTTCGCTGGTGCCGACCAGCGCGTTCATGCGGAAGCGGTCGGTGAACTCGTGCGTGCCGCTGAGCGTGAACTGGTGATATTTGGTGATGTGCCGCTCGAAGCCGTTCTCGGAGCGCAGATCGACATTGTCGAACACGCCGTAAACCAGGTTGCCGTTGCCGTCGATCTGGTAATCGCGCACGACTGTTTCGTTGATGCCTTCGGCGTTGAAGCGGCTGAAGGAGATCGAGCCGGCGTTCGCGTTCTCGGTCTGGCTGCTGTAGTAGGCGTACAGCGCATCGAGATTGATCTGCGTCTTCTCGGTCGGCGCCCACTGCAGAGCGCCGGTCAGACCGTAGCGCTTCTGCTCGAGCAAGCTCTCGGCGTAGCGCGGAATGCGCGGATGAAAGGATCGATTGACCGCGTCGATTTCGGCCTGCGAGGTACAAGGAATACAGCCGGCGTAGTTGCCTCTGGGGCTGAATGCCTGGTCGGGACTGATGCGCGAGCGCTCGAACGCCGCCGTGCCGTTGTCCTCCCAACGCGTGGTGCCGAAGCCTTCGTCGAAGGGATTGCGCTCGCTATAGGCCGCGGAGAACAGTGCGCCGAACGTCTTGCCCTCGTTCGCCCAGCTGATGAGGCCGGCGGCGCGAGGATTGGTGTCCTCGGTCACATCGTTGTAGCTGGCCTGGCCGGACAGCGCCGTCTTGAAGCCGTCGAAATCGAAGGGCCGCGCCGTCTGCAAGTCGACCGTGGCGCCGAGCGAGCCTTCGTCGAGGTCCGCTGACTGTGTCTTGCGAACGACGATGCTCTGGAACAGTTCGGACGCAAACACGTTAAAATCGAAGCCGCGGCCGCGGTTGCCCGTTGTGCCGGCAACAGTCTCCATGCCGTTGATGTTGGTGCGGGTGAAATCGCCACCCAGACCGCGGACTGTGATGGTGCGGCCCTGGCCGCCTTCGCGATTGATGGTCACGCCGGGAATGCGCTGGATGGATTCGGCGAGGTTCAGATCGGGAAAGTCCGCGATGTCCTCGGCCAGGATGGCGTCGACTGCGCCGACTTCCGCGCGCTTGGCTTCGAGCGCCTGATTGAGGCTCATGCGATAGCCGGTGACGACGATTTCCTCGGGCTGCGCCTGTTGAGCCGAGTCCTGGGACGACGGCTGGTTCGCCTGTTGCGCCAGAGCCTGTGACATCACGGCTGTGGACAAAGCAGCGGTGATGGCGGAGCGGACAGCCACACGCACGAGGCTGCGATTCGAAGACTGGAGCACTATCAATCCCCCTGACCTTGGATGACTCAACAATCGACTGCGTCGAGTTTACGAATCCCATAATATGAAACTCGATTTCACATTAGGGTATTAGCAATTGACACCGGTGGCAAGTGCGCGGACACGGGCGCGCCTTGGCAGTCGTGCAGCCAGGGAAATGGTTTATGAAGCTTTATTTAGCGAGCGGAACGCTCATTAATAAGGAAAGCGGAAGGCTCAGCGCAGCGTCACGTTGTGGTGCTGCCCATCCTCGACGTTGAGGCTCATCAGCCGACCGCTGCGATCGAACAGCACCCATTCGTGGCCGACGGCGCGAATGGCTGGTGCGATCTGGCCGGGCCAGCGGACACGCGCGCGAAGCTCGCCGCTCGTCAGCAGTATCCAGTGCACTTCGTAACCATCTGCCGCCGGAAAACTGATCACCAGCCAATCGGCGTCGGTCCACAGCGCCAGTGGAGCTTCGGGCAAGGTCCGTAAGCGATAGTCGAATTTGCCGCCGAAGCGGTTCCACTCCACGTGTAGCACGAGCTCGTCGGAAGCGAGCGGCTCCATCGCGACTTCGACGATGCCTCGGGTCGAATTCAGCAGACGCATCTTGCCTTCCGCGTCGGGCACAAGGTCACGCGAGAGCAGGCGACGCTGCGGCAGTTGGTAGATCCATTGTTCCATGCCTTTGTCTTTCAGCATGACCAAGGCGTGCTCCAGATGCATGGCGCTGGTCAGTGCGACCACGGGGCCCGGCAGGTCGGCGACCTGCCAGACGACTTCTCGCAGCGACTGTTGTGTGTCCAGCACCTGCAGGCGATTGCCGCGCGCAATGGACCAATTCACGCCGTCGAAGTAATTACCAAAGCGATCGAGCTCGCCCAAGCCCAGGTCGACAATGTTTCTTTGCGCGAGGTCGATGCGGCTGACCCGCCATAATGATTCACGACGCGCCAGGGCCAGCGCCATTTGCCGGCTTTGCGAGACGACCAGACATTGCGCCGGAATTGCGAATTGAGCGCGCGTTCGGCCGCTGCCATCGATCACGAAAGCGCCAGCCTCGCCGAGCGCGATCAGATAACGCTGATCGTGTAGCGGCACGGCGTCGAGGATGGGGTGTGCGCCGGTCGTCGCCGGTCCTTCCAGTTCCACGACATCGCCATGTTTTGCAAGAGGAGTCCGCTGCAAGACTGGCCAGTCCCGCGTCGGCAAGTCAGCCTCCAGCAGCCGGTCGCCCGAGAGACTCACGAGCTGCTGGAGAGCGTTCCGATCGAAGCGACGGTGACCGTGGGCGTGATCGACGATCACCATCGGCGCGACGATGGCGGCGAATTCGGGAGGGACGTCGCCTCGCTCCATGGCGAGCAGCGCTTCGGCCAGATTCGCGCGGTCGGCCCACAAGAGGGGATCGCTGCGCAGGTCCTGCAAGTAATCGGAATATTTGTCCAACGTGTCCGGTAGCAGCACGGCGCGTTGCAGAAGCGCGCGGGCAGCCAGTCTGCCGCCGGCTGCCTCGGCCGTGAGCAACCATTCCGTGGCTTCCGATCGCAGCGATGCATCCGGCCACACGGCCTCGACCGCGCCGAGCCAATCGCCCTGCTGCGTCAACATCGCGCCCCATTCGATCCGCAAACGTCGGGCGGCGGCGGGCGCTTTCTTTTCCAGCTGCAAGACGGCGCCGGCAAACGCCTTGTCGCGACGAGCGACCGCGATGGCTCGTTGCCAGTTGTCGGCCAGGCAGTACAAACGCACGATGACGTCGGACGGCATGTCCCAACCCAACGCCAGCTCGGCCGCTTGTTCGAGGCGCTGATGTTTTTCCAGATAGTCCAGGGCTTCTTGCTTGGCGTTCAGCAGCTCGGCGAGCACGAACACGGCTTCGTCGATGCGGCCTTCGCGATCCAGCTTGTCGAAAGCCTTGCGATACAACGTGCGCAGGTGCTGTTCCAAGGCGTCGCCCAGATTCAATGTCGCGGTCGGCCCACCCCCAGACGACAATGTGAGATCTTGCCGCGCCTGTGGCGTGCCGAACGCCTGCCCGAGCGATTCGCCGCCGAGCGGAATGGCGTGGCGCAGCGCTTCATCCAGCTTGCCGTCCTCGAACAGGCCGAGCATGCGACGCATGTATCGGGCCTGCGCACGCCCAACCAGGCGCCCGAGCTGCGACGCCATCAGCCAGCGCGCCAGCACCTGTCGCCAGCGCTGCGGTTGTGTTTGTTTGCTCCGTCGCGCCGGCATCTGGTCCTGCGTCGCGCTCTCGACGATCTTGCTGACGATCACGGGCACGATCCGTCGTGCGCCGAGCAGCGGAAGAACAATAGCTGCGAGGATCGCTACCACCAGCAGCAATGGGAGCATGTCCGGTGCGGCTCGACTCAGATTGCCGAGCACGACGATCACGAGGGTGCATTTGATAATGAACGAGAACGAGAAGCCGTCGGAACCGGACGTTTCGCCCGTCCTCGTCATGCGACTGGAACGTTTCCCTTGCTCGGGCCGCTTGGCCTTGCGTAACGCGTCGATGAACTTTGCTTGCTCGGCGCTGGCGGGCGGCACGGCGTCGCCCAGCACTTCACGCAATGGGCGCGCTTCCAGATCCAGCACGATCGGCGTGGGCGGCGGTGTGGTGCAATCGTATGTTTCATGCAGCGTCAGCCGTCCGATATCCAGCCAGGCGGCAGGATCGAGCGGCACGGCGTCGCGCGTATGTAGTGCTAGAACTTCCGCGCCCAGCACGATGAGTACGTCGCCGTCGGGCGCAGCAGCGCGCTCCTGATCGGTGAGCGCAGCGGAGCAGAGGACGCGGCCCTGTTGTCGCAACGGCCAACCGGGCAGCCAATGACAATCCATATCAATGGCGGTCGCGTAACACAGCAAGTCGCCGCGAGGAAAGCGCATCGCTCTCGCGCCGGGCCGCCAGCATGAAACAATGCGTCGCGCCTGTGTCGTCGGATCGAACCAATCCGCGGGAAACCAGACCGCCGCGACGGATTGCCACCCTCGCAGCGTGGGCTGCTGCACGCGTACGGTGGATGTATCAGGCGCTTGCATGATTCCCACGTCCGGTAGGCATGCAGAGGCGCAGCTCCTGAGTGGCTGCGGAGAACGCAATCAGTTGCCGGTCGATGGTCAGCATGGCCACCAGCCCGCTGTTTGGACACACCGAATGAGACAGGATCCGCGAGGGTGCGGTGTAAAGCACTTCGTGGGAGCCGTCGACCGAGTGCATGCGCAAGTTGTTACTATCCAACGTGAGCAATCCGACGCGGCGACCCTGGTCGCGCAACACGCCGATCACGCGAAGCTCGCTCGACATACGTGCGAGGTACGCCTCGCTTGGTGCATTCCAATTACAAATGCGCCAGCTGTCCGAGGCTATCCGCACGGCGCAGAAGCAGCCGCGGCCGAAGAAAACTTCCGCGTCGGGCGGTGCTTCACATAGCGTTCTTACATCGTGCGGCGAACCTATCACGCCGATCCGGGTGAACCACACGTTGTTGTCCGCGTACCAAGCAAAAGCCGCCAGATCCTGGCTGATCTGCACGAGCGCCAGCGTGTCCGCTTGCACCAGGTGCAGTTCGGGTTCGGCCGTGATCTCGCGTTTGTTTTTAATGGCTGCATCCCATCGCACCAGGCGTCTGGAATGGTCGATGACGCAAATACGATGCGATTGCGCGCCACGCAACCAGATTGAGGGCAACCACGCCGCGGTGTTGCCGGGCGCATGTAACTGTTCTTGAGGAGGAAAGGGCTGGATGACCATGTTGGTTGGCCAGAAACGCAGCCGATTCGGATCGGCGATCAGCACGCCCAGGCCCTTTCCCACCAGGGCTGCGGCCAACGCCGAGTAGCCATAGCTCCATCGTTGCAGCCGCGGCGCCGGCGAGCGGTCGATGGATGATTTCGGGACGTGAAGCACCGAAGCCGCCGGCTCGTCGCGCAAAGCGACGGCGATGCGCGTGCCGTCGTAAGAAATGATCGGCGGTCGTTGCAGCGCTACTGCATTCGGCTCGCCCGTGCTCGGTTGCGGGGCCAGAGGCGCGCCGAACGAGCCTCGCAGCAACAGAAGGGTCGCCTCCTGTTTGGGCAACGGCAGTGAGATTCTTCGCTCCGCGCCTCGCTCCAGCAGCGACACGTCGAGCGCTTTGCCGTCCAGGGCCTTGCGTAAGTGGACGCGATGGGTGAAGGCGGTCCCGCTCACATCTAAATGAGGTGAGCCGATCAGCCAGCGCTCGCCGTTCGCGCTGTCGGATTCATCGATCGACGCACGCCACTTTTCCAGATGAGTTGCGTCCGGCGTCGTGAACGATCGTTTCGCGAGCAGCGCTCGCAGATATTGAACGTCTGCCGCGCCCATCAACTCGCCAGGCGTCTGCAACACGCCCCAGCGCATCTCGCCCCCGGCTTGCACCGCTCGTCGGGCCAGCAGAATCCACAATGCAATGTGGCCCAGACGAGGCGCGCCGAGTTGTAATGGGCCGGCATCGAACAACGCGACGAGCGTTCGCTGCGCGCGGCGTCGGCTCGGGCGCGGCGAGAGAAATATATGTTCGCCGCTCACTGCCCGACGCAGGAACTCGTCCGGAACCTCGTCGGCGAGCAACCATTCAGTGGCGAGCAAACGCTCGTAAGGACCTCGCGAGCGCAGATCGTCGAGCCCTTGCCAGTCAGGCTCGCCGCCCTGGTCCTGACCTCGGAAGGGACCGAACAGCGGCTGCAAACGTTGCAGCAGCGAGCCCACGTCCGCCGCCAGGTCCGGCGCGAACCATTTCAGCCAGGCGCTCCATGGCGTGAGCGCATCCGGCAGCGATGTCACGACGCTTGCCATTGCTCGGAGATGCGTGCGAGGACTTGGGGAGTGATGGCCAGCAGACGATCGAGCGGAATGACCGCGTCGGGCTCGTGCCACAACAACAGAGGTTGGCGTGCGTGCCGCTGCTGTAACGCTCGTGAGAGCAGATCATGTGGCGCGTCCGGCCGCATCAAGGTCGGCCGCCACAACGTGGGCGCGTCGGCCGAGGCGGCTGCATAAGAAACTCCGGGCGCCCACGGCAGATCTTCGGCCGGGCCGGTGACGACGAGCACGTCACGATTGGCAGTGGCGTACAAACGTTTCTGGATGTGATCGGGCAACTGCCCGAGTCGGGCGTGCAGCGAGCGGGACGCTGCATGCCAAGCCACGACCGCGCGCGGCTCGGGTGGCGATGGATCGAGTTGCCATCGCCAGGGGAGCGAATCGTTCAGATTCACGCGGGCGCCACCATCAGACGCATCAGCTTCGCGCGCAGTTCGCTGAGCTGCGGAGGCATGCCTTCCAAGGTGAAGTTCGCATCGATCTCACGCAGCACCGATTCGACCTGCTTCGCGGAATCCGCTGACGTTGTAGTGAGCAATGCCCGCGCTGTTTCTTCCAATCGGCTGGCGCGAGACATCGGCTGCATCGTGGCTTCTTCCACGGCGCTGAAAAGATGTGGATGAGCGCAGTTGGCCAGCAACGACGCGAGCACTTCGCGGGCGTTGAGCTGTGCTTCCTTGGTCGGAATCGCGTAGAGCAGCGGCCACAAATCCTGCTCGCCGGCTTCCAGACGTCCGGCCAACACGGCCGCGGCAGCAATCAATCGCTGCGATTTAACGATGCGTCGATCCGAGAGGTGAATGCCGGCCTGGCGCAGTTTGCGGATCGCGTTGGCGAGCGCCGGGCGCGCGCCGTCCAGCTGCACCTCCGTCAAATGCCGGGACAATGTATCCATGTGCGCCAACCCGCCCGCTGGCAGCACCGGCGTTTGATCCGAGCGCCAGCCGGCGCTCAGCATGGCTTCGAGGTGATGGTCCGGCAGCGGCTCGATGAAGGCGTGCAACAGGAAACGATCGCCAAACGCGCTGAGCGCCTCGTCTTCCGGCAAACCATTGGCTGCGCCCACGCACACGCGCAGCGGACATTGAACTTGCGTGTGACCGCGACGGAAGCGTCGCTCGTTGAGAATGGTCAGCAGCGTGTTGAGGATGGCGGTGGAGCCCAGAAACACTTCGTCCAGGAACGCGACATCCGCTTCGGGCAGCATGCCGGTCACGTCGGTTTCGACGGTGCCTTCGCGCAGCTTCTTCAGATCCACCGCGCCGAACAGTTCAGAAGGTTCCGTGAACCGGCCGAGCAGATATTCGAAGTAACTTCCGCCCAGCGCCTGGGCCACTCGTCTGACCACCGCGCTCTTGCCCGTGCCGGGCGGGCCGATGACCAGCAGATGTTCCTGGGCGACGGCCGCCAGCACGATCAATTCAGCCAGTTGCTCGCGTCCGATCAGGCCCTCCGTCGCGGTCCGGATGGTATGGCGCAGGTGACGGGCGGCGTCCTGAAGAGCGAGGGTGCTTGCAGAGTGAGTCATTCGCAGGCTCGTTGGCAGGCCAGCGCCGGACGATACCCGAAACCGGTGCAAATTTGCGGCACTGGCCCGCAGGCTGAGACGCGCTCGTCAGACGTCGTTGCCACAAATTGCCACGATTGATCTTGGGTCGGTCCGATTCCGGACATCGGCCAGACCGTCCGCCGCCTGAACATCCGCGGGGACCCCATACGGAGGATCGAGATGAAGGCGGCAGGGATCGGCATCGTTCTGCAATTCGTTGCATTCATGGTGTTCGCCCAGACGGGCGAGGCGCCGTCCGAACCCATCGCCGAGGTCGATCTGTTTTCCCCGCAAGGGGAGATGCGCGGAGTGCGGCAGGCCACGGCGCGTTTCACTGTGCCGATGGTGGCGCTCGGCGATCCTCGTCTCGCCGATCCATTCGCCGTGACTTGTCCCGCTGCCGGCAAGGGCCGCTGGGCCGACACTCGTCATTGGGTCTATGACTTCGATGCCGATCTGCCGGCGGGCCTGAGCTGCACCTTCCGTCTGCGTGACGACGTGCGCAGCCTGAGCGGCCAGGCGCTGAACGGTCCTCGCTCATTCAAATTTACGACCGGTGGACCGGCCATCCTGGACTCCTATCCCGACGAGGGTTGGCAGGTGGACGAGGAGCAGATCTTCCTGCTCAAGCTGGCCGCGCCCGCCACGGCGAAGTCGATCGAAGCGCACGCCCACTGCGTCGTCGACGGCATCGAAGAGCAGATTCCGCTGGAGGTGCTGGCAGGCGAGCCCCGGGCCAAGATGCTCGAGGAGCGCAGCTCGCTCGGCTACCAATATTTCCAACTGCTGTGGAAGGACGGCCGGATCTCAAACGCCAGACTTCGCAAGGAAGAAGTCGATCACGCCGAGGAGCGGATCGCGGTGGTTCGTTGCAAACGTCGCCTCGCGCCGGCGACGCAGATGCGCTTGCACTGGGGCAAAGGTGTCACGACCGAGAGTGGCGTGCCGATGGGTCGCGATCAGGCGCTGGTGTTCAAAGTTCGTCCCGCATTCACGGCGCGCGTCGAATGCACCCGTGCCAATGCTCGGGCTGGATGCATGCCGATGGAGCCGGTGCGCGTGATGTTTAGTGCGCCAGTGCCTCGCGATCTGGCGCTCGCCGTGCGGATTCGCACGCAGGACGGCGACGAGCTTCGTCCGCACACCACCGAGAAAACCGCGCCGATGGTCGAAGACATCACCTTTGCCAGCCCGTTCCCAGATGCGTCGACCGTTGTGGTCGAGATGCCGGAGAGTCTTCGCGATGACGCCGGCCGAGCGCTGGAAAACGCCTCGCGTTTTCCTCTGGACCTGCGTATCGACGAGTATCCGGCGCTCGCGAGATTTCCGGCCTCCTTCGGCATTCTCGAAGCCGAGGAGGGTGGCGTGCTCCCGGTCACGCTGCGCAATGTCGAGCCCGAGCTCGGCGGCGGACGAGAGGAACTGCCTGCGAAGTCGTTGCGAATCGGCGCGGATCCCGCAGCGATCGCGAATTGGTTGGAGCGCCTGCGTGAGGTGGAAGAGCGCTCGGGCACATACGTCAAGAATCCGGAGCTCCATAGCGGCGACCAGCCGATGATCTGGCGCGAGATGACCGGCACGAGATCGGTGTTCGTCGGTACGCAGGACGTGACATCCGGGTTCACGCTGACCAAACCCTCCGGGCAAAAGCCGGCGGAAGTCATCGGCATTCCGCTGAAGCAGAACGGCTTCTATGTCGTCGAGATCGGCAGCCGGCTGCTCGGCCAGTCGCTGCTCGGACGCGATCAACTGCGGTATGTGGCCACGTCCGCGCTGGTGACCAATCTGGCCGTGCACTTCAATTGGGGACGCGAGAGTTCGTCGATATGGGTCACGCGCCTGGATAACGGTCAGCCGGTCAAGGACGCCGCGATCACCATCGTCGACTACTGCGGCGGCGCCAAGCGTGCCGAGGCGCGCACCGATCGCGACGGCATCGCGAAGATCGCCACGTCACTGGGCGAGCCTCATGAGAGCGGCTATTGCGGTTACGGTCCCTCGCCGCTGCTGGTGCTTGCTCAGCAGGACGAGGACTTCAGTTTCACTCTGTCGAGCTGGAGCGAAGGCATCGCGCCCCATCGATTCGGGTTGCGGACGTCCTCGGAGTGGCAGGCCAACATCTATCACACCGTGCTCGATCGGGCATTGTTTCGCGCCGGCGAGACGGTGTCGATGAAACATTTCCTGCGCCGTCACGATTCGACGGGCATGAGTTTGCCGGCGTCGGCGTCTGGCACTCGCAAAGTTCAGATCTCTCATTCCGGCAGCGGACAACAATATGAGCTCGAGGCGCAGTTCGACGCCGACGGCGTGGCCGAAAACACATGGACGATTCCCGCCGAAGCGAAGATGGGCGATTACCAGATCGCCCTCGCCGACGGCAAGAGCTTCCATCAAAGCGCGGGGTTCAAGGTAGAGCAGTTCCGGCTGCCTTCCATGCGCGCCAGCGTGGTCGGGTCGGCGCAGCCGCTCGTACAACAGGATTCCGCCGTGCTCGATTTGCATGTGGCTTATATGTCCGGCGGCGGCGCATCAGGTCTCGCGACCAAGTTGCGCACGGTGGTCGAGCCGCGGCGTATGCAGTATCCCGGTTATTCGGACTATCAATTCGGCGGCGCGCCGGTGAAGGAAGGCATTCGCACGGGCGATTCCTCGTATTTCTATTCGGAGGACGAGGACGATGCCGATGTGCCCGCGCCAGCCGCGAAGGTGCAGGTCTTGCCGGTGACGTTGGATGGCGAAGGCGCGGCACGTGTGACTGTAACTGGCCTGCCACGTCTCGACACTCCCGCGCAGCTCACCGCCGAGCTCGAATACGCCGATGCCAACGGCGAACTGCTGACTGCGACAGGGCGTGTGCGCCTCGTTCCTTCGGAACTCAGCGTCGGTATTCGTCGCGACGGCTGGGTAGCAAGCAGCGAAGAAATGCGCTTCCGCGTGGTGGTGCTGGGCCTCGATGGGAAGCCGCGCGCCCAGCAGGCGGTGAAGGTGTCGATGTATCAATCCACCGCGTACTCGTATCGCAAGCGTTTGATCGGCGGCTTTTACGCGTATGAAACAACGCGCGAAACCAAGCGGCTGCCGGTGACCTGCGATGGTGTCACCAACGAGCAGGGTCTCGTTATGTGCGATGTCTCTCCGGGCGTGAGCGGCGAAGTGCTGGTGCGCGCCGAAGCCGCCGACGCGCAGCAACGCGTGGCTGGCGCGACTTCTTCCTTCTGGGTGGCGGGCAAGGACGATTGGTGGTTCGCCGGGACGCAAGGCGATCGCATGGACGTGCTGCCGGAGAAAAAAGAATACGAAGCGGGCGACACCGCGCGCTTCCAGGTTCGAATGCCGTTCAGGGAAGCGACGGCGTTGGTGACGGTCGCGCGCGAGGGCGTGCTTTCGAGCTTCACGGTCCGGCTGAAAGGTCAGGCGCCCATCGTCGAAGTGCCGATCGCCGACGCTTATGCTCCCAATGTATATGTGTCGGTGCTGGCGGTGCGTGGGCGCGTCGAACGCAGCGGACGAAAGTCTAAAGCCGACGGCCAGGAAGAAGTCACGGCGCTGGTGGATTTGAACAAGCCCGCGTACCGGCTCGGCATGGCGAAGATCAATGTCGGTTGGAAGCCGCATCGGCTCAACGTTCGCGTGACGCCGGATCGCAGCGTGTACAAGGTCGCCGAGAAGGCGGCCGTGCAGGTGCATGTGGAGCTTGACAACGGTCAGCCGCTTCCTGCCGGCACGGAGATCGCACTTGCCGCCGTCGATGAGGCGCTACTCGATCTCGCGCCGAACCCGACCTGGGATTTGCTGGCCGCCATGATGGGAGAGCGCGGTGTCGAAGTGTGGACGTCGACGGCGCAAATGCAGGTTGTGGGCAAGCGTCACTACGGTCGCAAAGCCGTGCCTCATGGCGGCGGCGGCGGTCGTGAACGCGATCGCGCTCGCGAGCAATTCAATAGCCTGCTGCTCTGGCAGGGCCGGGTGAAGCTGGATGCGCAGGGCAATGCGTCGTTGCAAGTGCCGTTGAACGATTCGTTGTCTTCGTTCCGCGTCGTGGCGGTGGCTCATGGGTCCGATGATCTGTTCGGCACGGGCACGGCCTCGATTGCCACCAGTCAGGACCTGATGCTGCTGTCGGGACTGCCGCCGCTGGTGCGCGAGGGCGACCGTTTCGCGGCGACATTCACGTTGAGGAACACGACCGATCGACCGTTGGTCGTGGAAGCGCAGCCGAAGGTTGCAGAACTGGGCAGCCGTTCGCTGCCGGTTCGGAAAGTGGATCTTCCGCCGGGTCAGGCGCGCGATGTGACTTGGGACGTGGTCGTTCCCGTCGATGTTTCCAATCTGACTTGGGACGTGACGGCGAAAGTGTCCGACGGCTCGGCCACCGATCGAATCAAACTCAAGCAGGCCGTGATCGCGGCCTACCCGGTGAGAACGTATCAGGCGACCATCTCGCAACTCACCGCGCCGCTGTCGATTCCCGCCGAGCGGCCGGCCGGCTCGATCAAGGGAAGGGGTGGCCTTGAAGTCACATTGCGCGCTCGGCTCGGTGACGGGTTGGATGGCGTGCGCGAATACATGACCTGGTATCGCTACACCTGCCTGGAGCAGCAGTTATCCCGCGCCGTGGTTCTGCGCGATGAAGCGCTCTGGAAGTCATGGACCGAGCGGTTGCCTGCTTACATGGACTCGGACGGGTTGCTGAAATATTTCCCGAGCGACTGGTTGTGGGGCGACGATACGCTGACCGCGTATGTGCTCGCCATCGCGCATGAAGCGGACTGGCAGTTGCTGGAGCAGGACAAAGATCGCTTGATCAATGCGCTGACGCGCTTCATCGAAGGCAAACTGGTCCGCGGCTCGCCCTTGCCGACGGCCGATCTGACAATTCGCAAGATGGCGGCGATCGAAGCATTGTCTCGTTACGGCGCGGCCCATGCGCAGATGCTGGAGAGCATCGATATCGCGCCGGATCTGTGGCCCACCTCGGCGGTGCTGGATTGGCTGAGCGTGTTGCGGCGGGTGCCGGACATTCAAGCTGCGTCAGAACGGCGCGAACAGGCGCTGGGCATTCTGCGCTCACGCTTGAACTTCCAGGGTACGACCATGGGCTTCTCCACCGAACGCAACGACGCGCTGTGGTGGCTGATGATTTCGGGAGACTCCAACGCGAACCGCATGCTGCTCTCGGTGCTGGATGAGCCGCAGTGGCGCGAGGACATTCCGCGGCTGGTTCGTGGCGCCATGGGACGGCAGCAGGAAGGACATTGGAACACCACTGTCGCGAACGCCTGGGGCGTGCTGGCAATGGAGAAGTTTTCCGCGGCCTTCGAATCCGTCCCGGTGATGGGTGCGACCGACGTGCGTTATGCCAGCAAGCAGAAGCAAGTCCAGTGGCCGACCAAGGCGAGCAGCGAGGAGATCAACTTGCCTTGGCAGGAGGGGCTTGCCTCGCTCGATGTCGCTCATCAAGGCACGGGCGCGCCCTGGGCGATCGTTCGCGCGACAGCGGCGTTGCCGCTCGATAAGCCGTTGTCCTCGGGCTACAAAACGACTCGCACGGTTACGCCCATCGAACAACAGACGCCGGGTCGTTGGACGCGAGGCGACGTGGCGCGCGTGACGTTACAAATCGAAGCGCAGTCCGACATGAGCTGGGTTGTGGTCGACGATCCGGTGCCGGCGGGCGCAACGATTCTGGGCAGCGGGCTCGGGGGTCAATCCGGGTTGATGACCAAGCAGGAACGTCGCGAGGGTTGGGCATGGCTCGCGTTCGAGGAACGGAAGTTCGATGCCTTCCGTGCGTACTACCGCTTCGTGCCGAAGGGAAGCTGGACCGTCGAATACACGGTGCGCTTGAACAACCCCGGAGAGTTCAAGTTGCCGGCGACGCGTGTCGAGGCGATGTACGCGCCGGAGATGTTCGGTGAGGTGCCAAATGCCGTGCTGGCGGTGGAGCCGCAGCCGTGAGAATCCGACGGGCCATCATCATCGGTGCTGCTGCGGCCTTCATCGCGCTGTGCGGTGTTGTGATTGCATGGCCCCAGCGCGCGCCGTCCTTTGATGATGTGCGCGCGCAATTCACTCCGTCAGATGCTTTCCTGCTCGATCGCAATGGCGAGGTGATCGATACGGTGCGAATCGACATGAAGGTGCGGCGCTTCGAGTGGCAACCCTTGAGCGCTATCTCGCCTGCATTCGTGTCGGCTGTCATTCGAGGCGAGGACGCGCGCTTCTATCAGCATCACGGCATCGACTGGCGCAGCGTGCTGGGCGCGATGCGAGATCGCTACCTGCGTGGCGAGCATCGAGGCGCGAGCACGATCACGATGCAGTTGGCGTCGCTGTTGCGTGAGTCGCCTAGAGCTCGCGAAGGACTGCAGGCGTGGTCGCACAAGCGCAATCAGATTCGGCTGGCGCGCGCTCTGGAATCGAGCTGGACCAAAGAGCAGATCCTCGATGCCTATCTGAATCTCTTGCACTATCGAGGCGAGTTGCAGGGCATCGCCGCGGCTTCCTACGTGCTTGCCGGCAAGGTGCCATCGGGACTGAGTTTGTCGGAAAGCCTCGTTATCGCGGCGCTGTTGCCGCAGCCGGGAGCGTCGCCGGACCGAGTGGCAGCGCGGGCCTGCAGCCGTGCGCGAGTCGCGAACATCACGATCGATTGCGGCGAGATCAAGCTTGCCGCCATGACGCTGCTGTCGAACGAATTCGAACGATCCGCTGCGCCTCAACTGGCCCCGCAGCTTGCGAATACGCTGCTCAGCTCGCCTGGCCAGCGTGTGCAAACGACCATCGACGCCGGGCTGCAACGAACGGCGCGCGATGTGTTGGAACAGCAGCTCGGTCGCCTCGCCGATGAAAACGCGCGAGACGGTGCGGTCCTCGTCGTCGATAACGAGACGGCGGATGTTCTTGCATACGTCGGCTCGGCAGGGCCGCAGTCGCGTGCCCGGTACGTGGACGGCGTGAGAGCCTTGCGACAGGCGGGGTCGACGCTCAAGCCGTTTCTTTATGCACTCGCCATGGAGCGACGCTATTTGAACGCGGCTTCGCTGGTGAAGGACATGCCCGTGCATCTGGACACGGCCACCGGCGCATACATCCCGCAGGATTACGACAAGGAGTTCAAAGGCCTGGTCAGCGTGCGCACGGCGTTGGGCAACTCACTCAATATTCCGGCGGTGCGCACGTTGGTGCTGGTCGGCGTCGAGCCGTTTCGGGATCGGCTGTATGCGCTCGGCTACGAGCACATCACCGAAGCGGGCGACTACTACGGTTACTCGTTGGCGCTCGGCTCCGCTGAGGTCAGTCTCTGGGAGCAGGCGCAGGCGTATCGCACGCTGGCTCGGGGCGGTCGCAGTTCGCCGTTGCATGTGGTGCCGGAACAGCGCCAGAAAGAGGAGCGGGCGCTGCTGCCGGCGGATGTGAGTTTCATCGTAGCGGACATGATGAGCGATCCAGCGGCGCGCACGCTTACCTTCGGCGTCGACAATCACTTGAACACGTCGTTCTGGAGCGCCGTGAAAACTGGCACCAGCAAGGATATGCGCGACAACTGGTGTGTCGGATTCTCTTCGCGGTACACCGTCGCAGTCTGGGTCGGCAACTTCGAAGGCGACTCCATGCACGATGTCAGCGGCGTCACGGGCGCCGCGCCCGTGTGGAGCGAGATGATGAGCAGATTGCATCGGAATGTGCCTTCGATCGCGCCTGCGCCTCCGCCCAACGTTGTAGCAGTGTCCACCCGGTTTGCCGATAACGTCGAAGCGCCTCGCCGTGAATGGTTCACGAGCGATCAGCAGAGCGCTCCAAAGGTCACTGTCGCGTTGGCCGCTCCCATCCCGCGCATCGCCAGCCCCGCGAACGGCATGGTGATCGCGGTCGATCCGGATATTCCCCCCGCGTATCAGAAACTGCCCATCAGCACCGAAGGCGCGACCCGCTCGATGCGCCTGAAACTCAACGGCTCCGAGCTCGCTCGCGCCGATAGCGTCACGCTGTGGACGCCGAAGGCCGGCTCCTATGCATTGGAGCTTGGCGACGAGCAGGGCAAGGTGCTGGATCGGATCGTGTTCACGGTGCGCTGAGAGTCGGTCACACGGAGGTTTCGTGCGTAGAGTTCTGCTAGCGATGTTGGCGGTGTCGCCCGGCCTTTCCGCGGCCGACTTCTATCTCTATCCCGACCGCATCGAGCTCGATGCCAGGTGCGACATGCCGATCGAGGTGCTCACAGCCGTGGAGGCCGAGAACTCGGACCCGGAATACGGCGAAGCTGGCAAAGCCAAAGCAGCGGCGGGTGTGGATCTGAACGGCGACGGTCGCTGCGAAATCATGTTGACTCCGCCGCGAATCTACTTGGGCACCGGCTATCCGTTCACCACGGTCATGATCGAACGTGAAGGCAACCGAGTCTCCATTGGCGACTTCGTCGGAGGGCCCGATGGCTGGTGGTATGGCGTGCCTCGCAACGGCTACGCCCGCATCTTCGTACCGACAAACGTCGGACATCGCACCAATCCGGAATTCTCCACGGCCGTCTATGCGTTCGATGGCGAGAAATATGTCCTCGAGTCCGGCAAGACCGCCACTCATGGCTATCATCTGGACGCCGGCCTCAGGGCATATCGCTCCGGCGACTTCGCCACCGCCGAGAAGCACTACAAGAATGCCTATCGCATGAACCAGGAACCGACGCTGGCGGACGCCAACAACCTCGCTCTGGTCTGGTCCAAGCAGGGCAAGCTCGATGAAGCCAAAGCGCTGCTGGAACATCATCTGTTGGATGAGGCGGACTCGGATCAATTGGCTGCTGCGTACTTCAACCTCGGCCTCATCGAAGAGCGCAAAGGCAATCGCGCGGCGGCGTTGCACGACTTCACTCGTGCGTATGAGATCGCGCCGACGCGGGCGCGCGACGAAAAGCTGCGCGAACTCGGTGCAGAGCGGCCTCGCTAAGATTTTTCTGGACTGAGCACATAACGATCCCGACGCATTCCTGCTCGCGCGGAATCAATCAAGTGCGCGCTGGCCGCTGTTTCCGCGGGTGGGTCACGAATAAGGTAGCACCCTATTCAAAACCCACCTGGGAGCAGTCATGAAGTCACATCTAATTCTGTTATCCGCGGTCCTCGCGAGTACGGCGGGATCGGCCGTTGCGGACAATGCGCTCGCGAGCGAGAAGCTAGGTCATCATCCGGCTGTGCTCGTCGCGAATACCTGGAACGCGCGGGGCATCGACACCAACACCTTTATCGTGGCCCATCCGGCGCGCCTGCAGTTGATCGGCACGACGGCAGGTGACAAGAGCGCACCGCGCGTGGCCGACGTGAAATGAGATGAGCCGCCGGAACTCCCAGCTCAGCTTGCTGCTTATTCATACATAGGGGCATGGATGAGCTGATGAGTACCGGTATCGAAACAGCCCGCGCACTTGCATTGCTGGTAACGGCCAATGCAGTGCCGGTGATCGTCGCCAGGCTCACGAACGAGCGCTGGGCGGCGCCGCTCGATTTCGGTTGCGTGCTGCCGGATGGCGAACGGCTGTTCGGCAGTCACAAAACCTGGCGTGGCCTCGCCTCAGGCATCGTGGCCAGCGCGGTGGCCGCCCAAATCATGCAATTGCCAGCCTGGGTTGGAGCGGGTTTCGCGGCGGTCTCGCTGCTGGCCGATGCATTGTCGAGCCTGGTCAAGCGCCGGATGAAGCTCGCGCCCGGCGCCGAATTCCTGGGCGTCGATCAGCTCGGAGAAGCGCTGTTGCCGCTAGTGCTGTTCGCGGAAGCGCTGTCAATCGACACCGAGCAAGTCATCATCGTCACTCTGATTTTCGTCATGGTCGACGTCGCCGCCGTCCGGCTGCGACGTCGTACCTGGCAATAGATCCTAGTTGTAATAGACGAACACCCGCGGCCCGACCACCACGTAGAATCCTTATCCCACAAGGCCCGGCTTCGACGTAGCTTCTGCAGCAGGGCGGCCATCGCGACCGCCGGATCCGGATCGTTTCCGGATCGCCTCAGGTTGGGGGGTAGATCTGAGTGGCGAGCGTGGCATCCATCATGAGCTTCGACGCCTTTTCGCCGTTGCATCGGCGGATCGGTCATTGCGCGTCGCTGCTTCGAAGCTCGTTGCAGCAGCCGATTTCTCTGGATCCCGGCCGGCGCGTCGAGGTCATGGGGCAGGCCACGCCGGTCCTGAAAAGCGGCAGCGCCGATCTGAATCTCGACTGCTCCATTCCGGATCGATTTACCCAGCAGACCGGCGTGACCGCCACCATCTTCGCCCGCAGCGGCGAGGACTTTGTCCGAATTTCCACTTCGATCAAGAAACAGAACGGCGAGCGGGCGCTCGGCACCAGCCTGAGTCGCGCGCATCCTGGATATAAGCGGCTGCTGAAGGGCGAATCCTATATGGGATACGCGACCCTGTTCGGCACCCAATATCTGACTCAGTACGACCCGCTCAAGAACGCCTCGGGCAACGTGATCGGCGCGCTGTATGTCGGCATCGATGTCAGCAAGCACGAGCCACTGAGCATCGGTTTGAAAATCGCCGCGGTGGTGCTCGTGCTGACGGCGGCGTTGTTCCTGATCGCACGTAACGTCCCCGTAGCTGTGGGCCTGATCGGTGCATTGGCGGTGGCGGCGATCGTGTATGTGCTCATTCACCGCATGGTCACCGAATCGATTGCGACGGCGAGAAAGGCCGCGCAACAGCTGGCGGCGGGCGATCTGACGACCCAGATACCTGTCGATCGCAACGACGAGATCGGGCAGCTGATGCAGGCGATCAACGGCATCAGTCAGGGCCTGGCGGAAATCGTCGGCAACGTTCGTAACGGATCGCAGGGGATCACGGTCGCGTCCGGTCAGATTGCCGCGGGCAATGCCGACCTGTCTCGTCGCACGGCGGCCCAGTCGGCGTCGCTCGAAGAAACGGCGGCCTCGATGGAGGAGCTGACCAGCGCGGTAAAGAACAATTCCGATAGTGCGAAGGCGGCTAATGAGCTTGCGCTCTCGGCCTATGACACTGCCGACAAGGGAAGTCGCGCAGTGGCGGAAGTCGTGGCAATGATGGGCACGATCAAACATCAGTCGGACGAGATCCATCGCATCGTCGAGGAAGTCGAGGGCATCGCCTTCCAGAGTAACGTTCTGGCGTTGAATGCCGCAGTGGAGGCGGCCCGCGCCGGCGAACACGGACGCGGCTTCGCCGTCGTGGCGACCGAGGTGAGAACGCTGGCGCAGCGATCAGATGCCTCTGCCAAACGGATCAAAGCGTTAATCGGCGAGTCCGTCGCACAAGTCGATGCCGGCAGCGCGCTGGCCGATCAGGCGGGCAGCACCATGACGGCCATTGTTACTTCCGTGCGCAGAGTGACGGACATCATGGGCGAGATCACATCTGCGAGCGCGGAGCAGGGCGAAGGCATCCAGCAGGTGAACGAAGCCATCGCTCAAATGGATACGATGACGCAACAGAACGCCGCGCTGGTCGAAGAGGCGTCGGCGGCCGCCGAAAGCCTGCACACACAAGCGCAGAAACTGTCGGACGCGGTCGCGGCGTTCAAGCTCAATCAATAAGAGATCTTCGCGTCACGGCAGCCGAAATGGTTTCCTCCTTCCTGAAAAGTCTCGACAAGCGCTAGAGTACGATGCCGTCGGACTGACTCCTGGCTTCACCATGACCTATTCCATTGTTTGCGAAATCCCCTCCATCGAAACCTATCGACGCCTGCGCACCGGCTCGGGCCTCAGCGCAAAGACGATCGAGGCGGCGGAGCGAGGGCTGCCGCGAAGTTTGTTCGCCGTGCAAGTGTTAGATGCGACGGGTCCCGTCGGCATGGGCCGCGTGGTGGGCGATGGCGGCTGTTTTTATCAAGTCGTCGACATCGCCGTGCTCGAGGCGCATCAGGGAAGGGGCATCGGCAAAACGATCATGACTGAGATTCTGAAGTATCTCGACGCCAACGTTCCCGAGAGCGGCTATGTCAGCCTCATCGCGGACGGCCAGGCGCAGAGTCTCTATGCTCGATTCGGATTCGTTCAGACCGCGCCCGACTCCGTCGGAATGGTGCTCAAGCGGCGTGCACCTGCAGGGTGAGTAACATCTTGGCCCGCAGGTCGGCCAGCGCGAACGGCTTGGCCAGCACAGGGTGAGATTTAAATTCCGGCGAGATCCCGCTCATGCCGTAGCCGGTGCTGAAGAGAAAAGGAATGCGACGGTCTTTGAGGAGGTGCGCGACTGGCAGCGCCGAGTGGCCGTCGAGGTTCAAGTCGAGCACCGCAATGTCTATCTCGAGAGTGCATGCGAGCGCGCACGCCTTGTCGAGTTGCGGCGCGGAGGCTGCGATTTCGCAGCCCAGGTCGAGCAGCATGTCCTCGATCAACAGTGCGATGGCTCCTTCATCTTCGACGACCAGAACTCTCAGGCCCTTGAGATCAGCCATGCGGAGCGCAGCGTGAGACAGGCAGGGTCATCTGGCAGCAGACGCCGCCGGGTTCGAAGGCGAGATCGAAGACGCCCCCCAGGTCGCTCTCGATACAGCGTTGCATCAGCCGAGTGCCGAAGCCGCGGCGAGTCGGCGGAGTGACTGACGGACCGCCGGACTCCCGCCACTGGATGATCAGAGTTTTGGCGTCCTCCGACAGCTGCCAGAGGACCGATAGCGCTCCTTGATCGGACGAGAGCGAGCCGTATTTCGTGGCGTTGGTGGCGAGCTCGTTGAGTGTCATGGTCAAACTCAGCGCCGCGCGCGGACTCAGATCGAGCCACGGGCCATCGATTGTCACGCGGCCGCTGGCTGCATTGGCCACGGGCGATAAGACTTCCGTGGCCAGCGGTCCGAGCGGGACTTGTTCCCAATGACGCTTGGTGAGCAGGTCGTGCGCCCGCGCCACCGCCAGCAGGCGGCTTTGGAATTTGGGGAAGAAATCGCTCAAGTTGTCCGAGTGCCGCGCCGTCTGCGCGGCCAGTGACTGCACCGTGGCGAGCGTGTTCTTCACCCGATGATTCAACTCGTCGATCAGAACCTTCTGTCGATTCTCCGCCTGTTTCCGGTCGGTGATGTCCACCAGCATGTTGATGGCGCCGACGAGCGTGCCATTCGCATCGTGCAGCGGCGTGGGATAAGGAATGAAAGGCACGCGCGTACCGTCGGGACGCTCCGCGATGGCCTCAGCGCCGCGAACGGGGCGATTCTCCTTCAGCGCGATCGCCATGGGACATTCATCGTGCGGCAGAGGCACGCCGTCCGGCGTATACAGGCGCCAGGTCACACACCATTCCTGACCGACGCGAGGCGTGCAGCCAGCCATGTCCACTGCGGCTTTGTTGTAAAACGTGATTCGTCCAGACGCGTCGGTGGTGTACACGGCGGCCGGGAGCGCTTCGAGCAGATCCCGCATCTGTCGTTCACTCTCGCGTTGGGCGTGCTCGGCCTGACGAAGCTCGGTTACGTCCATCGTAAAACATCGCGTGTTGACCATCCGCCCGTGTTCCAAGCGGCAGTTGGACGTGATCAGCACATGCTTGATGGCGCCATTCTTGGCTCGCAGCCGGGCGGGATACCGCTCCAGCTTCTGGCCGCACGAGAGGCGGTGCAGGATATCGCCGATGACCGGCGCATCGGCGTGGAACTCGGCGATGTGCCGGCCCACGTATTCTTCGGCCGTGTAGCCGAGCAGATCCAGCTCGGCCTTGTTGGCCCGCAGGATGATGCCGTCGCCACTGACGATGTGCAGACCGATGGCGCCGTTTTCGAAGAAGTCTTCGACATCCTGGATTCTACGGCGCAGTTCTTCTTCGACCGGACGTGGGCCGGTCAGAGGAATCTGTTCTACTGACATAAGTGCGATGTTTCCGACGGTCCCGGGGCGGAGACCGGGTGTCTTGTACTATTTGCCCGACAAACAGGGGCGAAAAATTGCAGAACCTACAATAACTCGATTCTCCGGCGGAAGTTCCCGCGGGGGAGAGAATCTATGCAATCGGGCGGGAACGCCCAGGGCCCCGCAATCCTTTGCATGTATATGGCCACCCCCGATGAACACAACGAACAAGTCGTCGTAATAACAGGAGCTTCTGGGGGCATCGGGCGCGCTGCGGCCCACGCATTTGCACGTCCCGGAGCGCGCATCGCATTACTTGCGCGAGGCGAGCGAGGCCTGGCGGCGGCCCGCGCGGAAGTCGAAGCGGCCGGCGCTTTGGCCCTGGCGATTCCGGTCGATGTCGCGGATGAGGCGCAGGTCGAAGCGGCGGCGGCGCAAGTCGAAAAGGAGTGGGGCCGCATCGATGTCTGGGTGAACAATGCGATGGTCACCATTTTTGGCCCGATCGGCGCGCTCACGGGCGAGCAGGTCAAGCGCGCCACCGAAGTGACCTATCTCGGCGCTGTCTACGGAACACTCAGCGCGTTGAAGCGCATGCGGGCACGCGACCGCGGTGTGATCGTTCAAGTCGGTTCGGCGCTGGCCTATCGAGCGATTCCCTTGCAAGCGCCTTATTGCGCAGCCAAGCATGCGCTGCGAGGGTTCACCGATTCGCTGCGTTCCGAGTTGCTCCACGACGGCAGCAACGTTCACGTGACCATGGTGCATTTGTCCGCATTCAACACGCCGCAATTCGATTGGGCGCTGAATCTGGTGGGCAAGCGGCCCATGCCGGTGCCGCCCATCTTTCAGCCCGAACTGGCGGCGGAAGCCATCGTCTGGGCGTCGCGGCACCGACGTCGCGAAGTGTTCGTCGGCTGGCCGGCAGTGAAAGCAGTCACGGGCAACAAACTCTTCCCGGGCTGGCTCGACCGCATTCTGGCCAAGCAAGGGTATGCGGGACAGATCACGCCAGAGACGACGCCGGCCGATGCGTGCGCGAATTTATATGAGCCATGCGACAATAATCCCGGCGCGCATGGCCGCTTCGATAGCGAAGCCCGCCGCAGTAGCTGGCAATGGCGGTTCACGCGCCATCGCCCGCTGGCGCTGGGCGCCGTCGCGGCGCTTACCGCGCTGGTTGCTTTCGCAGGTCATCGGGCGGTACGACGGCGTACGAGTCTTCATCCTTGGCGGTAATGAATGTTTCTGCATGAGCGCGGGCATGCCTGACCGGCCGATCCATCCGGCGTCCGAGGCACTGAATCGTCGCGCCCGCATTCCGGGCCGGCGCCTGTTCATCGGTGGCGAGCTGAGCGTCAAACGTACGCTGCTGCTGCGTTCCGCCCTGGTGGTGTTCCTGTTCCTGCTGGTGATTGCGGTCTTTTGGGTCGACCGCGACGGCCTGCGTGACAATCACGACGGCGAGATCTCGTTCGTCGACGTCGTGTACTTCACCATGGTGAGCGTGACGACGGTGGGCTATGGGGACATCGTGCCCGTCACGCCTCAAGCGCGTCTGGTCGATGCGGTGTTCGTGACGCCGATTCGCTTGTTCGTCTGGCTGATTTTCGTGGGCACGGCCTATCAGTTCGTGCTCCAACATCTGATCGAGGACTTTCGCATGCGCAGACTCCAGGCGCGATTGCAGGGGCACGTCGTCGTGTGCGGCTACGGACACTCCGGACGATGCGCCGCCGCCGAGCTTGCCGCTCGTGGCATGGACAAACAACACATCTTGATCGTCGATCTGGACCAGGCACGCCTGCAGGATGCGGCGGAGCATGGCTACATCGGCATCCTCGGCGACGCCAGTAGCGAGGAAACATTGCGCGAGACGATGCTTTCCCATGCGCGCGCCTTGATCGTTTGCACGGATCGCGACGATACGAACGTGTTGATCACGCTCACGGCCAGACACATTGCACCCGAAGTTCGGATCGTCGCCCGCGTCGAGGAGGCCGAGAACGACAAGCTGGTTCGTCAGAGCGGAGCGAACTCCACGGTGCTGCCTTCCCGCGTCGGCGGCATTCTCATGGCCGACTCGATCGAATCGAATCACCTGGCGACTTATGTGATGGACCTGATCAGCGCGGGCGGGCAGGTGACGCTCATCGAGCGCGCACCGCACGAGGACGAAGTCGGCCGACATCCCGCCGAGATCCATTCGCGCATCCTGCGCGTCGTGCGCGGGCAGCATACATTCAACTTCTGGGAGGCTGACCTGCGCATTCAGCCCGACGACAAGTTGATCGTGATTCGTCCCCCTGCAGCGGCGCCCGCGGCCCCTTGAGAATCGGCAGCGCGGCGACGCGTCATCCGTGCTCGACCATGTTGTTTCTACAACGTGGTGAGACGCAGTGGAAAGCACGAATGCGACGTCGGTCTCACCTGTCGTAGACAAGCCGTCGGAGGAAATGAGCGAGCTCACATCGCTCGGTCAAGCGCAATGCGATGTCTCGATCTCACGACGTCAGAAGAACCCTGCCCAACAACCGGCGGCATGGATTCACATTGACGGAACTGCTGATCACGGTGGCCGTGCTCAGCATCATCATGGCCATTGCGGTACCGAGCTATCGGCAGTTCGTGATCCGCGGCAAACGCTCCGCCGCGCAGTCGGTGATGATGGATGTGGCCAATCGCGAGCAGCAGTATCTGCTGGCCAATCGTGAATATGCGGACAAGGCGACGCTCGAGGCGAACGGCTTTGCGCTGCCCAGCGAGGTGAGCCAGAACTACACGTGGGACATCGAGCTCGGTGCGGGTCCGGCGCCGGCCTTCGTCATAACCTTCACCGGCATCGGTGCACAAGCCGCCGACAATCTGCCCGCGCCGCTGACACTCACCAGTTCCGGCGAAAAGGCTCCGCCAGAGAAATGGAAGCGATGAGCTCATCGATCGCGGGTGCGCAGCGAGGCACGACGCTCATAGAAGTGCTGGTGACCGTCCTGATTGTTTCCATCGGCCTGCTGGGGCTCGCCGGCTTGCAGCAACGCATGCTGCTCTCGGAGATGGAATCGTATCAGCGCGTTCAAGCGCTGCTTCTGCTGAACGACATGGCCAGCCGAATCGTCGTCAACCGCGCTAGCGCCGCCGAGTACGTCACCGATGAGCCGCTCGGCGCCGGCATGAGTTGCCCGACCGATCCAGCGACGCGACCGGAGATCGACGCGGCGGAATGGTGCCAGGCGTTGCAGGGTGCAGCGGAAGTCACAACAACGGAAAGTAATGTCGGCGCGATGGTGGGTGGGCGCGGTTGCGTCGAACAGCTGCCCAACAATGAATACATGATCACGGTGGCGTGGCAGGGGCTCGGCCCCGTGTCCGCGCCACCGTCCAGTGTCGCGTGCGGACAGGGCGAATATGACGACGATGGCGAATCGGACTGCAGTCAGGATCGCTGTCGGCGCGCGGTCACGACGGTCGTCCGCATCGCCAGCTTGAGCGCGCCGCCATGAAACGAGCGCGCGGCTTTACTCTCATCGAGCTGATGATCTCGATGGTCCTGTCGCTGCTCATCCTGGCGGCGATGATCGGGCTGTTCGTCAATACGTCGGCCAGCCATCGCGAAATGGAAAAGACCCATGGAGTGATCGAGAACGGGCGCATTGCCGCGCAGCTGTTGCAGGACGATCTGGTGCACGCCGGCTATTGGGGCGGCTACGTTCCTCAATTCGACGACCATGCTGTGTCGACGGCTCCAGCGGACGTTCCCAGCGTCATTCCGAACCCCTGCCAACCTTACGCCCCATGGAATAGCTCGCATCGAAACAATTTGCTCGGCATCGCCGTGCAGGCGGACGAAATCCTGCCGGCTGGGGCCACCTGTGTGTCGCCGCTCACCAAGAGAAACGGCACCGACGTGCTCACGATCCGCCACGCCGAAACTTGTGTGCCTGGCGAGGGCAACTGCGCACCCGACACGCCCGGCCGCTTGTACTTACAAAGCTCGTCATGCAAGGCCGAAAGGAATGCCGGCACGGCACAAGGCGCCGCCAGCAACACGTTAGTACTCTCTTACGGCGCTGCCACGAGCAGCAACGTATATGCCGGGCTCGCCATTCGCACGGTCTCTGGAACGGGCGCCGGCCAGCTGAACTCCGTTCTCACATACAACGGCAGCACCATGACGGCCACCATGAGCCAGCCATGGTCGATCGTTCCGGACACCACCACTACGTACGCTTTCGAATACATGCTCGGCACAGGATCGTTTCCGCTGCACGAGAGGGACTGCGTCGGTACGGGCTCGCCTCCGCGATTGCCGGTGACGAGCGGTACGACGGCCGACAAGCGCCGATTCGTCTCTAACCTGTATTACGTCCACGATTTTCCGCATCCGGATCGGGCGGGCGACGTGATTCCGACCCTGGTTCGCTCGCAGTTCGATGTTTCCGGCGGCACGCTCGGGCAGCAAGCGCCAGTGGCGTTGATCGACGGCATCGAAGGTTTCAGGGTCGAACTGGGGCTCGACAACGTCAGCGATTCCGGCGAAGCGGTGAACTACACGCAGGCCATTCAGTGGGCAGATGCAGAGACCAAAACATCTCCCAGGAACCGCGGCGACGGTGCGCCGGATGAGTTCGTGCGCTGTACCGTCGCCACGCCTTGCACGGCTGCGCAGCTCACGAATGTCGTGGCAGTGAAGTTATACATGCTCGTGCGGAGCCGCGACCGCACACCTGGCCACCTCGACAATCGCACTTACTGTCTCGGCGAGCTCGACGCGGACGGCGCTTGCCCCTTGGCCAGCACCGTCGCCGCCGCGAACGACGACTACAAGCGCCACGTGTTCTCCACCAGTGTGCCGCTGATCAATGTTTCGGCGCGCCGGGAAACGCCGCCATGAAGTCCCAACGTGGCGCCACACTTGCAATCGGTCTGATCATGCTGGTGCTCATCACTGTGTTGGTGACCAGCGCGTTCAATCTCAGCACCACGAATCTCATGGCGGTGGGCAATATGCAGTCGCGCGACCAAGCGATCGCGGGCGCCAACAAAGCCATCGAACAAGTGTTGAGCTCGCCGTTCACGGATGCGCCGGCGGCCCAGGTCATCGAGGTCGATATCGACAACGACGACGAGCCCGACTACGAGGTCACTTTCTCAGTCCCCGCTTGTGTCCGCGATTCCGAGATCGTCATCGCGGGCGGTGCCCCGAGCAGTGTCACGTTGGGCGAGAAGTTCGCAGTCGCGGGCAGCACCTTTCACCAGACCATCTGGGACCTCGCCGCCAGCGCGAGAGACCTCAAGGGCAGCGGTGCTTCCGTGCTAGTGCACCAGGGAGTGCGAGTGCTGCTGACACAAGCCGAATACGACGCCGCGTGTCGCTGAGTCCGCCGATGAGATCGCTAATTACAAAGATCCTGTCCATCGCCGCCCTGACGATGTATCACTGCGCGCCGCAGGCGGAAGATATCGATTTGTTCGTCGGCAATCCCGCCGACTCGAACGGGTTGCCGAACGTGCTGTTCATCCTGGACAACACCGCCAACTGGTCGGCGGCTTTCCAGAGCGAGGTGGCGGCGTTGGCGAATACCTTCGCGGCCCTTCCCGAGAATCCCGACGGCACGGCGAGATTCAATATCGGTCTGATGTTCGCCGCGGAGACGGGCAGTGGCAACAACAGTGTGTCCGGCGGTTATATGCGAGCGGCCATACGCCCGATGACCGCGGACAACAAGCGCAAATACTCGGCCATGATAGCCGCGCTGGATGTCGGCACGGACAAGGGGAATGCCGGCGCTTCGAGTCTGGTGATGGCCGAGGCCTATCGATATCTTTCTGGGGGCGCGCCTTACGCCGGCAACAACAAAGCGAAAACGGACTTTACCGGCAATACCGGCGCGGACTGGTCGAGCAGCGCCACGACGCCGGCCTCGTTGGCGGCCATGCGGCAGATCTATGCACTGCCTGGCAATGCGCTGAGCTCCAAGGGCGCGACGACCTACAACTTCTCCGCCAGCTCTCGATGCGGCAGGAACTACATCGTCTATATCAGCAACGGCGCTCCTCAGGACAACAATCAGTTCATTTCGCAGTCGAACAGCCTGCTGGCCGCGGCGGGTGGAGATACGACTCAGATTCCGGTGTCGCCGACCGGCTCACAAACGAACGTCAGCGACGAATGGGCCCGCTTCATGCAGCAGGGCAGCCTCAGGGTGACGACCTACGCGATCGATGTGGACCCGAGCAGTTCCGGGCAGGGGCCGGGATGGAGCCGCGTGCTGTTCAGCATGTCCGAAGGCGTCGGCGGCGGTAGATATATCGGCGTCAGTTCCAGCGTCAACGCCGGCCAGGAGATCGCCAATGCCGTGACCCGCGTGCTCTCGGAGATCCAGGCCGTCAACAGCGTGTTCGCGTCGGTGAGCCTGCCAGTGAGCACCAACACCCAGGGCGCGCATGCGAATCAGGTGTTCATCGGAATGTTTCGTCCGCAGGCCGGCGCCTATCCGCGATGGGTGGGCAATCTGAAGCAATATCAACTCGGTTTCGTCAACGGCGTGCTGCGACTCGTGGATGCTGACCGGGTTACCGCGATCAACAATACGACCGGCTTCATCACCGAATGCGCGCGCAGCTTCTGGACACCCACCACGCCCGATAACTATTGGGCATTCAGTCCCGCGGGCGAGTGCATACCGCCGACGGGCTCGACGCCGACCTTGTATCGAGTGTCGAACTTCCCGGATGGCAACATCGTCGAGAAGGGCGCGCATGCGTTCAAGCTCCGCGGTAGCGCGGCGCGCACGCTGAGGACTTGTACGCCAGGTGCATGCTCCAGCCTCAGCAACTTCAACACCGCGAATTCGAACATTACTCAAGCACGCCTGGGCGCGGCGAGCACAACCGAGCGTGAGACCTTGATCGACTGGGCCAGCGGCGTCGACGTCGACGATGAGAATAGGGACACGGTCAGAACGACCATGCGTCCGTCCACGCACGGCGATGTCGTGCACTCGCGACCGATGGCGATCGACTTCGGCACGCCGTCGGCGCCCAAGGTCGTGGTGTTCTATGGCGGCAACGACGGCATATTCCGCGCCGTCAACGGCAATACCAGCGCCAGTATTGGAACAGTGCCTGCCGGCGGCGAACTGTGGGGATTCGTTCCGCCAGAGTTCTACTCGCACATCAAACGACTGCGCGACAACACCGCTCAGATCAGTTTCCCATATGTCACTTCCGTGGGCGCCGCTCCCAAGCCGTATGCGATCGACGGTCCCATCACTGCATTCACGGGCAGTTCCAGCACAGCAGTGTATGCGCCCATGCGGCGTGGGGGACGCGGTGTCTACGCGTTCGGCGTGTCGAACAGCGATCCTGCTACTGTCACGCTCAAGTGGCGCAAAGGTTGTCTCGACAATTTTCCCGTCACCGGCGTCGTGAGCGACAGCAACTGCGATTCGGGTCTGACCGGCATCGGGCAGACCTGGTCCGCAGCCAAGCCGATCAAGACCGCGGGCTACGCTGCTGGGGCTTCGCCTTTGATCGTCATGGGCGGCGGTTACGACACCTGCGAGGATCGCGACCCGCACACCTGCACGTCCGCCACTAAAGGAAACAAGATCTACGTGCTGGATGCGGACAGCGGCGCGCTGCTCAAGACTTTCGACACCGCTCGCGGGGTGATTGCGGATATCGCCATTGTTCCCGACCGCACGACGGGTCTCGCCAAGTACGCTTACGCAGTGGATCTCGGCGGCAATGTCTATCGAATCGACATCGGAACGGTGGTGCCGGCTTCATGGACCATCACCAGGATCGCCTCGCTCGGATGCAGCACCACGGACAGTTGCCCAAACAATCGCAAATTGATGTTCGTTCCGGACATCCTCGACGACAATGGCGAGTACGTGTTGCTGTTCGGCTCCGGCGATCGGGAGAAACCGCTGCGCACTTACACCGCGGCCAGCAGCGTGACCAATTATTTTTTCATGTTGCGGGACCGGCCGACCGACAGCACGTGGTTGTCGAGCGAAGCGAGCACCTGTGGCGCCGCCGTGCTCTGTCTCGATTCGCTGTGGCCCATCACCGGCAGCGCCGATCCATCGCCCGCCGACCTCGCGCTCAAAAAGGGATGGTACCTGGGGATGCGTCCGAGCGAGCAAGTCGTGACTTCGGCGCTCACCATTTTCGGTGCGGTGAGCTTCAGCACTCATACTCCCGACGTGGCCCCGCCCGGAGCGTGTACCAGCAGGCTGGGCACTGCGCGTGTGTATAACGTCTCTTATCTGAATGCAGCCCGACTGAATGGCAGGCTCGATCGCTCCGCACCGCTGCCGCCCGACACCGGTCTGCCGCCTTCGCCGGTCGCGGGCATGGTCGACATGGGCGATAGAACGGTGGCCTACTGCATTGGCTGTGGCGACAACTCCGCTATCGACGCCAAAGAGCCGCCGATACCGAGCACGTCGGCGCCGAGGCAGCCCAAAGGACGCGTGTACTGGTACATCCAGCGATGAGGAGCACGGCCATGCGACGCGCTCGACGCGGTTTCACATTGATCGAAGCGATGGTCGCGATCGCAGTGGTGCTGGTCCTGACGGCCATTGCGGTGCCATCCTTCAAAAATGCCTCGGCCGGTAGCGAACTGCGGTCCGCGGCCACCGATCTCGTGGCCAGTGCGCACCTGGCTCGCAGTGAAGCGATCAAGCGCAATACTCCGGTGACGATGTGTGTATCGTCGGACGGCGAGAACTGCGCAACGTCCGGCGGCTGGGAACAAGGTTGGATCGTCCGCGGCGATACGACGTTACGTCGTCAGGCTTCAGCCCAGCGAGGTTTGAGGATTACCGCGGGCGCCATCACCCGCGTGATCTTTCAGCCCACCGGCGTCGACGCTACTCCGGTCGCTTTCACCGTCTGTACCACCGCCGCTAGCGAAGCGCGCGTCGTCACCATCAACACGGCCGGACGAGCGGTGACGACCAAAGCGACCGCGAGCTGTTCTTGAGCGTTGTCATAAAAGTGTCGTGAATGGCCGCTATGGTTCCGCGCCTCCGGGAGGCAGGAAGTGGAACTGTTTGGAGCCGAGATCGACTGGCGACGCTTGATTCGCCACATTGCCCGGGTGACCCGTCACGCGGAAGCTGAAGATCTGGCGCACGTCGCCGTCGTTCGTACGCTCGAACGCGGCAGCGGCGATATCGCCAATCCCGAAGCATTTCTGGTGAAAGCCGCGGTCAACCAGGCTTGGGACGAGCATCGCAGGGCTCAACACCCCGCCGCGCCGGTGCCGTTCGACCCCGCTACTTTTTTTCTGCGCGATCCGGCGCCGCTGCCGGACGAGGCGCTCGAAGCACACGAGCGACTGGCGCGGGTTCGTGCAGGATTGAAGGAGCTGTCGCCTCGCACGCGCGAGGTGTTCCTGATGCATCGTTTCGATGGTTTGAAATACGTCGAGATCGCCGAGAAGCTGTCGATCAGCGTGAGCGCGGTCGAGAAACACATCGCTCGCGCCATGCAGTTTCTGGCGGAGTGGACCAAAGACTATTGATGCGCATGCCCCCAACGGTGCCACCCGATTATGCGGAAGCGGCCGCCTGGCTAGCACGATTGCGCGCCGAGCACCGAACGCGCGACGATGAAGCGCGCTTTCGTCAGTGGCTTGCGGCCGATCCCATGAACGCCGAACGCTTCGAGCATGTCGCGACGATCTGGGACGACATGGACGCGCTGCGCGACTTTCCTCGCAGTGAGCCTGCGCCGCGACGGCTCATTTCCAGACGAAAAATGCTGGCAGGATCGCTCGCGGTGTTCGGTGTGGGTGGCCTTGGGCTGCAGTGGTCTATCGCGACTGCGGGCGTTTACACGACGGCGCGAGGCGAGCAGCGCAGGCTCACGCTCGAAGATGGTTCGCGACTGTTGCTGAACACTGAAACGTCACTGAAGGTGCGCTTCGATTCCGAGCAGCGGCGCATCGAGCTTCGTCGCGGACAGGCTTTGTTCGAAGTGTCCTCCGATCCACGGCCGTTCTCCGTCAATGCCGGGGAGCACGATCTCACCGTCGCGCGCGGTCGCTTCGACATGCGGCGAGAGGAGGATGAGCTGTCGGTGCTTGCCATCGAGGGCGTGGCAACACTGGCCAAAGCTGACAATGCCGCCGTTCGAATCAGCGTGGGCGAGCGAGTTCGCGTCGATGCGGAACTCCATGTGGAGCACGATCGCCCGGACCTTAACGACATGCTGGCGTGGCAGTCGGGCCATGCCGCTTTCCGAGGAGAACCGCTGGCGCGGGTCGTCACCGAGATGAACCGTTACAGCGAACGCGAACTGGTGCTGATGGACGAGCGCGCGTCGGCGTTGCGCATCAGCGGCGTGTATCGAGTGGGCGACAACAGCGCGTTTGCCCGCTCATTGGCGCGGTTGCTGCCCATCCGGGTGGAAGAGTCCGATCGCGTGATTCGGATCCGCGCGCTGTAACAAAAGTTTCTTCTAAGCGGGGTGAGGGTAGCCCCCGATCGTTCGTCAATAACGCGCGACCAGCAGGTCGAGCAGAAAGAGCGATTGGGAGAAGCCATGTCCGTTGTCACGCCCCGCCGTAGCGATCGTCGCGATCGCCGCCGGAAACTTCGTCGTCACATCGTCGCCAACACGGTGGCCGCAGTACTGTTCGGCGCCGCTCTCGGCCCGGCTCACGCCCAGATGCAGGCCGTGTCCATCGCGACGGCAGCGCAGCCTCTCGCCAGCGCGCTCGAGCAGCTCGCGAAACAGACCAACACCAACATTCTGTTTCGACCCGACGAAGTCGAAGGTTACGAAGCGCCCGCGCTCAATGGAAACATGACGCCCCGACAAGCGGCGGAGCGCCTGCTCGCCGGCACGCCGTTGCGTATCACGCAAGACGAATCCGGCTCGTTGATCATTCGCCGTGACGCGGCGGGGGCGGACGGCGTGGAGGGCAGCGGTGGCGACGGTCTGTACATCGACGAAGTCGTCGTGACCGGCACGGCCGAGCGCATGTCGAAGTTTGAAACTTCGTATGCGGTGTCCACCATCGACGAAGAGCAGATTCAGCTGCTCGCGCCCCAGAGCACGGCCGATCTGATTGGCAAGCTGCCTGGCTTCTATGTCGAAGCCTCCGGCGGCGAATCCAACAACAACATCAGCCCGCGCGGCCTGCCGGGCTCGTTCGGCACGCGCTTCATCGCCATCGTGGAAGACGGCATGTTGTTCTTCCAGGATCCCAACGAGATCTATCTGAACGGCGACTCGTTCGCACGCAGCGACATCATGACCGAACGCGTCGAGGCCGTGCGCTCTGGCGCAGCGCCGATCTTCACGAGTAATGCGCCGGCCGGCGTCATCAACACCATCACGCGCAAAGGCGGCGACACTCCGGAAGGCGCGACGCGCCTCACCTGGCAGGATAGCGGCATGCAGCGCGTAGACGCGTATTCCTCGGGCCCGATGGGCAACGATTGGTACTACGCAGCCGGCGGCTTCATGCGCAGCCACGATGGCTATCGCGACCCCGGCTTTCCGACCGACGAGGGCGGCCAGTTCCGCCTGAATCTCACCAAGCGCTTCGATGGCGGCGAGGTCACGGCGTACGCCAAGTACATCGACGAGACGAACGTTTTCTATCTGCCCATTCCCCTCAAGGATCCGCGCGACGGCAGCTCGCTCGCCGATCTCATCGATCCGCTGGAGGGCACGATGATGTCCAACGCCAACCGGCATTACATCGTCAAGACGTTCACCGGCGACCAGACCGACTCCATTCAGCGCGACATCGCCGATGGGCGGCACGCCACGGTGTTCATGACCGGGCTCGATTTCACGCGCGATTTCGGTAATGGCTGGAATGTTTCCAACAAGCTGCGTTATCTCAACGCCAACGTGGATCTCGACGCGTTGTTCTCCACCACGCAGGCTTTCGATTATCAGAGCTATGCGCAAAGCAAGCTGGCTGCCGCGCGCGCCGCGTTCGGCCCCAACGTCGCGGCCTTGAACTACGTTCTCGCGAACGACCGCGGCGCGGGCAATAGTCGCATCGGCTGGGATCCGTCGGGCTCACGCGGCCTGGTGATCGAGCAGTCGTATCGTTATGTGCCGACCGAAGGCTCGACGGTCATCGACGAGCTGCAGGTCACCAAGGACATTGGCGATCACAGCCTCACGGCGGGTTTGAGCTATTCGCAAGCGGACTTGACCCATCAGCGCCTGCTGCAGGATTCGTTGAACGAAGTGGGCGGCCTTGCTCGCCGACTCGATCTGCTGGCGGTGGATGCCGCGGGCAACGTGCTCGGCTCCGTGACCGACGACGGCTTCCTTCGTTACGGTTCTTATTACATCGGCGGCACGGCTGATTCCGAGCGCTACGCGATCTATCTGGCCGATTCGTGGAAGGTCACGGATGCATTCACGCTCGACGCCGGCATCCGCAATGAATGGTACGACCAGACGGGCTTGCGCTGGCTCACCGAGACACGCAACTACGGCGATCCCACCACTATCGCCGACAACGCTCAGCAGGGTAACAGCGGTCGCACCGCCGTGTATCGGCAGAAGGACGATAACCTCGCCTGGACGCTCGGCGCGAACTACGAGTTCAACTCGGAGTACGCGATGTTCGGTCGTTTCACCAAGGCGTTCCGCAGTCGAAACCTCTGGGCTGCGGTGACCAACAACAACGCGCCAGATGACAAGATCACCGGCGCGGAAATCGGGCTCAAGTACAACACCCGCCCGCTGTCGATGTTCGCGACCGCTTTCTACAGCGACTTTGATCAGCTGTCCGTGCCGGGGCCCACAGTGAATCCGATCACCGGCGTAAACGAGAGCGCGACGTATTGGGGCAAGTTGAAGGTGTACGGCATCGAAACCGAAATGGCGTGGCGACCGTTCCGTGCGTTCGAGTTGGCGGGCAATGTGACCTGGCAGCGACCGCGGCAGCGTGAGCTCCAGGAGCAGACCTACGGCAACCTCGGCGACCAGTTCAACGGCAAGTTGCCGGCGCGCGTGCCTGAGTGGATCGCGCGTTTGACCCCGACGGTATTCTTCGACATCGGCGCGGTGCCGACCACGCTGTATGCAAACGTTTCGTACGCCGGTCGTCGTTACGTCGACGCGCTGAACTCGACCGAATTGCCCGATTACACGACGGTCGATCTCGGCGCGACGGCTAAAATCGGCGATGTGCACCTGCAGGCCGTTGTCACCAACCTGACTAACGAGGAGGGCGTCACCGAAGGCAATCCGCGCGTCGACGGGCTCACCGGTCAAGGAACCGACGAAGTGATCTTCGGTCGTCCTATCTTCGGCAGGACGTTGCGCCTGGTGGCCACCTGGGACTTCTGAGGAAAGGCATGCGCATCACGCGTCGCGCGCTCGTCGCAGGTCTGGGTCTTTCGGGGGCGGCATTGCTGTCGCCCCCGAGGCTTCGGGCGCAAGGGTTCGATGTCACGCCGTTTCAGCTCGGCGTTGCCTCGGGCGATCCGTCGCCCGATGGCTTTGTGATATGGACCCGGCTTGCGCCGTCACCGCTTGAACCGCATGGTGGCATGCCGGCGCGCCCGGTTGATGTTGCTTGGGAAGTTGCGAGCGATGAGAGGTTTCGCGACGTTGTGGCACGCGGAACTGCCGTCGCTCATCCGATGCTCGCTCACAGCGTCCACGTCGAAGTATCAGGGCTCGCGGCGGATCGATCTTATTGGTATCGCTTCTCTGCGTTCGGCGAGCGTAGTTACGTTGGCCGCAGTCGCACGACGCCGGTAGCTGGCGCTCCCGTCAGATCGCTCCGATTTGGCGTCGCCGGCTGCCATCACTATGAAGAGGGATATTTCCACGCGTTCCGCGCGCTCGCGGAGGCGGACCTCGATTTCTTGTTCCACTACGGCGATTACATCTACGAATATCCGACCGCGCCGCCGCTCAGAATATTGAGGGAAGTGCCTTTCTCGCCGGTTCGTCTGCATCTCGGCGGTGAGACGTTCAGTCTCGACGATTATCGGCAGCGTTACGCTCAGTATCGAACGGATCCGGACTTGCAGCGGGCGCATGCCGCCACGCCCTGGTTCGTCACATTTGACGATCACGAAATTTCAAACAATTGGGCGGCCGATCGGGATGAGAAGGGCACGGCGCCCGAGATTTTCGCGCTGCGCCGAACTGCGGCGTTTCAGGCATGGTACGAACACATGCCGGTGCGCAGATCGAGCTTTCCAGGTCGCGATGGCGTGCGCATGTATCGCGGCACGAGTTGGGGCGATCTCGTCAGCGCCAACTTTCTCGATACACGCCAGTACCGCTCCGACCAGGCATGCGGCGACGGCGACAAAGTGTTATGCCGCGAAGCTCGCGCGCCGGAGCGCACCATGCTCGGCACGGAACAGGAGCGATGGCTGATCGACCGCCTGAGTCGGTCCACCGCTCGGTGGAACTTGATTGCTCAGCAAGTACTGATGATGGATCTCGATTTGTCTCGTTCTGAAGCAGTGACTCAACGCCTCACCAGCATGGACACGTGGGGCGGCTACCCGGCGGCGCGAGAGCGGCTGTTCGGCGTCCTGCAAGAACGAAAGATAGCCAACACCGTGGTGTTGAGCGGAGACGCTCATCAACATTTCGCTGGAGACGTGCTGCGTACTCCGGATGGCGCTCCCGTAGCTGCGGAGTTTCTCGTTTCCTCCGCGACCTCCGGGGGCGACGGTCTGGGCGCGTTTCCTGGCAATGCCGAAATCCTTCGGCGCAACCCATCGCTTCGCATGCTGGAGGATCGGCGCGGCTATGGCATTTGCAACGTCACGCATGAGAGCTGGACGACGGAGCTGATCTCGCTCAGTCACGTGATTTCCACGCAAACGCCATCGAGTCGCGTCGCTCAGTTCATGGTGGAGCCGGGCCGGCCAGGCATCGCGCAGCAGAGTTGAGCGGGGTGGCCCGAGCGCGCGTGCGACCCAGTGCCTGTTTGGGGTTTCCGGCCCGCGTTATACGCCTTCTTTTGCTCCTGGGAAGGTTCGATGTCCGTCTCGGCAGTTAAGGGAATCAAGTTAGCCGCGATGCTGTTGGCGGTTGCACTGGCCATGGCGGCATTGGCTCCCCGCTCGACCGCTACACCTCGCTCGGCTTGTTTCTAGGCGGCTGCGCTCTGCTAGTCATCACGCTGCTGTGGTATCGCCAGGTGATGCCGGCGGCCGAGGCTCGCGAAGAGGACCGTCTGGCCGAGCAGTTTATCGCCCTGAAACAGCAGCTCAGCGCCATGGGCGAGCCCATCGTCCTGAAAGGCGCCAGTGGCGTCGCTGTGCTCCTGGTTGCCGCCGCCGGGTTGGTAGTGTCCGGACAGGTGGCGTTCATGGATCCAGCCACCGACACGATCGTCATGTTCGCCTGCTTCGTGTTCGGCGCCGCGATCCTTGCGCTGTTTGTTGGGCCGGATGTCGGCAAGCCGCCGCTTACGATCCGATGGGACGGCCTCAGCATGCCTGTTTACGGGTTCCTGCGTTGGGACGAGATCGATTCCATCGGCCTGCAAAGCCATACCTACCGTGGAGTCACGACGCATTCGCTCGATCTCTATGTGCCGCAGCTCAAAGAGCGAGAGAGCAAGTTGCATCCTTTGCTCAGAGTGTCGCGCTATCTGCTGGCCCGGCGCAGTCCCAACTTCATCCTGGTCCATCTGAAATTTACCAAGCTCCCCGCGACGCTCGTCTACCAACTCTGCTACGACGTTTGGAAGGCGCGCACCGGCAGGGCCCGCGCGTGGACCGCGACGATGTCGGAGGAGGAGATCGAACGTGCACGGCGCTCCGAAGCGCAGTTCGAGGGACTGAAGCGACTCGAGTCGGAAGCCGATCTCGCCAAGGAGAGAAAGTTGCTCGACGAGGTCAACAAGCACTTCGACGATCCCTCGATGCGACAGCGAGCCGGACAACGACTCAGCCCCGAAACCATCGCGCGAACACAGGCGCTGATTTTCGATCTGGGCAGGCTCGGCTCAGGGGATCCCGCGGCAAGGCACAGGCTGGTCGAGAAACACGCCAACGCATACGCCCGCGACAGGGGCACGACGATCGCCATCGTCGTCGTGGTGCTCGTGGCGCTGGTGGTTACAGCGCTGACATTGACGAGCTAAGCCACCGGCTCGACGCGCGCAACGGACGTGCGATGCATCCGGCCACGGACATGGCCCTGGCTAGTGCTTCAGCGCCGCCCAATCCAGATTGAACCGCGCCAGGTACTTTTTCAGTCGATCACTGTCGTTCACGGCGCGGCGACGGGTGCGCGACGCTGCAAACAGTTTTCGCCCCGCTTCCGCCATCGTCGCGCACGAACGGCACATCTCGATGACGACATCGAGCTGCAGTCGATCGAACAGGTCGATCTCTGCAAGGGCTTTCGCCGGTAACAGTGACTCGAGATTGCTTTGTGAAGGCTTCGGTCGCCACGTGCTCTGCAGCCGCTCGATTTCATCTTCGACGACGTCAGTGGTGATGCGACCGCCTTCGGCGAGTGTAGCCATGCGCATGATGGAGGCGGAGAGCTCCCGGAAGTTGCCGCTCCAGACCGCGGCGGGGGAGGTTGCAAAGCGCTGATACTCTTTACGCGCTTCGGCGTTGAAGCGCACGGTGACGTCATTGTCCCGCGCGAACCTGTCGAGCTCATAGTCGATGTTCGGCTCGACATCCTCGCGGCGGTCGCGGAGCGCCGGCAACTCGAATACCCAAAGATTGATACGCGCCAGCAGGTCGTCGCGAAACTTGCCCTCGGCAACGGCCAACCGCAGATCGCGGTTGGTGCCGGCGATCAACTGAAAGTCGCTCTCGACTTCTTTGTCCGATCCCATCGGCGAGAAGCGCTTTTCCTCGATCGCTTTGAGCAGCATGGTCTGCTCGTCGATGCCGAGCTCGCCGATTTCATCGAGGAAGACCACGCCGCCGTGCGCTTTACGAAGCAGGCCGGCGCGATCGCTCAGCGCCCCGGTGAACGCGCCCTTCACATGCCCGAACAGCGTGGAGAGCGCGGCATCTCCACGCAGAGTCGCGCAGTTCACTTCCACGAATTCACCCTGGATCTGATGGCGCGACTTCTTCAGCTCGTAGATCCGGCGCGCCAGCGTCGATTTGCCGGCGCCGGTGGGGCCATTGAGCATCAGCGGTGCTTTGGAACGCACGGCCACGCGTTCGATGCGCGCGATCATCTGGTTGAAAGCCGCGTTGCGCGTCTTGATGCCGGACTTCAGAAATTCGGTGCTCTCCTGTTTTTCGCGGGCGAAGCGAGCGCCGATCTGGTTGTAACGCGACAGATCCAGATCGATGAGGGAGTAAGCGCCGGCGTCCCCCGAGCCCTGCTTACGAGGCGGGGATGTCTGCAGCAGCACGGCCGGGAAGTATCGCGCTTCGGTCAATAGAAACATACAGATCTGCGCGACGTGCGTGCCGGTGGTGATGTGGATGAGATAACGCTCGCGCTCGAGGTCGAATGGATACTGGCGTGCGAATTCGTGAAGGCAGCCGTAGACCTCCTGAAAGTCCCACGGATTGGCGGGATCGCAAACGTGCAGGTTCACCTTGGTTTCCGGTGACACGGAGGCGATGTCCGTTCGCAATTGTTCCGCCAGCCGTATGTGTCCGCGGGAATGAAGCATCTCGAAGCGGTCGATGACGAGATCGTCGTGCTGGCAGATCGACACGCTGGGCCGCCACTTCTCCCAGCGGCCGGGGCCGCCGCCGCTGTCCAGAATCGATCCCAGGAACCCGATGACTACGGTTTTCATGCTCTATCCAATAAGCAAAGAAGCTCGCTTAAAAGATAGCATTTCGCCCATCGCGCCGCTCGGCTGAAACCTCGGCCGATGCTGCCGACCAGGTAAATGCATAGCTGCGTCAGTGACTTACGAAGAATCAGCCAGCCGGGATGCTGCATGGCACAGCCAGTGCAATCTCTATCCCCGAGCAAGCAAACACACACAGAACGGGCGGCGCCATCGGGGCGCCGCGGCTCGCGACGGACAGATCAGAGAAAGGAGCAACGACCATGGCCAACAAGCAGCTTTTCCAAGCAACGCGCGGCGAGTTCGCCCCGGCGGCGACGGCCACGAACAGCGAGGGCGCACCGGCGTACCGCTATTCGCCCAAGCATCTCCTGGCTCAGTACGCCGTGACCGGCTGCCTGAACAACACGTTTTATGCCGCCGGTGCGGATCAACTCGAGACCGTGCTGAAGCTGAGCAAGGAGCTCGATGCGGAGTTCATTGCGAAGGCCGCGGTCTATGCCCGTGAAAACGCGTCGATGAAGGATATGCCGGCGCTGCTGTTGGCGGTCTTGTCGATCAAGAGCCCGGACTCTCTGCGTCGCGTGTTCGATCGCGTGGTCGACAACGGCCGCATGCTTCGTAACTTCGTGCAGATCGTTCGTAGCGGCGCGGTGGGCCGTAAGTCGCTCGGCTCGGCGCCGAAGGCGCTGGTGCAGAAGTGGTTGAGCTCGGCTGGCGAGCGGCGCTTGATCGAGGCCGCGGTCGGAAGCGATCCGTCGCTGGCCGATATCGTGCGGATGGTGCATCCGAAGCCGAACGATCCGGTGCGCGAAGCGTTTTATGCCTGGTTGCTGGGTAAGCCGTACGCGGTGGAAGCCCTGCCCCAGAAGCTGCAGGAGTACGTCGTGTATAAGTTCGACCGTTCCCAGGATTTTCCCGATGTTCCGTTCCAGATGCTGACGGCCCTGGGATTGAAGCGGGAGGAGTGGGCGATGGTCGCGCGCCGTGGCAACTGGCATATGGTGCGGATGAACTTGAACACGTTTGCCCGTCACGGAGTGTTCGAGATCGAGGGCATGGCGCAGGTGGTCGCGGACAAGCTGCGGGATCGCGTCGCCATCGAGAAGGCTCGGGTGCTGCCGTATCAGTTGATGGCGGCGTATCGCGCGACCGGACCGGACATTCCGGCGGAAGTGCGGGACGCGTTACAGGACGCGATGGAAATTGCGTTGACGAACATCGGTTCGTTCGGTGGTCGGGTAGTGGTATGCCCGGACGTGTCGGGCTCGATGGCTTCCGCGGTGACGGGAACGCGGCGTGGCGCGACGAGCACGGTCCGTTGTATCGATGTCGCTGGTCTGGTTGCGGCGGCTGTGGCGCGGACGAACAAGAACGCGCTCGTGCTGCCGTTCGAGAACAACGTCCGCGAGATCGCGTTGAACATGCGTGACTCGGTGATGACGAATGCCGAGAAGCTGGCATCGATCGGCGGGGGCGGAACGAACTGCAGCGCGCCGCTGAAGTGGCTGAATGCGCGGCAGGAGAAGGCCGACCTCGTGATCTATGTTTCGGACAATCAGTCGTGGGTCGACGCCGGCAAGGCGGGCCCCACGGAGATGATGCGGCAGTGGGGCGCTTTCAAGGCCCGTAACGGCCAGGCGAAGTTGGTGTGCATCGACATCCAGCCGCTGGGAACGTCTCAGACGGCCGAGCGCGGCGATGTGTTGAACGTCGGCGGCTTCTCGGATGAGGTGTTCAACGTGGTGAACGCGTTTGCCGCGGGCCAGCTGGCGCCGGGTCACTGGGTGGACAAGATCGAGGAAGTATTGATTTAAAGGTTTGGTGCGGCCGGGAATGCGTCTGTGACTACATCGCTTGGGTCGAAAAAGTCACCGACAACTCTGGGCCCGGTCGCACCCGGTTTCGGCGCCGACGAATGCTGATGGAACTACATCGCTTTTAACGACGAGGTCGCGGGTTCGAGTCCCGTCCGCTCCAACATCGATGGGGCGGTAGCTCAGGGGTAGAGCACGGGTTTCATCCCCTTTTGTCGTCGGCGCCGGGATCGTCTGTTTTTTGGGTCGAAAGCGGCCGAGGCCCTTTCGACATGAATGTGGAGAAGGACATGAGCGAGAACAATCACGAAACCATGAACGTGCCGGGCGGCGCCCACGTGAAGATGTGGACGCGCGGCGTGCCGGTGGAGGACGAAGCGAAGACGCAGCTGCAGAAGACGGCGCGCGTGCCCTTCATCTTTCATCACATCGCGGTGATGCCGGACGTGCACGTCGGCAAGGGTTCGACGGTTGGCAGCGTGATTCCGACGCTGCAGGCCGTGATTCCCGCGGCTGTGGGTGTCGACATTGGCTGCGGAATGATCGCGGCCAAGACGACGCTGCGCGCGTCCGATCTGCCGGACAACTTGAGCGGTGTGCGTGCCGCCATCGAGCGAGCTGTGCCGCACGGACGTTCGCCGGGTAAACGTGACAAAGGTTCTTGGGGCGATCGTGCTCCCGACAATGTCGATGACGCGTGGTCGAAGCTCGATGCAGGCTTCAAACGAATCACGGACAAATACCCGCATCTGGCGAACACCAACAACCGTGTGCACCTCGGAACGCTCGGCACCGGCAATCATTTCGTCGAGGTCTGCCTCGACGAAGACCAGGCGGTGTGGTTCATGCTCCATAGCGGTTCGCGCGGTGTCGGTAACGCGATCGGTTCGCACTTCATCGAGCTGGCGCGTGAGGACATGCGGCATTGGATGATCAATCTGCCCGATCAGGACCTGGCGTACTTTCCCGAGGGAACGCAGCACTTCGATGACTATGTCGAGGCGGTGGAGTGGGCGCAGAACTTCGCGCGGCTCAACCGCGAGGTGATGATGCAGAATGTGATCGCGGCCGTGCGTCGGATGATTCCGAAGCCGTTCGAAAGTCATATCGAGGCGGTGAACTGTCACCACAACTATGTGAGCCGCGAACGGCACTTCGGTAAGGACATTCTCGTGACTCGTAAGGGAGCCGTGAGCGCCCGCAAGGGCGAGCTCGGCATCATTCCGGGCAGCATGGGAGCGCGTTCGTACATCGTCCGCGGTCTCGGCAACGAGGACAGCTTCAATAGCTGCAGCCACGGCGCCGGCCGGAAGATGTCACGTACCGAAGCCCGGAAGCGCTTCACGGTGGAAGAGCATCGTGCGGCGACGGCCGGTGTCGAGTGTCGAAAGGATAAGGATGTGATCGACGAGACGCCGGCGGCTTATAAGGATATCGATGCGGTCATGAACGCACAGCGTGACCTGGTCGAAGTGGTCCATACCTTGAAACAGGTCGTGTGCGTAAAGGGATGAAGATGATCGAGATCGATGGTTCGCAGGGCGAGGGCGGCGGGCAGATTTTGCGCTCGTCGCTCTCGCTTGCCATTTGCACCCAGCAGCCGTTCCGGATCGTGAACATTCGCGCCAATCGCGATAAGCCGGGACTGTTACGGCAACATCTCACCGCGGTGAAAGCCGCGGCGGAGATTTGCGATGCCGTGGTCGTCGGCGACGAGATCGGTAGCCGTGAGCTGACTTTCAAGCCGGGCAGGCTGAAAGGCGGCAGCTATTCTTTTGCGATCGGCACGGCCGGCAGCTCGACGCTCGTCCTGCAGACCGTGCTGCCGCCGCTGCTGACGGCGGCGGAGGAAAGCGTCGTTCGCATCACGGGTGGAACTCACAACCGCGGCTCGCCGCCGTTCGACTTTTTGCAGCGGGCCTTCCTGCCGCTCGTCGCTCGCATGGGCGCTCGGGTGGAGCTGGAGTTGCGCCGATATGGTTTCTATCCCCGGGGTGGGGGAGAGATCGTCGCCCGGATCACGCCCTCCGCTCTATCCGAGCTGACGTTGACCGAGCGTGGCGAGCAAGTGGGCGCCTATGCGGAGGCGTATGTGGCGGCGTTGCCGATCCATATCGGGCAGCGTGAGCTGGAAGTGATCGGCAAGCGCCTGCACTGGTCGCAGGATCAACTGTTTATTCGCGGCCTGTCGAATGACATGGGGCCGGGCAATGCCGTGACTATCACTGTGGAGCATGCGAACGTCACTGAAGTGTTCACCGGCTTCGGTGAGCGCGGCGTTCGTTCGGAGGATGTGGCGTCCGGCGCGGTCGACGAAGCACGCGGATACTTGGGCTCCGAGGCTGCCGTGGGTGAACACTTGGCGGATCAGTTGCTATTGCCGATGGCGCTGGGCCAGGGCGGATCGTTCACGACCAGCGTCGTCACCGAGCACCTGAGATCGAACGCCACCATCATCGAAACATTCATGCCCAAGCGCGTGCTCGTCAGCGAGTCGGGCGGCGCCTTCGTCGTGCGCGTGAGCTAATCTCCCGCTCGGGGGACGAGCGCAACGACGCGCACCGGTCCGCCGGAGCCACCCCGGATGTTCATGGGCAGGGCGATGATGTTGAAGCCGGTTTCGGGCAGTTCTTCGAGGCGCGTTAGATTCTCGAGTCCGGCGGCGTCGACCGCCGCCGCGACTCGATGGACGATGAAGTCCTTCGAGCGACCGTAATCGATGGAAGCGGTATCGACGCCGAGCATTTTCACGCCGCGTTGTTCGACCAGCAGTCGGGCCGCTTCCTCGCCGTAGCTCGGGAAGTCGAGCCCACTGGCGTCCTCGCGCGACTCGCTACCGAGATACTGTTTCCGGTCGGGCCAGTAACGACTCCAGCCGGTCTGCAGCAGCACGATGGTTCCCGGGCGGATCTTTCCATGCCGTTGCTCGAATCCGAGCACGTCCTGCACACGAAGCCGGTAGCTCTTGTTCTCTTTGGCCTGCTCGCGCACATCGATCCGTACCGCGGGGGCGATGAGTTGTTCCAGGCCGAGCTGCTCCACCGATTTCTTGCCGCGAGCAAAATGAATGGGCGCATCGAGATGCGTGCCGCCATGCTCCGGGGTGCAGAAACGATTGGCTGAATAGAAGTAACCGCCGGGCGTGTCGCCACGGGCGAGCTGCTGGAGCTCGAACTTATCCGCCGGGCGTGATGGCCAGTAGAGCGTTTCCTCCCCATACGGATGAGTGAGGTCCACCAGGCGATACTTTGTAACATCGAACGCCGCTGCGTGAGTCGAGGCGAGGCAGACGGCCCAGATCAGTCGAACGCACAGTCGGGTACTCATGGCGGCGATCCTCATTTAGGGCTGCCAATCGAACGTTTCCCGGAGATCTCCCGGAGATCTTCCAATAAAAAACAATTATCATAGTCCGCGACTTCGGTCATCACGGACGCCGCGGACGGATCAATGTCTAAGTCGATTCGCCTGAAGGATCATCGGGCTGAACAGGAGCTGTTCGAGCAGCGCGCCCTGTTTGCCGCCGTCCTGATGGTGATCGCGCTGGGCGCCGTCATCGCCCGCCTGGTCTGGCTGCAGGTCGTGAGATACGACTATTACGTCGGGGAATCCCAAGGCAACCGGATCAAGGTCGAACCCATTCCGGCGAATCGCGGCCTGATTCTCGACCGTAACGGCCTGCCGCTCGCGACCAATGCGCCCTCGTTCCAGCTGGAGATCACGCGGGAGGACGTCGCGGACCTCGATGGGACGCTGGAGCGGCTGGCGGCGCTCAAGCTGATCGATAGCACCGACCTGGCCCGGATCCGCAAGGATATTCGCAGCCGTCGTTCGTTCGATTCCGTGCCGCTCAAGCTGCAGCTGACGGAAGAAGAACTGGCGCGCTTCGCGGCCCGCCGTCACGACTTCCCGGGCGTCGAAGTCGTGCCGCGCCTGACCCGTTACTACCCTCTTGGCAGCAGCAGCGTTCACGCTATCGGCTATGTCGCCGCGATCAGCGAGGACGACGAGAAGAGCCTCGACATGGCCCGCTACGCCGGCACGACGCTGACCGGCAAGAGTGGAGTGGAGCGCGCCTACGAAAGCGAATTGCACGGCTATCCCGGCGTCAAGCAGTTGCTGGTCAACGCGCAAGGCCGTCGTGTCGAGCGCATCGGTCGGGAGGACGTGCCGCTGGAAACACGCCAGCCGACCGCGGGCAACGACTTGTTTCTAACCCTCGATCTGCGCGTGCAGCGGGTGGCGGAAGAAGCTTTGCGGGGGCAGCGTGCAGCGGCCGTCGCCATCGATCCCACCAATGGCGACGTGCTGGCGTTCGTGAGCACGCCGGCGTTCGATCCAAACGTTTTTGCGCGCGGCCTGACGCGCGCACAGTATCTTGCGCTGACGGAAGATCCGAAGCGGCCGATGTACGACCGGGCGCTTCGAGGCGTCTACCCGCCGGGCTCGACGGTCAAACCTATCCTCGCGCTTGCGGCACTCGAGTATGGCGTCGTCACGCCACACGACACTCGCTATTGCAGAGGGATGTGGTCGGCGCCGGGCTACGGACGCGCACGCCGCGACTGGAAACCGCAGGGCCATGGCACGGTCGATATGCGCAGAGCGCTTGCGACCTCATGCGACGTGTATTTCTTCGACGTCGCGCGGTTGATGGGCATCGATCGGATGGCCGGCTTCCTGTCTCAATTCGGCGTGGGTAGCGCCACGGGCATCGACATTCAGGGCGAGCGGCTCGGCATTCTGCCGTCGACCGAATGGAAGAAGCGGGCCTTTCAGAAGCGACCGGAGCTGCAGGTCTGGTTTCCCGGCGACACGATCAGCGTCGGCATCGGGCAGGGACAGATGCTGATGACCCCGCTGCAGCTTGCTCATGCCATCGCGACGTTGTCGGCTCACGGAGCGCGCTACAAGCCGCGCATGGTCAGAGCCATTCGCGACGTTCGTACAGGACAAATTCGTGAGCTTCCCCCGGTTGCCTTGACGCCGGCGAAGACGGCCGATCCCGCTGCATGGGACGTGGCCATCGGCGGCATGATCGACGTCGTGAATACTCCGGGCGGTTCGGCGTTCTATTTCTTGCAGCCGATGCCGTACTACAAAATGGCGGGTAAGAGCGGCACGGCTCAGGTGTTCACCGTGGCGCTCAATGAACGGGTGCGCAAGCCGGGAGAGCTGCAGGAACATTTACGCGATCATGCGTTGTTCGTCGCTTTCGCCCCGGTCGAAGCACCGAAGATCGCTCTCGCTCTGATCGTGGAGAACGCACCCGGCGGCGGTTCGAGATTCGCCGCTCCCATCGCTCGACGGATTCTGGATACGTACCTGCTCACGCCCACTCAGCTGGCCGAGCAGGAGGCAAAGCGCAAACCCGCGAAACCCGCCGCCGAGCTTCCAGAGGACCGGGAGTAGCCGGTTTATATATGTAGATCGCGGCGATCGCCTGCGCGCCGTCAATCTCGTCGCGATCAGGTACGCGGATGCAGACGGTCTTCGGATGTCGGGGGTGGCGCGGAAACTCCCGCACCGTGCTCGGGTTGTGTGACGCCAAGCACGTGAACCAGATGTCCGCCCAACCAGCCAGAAACGATCAGCGCCGCGACCGCGACGATTGAAAGCCCTCGCGGGAGTACTTCGGCGAGGCCTTCCTCGGTCCGTATCCAGAAGCTCGCCGCTTGCACGACCACGATGGCGAGGTTCAACACCATGTGATATTTGGCCACCCGCTGCGCTCGTGCCTCGTGGATGCCGAGCAAATCCATCAGTCCCGGTAAGGCTGCAAGTAACGCCCCGACGATGCCGCCGCCCAGAGTGAAATACGCGGTAGTCGCCCAGCGCTCGTCGCCAGTGAAAACGTAGCCAAAATCGCAGATCAAAGAAAACACCCACAGACCGATCGGAAGGGTGACCAGCATGGGGTGGATAGGATGGCCAGCAACGGTGACGCGCGTGCTCATAAAGCCTCCAAGGACCTGCCGTTCCTTCCCTGGCAACGTCAGGTGGCCAGGGAAGTTCCGCTACTTGGTCCTGAAACTCCCCGCGGCGGTCGACTCGCTGCCCACCGCATCGCGGCTCCGCACCAGGAAGTAATATTGTGTCTTGCGGGCAAGGCCAATGATGGTGATCGTATGATTGGTGACTAGCTCGCGGTTCTCGATTGAACTGCCGTAGGAGGGGGTCGGCCCGTAGTCCACTTGGCTGTGCGCAGGAACATCCGTGATCCAGGTAATGGTCACGCGATTCGGACCGGGCCGCGCCACCACGTTGGTAATGACAGGCCCGCCGGTTCGCACCTGATACGTCGCGACTCGCGATCCCGAAGCGCTCGCCGTGATGTTGTGCGTCTGTGCGCCGCCATCCGACCAGCTGACGAACTCGTACGGCGTACCGCTGAGCGTCTGCGGCGACGTCGCGCTGATCGATAGCGTCGAGCCAGTAATCGCCGTGCGCGTAAACGGCGTCGCCTGACTGGTCGATCCCACAGCGAGCGACAGCCCGGTCGGGCTCGATTGGAACGTCAAATCGACGGTTCGCGGATTGATCTGAACGCTGGTCGTGTGACTCAAGCCGCCCGGATCGGTGGCCGTGAGGCGGAATTCGAGGCGAGTCGGATACTCGTGATCGGGGCCCGGGAAGCTGCCGCTTGCGACGCCGGAGAAAGTCTGCAGCGGATGTTCATGACACGTGGACGGACAATGCAGCAGCACGACGTTCCAGGTGAGCGCCGAGGCGGGCAAGTTGCCGCTCTGCGCATCGGTGGCGCGGCCGGAGAACGTGATGTTGTCGCCCACCGCCCAGGTTGTGCTCGCCAGCGGAGTATCGATGATCGCCGTCGGCGGTGTATTGCCCACCGAGATGGTCACCGCCGATGTGCCTGTCGATCCAGACGTGTCGGTGACGCGAAGCGTGGCGATATAAGTTCCTGGCTGGGTATAAGTGAAGCTCGCCGTGGCGGCTGCAGCGTCGTCGAATGCGCCATCCCCGTCGAGGTCCCATGCGTAGGTCAGCACGTCGCCATCGGGATCGCTCGACGCGGAGCCGTTGAAAGAAACAGTCAAAGGAGCTGCGCCGCTGGTTGGGTTGGCGGATGCGACCGCGACCGGCGGCTGGTTCGCGCTGAAATATCGAATGCGCCGGATCGTGCCGCCCAGATCGACATAGAACAAATCGCCGTTGGGTCCGATTTGCAGCTGGACCGGTTGCGCGGCGCCGCCAGCGAACGTGCGCCTTCTGGAAATATCGGGCAGTCCGTTCGTGCCCAGCGGAACCGCCCAGATGCATCGCCGCGTGTAGTCGGCGAAGAACAACGCGCCTCGATATTCGGCGGGATAGGAGCCGCCCGTCGAGAAGGCGAACGAGGTACCCGCCACCGACGAGCCGCCCAGCGGGCAGATGTCGTTAGGCACCACCAGCTCGTTGTGGTGATATCGAAAGTACGGCGCGACGACTGCGCCGCTGCCCGCGGCATACAAGCTCTCGCAGAGATTGAGGTTCGCGGAGTCGTAAGCCCGCTGAATGCCGTCGCCTTCGTAACAAGGCCAGCCGAAATTCTCGACCGGAGCGGACGAGGGGCTGATCAGGCGGTTGACCTCTTCCCAATCGTTCCAGCCGACATCGCCCAGCCACACTTCGTTGGTGCCGGGCCGAATGGTGATGCGAAACGGATTGCGCAAGCCGTAAGCCACGATGCGCCGGGCATTGAGATCGCTGCTGGAGGCCATCGGGTTGTCGGGCATGCCGGCGCCCGTCGTGGGATTGATCCGGATGATGGCGCCGTCGAGCGAGGTCGGGTCGCTCGTCGTTCGCACGTCCTGACTGCGCAGCGCTCCGCCTTCCGCGGTGGGAGGTGACATGTTTCCACCTACGCCTCCCGGTGGGTCGCCGCAAGGATTGAGCGGCGAGCCGTCCTGCCCGTAGTCGACGAAGTTGAAGCTCGCGCCGTCTCCACCGCTCGCATACAGCGCACCATCGGCGCCGAAAGCGAGGCTCCCAATCGAATGGCTCGGATACTGCTGGCACCAGTCTTCGATCAATACTTGTTCCAGGCCGATGGCGACGTTGCCGGAAGCCTCCAGCCGAGAGATGCGTCCGGATACCACGCAACCATCGTCGAGAGCATCTATCTCACATCCATCGGAGGTGCCGCCCACGGATCCCCATCGGGGTGCATTGCCGCCGATCGCGGCGTCATGAGTGTAGATGACGTACACCCACGGGTTGCTCGGGAAATTGGGCGCCAACGCGAGGTCGAGCAGGCCGCGGTCCCAGAAGTTATGAACCTTCGTCCGCAGATCCACGAACACCGTCGGCGTGGTATCCGACAAGCTGTCGAAGACTTTGATGATGCCGCTCTTCTCGGCCACGAAGACACGACCGTCCGATGCAAAGCGCACCGCGGTCGGCTCGGTGAGTCCGGAGATGACGATCTCTTCTTGAAAGCCGGGCGGCAAAGTCGCGGCGAAGGTGCTCTCAGCAAACAGCACCCAGAGCAATGCGAGGATTGAAACAAAACAATACCTACTCGGCGGTTTGACTACCGCGGAAGGTCTTGCGGTTTCCCCCATGGATGGCATCTGAATGCGCCATTCGTCATCGTCTCTGGGCCGCAGACTACTCGCGAGCTTCGGCGTTTGTACACCCCTGACAAGAAATTTTTTTATTAGCTATGTTTGAACCGGATTGCGTTGATCGGACAACAGAGAGGTAACGCGGCGGCGATCATGATCTGAATAGCCGCGTGTACTGAGATTCATGTCGCGCGCTTGCCAGTCCCTGCACGAGGGCGCACGCGCCGACATCTTCATCTCCAATGTCGAGCGCCTGCGTCGCGAGCTCTTCTAGTAGCGGAATCAGAGAATGCAGGATGCGCTGACCCGCACTCTGCCCGAGCGGTACGAGTTTTACCGCGGCCAGGACCTGATTTTCCGCCCATGTCCATGCATACGCCTGCAGAGCTTCGTTTTCAGGGATGTTCCAGCGGACGGAGGCGATAGCGAACATCTCCGCGTAACCTGGCTCCGCTCGCTGCTCGGACGAGCCGAGCTCTCTGAGAATGCGAGCGAGCGCCGAGCCCATGTGACGGTCTTCCGCGCGCAGTTCTTCTGTTTCGCGAGATGCGAGCAGAAATCGGCTCCAGCGTTGCAGGCTTGCGTCGTCGCCGCTTCGGCAGGCGCGATGCAAGCGCAGTAACACGGGTAGATCGAGTGTGCCGATAGCGTTCCGCGCCACACCGCCGATCCATGCGAGCGCGCCGGCTTCGTTTCTTACCCAGCCTGCTTCGACCGCGTACTCCAGGCCTTGAGAAAAATGAAACGCTCCGATCGGCAACGCAGGACTGGCCAGATGCAGGAGTCGCAGCAGACGCAGCCTATCCGTGTGCATGCGGTGCGAGGGTGGAATGAGAATGCCCGCCATACGCGCCGGCTTCCGGCTCGAACGGCGCTTCTTCGACCGTGACGCTCAGGCCTAGACCGCGGACCATCTCGTCGAGCACGTGATCGTGTTGATAACGAACCCAGCCCGCGCCGATCTGCAAGGCGACATGCCGATTCCCCAGATGGTAGCTCGCACGACACAAAGCCAAAGGATCTGACGCCCGCACTGTCGAGACAGTCTCGGGCTCCGCGACGACCGCGACGATACGGCCATCGTCGGCGAGCAACAGATCTCCGTCGCGAAGCACGGAGCCGCGTTCGAGGATCAATCCCACTTCTTCGCCTGTGTCCAGCGCGGTGCGCAGGCGGCTCTTGTTCCGCAGCTGGAAGGGAAGGACGAGCTTTACGTCGGCGGGAGTCCCGGAGGAGGGCAGCTTGCGAGTGATATTCAGCACGGCGTCACGTCAGAAAAGGAAATAGCGTTGCGCCAGCGGCAGCACCTTGGCCGGCTCGCACGTCAGTAACTGACCGTCGGCGCGCACTTCATACGTCTGCGAGTCGACGTCGATTCTCGGTTGATAATCGTTCAGCACGAGATCGCGCTTGCGCACGGTGCGCGTTCCTCGGACCGCCACCAGTCGCTTGTCCAACTTCAGGCGCTCCGCCATGCCGCTGTCAAGTGCGGCTTTGGAAACAAAGCTTACAGAGGTAGAGGTGCGCGCTCGGCCGAGTGCTCCGAACATCGCTCGGTAGTGGACCGGCTGCGGTGTGGGAATAGACGCATTCGGATCACCCATGGGAGCCGCGACGATCATGCCGCCTTTAATGATCATGGCGGGCTTCGCGCCAAAGAAGGCCTGACGCCATAACACGATGTCAGCGAGCTTGCCCGCTTCAATCGATCCGACTTCATGCGCGACGCCATGGGTCAGCGCAGGATTGATCGTGTACTTGGCGATATAACGCCGAACTCGGAAGTTGTCGTTCTGCGCGGTGTCCGGCGAGAGGGCTCCCCGCTGCACTTTCATTTTGTGCGCGGTTTGCCAGGTCCGTGTGATGACCTCGCCGACGCGGCCCATCGCCTGCGAATCCGAGGAAATCATCGAGAATGCGCCCAGGTCGTGCAGGATGTCTTCGGCCGCGATGGTCTCGCGGCGAATTCGCGATTCCGCGAAGGCCACGTCTTCGGCGATGCCTGGATCCAGGTGATGACACACCATCAGCATGTCCAGATGTTCGTCGATGGTGTTGACCGTGTATGGGCGCGTCGGATTCGTGGAGGAGGGAAGCACGTTGGCTTCGCCGCACGCTTTGATGATGTCCGGTGCATGGCCGCCGCCCGCGCCTTCGGTGTGATAGGTGTGAATGGCGCGGCCCTTGAATGCGGCCAGCGTGTCCTCGACGAAGCCGGACTCGTTCAGCGTGTCGGTGTGGATCGCAACTTGAACGTCATAACGGTCCGCCACGGCGAGGCAATTGTCGATTGCCGCCGGCGTCGTGCCCCAGTCCTCGTGCAGCTTCAAGCCTATCACGCCCGCTTCGATCTGTTCCTCGAGCGGCCGGGGCAAGCTGGCGTTGCCTTTGCCGAGCAGACCGAAATTGATGGGCAGCGACTCGACCGCCTGATACATGCGTTCGATGTACCAGGGGCCGGAGGTGCAGGTCGTCGCATTCGTGCCAGTCGCGGGACCCGTGCCGCCACCGATCATGGTGGTGACGCCGGACATCATGGCTTCTTCGACCTGCTGCGGACAGATGAAATGGATGTGCGAATCGATGGCGCCCGGTGTCGCGATCAAGCCTTCGCCGGCGATCACCTCGGTCCCGGCGCCGATGACGATATCCACGCCGGGCTGTACATCTGGATTCCCGCCTTTGCCGATGCGAACGATGCGTCCATTCTTGATGCCGATATCGGCTTTGACGATGCCCCAGTGATCGACGATCAGGGCATTGGTGATGATGGTGTCGACGACGTCGGCGGCGTTGCGCTGGCTTTGTCCCATGCCGTCGCGGATGACTTTGCCCCCGCCGAATTTCACTTCCTCGCCATAGATCGTATGGTCGCGCTCGACTTCGACGATGAGCTCTGTATCGCCCAGTCGCACTCGGTCTCCCGTCGTGGGTCCATACATCTCGGCGTAGGCGGCACGGCTGATCGAAGTCATAGCTGGCCCATTACTTTTTGATTGAAGCCGTACACGACGCGATCGCCTGCGTAAGCCACCAGTTCGACTTCGCGTTCCTGGCCGGGTTCGAATCGGACCGCGGTGCCCGAGGCAATATTCAGACGATAGCCGCGCGTCGCTGCACGATCGAAATGCAACGCCGCGTTGGTTTCGTAAAAGTGATAGTGCGAGCCGACCTGGATCGGGCGGTCGCCCGTGTTCGCGACTTTGATTCTGACCGTGGCGCGGCCTTCGTTGAGCTTGAGCTCGCCTGCGGCTGGAAACATTTCACCGGGTATCATGGGTCTTCCGTCAGACGATGGGTTGATGCACGGTCACGAGCTTGGTGCCGTCTGGAAACGTCGCCTCGACCTGGACGTCGGGAATCATTTCCGGAATCCCGTCCATCACATCCTCGCGGGTCAGGATGGTGGCTCCGTAGCTCATGAGCTCGGCCACGCTTTTGCCGTCACGAGCGCCTTCCATGATGGCCGCCGAGATCAGCGCGACCGCCTCGGGATAGTTCAGCTTCAAGCCGCGCGCTTTGCGCCGTTCGGCGAGCAGCGCAGCCGTAAAGATCAGCAGTTTGTCTTTTTCTCTCGGTGTCAGTTCCATAGCGGCTCTCCTCAGGTCGCCCAGATCCGCGGCGGCACTGCCGGGCGATCGAGCAACTGCGGTCGCAATGTTTGCCAGCGCTCGATGAAGGCGCGCTTGATCGGTTCGCCCTGCGCGGCGAGGGCGCGGCAGACCAAGACTTTATCGACGAGCGTCACGCCCATTTCGACGCCGGCTTGTTCGAGCTCGCGAACTGCATCGACCATCGGGCGGGTCGCTGGATACGCGAGCATGGTGCCGATTGCTTCGTGGCCATCCAGCCCCCATCGGCCCTCCGGGCAGATGCGAAGCCGATCGATGAGCAGCGGCGCGTGGTCCGCCCACAGCTCCAGATGTAGGTGCAGTTCGCCCGCATCGAACGGCTGCTTACGTGCGGGCAGGCCCAGGCACGCGATCTCCCAGCCGATGAACTTCGCGCCCGACGTGAGTTCGATTCGGGTGGTGCTGCGAACTTTGGCTTGGGGATAGAAGATGCTTTCCTGCGGCAGCCATTCCAGCGCGGAGTCGTTCGCACGCAGGATTTGTTCTTGCCGCGCCGTGCGGCCATCGCTGCGATAGAACTTGGCCGCCGCGGGCGTCGTCAGCAAGGCGTGCGCGGCGTCTCGTAAGTGGACTTGCAACGTCAGCTCATCTCCGCCAACGACACCTCCGGGCGGGTGGACGATGTAAGCGTGGCAGACGTTGCCTTCGGGATAAAAAGGCCGCTGCACGAGCAAGGGGCCATGATGCTGTCGCTCGGTCAGGCACGTTCGCCCGGCGCGACCGGCGAACGTCAGTTGCAACTGCGCTCGCCATCCCTGTGCAGAAGTGTGCTCGACTGTCGCGCTCATACAGTCAGGTGCTGTCGCACGAGCTCGTCCGTCAGCTGCGGAATGTTGCCGCTTGCAACGACGCGGCCTTTGTCGAGGATGCGGAACTCGCTCGCCACACGACGGGCGAAGGGCAATTTCTGTTCCACCAGCAGCACCGTGAGGTTCGCCTCTTTGTTGAGACGCAGAATGATGTCGCCGATCTCGTGCACGATGTTCGGCTGGATGCCCTCGGTGGGCTCGTCGAGGATCAGCAGACGCGGTTCCAGCACCAACGCGCGGCCTATGGCGAGTTGCTGCTGCTGACCGCCAGACAAGTCGCCGCCGCGTCGGCGTAGCATCTTTTTCAGAACAGGGAAGAGTTCGAAGATCTGCTCGGGAATGTCTCGCAGTTTGTTACGGCGAGCCGACAACCCGATGCGCAGGTTTTCTTCCACCGTGAGCTGAGAGAAGATTTCGCGCCCCTGCGGTACGTAGCCGATGCCGAGCCCGGCGCGACGGTCGGCCGAGAGGCGGCCAAGGTTCTGCCCGTCGTACATCAGCTCGCCGGTGGCCGGCAGCAATCCCATGATGCATCGGAGCAGAGTGGTCTTGCCCATGCCGTTGCGGCCCATGAGACAGGTGCATGAGCCGGCGGCAATGGTCATGTCCACATCCCACAGGGTGTGACTGCCGCCGTAGAACTGATTGAGGCGCCGGATTTCCAGCATCGTTCACGTCTCTCCGTCACTCGCCCAAATACACTTCGACGACGCGGGGATCGTTCTGGACTTCGTCGATACTGCCTTCCGCCAGCACCCGACCTTCATGCAGCACCGTGACTTTGCGTGCGATGGAGCGCACGAAATCCATGTCGTGCTCGACCACCATGACCGAATGTTTGCCGGCGAGCGAAAGCAGCAGCTCGGCGGTGCGCTCCACTTCCTGCGGCGTCATGCCGGCGACCGGCTCGTCCACCAGCAGCAGTTGCGGCTGCTGGGCGAGCAACATGCCGATCTCGAGCCATTGTTTCTGACCGTGGGAGAGGACGCCGGCGCCCATGTCGCGGTGTTCCTGTAAACGAATGGTTTCGAGCACCTCGTCGATATGCCCGCGCTGTACGGAACTGAGCGGGGAGGCCAACGTGCTCCAGATCGCCTTGTTGCCGGTGACCGCCAGCTCCAGGTTCTCCATCACCGTGTGCTGTTCGAACACCGTCGGTTTCTGAAACTTGCGGCCGACGCCGGCTTCGGCGATCTGCGGCTCGGTCAAGGTCAACAGGTCGGTGTTCTGGCCGAACCACGCGGAGCCTGCATCCGGCCGCGTCTTGCCGGTGATGACGTCCATCATCGTGGTCTTGCCCGCGCCGTTCGGTCCGATGATGCAGCGGAGCTCGCCCGCGTCGATATAAAGCGTCAGAGCGTTGAGCGCCTTGAAGCCATCGAAGCTGACGCTGATGTCTTCGAGATACAGGATCGTGCCGTGCGAAGTGTCGCCCGGCGGCGGGCGCTCGCTCTTCGCGCCCGCGCCGAAGACTTTCTGCCAGCCGTTGCGGATTGCGGTGCTGGCGCTCATGCGGTCACCGGTTGTTGGACTCGCGTGCGTGTGGCAAATCGATCGGCCAGCCCCACGACGCCGCGCGGCAGGAACAACGTGACGATTACAAACATCGCACCCAACGCGTACAGCCACAGCTCGGGGATGGCGGCCGTGAAATAGGTCTTCGCGTAATTGACGATGACCGCGCCCGCAACCGCCCCGTACAACGTGCCGCGTCCGCCGACGGCTACCCAGATCACGATCTCGATGGAGTTGATGGGCTGAAACTCGCTCGGATTGATGATGCCCACTTGGGGGACATACAGCGCCCCGGCGATGCCTGCCAGGACGGCGGAGAATGCGAACACCCATAGCTTGTACGATTCGACTCGATAACCGATGAATCGCGTGCGACTCTCGGCATCGCGGATCGCCTGCACGACTCGCCCCGCTCGCGACAACGTGATGTAGCGGCATGCTAGATATCCGAGTCCCAGCGCCAGCGCCGAAGCCAGAAACAGTGCGACTCGCGTTCCCGATGCGTTGATGTCAGCGCCGAGGATCTCTTTGAAGTCCGTCAGGCCGTTGTTGCCGCCGAAGCCCATGTCGTTGCGGAAGAAGGCGAGCATCAGCGCGTAGGTCAGCGCTTGCGTGATGATCGAAAGATAGACACCCGTGACTCGCGAGCGAAACGCCAGCCATCCGAACGCCAGCGCCAACAGTCCCGGCACGATGACGACCATGGCAGCGGCGAACCAGAACATGTCGAATCCGTGCCAGAACCACGGCAGTTCCTTCCAGTTCAAAAACACCATGAAGTCTGGCAGCACCGGATCGCCGTAGACGCCGCGGGTGCCGATCTGTCTCATTAAATACATGCCCATCGCATATCCGCCGAGCGCGAAGAACGCCGCGTGGCCGAGGCTCAATATCCCGCAGAAGCCCCACACCAGATCGACTGCGATGGCCAGCAGTGCATACGTCATGTACTTGCCGATTAGTGTCATCGTGTAGGTGGACAGGTGCAGGGCCGAGCCTTCCGGAAACGCCAGGTGCATGATCGGCACTGCGACGCCGACGGTGAGCACCAACGCTAGAAACACTTTTGTGCCGCCGCCAGCTACGAGTCTCATCAAAGGATGGGAGGAGGTCTGCATGTTCAACCTTCGGCAGCCCGGCCTCGCTGCGGAAACAGACCGCGCGGGCGTCGCTGGATGAAGAGGATCAGCGCGATGAGCACGAGGATCTTCGCCAGCACCGCACCGGCGTACGGTTCGAGGAATTGATTCACCACGCCAAGGGACATGCCGCCGATCAGCGTGCCCCACAGATTGCCCACGCCGCCGAACACGACCACCATGAAAGAATCGATGATGTAGGTCTGGCCGAGGTTCGGGCCGACGTTAGTGAGCTGGCTCAAAGCCACGCCAGCGACGCCGGCGATGCCCGAGCCGAGCCCGAAGGTGAGTGCGTCCACCCATTCGGTGCGCACGCCCATGGATTTCGCCATTGCTCGGTTCTGCGCGACCGCGCGGACTTTCAAGCCGAGCGAGGTTTTCTTGAGCACCAATTGCAGGATCACGAAGACGATCAGCATGAACAGCACGACATAGAGTCGGTTGTAAGTAATAGAGAACGCTTCGTTGATCTGCAACGAGCCCGACATCCACGCCGGCGTTTCGACGGGGCGATTGTTGGCGGTGAAAATGTCGCGCACGACCTGTTGCAGCACCAGGCTCACGCCGAACGTCGCGAGCAATGTTTCCAGCGGGCGGCCGTAAAGGAAACGCACTACGCCGCGCTCGATCAGCACTCCGACGCCGCCCGCCACGACGAATGCGACGGGGATCGCCACGAGCACCGATGCGCCGATGTGCCGAGGCATCAGCAACTGCACGACGTAAGTGGTGTAAGCGCCGAGCATCATCAGCTCGCCATGAGCCATATTGATCACGCCCATCACGCCGAAGGTGATGGCGAGACCGATCGCGGCGAGCACCAGCACCGAGCCGAGGCTCAGGCCGAAGAACAAGGTTTCGAGCGTGCTGTAGAAGCTGCGCCAGTTCTCGATACTCGAGAGTGCGACGCGCGCGGCGCTCCGCACTTTCTCGTCAGGCTCCGCATAGCTACCGTCTTCGGCTCGCGAAACGATGGCGGACAAGCGGTTGTAGGCTTCTGGGTTCAAACTGCCTTCGAGTTGTTCTACTGCGGCCAGGCGCCTCGTGGCGTCCTCATGATCCAGGTCCGCGATTGCGAGGCCGGTGCGGATCGCCTGACGAACGGAGTCGTCGGTTTCGGTGCGTTCCTGCGCACGCAGGATGGAAATGCTGTCCGCATCCAAGGAACGCAGCATCTGAGTCACGGCCGCGAGCCGAACACTCGCGTCGGGGTCGGTTAGATCGAAGCTCGCGAGCGCGCTCCTTAATGTCTTCCGCAACTGGTTGTTGGTCGTGATCTTTGAAAAGTCCGCGGGGTCCGCCGCGCCGACCGCAGCAAGGTTCACTGCGTCGCGCAGTTGCAAATTCGCCTCCTGCGCCACACCGATGAACACGCGCTTGTCAGCCTTTCGATAGTAGAGACTGCCTTCCAGCAGGGCGTTCAGCACGGTGCGCGTGTTGGCGTGACGTACGCCGAGCAACTCGCCCACCGCGCGTTCCTTTTCTTTGAAGTTGGCCGTAGCGAGGCCGGCGAGCGCCTGCTCGAAGGAGGGCGCTTCTGCGCTGGCCGCGGGGTGCGAAAGCATCCCGAGCACTACAAGGAATGCGAGCCACCACGCGCCGTGGCGGGCTACAAGATGCGGTCCCGGACACAAGCCCGGGACCGCCGACATCGTGCAACTCAGGAATTTCACCCCAAAGATCTCACCTAGACTGTTACTCGTAGTTCTGTCCCGAGCACTTCATGGTCTTGGTGTTGTAGTTGCCGCACTTCAGTTTCACCCAGTCCGCTTCGATGTCCTTGCTGCCCGGGAGATAGTTGGACCACGCGTCGCCCGGCACCAGGCCGTCGGTCTGCCACACCGTGTCGAACTGGCCGTCGGCGCGCACTTCGCCGATCAGCACGGGCTTGGTCAGGTGATGATTCGGCAGCATCTTGGCCACACCGCCGGTGAGGTTGGGAACCTCGATGCCTACCATCGCGTCGATGACTTTGTTCACGTCGGTGGTCTTGGCTTTTTCCACCGCCTTGACCCACATGTTGAAGCCGATGACGTGCGCTTCCATGGGGTCGTTGGTGACGCGCTTGGGGTTCTTGATGAAGGCGCGCCACTTCTTGATGAACTCGGCGTTCTCCTTGTTATCGACGCTCATGAAATAGTTCCAGGCCGCGAGATGGCCGACCAGCGGCTTGGTGTCGATGCCCGACAGTTCCTCCTCGCCCACGGAGAAGGCCACCACCGGAATGTCCTCGGCGGAAATCTTCTGATTGCCGAGCTCTTTATAGAAAGGAACGTTGGCGTCGCCGTTGATGGTGGAGACCACGCCGGTCTTTTTCCCCGCTGAGCCGAATTTCTTGATATCCGCGACGATGCGCTGCCAGTTGGAATGACCGAAGGGCGTGTAGTTGATCATGATGTCCTCGTCTTTCACGCCCTTGGACTTCAGATACGCTTCGAGGATCTTGTTGGTGGTGCGCGGATACACGTAATCGGTGCCCGCCAGCACCCAGCGCTTCACGCCGACGTCGTTCATCAGATAATCCACCGCCGGAATCGCCTGCTGATTGGGTGCGGCGCCGGTGTAGAACACGTTCTTCGACGACTCTTCGCCTTCGTATTGCACGGGATAGAACAGCAGGCCGTTGTTCTTTTCGAACACCGGCAGCACCGACTTACGCGACACCGAGGTCCAGCAGCCGAACACCACCGACACCTTGTCCTTCACCAGCAACTGCTCGGCCTTTTCGGCGAACAGCGGCCAGTTGGAGGCCGGGTCGACCACCACGGGCTCGAGCTTCTTGCCCAGCACGCCGCCTTTTTTGTTCTGCTCGTCGATGAGCATCAGCACCGTGTCTTTGAGCGTGGTTTCCGAGATGGCCATGGTGCCGGACAGGGAGTGCAGCACGCCGACCTTGATGGTGTCGGCGGCCTGCGCGGCAGTTGTAGCCAGCAAAGCGACAGCAGCGGCGAGCCCGCCTAATTTCCCGAATGTTTTGCGCATGGATGTTTGCTCCGAAGGCATGACTAGATCTGGACCTGCAGGCCGACGCCGATCTGGGTGTTGTCGCGGCCCAGGTTGGGGTCGAAGCTGGAGTCGATGTAGAAGAGGGTGACGCGCGCGTTGAAGTCCTTGATCAGATAAGTCAGGTTCAACTCGCTGGTGGTCTGGTCGACGTCGCCCAACGGCCCGTAGTCGTAGGTCGTCTCGCCGTGCTTGGCGAGCACTTGGAACTTGCCGATGCCCACGGTTTGCGGAAACACATAGGCGCCGAGGACGTAGTAGCCGTCACTGGAGTCGTAAACGAATGGAGCGGCGGGGCTTGGATAGCCGCCCAAGCCGTCGTATTTGGCATATTCCGCTTCCACCGTGACGACGCCGCTGTTGCCCAGTTTCTTTTCCAGCAGGAAGTCGACCGAGTAGGCGTTGTCGCCAGCGGCGGTCTGAGCTGCGACGCCGACCGCGAGCAGATCTTTCTCGCCGTAATAGGTGCTGTTCAGGTAATAACCGCTTTCCGGATCCCAGAAATCCAGTTGCACGCGGCCGGCATAGAGCACGTCCGAGCTGCCTTTGCTGAGACCTTGCACGTCGAACGCGCCCGCGGAGATCTTGGCGATGCCGAACTGGCCCCAGTACATCACGCCGTCGTTGCGGCCTTCGGTTTCGAACGGGTAGCCGTCCTGGACGCCGTCGCGATACACGCCCCAGTGATTGGCATAGAACGGACCGTAGAGATTGGCGCGGTCGCTCGGCGGCAAAAAGCGGCCCGCCCAGATGTTGAATTCGTCGGAGAACGAGAATTGCGCCACCGCGTCGATGACGCGCACCGTCTCCGGCGTCGAGCCGCCGGCGTTGTAATCGGTGTTGAACATCAGGCTGATGTTCTCGGTCACCTTGCCGCTGATGTAGATGCGCGCGCTGTTCAGCTCGAAATCGCTGATGTCCTCGCCGAGGTCCGGATCGGTGTGCGTGAAGCTCGATCGGACGCCGGCGCCGACTGAGATGGGTGGCAAAGTCACATCGGCGGCGAGCGCGTTGCTCGCAGGCAGCGCTAGCGCGGCGCCGATGGCGGCGGCACGCCACCTCGCGGCGCCTCGGAAACGGATCGATTCGAGTCGCATGAACGGTTCCCTGAGTTGTGGTTGATTGTTCGCGTGGCCAGATGCGGCGTAACGCTATGCGCCCGCGTCGTGTGCGGATACGCGTCATTTGACGTACTCACTGCACAGCGTCTGAGGTGTTTGACGTAGAGACAGCGGCGGCCCGTTGTGGATGATCCATTCCTGTGCGCGCCAACTGAACGTTGCACCTCGATGTGGCAACGACCTGCACCAGCTTTGGCGTCGCGGGCCTACGCGTTGCTCCAGAAGGTGGCTGGCACATCGCTTGCTTAGGTGAGCCATCGATGCAAGAACATTGAAGAATGACGGCACGACAACGGATCGTTCGCGAGCGTCGGCAATACAACCAATGGGTTGCCAGCCAGACGCTCGAAGACTATGCGCTGCGCTATACGGCGGATCGCGCGCGCAAGTCCTCGTTCCGAGTCGGCAATACGGCGTTCGGTCCTATCGCCTTTCTTGCCTGCGAGGCGATCGGCGGCGCGCTGACGATTGCCTATGGTTTTCCCAACACGGCGTGGGCAATCGTGGCGTTCTGCGCGCTGATGTTTCTAATCGGCTTGCCGATTTGCTCGTACGCCGCGCGTTATGGCGTGGATATCGATCTGCTCACGCGCGGCGCGGGCTTTGGCTACATGGGATCGACGATCACGTCGTTGATCTACGCATCCTTCACGTTCCTGCTGTTCGCAATCGAAGCGAGCATCATGTCGCTGGCGTTGCAGATGCTGTTCGGCATTCCACTGGCCATAGGCCATCTGATCAGCTCGCTGATCGTCATTCCCATCGCGATCTACGGCTTCAGCCTGATCAGCAGGATGCAACTGGTGACGCAGCCCGTGTGGCTGGTGTTGCAGTTCCTGCCCATCGCCTACATCGCCTGGAACTCTCCGTCTGAAGTCGCCGCCTGGACCGGGTTCACGGGAGAGCAGGGCTCCGCCGACGGCTCGCTCGACCTGCTGCTGTTCGGAATGGCGGTGTCCATGCTGTTGTCGCTGCTGCCGCAGATCGGTGAGCAAGTGGATTATCTGCGCTTTTTACCCAATCGAGATCGGCGCAATCGGCTCGCCTGGTGGACGGCGTTGATTGCGTCCGGGCCGGGATGGGTCTTCATGGGCGGCTTCAAGCTGCTCGCGGGTTCGTTCCTCGCGTTTCTGGCTTTGCGCCACGGCGTGTTGCCGGCGCAGGCGGACGAGCCCACCGGCATGTACTTCCTCGCCTTTCGCGAAACCGTCCAGTCGCCCACGTTCGCGTTGGTGTTGACCGGCGTGTTCGTCATCGTCTGCCAGCTCAAGATCAATGTGACCAATGCCTACGCCGGCTCCATCGCCTGGTCGAATTTTTTCTCGCGCCTGACGCACAGCCATCCGGGCCGCGTGGTGTGGCTGGTGTTCAACGTGCTGCTGGCGTTGCTCTTGATGGAGACGGGCATTTTCAATGCCATCGAGAGCATCCTGATTATCTATGCGAATTTCGCGGCGGGCTGGATCGGCGCGCTGACCGCCGACCTCGTCATCAACAAGCCGCTGGGCCACAGCCCGCCGTACATCGAGTTCAAGCGCGCTCACCTCTACGACATCAACCCGGTCGGCGTCGGTGCACTGTTGCTGTCCATCGTGTTTTCCAGCCTCGCATTCCTCGGAGTGTTCGGCCAGTTTCCGCAGATTCTTTCGCCGTTCGTGGCGCTGCTGGTCGCATTTGTCGCCGCGCCTTTGATCGCCTGGGCCACCAAAGGCCGCTATTACCTGGCTCGCCAACCCGAGGGATTGCCGGAGAACGAGGCGGAGATCCGGTGCACGATCTGCGAGAACGTGTTCAGTCGGAATGACATGGCGATGTGCCCTGCTTACTCCGGGCCGATTTGTTCGTTGTGTTGCACGCTGGAGGCGCGTTGTCACGATCTGTGTAAGACCAACAGCCGCTTCACCGAGCAACTGCACGGCTTTTTCGTGAGTATCCTGCCCGAGCGCGCGGCGCTGGCGTTGAACACTCGGGGGGGACATTTCTTCGGCTTGCTGATCGTGTTCAACCTCGCCATCGGTCTGCTGCTATCTCTTATCTATCATCAGTATGGCGGCACGACGCCGGCGGATCGCGAGGCGATCCGCATGACGTTGTGGCTGGTGTTCATCAGCTTGTTCGTTCTGACCGGTGTTGCCGCGTGGCTCATCGTTCTGGCGCACGAAAGCCGGCGCAGTGCCGAGGCGGAGTCGGCGCGACAGACGGCGATGCTCATGGACGAAATTGAAGCTCACAAGCGCACCGACGCGGCCCTGCAGAGGGCAAAGGAGGTCGCCGAAGCCGCCAATGTCGCCAAGACACGTTACATCGTCGGCATCAGCCACGAGATCCGCTCGCCCCTCAATGCGATCTTCGGCTATGCGCAGCTGCTGGAGCGCGATATGGCAGGTCCCGCCGATAACGCCGCGCGCGTGATCCGTCGCAGCGCCGAGCATCTCACCAACTTGATCGACGGCTTGCTCGACATCTCGCGCATCGAGAACGGCATGCTGAGATTGAACCGCGACAAAGTGCAGCTGGTGGAGTTTCTCGACCAGATCGTCGACATGTTCCGGCTGCAGGCATCGAACCGCGGCATCGAGTTTCGGTTCCAGCGGCCACCGCACCTGCCTGCGCACGTGTACACCGATCAGAAGCGTCTGCGGCAGATCCTGATCAACTTGCTGTCCAATGCGATCAAGTACACCGAGCGGGGGCACGCCAGCCTGGTGGTTCGTTATCGAAACCAAGTCGCGGAGTTCGAGATCTCCGATACCGGCGTCGGCATTGCGGAAGCCGATCTCGAGCGGGTGTTCCAACCTTTCGAACGCGGTGAGACGCCGAAAGTGCGCGCGGTTCCAGGCATCGGCCTCGGACTCACGATCACCAAGCTGCTCACGCAGATCATGGGAGGCGAGCTGCTCGCTCGCAGTACGGTGGGCGAGGGCACGACGTTCACCGTGCGATTGTTACTGTCTGAAGCGATGCACGCAGTTCAGCAATCGACACCGCCGGGTCGCATCACTGGCTATGACGGACCTCCTCTCAAACTCCTGCTCATCGACGACGATCCTGCGCACCTCGACATCGTTCAGCGCCTGCTGCAGCCACTGCGATTCGATATCGTCACGGCGCCCAATGGCAAAACGGGGCTGGCGCTCGCTGCCGAGCATCGTCCGGCGCTGGTCATGATCGATATTTCCATGCCGGACCTGTCGGGATGGGAGGTGGCTAAGCAGTTGCGCGATAACGTAGCGCTGAGGTCGATGAAGATCGCAATGGTGTCCGCGAATGCGCACGAGTACAGCCCTGGCGGCCCCGATTACCCGCACGACGGGTTCGTGATGAAGCCTGTCGATATGCACTCGTTGCTCGACTGCATCGCCAGCCTGCTCGGCCTGCAATGGATCTACGAGGCTGGGGGCGAGACAGTAGAGGAGCTCGCGGGAGCATGCGAGCTGCCGAGCCATTCGCGACATCACATCAACGATCTGTATCAACTCGGCCGGATCGGGCACGTGCGTGGCATCCAGGCGAAGCTGCGTCAGATCGAAGCGGACGATCCCGCGAGCAAAGCTTTCACCGCGCACCTGCAGGCGCTCGTTGCCAACTTCGACCTGAAGCGTTACATGAACGTGCTGGAAACCATGCGCAATGATGACCTCTAACGAAAGCGCGCGGCGCGACACCGTGCTGGTCGTGGACGATACGCCGGAGACGCTCAGTTTTCTCACTGACACGCTCGATCAGGCCGGCTTTACCGTGCTGATCGCGACCGACGGCGATAGCGCGTTGGAACTGGTCGATCAGATCACGCCGGATCTGGTGCTGATGGACGCGGTGATGCCGGGGATCGACGGCTTCGAGGCTTGCCGGCGGTTGAAGCGGGAGAAGCTGTTGTCACATCTGCCTGTGATTTTCATGACGGGTCTGAGTGACACAGAGCACGTTGTGGAGGGGCTGGCGGCGGGCGGCGTCGATTACGTCACCAAGCCCATCGTCGTGGACGAATTGCTAGCTCGCATCCGAGTGCATCTTGCCAACGCCAGGATCGCGTACGGAACGCACGCGGCGCTGGACGCGACCGGACGTTTCTTGTTGGCGACCGATCTGAGTGGCCGTTTGCTGTGGTGGACGCCGAAAGCCAGAGCGCTGCTCGCCGAGCTCTTTCCGGCTCAGAACGAACGAGCGGCGAGCTTGCCGGCGGAGTTGGTCGAGCAACTCATGCGGTTGAGAGGCGAGGGGCCGAAGGCGACCGGCAGTGCGACGATGGAAATCGGCTCGCGACGCTTGGAAATTTCGGTGTTGAGTCGCATCGGGCCGGATGAGTTGCTGTTCCGGCTCGCTGAAGTCGGTACGCGGAACGATGAGCAACTCTTGCAGCGTGCGTTGTCGCTCACTACGCGTGAAGCGGAAGTGCTGCTGTGGATCAGTCGGGGGAAATCCAATCGCGAGATCGGCGAGATTCTGCACATCAGCCCACGCACGGTGAACAAACACCTGGAGCAGGTGTTCGTGAAGCTCGGTGTGGAGAATCGCGCCGCGGCCGCCGCGCGGGCCGTTCGAACCTTGGCGCGTTAGACGGTTGCGCTGGCCTTCAACATTCCCTCGCGCTCGATGAAGGCCATCACCTGGTCCAACCCTTGGCCCGTCTTCAGGTTCGTGAACACGAATGGTCGTTCGCCGCGCATCTTGCGGGCGTCCCGGTCCATGACTTCGAGCGAAGCGCCGACGTGAGGCGCCAGGTCGATCTTGTTGATGATCAGCAGGTCCGAACGCATGATGCCGGGCCCGCCCTTGCGCGGAATCTTGTCTCCGGCGGCGACGTCGATGACGTACAAGGTCAGGTCTGAGAGCTCCGGACTGAAGGTCGCGGCGAGATTGTCGCCGCCACTCTCGACGATGATCATGTCCAGGCCGTCGAATTCCTGCATGAGACCGTCGATGGCGGCGAGGTTCATGGACGCGTCTTCCCGGATGGCCGTATGCGGGCAACCGCCGGTTTCCACGCCGCGAATGCGTTCGGGCGGCAGCGCCTGGCTGCGGATTAGAAACTCGGCGTCTTCGCGAGTGTAGATGTCGTTGGTGACGACGGCGATGTTGAAGCGCTCGCGCATGCGTTTGCAAAGACTGTCCACGAGCGCGGTCTTCCCGGACCCGACCGGGCCGCCGACTCCCAGTCTCAACACCTCGGCTCTGGACATCGAATGCTTCCTCGCGTATTGCCTCTGCTTCAGTATCGTATGGTTCGGTCGTGGGCCGCCTACGTCATTTGACTCAGGGCGGGAGGGGAGAATCGAAGGCATCCTCGCATCTATGTCACGCTATCTATCCTCCTTGGGACTACTGCTGTGTTCGGCGTTACCAACGGCGGCCATGGCGCACACCGGCGCGGGCGCGCACAGCTTCATGGCGGGCGCGTTGCATCCGCTGGGCGGGCTGGATCATCTGCTGGCCATGCTGGCGGTCGGTTTGCTGGCCGGCTGCACGGGTGGCCACATGCGTTGGGGGTTGCCGGCGGCCTTTGTGGCGACGATGGCGATGGGCGCGGGCTTGGGGGCGAACGGCGTCGGGGTGCCGTTCGTCGAGGTGGCAATTGCTTTGTCACTCATCGCTTTCGGGTGGGTGCTTGTTTCGAGACAGTTCTCGAGCGCACCGGTGCTGGTCGCGCTAACCGCCGGGTTCGCGGTGTTTCATGGGCACGCGCACGGGACGGAGATGGGCGCGGATCTCTCAGCAATGCCGTACGCATTGGGCTTCATGCTGGCGACGGCCCTGTTGCACGCCGTTGGCGTGCTGCTCACGACGAAGACATTACTTCCGCTACCGCAAGCAGCGCTGCGCAAGTGGAGCGGTGGCGCAATTGCGGTGACTGGCGTCGCTTCGCTATGCGTAATGCTCGTCGTTCCAACCTGAGTTGAAGGCGCGCGGCCACCAGTACCGCGCGCCCCTGGTTCAAAACGACTTATTGACTGTCACGCCGTACGTCCTCGGGTCGCCGAGTTGCGCCACGACCAGGCCAGTGCTGCCTGACTGGGTGGAAAGGAACTCGAAATACTCCTTGTCGAACGCGTTGCGAACCCAGCCATACACATTCCATCCCTCGCCGAAGCGCGCGCCGGCGCGGAAGTTGGCGAGCGCGTAACCCGACACGTCGGTGTAGATCGAGCGCGAGGGGTTGGAAGAGAACTTGGTGCGATAGCTGCCATCGAAGGCGAAATACGCCCCACCGTCGGAACCGAGCGCGCTCAGCGGTAAGTCATATTCCAAGCCGTACGACAACGCGACCTTCGAGATGCCCGGCAACCACTGCCCGGAAATATCGCAGGACGGCGGGCTGAAACCGCCAGGTGTGCCCGGTGCACTGGGCGGATTAGCCGCGCTTGCAGCCGTACCACCCGACAACTCCGGCGGGCACGGTGCATCCGGGAACTTGACGTACTCGTGATCGGTGTAGGCGCCGCTGAGAAACACGTTCAGATGCTCGATGGGCCGCGTGCTCAATTCGAGCTCGAGGCCGCGCACGCGCACCTTGTCGGCGTTCGCGAGGTAGCCGCGGATCACGTTGGCCTGGCTGTTGGTGACGGTCGCCTGGTAGTCGCTGATGTCGGTCCAAAACGCGGACAGATTGAGCGTCACGCTTTGTGAAAACAGCTGGGTCTTCAGACCGGCTTCGTAGTGATTGGTCTTTTCGGGATCCACTGTTTCCACCGCCGTGATCGGCTGGCTGTTCGCATCCAGCGGCAGACCCGACAGATTGATGCCGCCCGACTTGAACGAGCGCGCGTAAGTCACATAGCCGAGCACGTCATCGGTGAAATCGTACGAGACGGTGAAATCGCCGGAGACGTTGGTGTCGTCGAACTCGGGCTGGTAGCTCTGCGGCGCGAGAACGCCGAGCTGCGCGGCCGTGAGCGGAGTGTTCGTCGCATTCGTTACAGTGGCGATGTACTTACCTTCCTTCTTGTCCCAGTTGACGCGCAAGCCCGGCTGCACGCGCAGGTCGTCCGTGATGTGCCAGGTGAGCTGGCCGAAGGCCGCGACACTCGTGTTCTTCAAGCCGATGTCGTTCTCGGAGCGCAGGCCATCCAGAATGGCTGGGTTGTTGGCGTTCGCACCGCTCAGCAGCCAGCGGCTCGCGAGCGGCCCTTGCTCCTGCACGCCGGCCGTATCGACGGTTTGGTAGAACCCGTACACGCCGGCGACGTAGTCGATCTTGTCGCCGGAGGCCGAATAACGCAGCTCTTGTGAGTACTGGCGCTGCTTCGACGGATTCGCGGACACGGTGGTGATCGGCAGGCCGATGAAGTCGCGATCGTTCGACGGGCCCCAATCCCATTTGCGATAAGCGCTCACCGAGGTGAGCGTGCCGGAACCCACGTTCCACTCGGCCAGCGCCGAAGCGCCGCCAAATTGCTGGATGGCAGTCAGTGGCGAGTCCAGATCGGTGAGGCGATCGTGAGGATTGAAGCTCGGCGGGCGATAGTTGTTGGACGCGGCAGCGAGCGCGTCGTACTGACGGTTGAGCGGCCGTTGCGTCGAGCCAGTTCTCGCCCAGACCTGCCCGAAGCCGATCGGATCCTGCTCGGTGTAGTCTGCGGAGAAGGTCACCTTGAACGCGTCGCTGGCCTGCCACAGCAGTTGTCCCTTGACGCCCAGATTGTCCAGCTCGTTGATGTGCTGGCCAGTGGTGACGTTGTAGATCGTGCCTTCACGCGAAGTGTACGAAGTGCTCAAGCGGCCAGCGAGTGTCTCGCCGACCAGCGGGCCGGACACAGAGGCTTTGCTCTGAACGTAATCGTAGTTGCCGCGAGTCAACTCGATGCGCGCCTCGGGTGTGAACGTCGGCTTGCGAGTGGTGATGTTCACCGCGCCGGCGGTGGTGTTCTTGCCGTACAACGTGCCCTGCGGGCCGCGCAGGATTTCGACTTGTTCGACGTCGAGGAAGTCGAACGTCGCGGTGGCGTTACGATTGTAATAGACCTGATCGATGTAGATGCCGACGCCAGGTTCGATGCCGTCGTTCGTGAGACCGAATGGCGTGCCGAGGCCGCGAATGTTCACGCTCGAATTACGCGGATTGCTGGAATAGAACTGCACCGAAGGCTGCAGCTGCGTGAGACGGCCGACGTTGATGGTGCCGGTCGATTCGATGGTGTTGGCGTTCAGCACTGACACCGCCAGCGGCACGTCCTGCACAGCTTCTTCACGGCGGCGTGCCGTGACGGTCACGTTCTCGATCTGAGAATCCGCCGTGGCGTTTGCGTCAGCATCTCCCTCCGCGGCTTGAGCAGTGTTCGTGCCGCTCGCAATCAACAGAGCGAGCAGCGCGGTATAGGTCCGCGACTCGCCATTCTCCCGTACACGCATTCATTTTTTCCTAGCTGCCTCGATGGAGGCATCGTAGGAGGTTGCCAGTAAGGGATCAGTCGCGGGCCGGTGACGAACCGGTCACACCTCATGCAAACCGGCGATCAGCAGATCATTATTTGTTACCGATTCAGCTGACGGGCCCTTGCGGCAGTCCCCACTTATAGCGCCAGCCGACGTGTCGCGCCAGTCCGTGCAGATCGGGGAAGAGAGACGCATAGTTGATGGCGCACGAATCCAGGACGAGCTTCAGGTCCTGGCACGCATTCTGGGAGATCGTCCAGCGTTGCAGCCGGTCGGTGTCGAGCGCGGCAGTCGGATCCGGATGCACCGTGAACACACTTCGTTGCGCGGATATGCGTGCGTTCAAATGGCGCGGCCGGTAGATGAACACCTCTTTGAGCGCGAACGGATCGTGCTGCTCGTCGGGATCGAGCACGGGTAGATCGCGGATGCCATAGATAAGAGCGTGGCCTTTGCTGCCGGCGTGCTCCACCGCGAAGAAGGCGGCGACGAGCAGACTCTCTGTCCAATCGAGCAGGCGGGTCGCCATGCCATGATGCTGAGCGATGGCCAGCCATTCGAGATCCGACAGCGGCCTGAAGCCAACGTAAGGCTGTGCATCGTGCTTGAACCGTCGGAGCGCGGCGCGTTCCTGATCGATGTCGTACTTGAGCGTGCGCGCGGAGTGATCGTCCGGCCCTTCGCGCCCCGCCGCGGGGCGAAGCTCGTACGCGTTTGCCGGTTCGCCGCGAAATACCCAAGTCGTCCCCTGGCGGGCCAGCTCATCGATCACGTGAGCGAGGTCGAGCCACGATTCGATGGTTCGTTCTCCGGACGTTGCCGCCGCGTTGCGGCCGATGCGTGTCGGTTGCGCCATGATGCTCTCTGGGGGTTCCGCCCCAGCATTGTTCCCAGTTCTCCACGGTTCCAGCAACAACATAGGAGAGGCGCAGCAGGAACTCAGCTGACTGACATACGTTCCCCCACCAATACTGGTGCGTATTCAGAGGTAATACGTGGTCACCGAAGCATTGAATGCCTCGGATCGGAGGACAGTGGGTCGTGTGTTACGCGACAACGGCCTGTCGTTGACGTTGACGGTGCTGTTCATTGTGTTCATCGTCGGGCAGGCGCTCGCAGGCCAGCGTCACTACAACGAGGAGCAGATCGAACACGGCCAGCCGACGGTCTCCCTGAGTGAATATGTGAGTAGCGGGCCGTTCTGGTCGGCCACCGCCGAGAATTGGGAGAGCGAATTCCTGCAAATGGCCGCGTATGCTTTATTTACCGTGTTCCTGTTTCAGCGCGGCTCGGCGGAATCCAAGAAGATCGGCGAATCGGAACCGGTCGACCGCGATCCCAAGCTGTCGCGAAACAAGCGGAACGCGCCGTGGCCTGTGCGTCGCGGCGGATGGGTGCTCGCTCTGTATTCCAACTCGCTGTCGCTGGCGTTCGTGCTGCTGTTCCTGATCTCGTTCGGATTGCACGCCGTGGGTGGTACTGCAGCCCACAATGAAGAGGAGCTGACTCACGGCGGGCATACCGTCACGGTGCTGGAATATATGCACAGCTCGCAATTCTGGTTCGAATCGTTCCAGAACTGGCAGAGCGAGTTCCTGTCGCTGGCGGTGATGGTGGTGTTCAGTATTTTCCTGCGCCAGCGCAGCTCGCCGGAATCCAAACCGGTGGACGCGCCGCATAGCGAGACTGGATCGGGGTGACCTCTGAATCAGCTCTCGCCCCACATGCGCAGGAGATTCCCGATCGCCTTGTCGAGCTGCAGCTGAGCGTCGCCTCCGCTCAAGGTGGAACGAACACGTTCCAGGTCGAACAGGACGTCGCGTTGGTCTGCTCGCCGGATCAGACTTTGCACCCAGCCCACGCAGGCCAGGCGCACGCCGCGCGTTACCGGCGTCACTTCATGCAGCACGCCAGTGGGATAGATGACTGCGGATCCGGCGGCTGGCCTGAAGCTCCTGTCGCTCGCATCGCCGACGAATCTCAGCGCGCCGCCTTCGTAATCGTTCGGATCCGATAGAAACAAAGTGAAGCTCAGGTCGGTGCGGAGCGGCCAGCCGTGCTCGTCGAGCATGGAGGCATCGTCGGTATGCGCGCCATATCGATGACCGGAGCCGTAGCGCGAGAACATCAGGTTGGACCAGCGAACGGGCCGCACCAGAGCGTAAAAAGTCGGATGACGTTCGAGCGCGATCCTGATCAGACGGGCGAGCGCCACGACTTCGGGATCGCTGCCGTCGGCCTGTTCGTTGGCTTTGACGGAGCGCGCAGCCGCGCCAGCAGTGAGCCGCCCGTCGCGAAACGGTACGTGAGCCAGGCTCTCGCGAATGCGCGTTACTTCAACAGGACTCAATACATCGTCGAGCACCATCATCCGATCTCTCACAAGACTGCTCTGTCACAAGAGGGGAGCCCTTGATTTTACGTTCCGTCCTCTCATATGGTGTGACGAGCGGACCGGGCCCCTCTGACGACGCCAACAAAGCGCCGTGATGTCGGACGCAACTATTCAGGCGTGAGGCCCACGTGTTTGCGACGCGTTCGTGCTCTCCGCCTTCATTCGAGAGGAAAGCACAATGCCCTTGCTTCTATGTCCCAACGACAATAGCTCCATGACCACGGTGACTCGCGCCGGCGTGCAGTTTGACATGTGCCCGGTGTGCCGTGGGGTATGGCTGGATCGCGGCGAGCTCGAAAAACTGATGGCTGCCACCGCCGAGGAGGCAGGCGCCGCCCCTCCGCAAGCTCCCCCGCAGGGAATGCAGCCGCCGCAACCGCCGCCACAACAATGGAATCGCGGCTACGGCGAGCATGGAGAACGCGGCGAGCGCGGCGAGTATGGCGAGCGAGGCGAATACGGCTACGGCTATCGCAAGAAGCGCTCGATCTTCGATATTTTCGACTGAAGCCCGGTTAGCAATTCTGATCGAAGTTGACCATTCGCCGGGGATTGGACCGCAGGAAGCGGCAATCTCCCGGTGTCCCCCCGCTGATGTATTCACCGCAGTTGCAAATAAAGTCGAAAGTCGGCAAATTCGCGCAGCAACGATAATTGTCTGACTAATAGCCGCGCGCGCCGAAGCTGTACTACCCAAGATCCAAACGTTGATTCACAAAGAAACAAAATGCTGAAACAGGCAATACCCGTGGCATTCGAAATGACGTGATCGCAGCTCTCAAGGCGATCAAAGTGCCGGTGATCCGTTGGCCGGGCGGCTGCTTCGCCGACGAATACATCTGGCGCGACGGCATCGGGCCGCGTGACAGGCGCCCCGTCAGGAAAAACAACTGGTGGGGCGGTGGCCGCGGCCAACTTCAACATCTTCCACAAACATGCCGAACGCGTGCGAATGGCCAACATCGCGCAGACCGTGAACGTGTTGCAAGCGGTGATCCTTACCGACGGCGCGGAGATGGTGCTTACGCCGACTTACTATGCGTTCAAGATGTATATGCCCTTTCAGGATTCGGTCTACCTGCCGCTCGACGTGCGGGCGCCGCTGGTGACCGCAGGTGGTGGGGCTCGAATAGGGGGCTGACGACCTGCTTCGAGGGGGTGGAACTCGCCCGGGAGGGCGGACCTTACCGGGTAGCGTATAATGGCCGACTCGCGAATTGGGGGCTCCAACTGCAATCTCGCCACCCCCGGCGAGGTGGGGATTTTCACGCTCATGCAAACGTCCAAAGAAGTGCCGGCGTCACGCGCGCCGTTCGGAACCGTGCTGGCTCCGACCATGGCTGTTGCTCGTTTCCAGAACGGCCAGTGGCAACCGTACGAGATGCGGCCCACCGGAGCCATCGAACTGCATCCGGCGGCCCACGTCCTGCATTACTCCAGCACGTGTTTCGAGGGCTTCAAGGCCTATCGCTGGGCGGACGGCAGCATCAACTTATTTCGTGTCGATCGTCACGTCGAACGCATGCGTCAGAGTGCGCGATCGCTGCTGTTGCCGGAACCGGATGCAAAGCAGCTCGCGGAAATGATTCATGCCACGGTCAAGGTGAATCACGAAACGGTTCCCGAGGCGCCTGGCGCGTTGTACATGCGCCCGGTGCTGTTCGGAACCACGCCGAACATCGGCGCGGCAGGAACGCCCACCGAAGAAGCTTTGCTGATCGTGCTGGCAAGCCCGGTCTGGGACTATTTCGGATTGAAGCCGCTGCGCATCTATGTCGACGACGCGCACGCGCGCAGCGCTACGCTGATGGGCAGTGTGAAGACAGGCGGCAACTATGCAGCCGCTCTCGGCCCGACGCTCGAAGCGCGACGTCGTTATCAGGCCGATCAAGTGTTGTTCGCGCCGGGCGGTGAGGTTCAGGAAACCGGTGCGGCGAACTTCATTCTGATTCGCAAGGGTCAGTTGCTCACTCGTAAGTTGGACTCTGCCATCCTGCATGGCGTCACTCGCGACTCGCTGCTCACGCTGGCGAAGAGCGAGGGATACAAGGTGGACGAACGTAGGATCGAGCTCCGCGAGATGTTGGAGTGGATCAAGGAAGGCGAAGCGGCCTTGTCCGGCACAGCGGCGGTGCTGGCAGGCGTCGGCGTCCTGATCCATCAAGGCGAGGACCATCGAGTGGGTAACGGCGACGTCGGCGAAGTGACTCGCGCACTCCGCGCGACTCTGGTTTCCATCCAGCGCGGGGAGACGCCCGATCGGTTTGGGTGGATCACTCGGTCAGTCTGAGCCGTCTCGTAACTCGCTCACGCGGCGGGCAACGAAGTCGATGAACTTCCGCACCTTGGTCGGCACGTGCCGGCCGGGTGCGTGCACGACATAGATCGGCAGGGACGCCGTCTCATATCGAGTCAACAAGCGCACGAGTTGGTTCGACTGCAGCGCGCTCGCGACCACGAACTCCGGCGCATAAGTGATGCCGAAGCCGTCGACGGCGGCTGCCGCGAGCACCATGCCGTTGTTCGACCTCAATCGGCCGCTCACGTCGACGGATTCATCCTTGCCCTCGGGCGAGGTGAACTGCCAGCGCGACATTCCCAGCGTGTACCGCAGGCAATCGTGATCCAGCAATTGCTGGGGACGTTTGGGTTCGCCTCGACGTTTGAGATAAGCGGGCGCCGCGCACAGCACGAAGTTGCTCGAACCCACGCGTCGCGCGATCACGTTGGTTTCCGTCACCTCGCCAACGCGCACGGCGCAATCGAACCCGTTCTCGACCAGCTGCAATCTCGAATCGTCGAGCTGGAGATCGACGCTCACGTGGGCATGCGCCATCAAGAACTTCGACAGCGCGGGGCCAAGATACAAGGCCGAGAACGACACCGGAGCGCTGACGCGCAGGATGCCGCGCGGCTCGGCCTGGGCTGCGCTGGCAGCGCGTTGCGCACCTTCGAGTTCCGCCAGGATGCGCGTGCACCGACCGTAGAAGTCGTTGCCGGCATCGGTTCGTCGTAAGTGCCGCGTCGTTCGATCGAACAGTCGCGCACCGAGCCATTTTTCTAGCGTCGCAATCTGCTTGCCGACCGCCGCGGGCGAGAGGTTCAACTTGCGGGCCGCTGCGGAAAAGCTGCCTGTATCGGCAACCTGCACGAAAGTGGCGAAACTTGCGAAACGATCCATCCAGCCGACTCGATCTGCAACCAACGGTTGTAGATCCTAGTCCACGGCAGGGGCTGATCAAAGCGCGCGGCGCGGGCACGATCTTCGAATGACAGCCAACATTCTCGTCGTAGGTGCAGCCGGTAAGTTTGCCGGTCTGGTGGTTCCCGAACTGGTGCGTCGTGGGGCGCGTGTTCGAGGATTGGTGCGTGATGACGCCGCCGCTGGTCGCGCACGCGCGCGCGGGTGTCATGAAGCGGTGGTCGGTGATCTCCGGGACGTTCGCAGTCTTGGACGTGCGATGCGCGGCATCGACGGCGTATTTCACATTGGCCCCGCGTTCGCACCCGACGAGGCGCAGCTCGGGTTGAACGTGGTGGCAGCTGCCAGTGAAGCGGGCGTGCGAAAGTTTGTTTTCTCTTCCGTCATCCAACCGACCAACACGGACCTGACCAATCACACGAGTAAGATTCCGGTGGAGGCTGCGTTGTTTCGATCGGGACTCGAGTACACCATTCTGCATCCGGCCAACTTCATGCAGAACGTGGCCGGAGCCTGGCGCAAAGCATTGCAGGACGGCGTGTTCGCCGAGCCCTTTCCCGTCGATACACGTCTCGCCCGCGTCGACTATCGCGACGTTGCCGAAGTAGCGGCACGGGCGCTGACCGAAGATGCACTTAGATTCGGCAGCTACGAGCTGATGTCCGAGATGATCGATCGTAAAACAATCGCTGCCATGATGACCGAGTTCGCCGGGCGCTCGATCGAAGCCGAGGAGCTGAGCTTCGATGCCTGGGTGGCGCGCTATTCGCCGCCGTACAACGTCGATCAACTGCAGCTCCTTGCGAAGGTCTTCGAGCACTACGCCGCGCACGGCTTGGGCGGCAACGACCTGACCTTGCGAGCCATTCTCGGCCGCCCGCCGCGCACGATGCGAGAATTCCTGCGAGACCTTGCGAGCTCCTAGATCCTCGGGCGGGCTGAAACATAGCCGTCATATGCACCCCGTAACATCCGCCGATATTTTTGCCTGGTGGCGGGTGTTGGGGAGCCGGTGTCCGATCGTACGGAAATAGGGGATGACCTCGACGTCGCCCTGGATGATGTCGACAGAGCGCGCTGGTTCATGCGTCACATCCTGCCGCATGAGCCCGCACTCAGAGGCTGGCTGTCGCGCCGGCGGGCGCCAGGCGCCTTCGATGTCGATGACATAGTGCAGGAAAGCTATGCGTTGCTGGCCGAGCGCGAGCGCCTCGACGACATATTGAATCCGCGCGCCTACCTTTTTCAGGTGGCCCATTCCTTGGTGGTTCGTAACATCCGCCGGGCGCGGATCGTGCCCATCCTCGCCGTCGAAGATCTCGGGGTAGTGGACTTACCCGACGACGCCGCCACTCCGGAACAAAACGCCATCGCGCATGACGACTTGCGCCAACTCGCGACGGTGATCGCCAGCATGCCCGGGCAAACGCGTGAGGCTTTTGTCCTGCGTCGCGTCCGTGGCTTATCCCAGCGCGAGATCGCTTCCCAAATGGGTCTTTCGGAGAACACGGTCGAGAAGCACATCGTTCGCGGCATTCGCTGGTTGGGAGATTGGTTCGCCAATGGCGGAAACCCACCCGCTAAAACCTCTAATAAGTTCGAGCCCGAAAAAAGGCGTGCTAGTGGACGAGCGCGAAACCAGCCAGGACATTGACCGAACTGCTGCCGAATGGGTGGCCAGGATGGATCGTGCGCCGCTGTCTGCAAGCGAGCGCGCCGAGTTGAAACAGTGGTTGTCAGTCGATCCGCGCCGCCGCGGCGCCTTCATGCGCGCCAAAGCCATATGGATGCGCACTGAATCCGCTCGTGCCCTCGGTCCGCAGTACGATCCGGCCGACTTTCAATCCACGGTGGCCGAACCGCCGCCTGCTCCTGTCGAACGCCGCGGGCGCTTCGTGAAATGGAGTGGCGCCCTGGCCGCGTCGCTGATCGTCGTCGTGATGCTGGTGGCAACGTTGCAGATGCCCACGGCTTACGCCACGGCGAAAGGCGAGATGCGCATGGTGCCATTGGGAGATGGCGCTACGGTGACGCTCAACACCGATACTCGCATCAAGGTCTACGACGACGAAGGGCGACGACGGATACACGTCCTGCAGGGCGAAGTGCTGGTCGAATCCCGAGCGGAAGCGCCGACATTGGTTGAAGTCGACGGCAGCCACGTGGAAGCGACAGCGGCGGCCACCTTCATCGTGCGCAAGTTCAAAGATCGGCCGGCGCAGGTTCTGGTGCAGGATGGCCGCGTCGTGCTGGCTGAGGAGACACAGGCTGGAACGGCTCACTCCCCAGCGTTACCTGTCGAAGCGAATACAGGTGCGTCGCTGCTCCAAGGCGAAGAACACGGCTGGCAGTTGAGCGCGCTCTCTTACGGACAACTGGGGCGCGAGCTGGCATGGCGCGAAGGAAAGATCGCCTTCCAAGGCGAGTCCCTCGCCGAAGCCGTCGCCGTGTATGCCCGCTACAGCGACACGTCCATCGTCATCGCCGATTCGGAATTGGCGCAATTGCCGGTCACGGGACTGTTCGCGGTCAACAATCCGTTGGGCTTCAGCCGCGCCGTTGCTGAGGTGTTCGGCGCAGAAGTGCGACAGGAAGACGGCCAGATCGTCATCGCGCGCGTACTTTGAATTTTTGATGACAAACTAACGGAAACGCATTCATCGCGGCTCTCTGTTCTCAACTCAGCCATTCAGAGCTTGTTGAGAACAGACATGAATCGTTACAAGAACGTCCTGCTGGCCAGCGCCATTGCCACCGCACTGGCTTCCGCGTCTCCTGCAATGGCGCAACAGCGCAAGTTCGAAGTGCCCGCGCAGCCTGCGGTCACCGCCATCCCGGAGCTGGCCCGACAGGCACAGGTGCAAATCATCGCGCCGGCGGGCTCGCTCGAAGGCATCGACACACCAGCCATCGATGGCGAGATGGATGCTCGTGAAGCTTTGCGCACGTTGCTGGCCGGCACGGGCCTGACGATCAAGTCCGATGAAGGCAACGTAATCCTGTTGGAGCAAGCGGGCGGTAGCGCCGCGCGTACGCAGGCGGGTCAACACGTGGGCACAGGCGGACTCCGTGGTCGCGTACTCAACACTGCAACCGGCGAGTACGTTCGCAATGCCGAGATTCGTGTCGAAGGCACGACGATCGTTACTTATTCCGCGGATGGCGGTAATTTTCGAATCAACAGCGTGCCGGCGGGTGAGATCACTGTCGTAGTGAGATACACCGGTCTGCAGGAAGCGAAGGCCGTCGCCAACGTCGTCGCGGGCGAAGTCGTTACGCTCGATTTCGAGTTGAGAGTGCCTTCCTATTCCGCGACGAGCGATGCCGATGCGCTGGACATGGTGGTCGTCACCGCGAAGCGCGAAGGCCAGGCCAGCGCCATCATGGAGCGTCGCGCCGCCATGAACGCTAAGAACGTCGTCGCCGCCGACAACTTCGGCGCACTCACCATGGGCGACGTGGGTGAGTTCATGAAGTCCATGCCGGGCATTTCGCTCGACTACACGGAGGTGGACGCCACCGCCGTGCGCATCGGCGGCCTCGATCCGAAGTACTCGACGTTCACCATCGACGGCGCCCGCATGGCCACCGCCACGTCCAACAACAACACCGGCCGCCAGAACTCGTTCGAGCAGATGTCCATCACCGGCATCGAAGCCATCGAGCTCAACAACACGCTCACGGCCCGCATGGACGCCGACTCTCCGGGCGGTCAGATCAACCTGCGCAGCAAATACGCCTTCGATCGCACCGATCGCGAGCTCATTTTGCAGGTCGGCGCCGTCGGCACCTCCGACTCCACGTCGTGGCGGAAGTATTTCCCCGACGACAAGAAACATTCGACCATCTATCCGTCGGCCCAGTTTGGCTACGGCGACATCTTCATGGACGGCCGCCTGGGCGTCGCGTTCAACACCAGCTACAACGCCAATTACGTTCAGCAGGATCGCATCCAGACCGACTGGTCGTATCTTCCCGACGGCCGGGTCATGCCTTATCGCGTGATGTGGCGACCGGGCCCGAAGATGACGAGCCGCACCGCCGCCAACCTGAGCGCGGACTACCAGCTGACCGACGAGCTCGTGCTCTCTTTGCGCAGCACCTACTCGTTGTACGACGTCGAGTATTTCAATCAGTACACGTTCTTGTACTTCGGCACCACCACGCAGTCCTACGCCACGCCGGACTCCACGCCGACCCACATCGTCGTGAATCCCAACGGCACCAACACCCGTTTCAGAACCGAGTATTCGCATCGCTATGCCGGCACTCCGACTTACACGATCGCTCCGAAGCTCGAATTCAAAGGCGACACTGTCGAGGCCACGCTGCGCCCCAGCTACTCACGCTCCGAATTCAATTTCCGTGACAACGACAAAGGCTTCTTTCAGCGCACGGACACGTGGCTGACCGGCATCGGCTTCACGCTCGACCGCCCGTCGGAGGATTCCAACGCCTGGAACATCACCCAGACCGCCGGCCGCGACTGGAGCGACCCGAGGAACTTCAATCTCGACGCGGACATCGGCAACAACATTCGCAGCGCCGAGTCCGACGCCATCAACGAACAGTACGGCGTCAATCTGGATCTGAAGAAGGAACTGTTCGTCGCCGACCTGCCGGTCACGCTGATGGGCGGCGTGGGCAGCCGCAAGAATGACTGGAGGACCGACGAGGGGTCTTACGAGCAGTTCCAGTATGTCGGCCCCAACGGCGATCTGAGTCAGCGCGATCCGGCCGCCGTGATTCCGTGGACGCAGAACTACGATTTCGAGATCATCGGCTTCAACGCCGGCAACATGAATTCCCTGAACTGGCGCGCGGACAACAATTACGCGGTCTACGACATTTACCGGGCGCACCCCGAGTACTTCGTGCCCGACACGCTCGGCAACTTGAGGCGCGAGCTCGAAGGCAACAAGCGCATCGAAGAAGAGATCAGCGCCGCCTACATCGAAGCCGAAACACGCGTCGGCGACGCGCGCTTCGATCTCGGTGTGCGTTTCGAGAAGACAGAAACCGCTGCGAGGGTCGCCAACGTTCGCACGGCCGAGGAAGTGCGCAACGCCGGTCTGTCAGTCAACACCGTCGAAGGTCTGATGTACCAGTACTACAATGGCGCATATTCGAAGCGCCGCGGCGAATATGACGATTTCTTCCTGAGCGGCGGCGTCAAATACGACTTCACGCAAAGGCTGGTCGGCCAGCTCGCCTTCAGTGAGGCCATTCTTCGCCCCGATTACGGCAATCTCGGCGGCGTCGTCACGGTGAACGAAAACACCGGCATCGTCACGATTCCGAATCCGGAGCTGAAGCCGGAGCGCTCCACGAAGTATTACGCGAGTCTGCAGTACTACCTCGAGCCCTCCGGTCTGGTCGGTCTGTCCTATTACAAGCTGGACATCAAGGACATGCAGGTGGCCGGGCAGCCGGTCAATCCCGTGGATATCGGCTTCAGGCCCGAAGACTATGCCCCCTTCGAACTCTTCCAGACCGCGCAGAACGTTCCCGGCACCAGCACCAACGAGGGCCTGACGTTCGAGTACAGCCAGCAGCTGACCTTCCTGCCTGGCGCGTTCAGGGGCCTGAGCGTGTTTGGCTCGATCACCGAGATCAACCCGGACGGCGAGCGCGTCAACACGCCCGAGCGGGCAGCCAACTGGGGCATTGGCTACAACTACGGCAAATTCGACTTCAGGATCAACGGCAACTATCAATCGGAGTATCGCGTCAGCGCCCTGGGCAACACTCCGACCACCGCGAACAACGGCATCCTGTATCACACCTCGCGCGACCTTTGGAACATCAGCGCGAGCTACAAGTACTCGGAGAACATGGAAGTGCAACTTGCGGGTCGTAACATCTTCAACGAGCCGGACATCATCTACTCCAACGTCGAGAGCCGGCGGCAGCAGTACACGATCTACGGCTCGATGTGGAATCTCGGCGTCAAGTTCACGTTCTGATGATGATGCGCGCATTAATTGCAGCCGGGGCGCTGCTCGCATGCTCCTTGGTGGCGACGGCTGAGCCTGTCGCCACGACCTCGTTGGCCCGCTTGCCGCTGAAGCAGAACGGCGGCACGTGGGCCTCGGGCCACGTGCAAGGCATCGCTGTGGACGTGCAGGGCGGTTACATCTATTACTCGTTCACCAATCTGCTGGCAAAGTACGATTTCAGCGGCAAGCTCATCGGCACGCTGGTGGGGTGGACGGGCCATCTCGGCGATCTCGATTTCAACCCGGCCGACGGCAAGGTTTACGGCTCGCTCGAATACGGCAAGGAACACGCCTTCTATATTGCCGTGATCGACGTGAGTCGGCTCGACCGTGTCGGGGTCGAGGCGAGCAAGACGGAGATGTTCCGGATCGTTTATCTGCCGGAAGTGGTGAAGGATTTCGTCGCTGACATGGACGGCGATGGAAAATTCGCCGGCACGGTCGCCGATACTCTGGATCACCGATACGGCTGCTCCGGCATCGATGGCGTTGGTTTTGGACCTGCGTTCGGCCGTGTCGATGGCCCGCGGTATCTCACTGTCGGGTATGGCGTCTATAGCAACCTCGAGCGCGACGACAACGATCATCAAGTGCTGCTTCAGTACGACGTGAGTGGCTGGAGCAAGTACGCCAGGCCGCTCGACGAAGCAGACCTGCACCACAGGGGTCCTGAGACATTGCAAGGTAAGTACTTCGTGCGCACCGGCAACACGACCTGGGGCGTGCAGAACCTTTCTTACGACGACTCATTGCAACGCTGGTTCCTGGGCGTGTACCAGGGCAAGAAGAAATCGTTCCCAAACTATTTGCTGTTCGCGGTCGATGCGCGCACGCAGCCACGGATGAGCGATCTTATTGGCGTGCCTCGTGCCGACGGCAAAGGCCTGGAGCAGGGGCAGTTGCTCAATCTGGCCGATGACGGCTTGAAGGACGCTGCCACGGGTGTGCGGGGTTGGAATCAGAAGGGCGATGTGGGGTTCCAACCGGTCGGCGGTGGGCTGTTCTACGTCTCGATGAACTCCGGCAGCAAAGGGGCGCAGACGGCCGATCTCACGTTGATGCGATGGACGTCGGATGCGAACCAGCCCTTGGTTCCTGCGAAAACGGAAGACCTTCGATGACCGTGAACATCGATCGCCGGCGTCTTGTGATTGGCGGGACGCTCGGCTTGAGCGCGTTGGCGCTTCCTGTCGGCCGCAGTCTCGCTTCCACAGTGCTGGGGGCCAAAGGGTTCACGCACAACGTTGCTAGTGGCGAGCCGGGCGCTGATTCGATGCTGCTGTGGACTCGCTATGTTCCGCCGACGGGCGTGGACGAAGCTCACCTGGATGTGGAAGTCGCGCTGGATTCTGATTTCACACGCGTGGTTTCAGGCGGCAGCGTGCGCATCGGCGCGTATCGCGACTGGACGGCCAAGCTGACCGTCGATGGGCTGCAACCGGGCACGACGTACTGGTATCGATTCATTGCGCCGGATGGCGCCAAGTCGCCGGTGGGTCGTACCAGGACACTGCCCGTCGGCGCCGTCGATCGCTTCGGCCTGGGTCTGTTTTCCTGCTCGAATCTGCCATTCGGCTGGTTCAGCGCCTACGCGCACGCGGCGGCGCGCGACGATCTCGATTTGTGGCTGCACGTGGGAGATTACATCTATGAGTACGGCATCGCTGCGTACAAAGAGAGCGAGCGTGTCGCCGATCGGGAGGTCATGCCTGCGCACGATCACGAGATGATCAGCCTGGCCGACTACCGCCTGCGGTTTGCTTGCTATCGTGCCGATCCGGATCTGCAGAAGCTGCATCAGGTCGCCCCGATGGTCGCGGTTTGGGATGACCATGAGATCACCAATGACAGTTGGGAAGGCGGCGCGTCGAATCACCAACCGAAGACCGAGGGCGATTGGAACGCTCGCCGCGCGGCCGCGATGCAGGCATATCGCGAATGGATGCCCATTTCAGAGGAGCCGTGGAAGGCTTATCACATCGGCTCGCTGGCCACGCTGTATCGCACAGAGTCACGCGTTCTCGCACGTACGCGACCGGCATACGCGGAGTTGGCTAAGGCGCACCAAGCGAGCGATCCGGATGCAGCGCTGCGCGCTTTCCGTGATGGTGCCTGGCGTGATCCGGCGGCAACGATGCTGGGCGCGGATCAGGAATCCTGGCTGGCCCACGAACTGAAGCGAAACGCGCCTGCTTCCAACTGGCAGATGGTTGGCATGGGAACGATCATCGGACGCACGGTGATGCCGGAAGCTTCGCTGGGCTGGCTTCGCTCCGATTCGGGCGAGGGCACCGTGAACAAGTTCAAGAAGGACGTGCGAGGTTCCAAACTCGGCGTGCCGATGTGGATGGATCGCTGGGACGGCTATCCCGCGGCTCGTTCGCGTCTGCTGCAGGCTGCTCAACGAGCGGATGCCGATCTGGTGATGTTGTCGGGCGATAGTCACAATGCCTGGGCGTATTCATTGGCCGAAGACGGGCGACCCGCCGGCGTCGAGTTCGCCGGTCATGCCGTGACTTCCCCTGGCATGGAAGGGGGATTCGGCGCCGATCCGAAAGACGTTGCTCGCGGCTTTATCGCATCGAATCCGGAGCTGGTCTGGGCGGACACCAGCCAACGCGGCTACATGATGATCGATATCACTCTGCAGCGTGTCACCGGCGAATGGTTGTTCATGCGAACGATCAAGTCGCGCAGCACTGCCTTGGCGGGCTCTCACCGCATGTCCGCCGAGCGCGGACGACGCAAGTTCTCGGGCTAAGACGAGTAGCTGATCGATCTCGTGATAGCGGTGAGTGATCTAACGGAAGCCCACTTGTAACAGCGCCCGATCCAGCCGAGCACGCATTGAGTCCAGCTTCATCGGAAACGCCCGAAAGAAAACCTCGCGCGTGATTGTATCGTTGCGCCGGCGCACGTTGTCCGCCCAGAAGGCTGCGCGAGTGGTGTCGCCGGTTAGCGTGTGTGCCGCCGCGGCGATCATTCCAATCAACACGTGCGCTCCGGGCGAGCGCGCGCCACGCTCCGCCCAGTCCGCGGCTTGCGCGTCCTCGTTCGAGGCCATGTGAGTAAACGCTCGCGTTGCGAGCATTGCGTAATGGAGCGGATCGAGCGGACTCAGGCGCATCGCCAAGTCGACGTGCGTCCGGCCATCGAGTGCATTTCCCGACAACACTTCTGTCCAGGCGCGCGCGTAAATGCCTTGCGCATAGTGGGGGCTGATGTCAGTCGCGCGTTCGAGCCAGCTCAAACTCGTGTCGAGATCGCCTTCCAGCCAATAAGTGCGCCCCATGGTGAAGTTGACGAACGGATCGAGGGGATCGAGCTCGAGCCCGCGCTCGGCGAAACGGCGCGCGTTGCTGATCGCGTCGGCGATGTCATGGGTGTAGTGCATGAACGCACTCTGGAAGTGGACGAACGACAGGCCCGCGTTCGCTCGAGCAAACGAGGCATCCAAGTCCACCGCGCGTTGAAACAGATTCATCGCGGCGCTGTTATCGACGCGGTTGAACCGATACAGATGCTGTAGGCCAAGATGATAGGCAGCCCACGCATCGAGGTTCTCGACGGCGGCGAGACGGGCAAGTGAAGCTTCGTGCAGCGGAATCCGGATCTCTAGCGCCATGAGCACCTTGGACCGGATCTCTTCGCGGATCGCATGCACGTCGTCGATGCGACCCGAGAAACGGTCGGCCCAGATGACCGCGTCGTCGGTCGTGTCCACCAGGTCGACGAGGATCACCAGCCTGTCGGCTGAGACTTCGACGGTCCCTGACAAACAGTAGCGGACACCCAGCAGCCGCCCGATATCGCTGAAGCTCCCTTCTGTCGCACGTAGTCGGAAAGATGATCCACGCGCGGTCACGAGCAACCAACGCAGTCTCGCCAGATCCGTAATCAACTCATCGGGCAGCGCGCTTGCCAGCGGCGCGTACCGCTCGTCGCCAGCGATGTATCGAAACGGCAGCACGGCCAGCGAGGGCCTGGACATCTTGTCCAGGCGATGGACCATGTCCAGCAGCGCAGGGTTTGTCCTGGTTGAGTCGACATCGGGAATCTGTACCGCCGGTGCCGGGCGCACAGTGCGCGCTTTCTCGACGAATCGATAGCCTTGACCGTGAATCGTCTTGATGAAGCGCTGTGATTTCCCGTCATCGCCGAGCGCCTGCCGCGCGGTCTTTACCCGGCTCGCCACCGCAGCATCCGAGACGACACGCCCGTCCCAGACCTTCTCGATGATCTCGTCCTTGGAAACCAGACGTTCACCGTTCTCGACCAGCAGCGCGAGCAGCGCAAAGACCTGCGGTTCGAGGTCCACGACCTTGCCGCCCGCCCGCAGCTCAACGGTCGCCAGATCCAGCTCGAACCGATCGAAGGCGTAAATCATCTCGTTCCCTAGGATAAGGCACTCCCCGGCGATTTCCCAAGAATCTCCAGGATTTCTCCACGCCGTCTGCAAGCTTCGCCAGCGCCGGCGTGACACGCTTTCCCCACTGGAGCCGGAATCGTCCGCGCCAGCCAACCTGAGGAAACTCTTATGCCGCTCGTTACTATCGACGTGATCAAAGACGTGTTTACCCCCTCGCAGAAGAAGGAGCTCATTTCCAAGGTCACGGAAGCCATGATCGCCGTGGAGGGCGAGAACATGCGGCCCGTCACCTGGGTTCGCGTCAACGAATTCGAAGGCGGCGACTGGGCCATCGGCGGCAAGGCGCTGAAGGCCTCGGATGTCCACGCGCTAGCGGCAGGGAAGGCGGCGTAGGGAGCTGCCACCGGATCCGCGACTCGATGGCGGTTTAGTCATCGCGCGGATCCGGTGTTAGCGTATCCTTCGATTCATGTCGTCTGTTGAAGATAAAGATCCATCGCGCCTCGTTCTCGAGCCCATCGGAATCGTCCGCACCTCACTTGCCACCAAAGTCGAAGCTGCGCGGCAGCCGCGGGCCGCGCAGGGTGCACGTGCTCGCATCGAACTGTTTACGGGCCGCAATTTCGAACACGCTTTGGAAGATCTGTCGCGCTGGAAGTTGATCTGGGTGATCTTCTGGTTTCATCACAATTCCAGCTGGCGCCCCAAGGTGCTACCGCCCCGAAGTACTTCGGGGCGCAAAGGCGTGTTCGCTACTCGCTCGCCACACCGCCCCAATCCGATCGGCCTTTCAGTTGTCCGCTTGGAGCGAGTCGACGGTCTGAACATCCACGTCCTCGACGCCGACATGCTCGACGGCACGCCCGTTCTCGATCTCAAGCCCTACGTCGCGTACACGGACTCCCATCCCGATGCAGGCACCGGTTGGCTCTACGACGTCGAGATTCCGTCGAGCTCGACTCAGCCTGTGGACCCTGTGAGTGCCTACACTGTGACATTCATGCCTCTCGCAACGGAACAAGCGCAGTGGATCGAGGCGCGAACGAGCCTCGCAATCGAGGAGCGAATTCGCGCGACGCTGACGCTCGGCCCAGCGCCACATCCCTATCGACGCATCCGTCGGACCGACGAAGGCATGCAACTAGCGGTCAAAGAGTGGCGCGTTCGATTCAGCGTCGAAGGTCGTGAGATTCGCGTCATCGCGATTGCTTCCGGCTTCCGGGAATCGCAGCTCGCGGGTGCAGGTGGCGAGGATGTACTGGTCGCTCATCGTGAATTTCGCGAGCGATGGGGCGGGGCCGTTTCTGCAGAAACTCCGAATGTTAAATAGCGCATCCATTCATCGGCTAGCTGAGGTGGAGGAGCAGGCAATCGTGGCGGAACTCCGAGCCCGAAATCACTCGGGCCTGAGGCGGCGCGAGCGGCTCTCTTCCAGAATCGCCAAGGTCGCTTTCAACTTTGGCAATGCGTCCGTGACGACCTGCACGTCGTGCTTTGGGCCGAGCTTCGCGACGAGGGACTCATAGGCGCGGATCTGGTCGCTCAACACCGGTTCGAGCGGCAGGTCGTTTGCGGCGCTGAGGATTGCCGCGATGGCATACGCTTCGGAGATCAAGACTGCGCCGTGTTTGAGCGCCTCGCGACGTGTTTCGCGGTCGATGAGTTGTTCGGTGTTGAGAGCGGCGCATCGGCCTGCATCCATGGCCATCGATCTCATCATGGACCTGCGACGTCTCGAGGAAGCTTCGTCCTGGCGCTGCGAGGCTTCTTCTCGCCTCGCGATGAGGATTTCGAGATCCATGATCTCGACGGCTTGCGCGCGAGCGCAGGCGATCGCGTCGACGTTCGTCTTGCCGGTAATCGCATCGCCATGCCGTCGATACTGTGGGCCCGCCACGCCGACGGCCGCAATCGCGTCTCGCATGGCTGCCTCTGCCGCGAAGGAATCCTGCTCAATGCTGCGCGCGAGGAGAACGACTCGATTCGTTACTTCGATTAGTTGTTTGAGCTCCTCTGGCGTCTTGACGGAAAACGCCTCCGGCTGGGGAGTGCAGCCGCCGAAGAACGCCGTCGCGAGAATTGCGATAACGACTTTTCCCTTGAACTCCGTTCGCATCTGAATCCTCCGTGAGATACGCCTCGGCAAGAATACACCGAGGCGCAGCGCTGGGAGGAAGCGGCTGACGCGGAGGAACTGGCGCCTTACTTCGAGCGCACCCGCGAGTTGGGCTTCGGCAGTCAGGAAGAGTATGAGCGCGATCTGGACGATCCGAAGTGGCTCGAGAAAGAGACGGAGGCTTAGCGCCTCAGATCGTGGGCGTTTGAACCAACGGGCCGGATCGCGCGTCCAACGAGCTAAGCTCGCAACTGTGGCGCCGATCCATGAAAGCGAAAATCCCCGCGACGCTTGCAATGCTATTTTTCGGCAGCCTCGGGTCGCCGGCATGGGCGGCGGACGAACAGAAGTTCGTGTTCGAGACCTGGACCAAACAAAAAATCGAGGCGTTCGGGGGCTCATTCGAGGTGCCCGAGAATCGAAACGCCGAGGGGAGTCGCATGATCCCCATCAAGTACGTGCGACTTCGGGCGACGGGCAACGAGGCGGGACCGCCGATCGTCTATCTTGCCGGTGGACCCGGCGGCTCAGGCATCGCGGCGATCCAGTACCGACTTCGGATGTTCATGGCCATGAGAAAGCATGGCGATGTCATCGCGCTGGATCAGCGTGGAACCGGCGCTTCCAATGTCGTGCCTCGATGCCAGTCGAAGCAAGCCGTGCCGACCACGACGGTGACCTCCGACGAGGACTACGTCCGATATCATCGGCAGGCGTTGCAGGAATGCCTCGAATTCTGGCGGCAGAACGGCGTCGATCTCGCCGGTTACAACACAATAGAGAACGCGCACGATCTGGAAGCGCTGCGGGTCCATCTGGGTGCGGAGAAAATCGTTCTCTGGGGCACGTCCTACGGCAGTCACCTGGCGCTGGCCGCGCTGCGGGAGATCGAAGGCAGCATTGCGAAAGTCGTCATATCGAGCGCCGAAGGACTCGATCAAACGATCAAGCTGCCGTTGCGCTTCGATGCATATCTGACGCGACTGCAAGCGGCGGTCGGTCGCCAACCCGCAGCGAAGGCTGCCTATCCCGACATCAAAGCGCTCATGCGACGCGTGCACGCGCAGCTCGATCGCAAGCCGGTGCTCGTGAAACTGAAGAACAAAGACGGCGCGAAGGTCGACTATCTCCTACAGCGTAGAGACATGCAGTTACTTGCGGCCTCGCTGTGCGCCGATCCCCGCAGTGCCGCCATACTTCTCAACATCTATCGGCAGCTCGACCGCGGAAGCCTGGAGACGTTCGAACGTGTACCAGCGCGTTTGCTCCCCGATAACCTCGCCGACCCCGGCGGCGCCATTTCCTTCGACGGCATGCCTGTGGCGATGGATATCGCGTCGGGCATGACGAGGAAGCACCAGGCCGTCGTCGCCGAGCAGGCAACGAAGGCGATCGTAGGTCCGTATCTCGACCCAACGTTCCATTTCGATGGCATGGCGCCCGAGCTCGACCTGGGCGATGCTTTCCGTCGCGCTCCTGTGAGCAGTGTCCCCGTACTCGTTCTGAGCGGCACGCTCGACGGCAGGACATTCATCGAAAGCCAGCGAAAGGCGGTTTCCGGACTCGAGAACGCAAGCCTGATCACGGTTAGAAACGCCGGGCACAACCTTTTCGACGAATCGTCGAGCGAACTGCAGGAGGCGATCGATCGGTTCATGGAAGGTAAGCCCGGGTCGTCCACCGCGACGATTGCAATTGAGCTGCCGGACTTGGCGCCAATGTGATTCGGCTCGGAACATTGCGCGGCCCGCGTACTCAAAACCCGTGGCGTCAGGTCACAGGGAATGGATTTATGAAGACGGTTGCGTGCCGGTCGGGATTGGCGTGCGTTCTCTTTTCATTAGGGCTGTCGGCCGTCGCGGCAAATGAGGAGACACAACCTGCCGCCGCAGCCGATGCTCCGTTAACTATCGTGAAACATGGCGCAGTGGAGTTGACGCCCATGATTACCAACGGTCAGCCCGAGCAAGACGACAGCGCGACCCACCGGCTTCGATTCGTCACCGGAGAGGAGGCCGAGCAGCACGCGCGGAGTATGCAGGAACGCCTGGCCGATCCTGCCCGGCGGGTGGCGTTTCGAGCTGAGCAACGGGCGTTAGTTCAGCAACAGCATACCGACGCAGGGCGCGTGCTCGGCCTCGATGAGGCAACGGAGCGCGCGTTGATCGAGTTGCTCACCGATCAGCAGATGGAACGGCTCGAGCAGATGTACAGGAGCCCGCGTGCTCCGTTCGATACTCTGCGACTCGCGGCGGAGACGACTCGTCACATGGATGCGCTGAGTAAACTGCTGGGCGAGGAAGGGCTGGAGCGATTTCTGGACTACACGATGTCACTGGGCGAGCGTCGTCTGGTCGGCCTCTTCTCCGAGCGCCTTGGTCCGAGTAACGCATTGAGCTCGGATCAGGAGGATCGTCTGGTCGCGCTGCTGCAGGAGCGGACTCGTCAAACCGCCGAGTCTGTGCACAGATCGCGATGGACGCTGCAAAGCTGGGAGGGGCGCGAATTGCCTTCACGTGAGCAGATAGAACGCGACTCGCAGCTGAGTGCGCTCGCAGCGAATGAAGAGTCATGGCGCCGCAGGCAAGTCACGGATCGAGAGATCGAAGCGCGGGCCGCTACGTTTCTTACGCGCGCACAACTGACGGAGCTTTCGAAATATCACAAAGAGGAGCAGGCCAAGCTGCAGCGCTGGGTCGAGTCGGCGCGTGAGCAGGCGGGATTGGATCCGAAGATTCCGGAGCACCCGTCGGTGGTGGTGGAGCCGGAGCAACCTCGCATTGCGGCCGATGTTCAGATGCAGGTCGAGATTCGCCTCAAGGTCAACGGCGCCGAGCCGGTCGTCGTGACACAGACTGTGCGTAATGGGCAGTCGTTCGCTTTCCAAGCCGCGGACGGGCTCACCGCGGAGGCGACGCCGACGTTATATGAGGATCAATGGCTCAATCTGCCGATGACCTTTTACGAGCAAGGGGTCACCGGAAAGCGTCGTCTGTCGGGCGGATTTGCTATGCAGTCACGGCTGCGTGACGCGACCCCGAATGGAGGAGGCGGCACTGTCATCAACGGGCGCAAGGGGTATGCGATCGACGCGACGATCACTGCGACGACGCTGTAAGGAGCGAGATCCCTGCGCCACGCTCCAATGACCACGCAAGTCCGACTGCGGAGATGAGCACCGCCGCGACCGGCATGAATGCGCGCTCGTAGAAGGTATGGCGTTGTGCGTACCTGATCAGCGGCAGGGCGAGCAGAACAATGGCGCACTGACCCAACTCGACGCCGATGTTGAATGCAAACAGCGATAGGGCTAGCGAGCCGGGTGGCAGTTGCAGGTCGGCCAGCACGTTGGCGAAGCCGAAGCCGTGGATGAGGCCGAAGCTGAATGCGATCCAGGCCGCTGGTCGTGCGATCGCATAACGCAGCCGCATTCCGGCCACTACGATCGACAGGGCGATGGCGGTTTCGATCAGGCGCGGCGGCAGGGAGATGATTTTCAGCGCCGCCAAAGAAAGTGTGATGCTGTGGGCGACCGTGAACGCGGTGACGAGCATTAGCACGTCCTTGAGCATGGGCGCCCAGCCGCCGTTTTCATCACGTTGACGGGGTGCTCGCAAACCTGCAGGAAGCAGAAGCGCGAGCAGGAATAGGATGTGATCGTAGCCGATCCAGATGTGCCATACGCCTTCACGAGCCATGTCGATGAACTGTCGCCACGGACCCGCTTCGCCGGCCGACAAAGTCGCGCGATTGTTCTGCGGTGATAGAGCGAACGTCTGCGGTGCGCCTGTGGCGGCGACCGTAACCAGCCCGCGGTGAGTCGCGTCGATGTCGAACAACAGCGAATAGTCGAGCGTCCATGGAGCAGCGTTGCGCTCGCACGTCACGACCAGCGGCATCACGGTGTAGGCGCCGTCACTAAGATCGTCCACGAGCTGCGCTCCTGCGCGAATCTCGCATGGAGCTTCGTTTCCAGTGATGGCCAGCCTTGTGAGTGCGTAGTTTGCGATCTCAGCGTGTCGTGTGCGCACTTCGCCCCACGTGATCTTTCGATCAGCGTCGCGATCCAACCCGATCGCGGGCTCAAGGTCGCGTAGCGCAATTCGCCACTCGCCCGTGAATCCTTGATCGGTCGGCGTGAGTTGAAGGTAACTGTCGCTCGGCTTGTGCGCGTAGACCTGTGGAGCGAGCAGCATCAGGACCGTGAGCACGAAGATTCTCATGAGCGTCGCTCCTGGGCGATTCGGGTTAGCAGCCGAGCGAGGCGCACATCTTCTAGTCCATGCTGGCGAATGAAGGCTGCCACCGGTTCGGCGGCGGCTGGTCGACCCGCGGCGATTGCCGCGCGGAGGACGATGAGCGCGTCGGCGGGCTCGCGCTGCGTCTGCCAGTTGAAGAGCGCGGCATCCAGCGCGGCCGAGGCTTTGCCTTCGATGTCGAGGAGGAATCTGGCGTAGTCGCGTGATGGAGCGAAGTCGCCGCGACGCTGATGGGCGGCATATTGGTCACGAAGGCGTTGTGCCAATTGACCCGCATGGGCCGAGTTCGTCGCCTTGGCCGCAAGCGCCGTGCGGAGAAGTAAGTCCGCGTACTCAGAGTAGCGGTCGAAGAGCACAGCGACCTGACCGTACTCGCGCTGATCGAGAAGGAAATCAGCATAAGTGAGTAACGTGTAGGCATCCGCGTCAGCGGCGGCGAGCGCCCGCTCCAAGTGTTGACGCGCGGATTTGGCATCTCCCAGCCGAGTCGAAATATCAGCGAGCGTCAGCTCAATCTCCCTGCGCTGGCGCGGTTCCATTTCACCCGCACGATCACGCAGGGCCTGCAGTTTCCGATATGCGCTGCGCGCCTCACCACGATGGCTGCTGACGCGACTCATGCAATCGGCAGTCACCAATGGTTCTACGAGCAGAGCGAGACTTCGGCAGTCTGCTGCCGCCGCGCTGTAATTTCCTTGCACCTGGTGAATCGCAGCACGAGTCAAACGCACCTGCGCGTTACGCGGATCGAGCGTGAGCGCTCGATCCAGATCAGCGATCGCCGCCGCGAACGAATGATTGTGCTGATGAATCTCCGCCCGGATAAGAACCACCGTCAGCGGAGCATCCTTCGCGTTCCACCACCTCCCGAGCGCAGACTGCGCGTAACCCAGATAACGCGGATCTCCGCTGGACCGAGCCAACTCAACATCCGCTGCTGCTTGAGCTACGGCACTCTGAAGATCGCGCGGACCGCTCATCGAAGTGCGTGCACCCGCCGGAGCAGTCGCTAGCACCACCGCATCCGACGCCGGCCGATACGGCGCAGCCAGCGCCGGCACCGATGAGAGCGCGAGGCTTAGAAAGACCAGGGCGGCGCAGATGTGCCGCCCTGGTGTGACGATACTGTTATTGAAGCACGTCATCGAACGCAGTCTCGTTTTCGTCGAACTCGAACTGACGATCGTTCACGTCGATGGGCTCCGCCGTGTCCGAGGTCTGCGTGAGTTGCGCCTTTATGAATGCCGTAAACGCGGTGCCCGTAGGTCCGGGGGCCGGCGGCGGATTGTTTCCGCCGCCACCGTCGCTACCGCCGTAGCCGCCACCTCCGCCGCCGCAGCCTGCTGCGAGCAGCGCGACCAGCACCAGATACTTGCGATTGAAGTTCATGGTCGTGCTCCTTCGCTGTGTTACATCGCGCCCGGATTCGGCGCGCGCAGATACGGGAAGCGCTCATCGAAGTCGGCCGCGCTCACTGGCGTGCCATCGGTCAGCGGCGCAGTGTTGTTGGGCGCGACCGTCGCATCGGGAATCAGCGCGCCCATGGCAACGCGCAGCTCGATGTCGACGACGTCATCGCCGGGACGACGGCCGTTGGGGAAGCCCGACGTGTCGCCACCCAGCACACCCAACGTGTGCTGATTGCCGGCCGGTTTCGCTGCGATGCTGGTGTTCAACCTCATCATCTCCGCGGGCCGCACGTTTGCAGGCTGATTCAATCCCTCCACGCCGGTGAGGAAAGCCGCGACGAGATCGGTGCGCGGGAACAGGTTTGGCGCGACGGCGACGCCGCTGAACAGGATCTCGAGTAGTTCCGGCAGCGCCGGATTGGTGACATAGGCCGCGAACTGCGCGTCGTCGCGCGGCTGACTGGCGTTGAAGCGATCCTTGTCTTTGAGCCCAATGACGACTTCGTTGACCAGCGGCGCGCTCAGGCGCGACACCTGCGTCCAAGCGCCACCCGTGATCTGCGGTTTGCGGTTGTTGTCGAAGATCGGATTCGGGTTGAGGATGCGAGCCTGCCGCAAGCTCGCCGTGGTCCACGCACCGATGATCGGATCGTTGCTACCGGTGAGGCACCCAATCGGCACTTCGAGCGCGAGAGTCGTGATGTTCTGATTGCCGATCGGATTCGGAATCGCGTTCGGCGGACCGAGCGGATTCAGATTCACCAGGTCGAATACCGGGCCGAGATTCACCGCGAAACCTTCCTTGCGTTGACCGACGAAGGCGCGGCCGCTCCCGCAGCCCGGAATCACGACGTCATAGATGTGATCGCGGGCATAGGTTTCGTAGTCGGGCACGGATTTCGTGCCGATGTAGTCGGCCGGTTTGCGGAACCGCGTTTCGCCCGAATTCGACGTGATCGAACGCGAATTGCCGCTGCGGCGATTGCCACGGATGAAGTCGATCGTGTATGTCTGGCGCACGTTGACCGCGGCCGTATCGTTCTGCCCGGGGCCGATGCCGCCGATGTTCTTGAGCGGTACAGACACCATGCGATCGCCGGCCGGCACCTTGAGATCCGCCACGACGTCGGCGAAGTTGAAGCGGAAGGTCAGGTCCTCGCGGGCGTCGCCGTCGTTGTCGACGTGGATCTCGTAGATGGCGCCGTCGGCTTCCAGATCGAAGTAGTTCGGGCCGCCGTACGGATCCTGCAGCGGCAAGTAGTTGGCGATCAGTGTCACGAAGCCGTCGCGGCCGGCCTCATAGCTGCGGAACATGTAGAAGTCGGTGCCGTCCACTCGCGGCATGGCAGAGATGAATGGCGCTTCCCGGTGGCTGGAAGCCTGGGCCGGCAAGCCGGCGGTCAGGGCGGTTCCTGCCGCGATCGCGGCAAGCACGGCCCGGCGAATTGAATTGCGCATGTGAGGTATCCTCCTGGCGAGCTGAACATAAGTTCGGGGGCGATTCGCGAAGGGGTACGGATCGACGCGCAGCGACGGATGCACCCGGAAGATTTTTTATTGCTGGCTGCGTCCGATTGGCGCGCCGCCGCGTACTTAGGGCGTAAGTCTGGACGGCGGGCCGGGTCGCCGGGCCAGTGAAGTAAATGTGGAGTAGCTAGGGTCGATGGCAGAGCAGGAAGAACTCGCTCGACTGCTGCAGGCGACGGCGCGGGGCGATCGCCAGGCCTTCGCTCGTCTGTATGAATTGACGGCCCCGAAGTTGCTCGGCGCGGGCGTCCATATGCTGAAGCGCCGCGAATTGGCAGAGGATGTTTTGCAGGATCTGTTCGTAAAGGTCTGGCATCGCGCGTCCGACTACCAGGCGGAGCGCGGAGGCGTGCTCACATGGTTGTACGCAATCCAGCGCTATCTCGCGCTCGACAAGTTGCGTTCACAGCGGCCGACCCAGGAATTGGACGAGGAGGTGTCGAACACTCTGGCGTTCGAGGGGCCGGATCCATCCACGATGGCCATGAACAGTGACATGGCGGCGCGCGTGCATCGCTGCCTCGACACGTTGACTGACACGCAGCGGCGCAGTGTCACGCTGGCGTTCTTCGAGGGGCTCACTCACACGGAGCTGACACAGAGATTGCAGATGCCGCTCGGCACCGTGAAAAGCTGGATCCGGCGCGGTTTGCTCAGCCTGCAGAAGTGTCTCGAGCAATGAGATACAGCAACCCACAACTGGTGCAGCGGCTTGCGGCCGAATACGTGCTCGGCACGTTGACCGGCCGTGCGCGTCGCCGCTTCGAAAGGTGGATGACCGACTCGTATCACGTGCGATCCGCGGTATGGCATTGGGAGCGGCAGCTCAATCCGCTCGCTGAAGCTGCGGCCAGCGTGCAACCGCGTTCTCATGTCTGGGAACGAGTTCTCGAGCGGACAGGTGCGGCGGCTGCGGCTCGGGCGGAGCAGGAAACATCGCGCGTGCCGTGGTTTGAGCGGCTTGGCTTGTGGCGAGGCTTGAGTCTGGTTGCGACGGCTGCGGCTGTCGTGCTCGCAGTGTTGCTTGCACGCACGCCAACGGAAGTGGTCGCGCCACAAGCCCAACAATTTGTCTCAGTCGTAAATGGCGAGCAGTCGCAGCCGCTGTGGTTGGTGCGTGCCGATGTTCAGCAGGGACGGCTCACGATCAAATCGATCAATGCGACCGCGCCCGCGGCAACCAACTCATATGAGTTGTGGATTCTGCCGGCGGGGGGCGCGGCTCCACGTTCGCTCGGCTTGTTGCCCACAGGCACGGCGGCCGTCGATGCGGAACTGCCCGTCGAGTTGCGGCCGCTGTTAGCGAGCGCGCAAGGGCTCGCGGTCAGTCTGGAGCCGGCAGGGGGCTCACCGACAGGCGCGCCGACCGGGCCGGTCGTCTACCAGGCGGCGATCCTGTCGATCTGAGTGCGTTACGCCCGTTCGATTGCGAGCGCGACGCCCTGGCCGCCGCCAATGCAAAGCGTGGCGAGGCCACGCTTCACGTCGCGTCGGGCCATCTCATGAATGAGCGTCACGAGCACGCGGCAGCCCGAAGCGCCGATGGGATGGCCGAGCGCGATCGCGCCGCCATTGACATTGACCTTCTCGATATCGAGTTCCAACTTCTTCGCGACAGTGAGCGACTGCGCGGCGAACGCTTCATTCGCCTCGATCAGATCGACCGAGTCCAGCGTCCAGTTGGCTTTTTTCAAGCAGCGCTGCGTGGCGGTGATCGGCCCTTCGCCCATATAAGCCGGGTCGACGCCCGCGCTCGCGTAAGCAACGACCTTCGCAAGCACCGGCATGCCGAGCTGCGCGGCTCGCTCGGCTGACATCATGATTACGGCAGCTGCGCCATCGTTCAATGTCGATGCATTTCCCGCGGTCACCGTGCCTTCCTTGTCGAAAGCAGGGCGCAGCTTGGCAAGCGAGGCCAGATCGGTGCCCGCGCGGGGTTGTTCATCGACCGCGAACTCGATCTTCTTACCCTTGCCGTGAGGGACCCAGACCGGCGTGATCTCCTGTATGAATCGGCCGGCGGCAATCGCGGCGCTCGCGCGCGTCTGTGACAGCACCGCATATTCGTCCTGCTGTTCGCGGGTGATGCCGTGGCGCTTCGCCAGGTTCTCGGCGGTGATGCCCATGTGATATTGATTGAAGGCGTCCCACAGACCGTCGACGATCATGGTGTCGATGACCTGGCCGTGGCCCATGCGCAGGCCCGTGCGCAACCCGGGCACGACGTACGGCGCCAGGCTCATGCTCTCCATGCCGCCCGCCACGACGACATCGGCGTCGCCCAGCAGAATCGATTGCGCCGCCAGGTGCGTCGCCTTCAAGCCGGAGCCGCACACTTTGTTGATCGTCATCGCGGGCGTCGTGACCGGCAAACCTGCGTCGATCGCCGCTTGCCGCGCAGTGTTTTGACCCGCGCCGGCGGTGAGCACGTGACCCATGATGACTTCATCGACGGCGTCCGCGGCCAGCCCCGTCTTCAACAGCAGCCACCGAATGACGGACGAACCCAACTCGACGGCGGGAGTTTTGCCCAGCGAGCCCTGAAATGCCCCGATGGCAGTGCGGGTGGCGGCGACGATAACGACTTCACGCATAACAGACTCGAATCAAAACTTCATTTCCGGCACCGACGCCGGCACTACCAGACGACCCGCGGTCTTGGCTTTGATTTCATCCACGCTGACGCCCGGTGCGCGCTCCTTCAGGTGGAATGCGCCATCGGCGATCTCCAGGTAGGCGAGGTCGGTCAGCACTCGCTTGATGCAACCACTGCCGGTGAGCGGCAGGGTGCAACGATTAAGCAGCTTCGACTCGCCGTCCTTCGATGCGTGCATCATCGTCACGATGATGTTGCTCGCGCCGGCGACGAGGTCCATGGCGCCGCCCATGCCTTTCACGAGCTTGCCCGGGACCATCCACGAAGCGATGTTGCCTTCGACATCCACTTCGAATGCGCCGAGCACGGTGAGATCGACGTGACCGCCGCGAATCATCGCGAACGACTCGACCGACGAGAAGATCGAGGCGCCGACGCGCGCCGTCACCGTCTGCTTGCCGGCGTTGATCATGTCGGCGTCGACTTCGCTCTCGGTGGGGAAGGGGCCCATGCCCAGCAAGCCGTTTTCGGATTGCAACATCACTTCCATGCCGGCCGGCACGTAGTTGGCGACCAGCGTGGGAATGCCGATGCCGAGGTTCACATAGAAGCCGTCGCGCAGCTCGCGAGCCACGCGTTCTGCCATTTGTTCTCTAGTCAGTGCCATGGGTCACCTCAGCCGGCGCGCGTAGTGCGCTTCTCGATGCGTTTTTCGAAGCGGCCCTGGATGAGCCGGTCCACATAGATGCCCGGCGTATGGATCTGGCTGGGCTCGAGCGTGCCGGGCTCGACGATCTCTTCGACTTCCACCACGGTGATGCGGCCGGCGGTCGCGGCGGCGGGATTGAAGTTCTGGGCCGTATGGCGATAGATCACGTTGCCGTACCAGTCCGCTTTCCAGCCTTTGACGATGGCGAAATCGGCGGTGATGGACGTTTCCAGGATGTAGTTGCGGCCGTTGAACTCGCGCACTTCCTTGTTCTCGCCGACCGGCGTGCCGTAGCCGGTCGCGGTGAAGAAGGCGGGGATGCCGGCGCCGCCGGCGCGGATTTTCTCGGCCAGCGTGCCTTGCGGGGTGAGCTCGACTTCCAGCTCGCCGGAGAGCAGCTGGCGCTCGAATTCGGCGTTTTCCCCCACGTAGGACGCGATCATTTTCTTGATCTGGCGGTCCTTGAGCAGGATCCCTAAGCCGAAGTCGTCGACGCCGCAGTTGTTGGAGACCACCGTGAGTCCCTTGACCCCCATGCGCCGGATCTGGGCGATGAGGTTTTCGGGGATGCCGCACAGGCCGAAGCCGCCGGCGATCACCGTCATGTTGTCCTGGAGGCCGGCCAGCGCCGCCTCGTAACTGTCGACCCGTTTATCGAAGCCTGCCACCGCTGTGTTCTCCGCTGTCTGACTGGGCTGTCCGGACCGGTGCAGCTTGGCGCGGAGCATTTCAGTTGTTAAGTTTGAAAAACCTGAGGATTGTTTTGCTGGGTAAATGAATCCATGACGCCCCGACAACTGCATGCCTTCGTGGCCGTGGCTCAGACGCTGAGCTTCGCCCGCGCCTGTGAACGGCTGCACATGTCGCAGCCGGCGCTCAGCCTCGCGATCCGCAGTCTGGAGGACTCGCTGGGGGGGCGCTTGTTGTCCCGAACAACCCGTCAGGTCCAACTGACACCGGAAGGCGCCGCGCTGCTGCCCCAGGCGCTGCAACTGTTGGCCGACTGGGACAACGTCCGCGAACGCTCGCGCCAGCAGTTCACTCTGCGGCGAGGGCACGTGACGATAGCGGCCATGCCGTCCTTCGCGGGTAACGTGCTGCCAAAGATCCTGCAGGAGTTTCGGGGGCGCTTTCCGAACATCGAAATCAGCGTGCACGACGTGATCCACGAAGATGTCGTGCGGATGGTGGCGACGGGCCGGGTCGAGTTGGGATTCGGTTTCGAGCCCGACGGCGCGAATCAACTGCGCTTCGAGCCGCTCTTCACCGACCGCTTCGTGGCGATTGTCCCGCCGCAATCGCCGCTCGCCGAGGCGCGCTCGATCACCTGGGCGCAGTTGTTGGACAACAACTTCATCGCTTTGCAAAGGCCGTCGACGGTCAGAAGTCTGTTGGAGGCGTCATTGGCCGAGAGGAACATGGAGTTGCGGGTCGGAGTCGAATGTCATCAGCTCGTCACGATCGGGCAGTTCGTCGCGTCGTCGCTGGGCGTGAGCGCGGTTCCTCATCTGTGCGAGAAGCAAATGATTGCGTTGGGTGCGCGCAGCGTGCCGTTGTCGCGGCCTTCAATCCGAAAGGCGGTCGGATTGATAACGCGTACTGATCAGCAGCTGTCCACTGCGGCGGAAGCCATCCGTCAGGCGATGGTTGCGGCGACGTGATGTCTTCAGGAGAGCGCACGATGCGGATCGCGATTGTTGGCGCGGGAGCGATTGGCGCCTGGCTCGGCGTTCGTCTCGCTGACGCGGGCTTCGAGGTGAGCGTGCTGGCGCGCGGGCAAACGCTCGCGGCTATCAAGCAGCACGGATTGCGCCTTGTGGTCGATGGCAAGACTCGCATCGCGAACGTCAAGGCCAGTGATCGCGCGGCTGAACTGGGTGTTCACGATCTCGTCATCCTGGCCGTCAAAGGTCATGCGTTATCGAGTGTCGCTCCGGCAGTGTCAGCACTGCTGGACACGGACGGCGTTGTGCTCACAGCGATGAATGGCATTCCCTGGTGGTTCTTTCATGGCCTCAAGGGTGAGTTGGAGAACGCAACCCTTCAGAGTGTCGATGAGGAGGGCGTCATCAGCCGCTCGTGTCCACCGTCGCGGGTCTTGGGCTGTGTCGTGCATGCCGCATGCTCCGTGGCCGAGCCAGGATGTTCGATTCACAAGAGCGGCAACGGGCTGATTGTCGGTGAGCCGGATGGAAGCGCGTCGAGCAGGCTCGATGCCGTAGTCGCAGCGTTACGGAACGCACACTTCGACGTCACGGTCAGCCCGCGCATTCAGCAGGACATCTGGTACAAGTTATGGGGCAACATGACCATGAATCCCATCTCCGCGCTCACGGGCGCGACCAGTGACAAGATCCTGGATGATCCACTCGTGAAGTCATTCATGCTGCGCGTGATGGCTGAAGCCGCCGACATCGGCGCGCGGTTCGGTTGTCCCATCGCCGAAAGCCCCGAAGATCGCACCAGGGTCACGCGCAAACTGGGCGCGTTCAAAACATCCATGCTGCAGGATGTTGAAGCGGGGCGAGCACTCGAGATCGACGCACTGGTCGCCGCACCGCGCGAGATCGCACTCAGGCTTGGCGTGGCCACGCCAAACATGGACGCGTTGCATGGGCTCGTGCGACTGCTTGCGACGATGAAGAACCTCAAGTGACTGTCACAACCTTCCGTGATGTGCGCGCAGGGAATGAATCAAGAATGCGGAGCAGCAGTCCCCGGTTGGGTGATGCGCTCGGCAATCTCGTGGGCGACCAGCATCGATTTCAGGAGCTCGATGAGGGTCGTTTCGTCGAACGGCTTGGGCAGGATGGTCAGCTCGAGATCGGAGGCGAACTGGCGAGTTTCCGGTGTTTCCAGGCCGGTCGTGAGGATGACGGGCAACAGAGGTTGCCGCTGGCGCAGGTGGCGGACCACCGCCGCGCCGCTCTGGTCGGGTAAGCCGATGTCGACCAGCGCGGCAGCCCATTGGACGCCGGCCCTGTCTTCGAGCACCGTGCTGCCGCTATGCGCGCAGTCCACCTCGAAGCCTGCTTCGATCAGCGCTTCCCGTATCGAGAGCGCGACGAGCAATTCGTCTTCCACGAGCAGGATGCGCGCAGTCATGGCACTTCAACGGCAAACGCGATCGGGCCAGGTTTTCGTTGGATTTGCTGAGTGTCCTAGATGTATCGAATCGGGAGTGCCGAAAGATCAGGGATTGTGCGTAGAACTTTCACGGTAGAGCGGGCGGATCCACCTAGGTTAACGCCTGCTGCGGCTCACAACGTGTTCAAGCAGGTGGCGAAGTCCTGGTGCGCCCACGCCAGATCGTTTGTGTCCAGCGGGATCGTGAATGCCGCTCCGGCGGCGGGCTGCACTTCCAAGGTGAGCTTGGTCCCGGAAGCGAGCTGCTTCAACACCGTCTCGGCATGCGCGCCGACCAGCTGGAATCCGGCGATGCGGCCGCCAGGCTTGAGCTCGACGTCGTCGATACCGGCGCCGCGAACGCGTACCGAGCGGGTATTGACCTGCGTGCTGAACGTTTCGAAGAACACCAGCTGGTCGGTGGCATAGGGATACTCGGGCGATTTCACGCGGCGGAATTGCACCACCGAATTGCGATTCGCCCCGGGCAACTGCGCCATCTCGATGCGCTTGCTGAGCAGGCAGCGGCCCGCTTCACCGTAGGACATCCAGTAGGTCTGCGACAGCAGCTCGTCCATGTCGATGCGGGTGAGATGGAGCGAGGAAACGTCGTTCCAACACTGCTGTGGCTTGATCTTCGCGGCTGGCAGTTGTTTGAACTGCGCTCGAACTTCGCCTGGGCGAACGTCGCCGACGGGCTTCGCCCCAGTGGGCGCCGTCACCTCAACGGTGCGTGCATCCAGCCATCGCAGGTCGATGTTCTTGACGTGTCCCTGATAGCGAGCGATGGGATAGCTGTGGCCTCGGCCATCGCCAGAGCATCTTGCTCTGATCGAAGTCTCGTCCTCCGCGGGCCGTTTGGGATAGCCCTCGAGCACTTGCTCGACGTAGCATGCGTTGTCGGAGGTCACGACCGGGGCGGTCGTGCAGGTCTTGGTAACGATGACGCCTTCGATCCCTTCGATCTCGGTTACGCAATCGTCGAACGCCATCTTCAAGCGCATCATGGCTTTTTGCATGATCGGCTCGCTCAGGGTGATGCGATCCTGCAGGAGCTTGCGTCCGACGGGCCGTTTGCCGAACTTGCCGAGCGCCACTTTTTCCTCCGTGGAGAGGTGGTCCGGATCGGGCGGCAAATTCTGTGCGAGCTCCTGGTAGCCCCGCTCCAGAAACTTGCGGCCCACCGGGCTGCGATAGAACTGAATGGCTTCGGCCACCTCGGCGTCGCTGAGCCGTGGGGAGATGCCCGAGGCGATCAAGCCGGTGAGCATGGGATATTTGAGCTGCGCCACGCAGGAGGCGTGCTGAGGCCCGTTTCCCGCCTTGATTTCCTGGGCGAACTTCGCCTGCAGGCCCGCCATGATCATTTCGTCTTCGCGCATCGAGCGCACCAGGCGAATGGTCTCCGAGTAGGAAGCCTCGGCCACCGCACCCGAGCTTGCCAACAGGCCCAGGGTTGCGATTGCCAGCATCGACATCGATTTGGAAACAGCCATGTTCTTTGGAGTTGGATCCGCGGGGCCGCGAGTATATCCAATCATGAAACCTTCATACGTCTTTCATCAATGTGACAATACGCTCGCCCCAAGCTCCCCGGATCGGTGCATTCAAACGGGAAGCAAAGAATGAAAAAGGGCATGGCGCAGGCGATGGCAGTGAACGCGGCAGTACTCACGGCCTTGGGTCTCGGCTTCTCACTCTCGGCATCGGCACAAACGACTTGCTCGCCGACCCACACGATCGGCGCGATTCAAGGTAACGGCGCGACCCAGCTTGCCGGCGGCGCTCACGACGACGTGAGTCCGCTCAATGGCCAGTCCGTCGTCATCGAGGGCGTGGTCGTTGGCGATTTTCAATCGATTCCGCAGGCGACCCGCTCTGGCGAGCTGCGCGGTTTCTTTGTAGAGGAAGAGGCGGGCGATCAGGATGCCGATCCGAGCACCTCCGAAGGTCTCTTCATCTTCACCGGCAACGCTCCGGTGCTGGACGTGCAGGAAGGGCAGAAGGTCTGCATCTCGGGCCGCGTCAGCGAATTTTTCGGCATGACTCAATTGACCGCCACGACCGCCGGCAGCCTGACGCTGGTGGCCGCGGAGGCTCCGCTGCCGCCGGCCGCGACGATCGATCTGCCCATCGTGGGCGATATCGACGACTCTTATGAGAAGTACGAAGGCATGCGGGTGCAGTTCAAGGATCCGCTGTCCGTGTCGGAGTACTTCGAAGTGGCGCGTTACGGCCAGATCGTTCTCACGCAAGGCGGGCGGCCGTTTCAATACACTCATCTCGATTCGACGCCCACGGCGGCGGAGTATGCGGGTTTTCAAGACGCTCTGAAGCGGCGTCGGATCATTCTCGATGACGCCGACAACGTGCAGAACGCCCCGCTGCCGAGCGGCGCTTTCTTTCATCCGCAGCCGGGCGGTCTCTCGACCGGTGTCCAAGGCGTGAATTACTTCCGCGGCGGCGACGTTGTCGAGAATCTGACGGGCGTGTTGCACTGGTCGTTCGCGGGACAGTCGGGCACCGACGCGTGGCGCGTGCGGCCGACGCAAGCGTCGCCCGTGAAGTTCACGGTCAAGAATGAGCGCCCCACGAAGGCTCCAACCTCACGTGGAGACATTCGTGTCGCCACGTTCAACGTGCTCAATTATTTTTCGACGATCGACACCACATCGAGCAGCACCACCGGCCCCTGCGGCCCGACGGGTACGCTCGATTGCCGCGGGGCCGATAGCGATGCCGAGTTCGACCGTCAGAATGAGAAGTTGATCGCGGCGCTCACCAAGATCGACGCCGACGTCCTCGGACTCGTGGAAATCGAGAACAACACGACCGCTCTTGCGGAGCTCGTGACTCGACTGAACAACTCGCTCGGTAGCGAGACGTATCGATACATCGACGTAGGCGTGGTCGGGACCGATGCGATTACGGTCGCCATCATCTACAAGCCAGCGGTAGTGCAGCCCAAGGGCGCGGCCGCGATTCTGGCCGAAGCCGCGTTCACCGATCCAAACAACACCGGTCTGCAACGCAATCGACCGGCCATCGCGCAGACGTTCGAGACAACGAGCGGCCGCGAGCGCGAAGCGTTCACCATCGTCGTGAACCATCTGAAGTCGAAGGGTGCGGACGGAGCGGTGGGCGCGGACGCCGATCAGCTCGATGGCCAGTCAGCGTGGAACGCGACGCGCACGACGGCGGCCGAGTATATGGTCAACACCTGGATTCCATCCGATCCCACCGGTCAGGGCGATTCGGATGTGCTCATCCTCGGCGATTTGAACGCGTATCGAGGCGAAGCGCCCATCACGGCCATTCGCAAGGCGGGCTATGTCGACCTGCATCAGCTGTTCGAGGGACCGAAGGCGTATTCATATGTCTTCGATGGCCAGCTCGGCTACCTTGACCATGCGCTGGGAAATTCCTCGATGGCGTCGCAGGTCGCCTGTCTGGCCTCATGGCCCATCAACGCCGACGAAGTTCCGGTGTTCGATTACAACGATACCGTTCGCACCACCGGTGAGTCGTCGTTCGAAGCCGAACCCACCGGCAATAATCTGTACGAGCCCAATGCCGCGCGCACCTCGGATCATGACCCCATCGTCATCGACGTCAATCTGTGCCCCAAGCGCGGCACCCGCGCCGCTGCCTGTCGGTTGCGGACGGCAATCAAGCAGCTCGAATGCCTGGTCTCGGCCGCGACGACGACTTGGAAGTAACGGAAGGTGCTCAGGGCTGGATGACCTTGAGGTCATCCGCCTCTGCCGCAGTCTTGTAACTGCCGAAGCCAAACCTGCCCGTCGCATGAGTCGAATCGGTCGCTTCGAGCACCAACTGGTTGTTCACATACGCCCGCAACGAAGCGCCCACGATTTCCAGCCGCAGGTCGTACCAAGTGTTGAGCGATACAGTCATCGGTGCGGTATCCAGCGTGGTGATGGTGCCGTTCGCTAGCTTCCTGAGCGAGACGGAGTTGTTGCTCCGGACCGTCAGATAGTAGTAGTTCGAGGCATTGACGAAACGGCCGATGATGCCGAACCAGCGATCGGCGCCATCGAACGCTGTCGCTCTCATTCGCGCGCGAATGATCTGATCGCCAACGCTAGCGCCGGTGTAGGCATGAGCGCCGCCGGTGGTGCTGGGTTGCGCGAACGCCGTCGGATCCTTGACCCACTGTTGCGGTGCTGCCGACACGTTGGTCCAGGTCGCCTGCGTGCGGCTCGCGTTGAAGTTGTCCTGACTCAACAAGCGGCTGGGGTTGGCGCTGACGACGATGTTGTCGTAGTCCGCTTGCGTCTTGAACATGGCGAGGCCCGCACGGCCATGCATCGGTACGGGGCCGACAACCGTCGGGTCGTCGACGACGTCGATCAGCGTATTGCCATCGACGAACACGCGCAGCCGGGTGCTGTGCGCTTCCAGTCTCAACACATAAGTTCGATTGAGCACCACCGCGAGCGGCGCCGAGGCGATCGTGGTGTAGCTGCCATTCACCATGCGTTTCAGTTCGACGAGATTCGAGTTACGCACGGTGACATAGTAATAGTTCTGTGGATCGGTGTAGCGGACCATCAGTCCGAACCATCGATCTCCCGATGGCGTCGCGTAGGCGCGAGGTGTGACATCGGCTTGAATGGATTGACTGTCCCAGTCAACGCCTTGGTAGATGGCGCTAGCGCCGCTGCTGACGTTCGTCTGGCGGTAGACGTTCGTGCCACCGACGTTAGCAACAGTGAACGTGCTGTTGACCTGCGGCGCCCAGTCGTTCGCGACACCGTCTTCGAAATTTTCTTGCGACGTCGGCCGATGCGGGAATGCCTCCGGCAGCGTGAACACGTACGCCCCGGCAACGATGCGATTGCCCCTGATCCTCGGCCGGCCGAGCCGGTCGCCGGTGCTTGCGACCAGCGTGGCCATGTGCGACCAGCGACGCGGCGAGTTTTGTTTATATACAAACACTTCGCCGTCCGGCGTGGTGACGGCCACGGTGCCGTCCTCCACATCGGCGGCGCCGTTCGGAATCTGCGGTCCGAGGTACCACGTGCCTTGTTCGCGCTCGTATATATAAGTGCCGGTGCCGCCGCCGATCACGGCCCTCTCGTCGTCGATGGCGACAACACTCGAGAAGCCGTCGGCGCCGGTGCCGCCGCCCGGTCGGGTGATCGCGGCGACGGCGCTGCCGTCCCAAACCCCGTTCGCATTCAATCGATAGATGTAAGCCGTGCCGGGAACGTCATAGGGCGGGCCGCCGCCATCGAAGCCGTAACTGCCATGAATGGCCGTCGTTGGCGAGATCGCCACGCGTGCGCCTGAGTAATCGATGTCTCCCATCGGGATGCCGTTCGCAATGCGCTGGACTCTGGTCCAGCCCGAGGACCCTCGACGGTACAGATCGCCGCCGTCTTCATGAGAGGCGATCACCGTGCCGTTGGAGATATCGACGTAATAACCGTTGGTGTCGGTGAGCGTGGCGGCGCGGCTCCAGATGCCGCCGGCTCTTTCGAAGATTGCAGTCTGGCCGCTGTAATGCGAGCCGACGACCAGGGTGTTGCCTTCGATGGCCACGGACGTGCCGAAGTTGCTCGATCCCCAGCCTTCCGGTGGCGGCGGCTCGTAGAGCGGCAGCAATTTGGCGATCTGAAGCCAGCGTCCGGTGGACGGGTCCCGCTCGAAAACATAGGCGGCGCCACGGCGTGCGTTCTCGGGAGTGGGGGATCCCCAAGTGGCGCCGACCACGGCGATGTCCCCGTCGATATCCGCCGAGCGGCCGAAATTGCCTTCGGGTGCGCCGTCCAGCGGGGTGAGTATCGCGTCTTCGATGAAGGTTCGAGTCTGGGCCGCGGCGAATGCGGCGGACAGCAACAGGACCGGCATGGCCAGCAATGCCATTCGTTTGGCGCGCATGATCCGTCTCCGTGGATGTGCTGACGTACAAGCACTGAGTGGCTGCGGTAGTTCCGTCCACTCGTGCCTCGGTCGGTTGCTTGCGTGGGTCTACCGAAAGGTCTGATCTGTTCCTCATCCAAACGCTCATTACCGAAGCCAGGGCGACCGGCCGTGCCCTCGATACAGATTGTGAAAAACGTCACTTCGTCCGAGCTTGCTGCTGATTATGTTGCTTGTCCCTGGCCGATGACCAAACAACGGCACAAATCGCCCCCAGAGAGCAGCGATGCGAATCAGTTTTTTGAGGAATGCAGCAGCCTGGCTTGGCGCTGGAACCGCATTCGTGAGCCTGGCGCTGTCCGCGCCTTGCGCCGTGGCCGGCAGCGAATATCTGTCGCGTCCGGACGTGCGGTCTTTCATCGAGGCCATGCAGACCGAGCACGCCTTGGACCTTGCGGAACTCGAGCGTGTTCTAGGTGAGGCTCGGCATCAGCCCACCGTCGTGCGATTGATTGGACCGGAACGGCCCAAGACATCGACGCCGCCAGTCCGTTCGTATCCCCGCTACCGTGCAAAGTTTCTAACCAATCTCCGCATCGCCGCCGGCGCCAGGTACTGGGACAGGCACGAGGAGTATCTGCGTCGCGCGGAGGCGGAATTCGGCGTGCCGGCCGAAGTGATCCTCGGCATCTTGGGAGTAGAGACAGCGTTCGGGCAGAACACCGGATCGTTCCGGGTCGTCGATTCGTTGGCGACCATTGCGTTCGACGGGCCGCGACGACAGGAGTACTTCCGCGACGAATTGAAGGAGCTGCTGCTGCTCGCGCGGGATTTGAACATCGACCCGCTGGCGATCAAGGGTTCTTACGCCGGCGCCATGGGCCTGCCGCAATTCATGCCCTCCAGCTATCGGCGCTATGCGGTCGACTTCGACCAGGACCAGGCCATCGATCTCATCGGTAGCCCGGCCGACGCGATCGGCAGCGTCGCCAGTTATCTCAAAGCTTACGGCTGGAACGAAGGTGAGCCGGCGACCGTGACGGTGAAGCTGCCCGCCGGCAGCGAGGCAGACCTGGTCACGGGCTTGGAACGTGCACACGATGTCGCCGAGTTGCAGGGGCGCGGCGTGAAGTTCTCCAGTTCGAAATTGCCGGAAGGTCTGTGCTCGGTCGTCGAACTGCCAGCGCCCGGCAAGCCCTCGAAATATGTCGCCGGCTTCGGCAACTTCGAAGCGGTCACGCGTTACAACCGTTCGACGTTTTACGCCACCGCCGTTCTGGAGCTCGCCGACGCGATCCGAGTCGCCCGTACTCGCCAGATGACGGCACGGGCAGAGACGAAATCGGGTCCTTGAGGACCACGAGCTCATTGCGACAGCGTCGGCGCGGTCTTTACCCACATCGTCCGGTTGAACGGCACGCCGGGGTCGTGCGCAATCGCGAGCCCGACTAGATCTTTTGGTACTTTTCGAGCGAGCTATTGCTCGGTTGCGCGGACCGAGACTTCGTCGCGGGTGAACTTGAAGGTTAATAACCAGACTCGATCGGTTTGCTCCTCTGTGGGAGCAAACTGCCACTCACGCGAGGCATTGTCCGCGAGGCGCGCGAAATATTTGCTCGGCCCGGGGTTTTCCATGAGCGCGGCGAACACATTGCCGGAAGGCTCGACGAGCACTCGCACCGTGACGTAGATGCGGCCTTGAATCTTGTCCTGGATGTCTCGCGGGACGTCCGGCATGACTTCGTGGAGCACTCCGGGCGACGTCTCCGCAGCCGGGAGGGAAGGTTGAGTTGGCTCACGAGATACCGGCCGCGAGAGCTGCGTGGCCGGCGTCGCTGGTTTGGCGACGGCGGAAGGAGTAGCAGGCGTGGGAGGGGGAACGGGTGTAGGTACGACTGCGGACTGCGAATCAACCTCCGGCGAGCTCATGAACAAACTTATGCCGGACCACACGATGATCAATATCAGGCCGCCGGCTGCAATTGCCGGCAGCGGCAGACGCCGCGTAGGAACACTCTCCAGCAACGTAGTCTCACACGAGTCAATGGCCGCCGGTGACGGCGGCGTGATTTCACGCGACACAACGGACGCTGCCGGCGGCGTGGTTTCTCGCGAGACGCTGGGCGCCGGCGGCGGCGTAACTTCGCGTGAGACGCTAGTTGCTGCAGGCGGCGTTACTCGCGAGGCAGTGGCCGCTGTTGAGTGTGGCGCAGCTTCTCGCGAGTTAGTGGGTGCTGGTGACGACGGCGCTATTTGTCGCAAGACAGTGGGTTCTGGGACCGACGTAGCAACTGGCCGCAAAACAGTAGGTTCTGGCGCCGACGGCGCAGTGGCTGGAGACGATTGAGCAGCTTCTCGCGAAACGATCGTTGCAGGAGGCTCTGTTGACGTGGGCGTAGCTGGTCGCGACACAGTAGCCGCTGGTGATGGCGCTGCTTGGCGCGAGACACTCTGTGCTTGTGGCGCGGGGGACTCAGGCTGCGTCGGGCGAGCTGGCGGCTGAGGTTCCGGGGTCGAGGCCGCGGATGGCGCGGCTTTGTATTCGGCTCTGAGCTCGACGACGCTGGGACGACTGGCAGGAGCCGGGCTCAAGCAGCGTCGCACCGTATCGACCAGCGTCGCCGGCACACTGGCCGGCAAGTCCATTTCATATCTTTGATCGGTCGGCGACCGCTGGGTGAGCGCCTCGACCAGGGTCGTGCCGAGACTCCAGATATCGCCAGCCGTGGTGGCTCCGTGCTCGAGCCGTTCGGGAGCATCGTAGGAAGACCTCTCGGGGTCGTCGCGATAGCCGGCGGGACCGATCATGTCGCTGGCCAGCTTCAGCTCATCGCCCACAGCAAGAAAGTTCGACGGCTTCAACTGGCCGTGCACCAGGTTACGCCGGTGCAGGAAGGTCAAGGCATCGAGCGTGGGAACCAGCAGTTCCCGCACTTCTTCGGCACTCAAAGGGCGGTGGCGAAGGATACCGGCGAGCGTCTGGTCGGCATGTTCCATCGCCACGAAGGCATATTCGCGCCCATCGAACTGCACCCGGCCGCCTCTGAAAAGACGGACCAGGTGAGGGTGGGAGAGCGCGGCGGCCGCCTCCCATTGCGCAAGCAGCGCTTTCGCTGGCGGGCCCTCGGCGCGCACGAACTTGATCGCGGCGTCGGCAATGCTTTTTGCCTTGTATTCGGTAAGGAATACCGCGCTATGGCTCGAACAGCCGAGCAGCCGGCGCAGGGGAAAGAGGCCGCCGACGACCTGGCCTTCCCATTGCGCCCAGACCTCGGCATCCGGGGTTTGTCGCACTTCCGCGTTCATTCACGATGTATTCGGCCGGGGAGCCGATTGGATTCCGGGCGGCGATCTCAGGGAAGAGAGAATTCGGCAGGGGGCAATGGAGCGTGTGTAAATCGTGCTTCACGCACCGCCCCGTGGAAGTAACTCACCCGGTTCATTCTCACGCCAATCGACGCCCGCCCCGCGCCCTGCGCCTTGAACGGGAGCGCGAACTCGGTTTGCAGCTGGCCGTTCACATAAGAGCGGTACCGTTCGCCGTCATAGGTTTGCGCGACGTGATACCACTGCCGCGTCGGAAACAGTTTCTCCGGCACGACCAGTGCATGGGCGTACCCAGGGCCCTTCGCGAACGCATCCAGATACCACTCGTCGCGCACGACGCGGATCTCGAACAAGATCCGGGTGCCGCCTTTGCCAGGCGCAACCGGTGGCTGCTCATCGGATTCCAGGTGAAACCAACGCTGTTCGAACGCGCCGCCATCCGGGCGGAACAGAGCTTCGAAAGTGAAGGTGGCCGCACCCGCCAGAGGATGCTCATCTATAAAGAGCGCGTCAGCCTGGCCGTCGAAAGCCACCGCGTTTCCCCAAGGACTGGGCACCAGCTTGGGCTGCCCTTCGAGCGTAACGGGCCGACCGCCGATCCGCTGCAGATTATCGAAGGTCCACACCTGCTGAGCCGGGGCGGCGAAGGCGAGGGGGCGATGCAGACTCAGCGCCGTGGCCGCACCGGCGCTGAGAAAGGTCCGTCGGTCGAGAAGTTTCATTGGCCTGGCGCGGTCTCCAGCCACTGAATCAGCACGTTCATGTTTTTCATGTACTCGGCCGTCGAGATGCCCATGGGCGGATTCGGATCGGGGAAGGGCGAGGTGTCAGTCTCGTCGCCCACGTGCGTGCTGGCGAAGTCGCCTTTCGCCACCTGTTTCGAGCCGTCGGCTTTGTAGGGGTGACTCGTCATGCGCAACGGCGCTGCCCAGTAACCTTCGGCATTGAGGGACCCGAGCGCTGTCGTGGTGAGCGTCTGGATGTTGCCCTCCGGCACCGGCTCGTAAACCGTCGCGAACAAGCGCGGCAACTCTTTGGCGCCAGCACCGGGGAACAGCGGAGATTGCTTCGCCAGTTCCTGCGGAGTTTTCGCCTTGGCGGCTTCGTAACGTTTGCGCAGACCCACGACGTCGATGCGGCGTGTGGCGGAGTAATGCCCGAGCGTGCGGCGTGAGTCGTTATCGACGTAGTACTCGCCGTTGACCACGTTCGAGCCGCGTCGATGCACGTACAGCGGCTTGTTGGTGCCCAGTTCGATGAACGTCGGCACCAGCGTGCGTGGGTCCTTATCGCTCGAAGGCAAACGCAGCGACTGCAGCCACTCGATCGATTCGGGCACGCGAGCGAGGAACTTCGAATCGCCCGTCATTTCGTAGAACGAGATCATGTGAGCGATGTTGCTCGCGGTGGTGTGCGTTGAGAGCGACTGCGGCTCGTAGCTGCGCGCGCCGGCGGGACGAACATCCAACGTGTATTGCAGAGACCAGCCCGGCTGCGGCGGCCCTTGCTGCGAGCTCAAGAAGAAGTTCATGCCGCGCGTGATCGCATCGAGCAGCCGTTCTTCGCCGAGCGCTTCGTAACACAGGGTCAGGAAATAAATATTCTGCGCCGCCACGTCGTCGTTGAAGGTGAGAAACGAGGTGTAATCCGGCCGGCCGTGCTTGGAGAATTCCTCGCTCAACGGATAACGCTGCGGCCAGCCGCCGATCGGGTACTGGCTGTCGAGCACGAATTGAATGGCTTTATCGAGCGCGGGCTTGTAGCGCGGATCGTGTTTTTCGACATACAGTCGCAGCAGGAACTTGGCCGCGTCCGAAGTCACTTCGTCATCGAACGTGGCGTTGCCGTAGTAGTGCTGGAATTCCTCGAGTCGCCAGGCATTGCGACCGATGGTCGCGTACCAGTCGCGCAGCGAGCGATCCCCGCCGAAATCCACCACGTAGTTCCAGCCGCCGCTCGGGTGCTGGCCCCAGATCAAGGCCGCGCCGACTTGTTCGGCAGCACGGTAATAAAACTCGTCGCCCGTGGCGTGGTACGCATCGAGGAACACGTGGCCCATGCTCGAGGTGCCCGGAGGCTGCAGCCAGATCATCGTCTCGCGTGCTTCCATTTCGCCCCAGCGACGCGACATGTCGGGGAGGTAAGTCCAGACGTAGCCGCCTTTGTACGCGACCTTGTCGGTCATGAAGGTAGTGGCGCGCTTCATCGCCTCGATCACCTTCTGGCGATCGGCGCTCGCGACGGGTGGGCTGTCGGCCGCAGCCGCATGGAACGGATTCAACAGAACCGTGAGCAGGAGTAGCAGAAGTCGGGCGGCTATTTTCATAGTGCGTGCATCGTGGGTTCGTGGCCGTTGTCGAGTCATGCTCAACCGGCATCGAGTGAGACAATTTTGGCATCGATGCGCCTGCCGGTCACGCCGGAGATAGTCGAAGCAGGCCAAGGCCCTTTTTCAGTGGGTCTTCCGGCGGGCGCGAGCCACCGACGTCTGTTCATCCGAAGGCGCCGCAGGCGAAGGCGCGTCTTGCGCTATAGTATGGTCAGCGCCCGACGAACTCGAAGGACGAACCTTGCAGTTGGTCGATGTGAGTTTTCGCGCCGGATCGGCGACTTGGCTGTACCCGATGAGCGCGTCGTTGAAGCCCGGCATCAATGTGCTGCTTGGCGCGACGTCGGCGGGTAAAACCACCCTCATGCGACTGATGGCGGGGCTCGAGCAGCCCGCCAGCGGGCGAATCCTCGTCGGCGGCAAAGATGTCACCGGGATACCCGTTCGCAGACGCAATCTCGCGATGGTGTATCAGCAGTTCATCAATTACCCCTCGCTCAGCGTTTACGAGAATATTGCCTCGCCTTTGCGGCTCGCCCGACAGCCGGAAGCCTCGGTCCGCCAGCGGGTGCAGATGATCGCCGAGACCCTGCGCCTCACTCCATTTCTCGACCGTCGTCCCGCAGAACTCTCGGGCGGTCAACAACAACGTACCGCGCTGGCGAGGGCGCTGGCCAAGGATGCCGATCTGGTGCTGCTCGACGAGCCGCTCGTGAACCTCGATTACAAACTGCGCGAGGACCTGCGGAACGAGCTGCGGAATCTGTTCACGCAAGGTCGCGCCACAGTCGTCTATGCGACGACCGAGCCCCAGGAAGCTTTGCAGCTCGGCGATGAAACGCTCGTGCTCGAGGCCGGTCGCCTCGTTCAGCACGGCAAGACGTTGGACATTTTCCGGCGTCCTGCAACGCTGGCCGCCGCGCGCGCATTCAGTGACCCGCCGTTGAACGAGATTCGTGCGCGCGTCGATCCAAACCTCGGTGTAGCGATCGTTCGAGACGATCTGAAGCTGCCGCTCGCGGCCCCAGCGTTGTCGGCGCTTCGAGATCATTCGAGCGAGATCATTCTTGGCGTCAGGGCTCACCAATTCGGGATCGGCGCTGAAGAGGGTGCGGCATCGATCACCGGTCGCATCGATCTCGCGGAGATCAGTGGATCCGAGACGTACGTGCACGTTTCGCAGGACGGCCTGTCGTTGGTCGCGCAGCTTCCAGGGGTGCACGAGCTGACCATCGGCGAGCGACTCACACTGCATGTCGCGCCCGGTCACATCTACTGCTTCGACGCGAGCGGCCAGCTGATCTTCGCACCTCACTAGAACAACATGGCACGAATCGAGCTCATCGATATCGCTCACGCATATGGCCAAGGCCGAGGTGAGCTCGCGTGGGCGCTCAAGAAGATGACGCTGTCGTGGTCTGACGGCGGCGCGTACGCGCTGCTCGGTCCCTCGGGCTGCGGCAAAACCACGTTACTCAACATCATTTCCGGACTAACCACGCCGACACAGGGGACGGTGCTATTCGATGGACGCGACGTTACGTCGCTCGAACCACAGCAACGTAACATCGCGCAAGTATTCCAGTTCCCCGTCATCTACGACACGATGTCGGTCTTCGACAATCTCGCGTTTCCGCTACGTAATCGCAAATGGAAGGAGGGCGACGTGCGCAAACGCGTCATCGAGATTGCCGAAATCCTCGAACTGCAGGGCGATCTGCCGATGCGCGCGAAGGGGCTGTCCGCCGATGTGAAGCAGAAGATCTCACTCGGTCGCGGGCTGGTACGACCGGATGTCGCTGCCGTCCTGTTCGATGAGCCGCTCACGGTGATCGATCCGCATGTGAAATGGCTCCTGCGACGCAAGCTCAAGCAGCTTCATCAACAACTCAATCTGTCGCTCATCTATGTGACGCACGATCAAACCGAGGCGCTCACGTTCGCGGATCGGGTGGTGGTGATGGCGGAGGGCGAGGTTGTGCAGGTGGGCACGCCCGAAGAATTGTTCGAATCGCCGGCGCACCGATTCGTCGGACACTTCATCGGCAGCCCAGGAATGAATTTTCTCGATGTCGAATGGCAGGACAGGCCCATTGTCGAAGGAATGCCCATCGAGACATCGAGCACTCAGCCGCCCGATTCAACCGCGTCGCTTGCCGTCGGCATTCGCCCGGAATATCTGCAGGTGCACTCATCGCCCGGTCCGAATCGAGTGCCCGCCATCGTCACGGCGGCTCGTGATCAAGGCACGCAGTGGATGGTGCAACTTCAGATCGGTAAGCGGACGGCCTGGAGCAAGATTCGAGACGCGCGCGAACTGCCTAGCACAGGCCCCGCGTTCGCATACATGCCGCCCGACAAATGCGCGCTCTACGCGAACGACCGGAGAGTCGCATGAATTCCACCAAGCCGGTCAACCAGCGCGCTTGGTTGTTCGTGTTGCCGGTGCTGGTGAGCGTGGCGTTCTCCGCGCTGATTCCGTTGATGACGGTCGTCAACTATTCGGTGCAGGACATTCTGAGTCCGTCGCAACGCGTGTTCGTGGGTTGGGAGTGGTACAAGGAGGTCCTTCGCGATCCCGAACTGCACAGCGCGCTCCTCCGGCAGCTGTTGTTCTCTGCTGCCGTGCTGGCGATTCAGATTCCACTGGGCATCGCGCTCGCGCTGTCGATGCCGACGCAGGGATGGCGCTCCTCGCTCGTGTTGGTGTTGCTTGCGATGCCTTTGCTCGTGCCATGGAATGTAGTCGGCACGATCTGGCAGATCTTCGCGCGCGCCGACATCGGCCTGCTCGGATACGTGCTGACGCGATTGGGCTTCGATTACAACTATGCGCAAGATCCCTGGGACGCTTGGGTGACGGTGCTAGTCATGGATGTTTGGCACTGGACGCCGCTGGTCGCGTTGCTCGCCTACGCGGGATTGCGAGCGATTCCCGAGGCGTACTATCAAGCCGCTCGTATCGATGGCGCTTCACGGTGGGCGGTGTTTCGGCATGTGCAGCTACCCAAGCTGCGCAGTGTGCTCATGATCGCGGTGCTGCTGCGGCTCATGGATAGCTTCATGATCTATACCGAACCGTTCGTGCTGACCGGCGGCGGGCCGGGCACGGCGACGACATTTCTGTCGCAGTACCTGACGCAGAAGGCGGTGGGTCAGTTCGATCTCGGGCCGGCGGCGGCGTTCTCGCTGGTGTATTTCCTCATCATCCTGCTGCTGTGTTTCGTGCTCTACAACTTCATCAAAGAGGTGGGGGCGCACGATCGACGAGGCACGCCATCATGAGCGCGCGTTCTTTTCCGGGCCGGCAGATCCTGCTCGTCGCGTATCTCCTTTTTACGCTGGCGCCGATCTACTGGCTGGTGCACATGAGCCTGCGAACCAACGAAGCCATCACCGGCGCGTTCGCATGGTTCCCGGAATCCTTGTCGTTGGCGAACTACTTCGACATCCTCACCGATCCATCGTGGTACGACGGCTACATCAACTCGATCACTTACGTGACGATCAACACCGTGCTATCCGTGACGATCGCGTTGCCCGCGGCGTACGCCTTCTCGCGTTTTTCGTTTCTGGGCGATAAGCACCTGTTCTTCTGGCTGCTGACCAATCGAATGACGCCACCGGCCGTTTTTTTGCTGCCATTCTTTCAGCTCTACACGGCGCTCGGGCTGATCGATACACACATCGCGGTCGCGCTGGCGCACATGGTTTTCAACGTGCCACTGGCGGTATGGATTCTCGAAGGCTTCATATCGGCCGTGCCGCGTGAGATTGACGAGACCGCGTACATCGACGGTTATTCGTTCCCGCGTTTCTTCGTGCGGATTTTCGTGCCGCTGATCAAGGCCGGTATCGGCGTAACGGCGTTTTTCTGTTTCATGTTCTCGTGGGTCGAACTGCTGCTCGCCCGCACGCTTACCTCGGTGGATGCCAAGCCCATCGCGGCGACGATGACTCGAACAGTGTCCGCCGCAGGCATGGATTGGGGAACTTTGGCGGCGGCGGGAGCGCTGACGATTGTGCCGGGAGCGCTGGTCATCTATTTCGTTCGTCACTACATCGCGAAGGGTTTCGCGATGGGGAGGGTCTGATGGACCTGCTGACGTGGATGGCCTGGACGCGACCGGTGGCGATCTTTTTCGCTTGCATCGCCGTGATGTTGATCGTGATGTCGCTTTGGGAGCTGCGATCGCCGACAGTGGCGCGCAAGGGGCTGTTGCCGCTGGTCACGACGCGCGGCGATCGCCTGTTCATCGGGCTGTTGCTGGCGGCGTATATCAATCTTGCGTGGACAGGCGTCACCGACCTTTCTCAATGGTGGGGCGTGGCCATCGGTGCGATCGGGCTCGTGGGCGTGATGCGTTGGGGGTAGGTTCAGTCAGTCTGGCGAGGGATCATGAACAAGCATGTAGCAGGTCTCGCGATTGCGGCGATGGGTTGGTGTTTTGCCGCGGTCTCGGTTGCCGATGAGGCGGCGGCCAAGAAATGGATCGATCAGGAATTTCAACCGTCGACGTTGAGCAAGGATCAGCAGCTGGCGGAGCTGAAGTGGTTCATCGGGGCCGCGAATCAGCTGCGATCCAAAGGCGTCAAAGAGATCAGCGTGGTGTCGGAAACGATCACGACCCACGAGTACGAGGCCAAGACTCTGGCCAGAGCGTTCAGTGAAATCACGGGCATCAGGGTCAAGCACGATCTGATCCAGGAAGGCGACGTGGTCGAGAAGCTGCAGACCTCGATGCAGTCCGGCAAGTCCATCTACGACGGCTGGGTCACGGATTCCGATTTGATCGGCACGCACTACCGTTACGGCGCGATTCTGCCGCTGTCCGATTTCATCGCGACCAGCGGTAAGGCGTTCACCAATCCGGGGCTCGATCTCAACGATTTCATCGGCCGGAAGTTCACGACCGCGGCGGACGGCAAGCTGTATCAGCTGCCGGATCAGCAGTTCGCGAATGTTTACTGGTTTCGCGCCGATTGGTTCGCGCGTAAGGATCTGCAGGAGCGGTTCAAGAAGAAGTATGGCTACGAGCTTGGCGTGCCGGTGAACTGGAGCGCGTATGAGGACATCGCCGAGTTCTTCACCAACGACGTGAAGCAGATCGATGGCAAGCGCGTGTACGGTCACATGGATTACGGGAAGAAAGATCCTTCCCTCGGCTGGCGCTTCACGGACGCCTGGCTATCCATGGCCGGTTCCGCGGACAAAGGCATTCCAAACGGGATGCCGGTGGATGAGTGGGGCATCCGCGTCGCTGCGGACAAGTGCACGCCCGTCGGAGCGTCGGTAGCTCGCGGCGGTGCTGCGAACTCGCCTGCGGCGGTTTATGCGCTCACGAAGTACATCGATTGGATGAAGAAATACGCGCCGAGCCAATCGATGGGCATGACGTTTTCTGAATCCGGCCCGGTGCCCGCCCAGGGCGAGATTGCGCAGCAGATCTTTTGGTATACGGCGTTCACGGCGGATATGACCAAGAAAGGTTTGCCGGTGGTGAATGCCGACGGCACGCCGAAGTGGCGCATGGCGCCTTCGCCGCACGGGCCTTACTGGAAGGAGGGGATGCAGAACGGTTATCAGGATGTGGGTTCGTGGACGTTCTTTCGTGGGCACGATCCGAACCGCCTGGCGGCGGCCTGGCTTTATGCGCAGTTCGTGACTTCGAAAACTGTTTCGCTGAAGAAGTCGATCGTCGGTCTCACGTTCATTCGGGACAGCGACATCCGGCACGAGTACTTCACGAAGAATGCGGCGAGGTATGGCGGGCTGATCGAGTTCTACCGCAGCCCGGCGCGTGTGGCCTGGACGCCGACGGGGAATAACGTTCCGGATTATCCGAAGCTTGCGCAACTGTGGTGGCAGAACGTTGCTACTGCAGTGACCGGCGAGCGGACGCCACAGGCTGCAATGGACAATCTCGCCGATCAGATGGATCGGATCCTCGGTCGGCTCGAACGCGCGGGGATGAAGAACTGCGCCCCCAAGTTGAATCCACCGAAGGATCCGAAGACGTGGTTGTCGAACAATGCAGCGCCGTGGGCGAAGCTTGCGAACGAGAAGCCTAAGGGCGAGACGGTTTCTTATGAGCAGTTGCTGCAGGCGTGGAAGGAAGGCAGGGCGCGATAGTCGCGCCCTCTCACGTTGCGTATCGACCGGAGAGAGGGCGGCACGACGTGACCGCGTTCTTGAATCGGCGCGCGTGATTTTCGGAGTGGCACGTTGTCAGGGGTCCTGGCTCTGCGCGGTCGGGGTGGGTGGGCGGACATGGGCGGCCGCGCTTCATTTATTTCGACCTGAGGACAGGTCGAAATAAATGGCGATCCTTGCGCGCCGGAGGGTTCGGCGTCACGGGTGTCAGCTCAGCGTTCCCACGTCACCAGCCGCCGAA
>NZ_DASWTF010000001.1:0-28782 GCF_036402275.1 Steroidobacter sp. | reverse complement strand
CCCACCGAATCTTCTTTTTCGAACGGCTCGGCCTGCCACACCACTTTGTCGAACCCTTTCAGGCCGCCGTGCAAGGTGTTCGGGCCGTCGTTCTTGGGCAACTTGTAGGTCTGGTCGTCGATCTTGAACTGCGCCTTGCCGATGCGATTGCCGTAACGGCCGATGATGGCGCCGAAGTACGGCGGGTTTTTCACATAGTCGTCGAACGACTTCAGGCCCAAGGTGATATCGGTGACTTTGCCCGTGCCGTCGGGCACCAGCAGCGCGGTGATGATGCCGCCGTAGTTGCTGGCGCGGACTTCCATGCCGTTGGCGTTGACCATGGTGTACAAGTCAACGGCCGTGCCATCCGGCAGCGTGCCGAACGCCGCTTTGCTGATGGTGTTCTTGGATTTTTCTTCTGGAGTCGGCGGCGCTTTGGGCGGCGGCGGCGGTTCCTTGGTGCAGCCGACCAGGCTGGCGGCGATCAACAGGCACGCCAGCCACTGCCGACCGGAAACGCCACGCGCACGACCGGGACTCAAATCAGCATTCTTCATGTGCGATCCCCCGAGGTTGAACGACAAAAAATAGTACCCGACGCGTTCTGGACAGGCAGGACAAGGGGGAGACATGAACCGGGAACGCATCCTTGTCCGGCCGTGGGCGCGGGCGGCCCGTCAGGTCAGGCCGCCGCGTCGTTTTTCGAGTTTATTTGTATTTGGCGAATTCTTCGCGAGTCAGCTCGCCGTCCTTGTTGGTGTCCAGGCTCTTGAAGGCCGTGAACAGCGCATCGTCGGTGGACGCCTCGTTGAGGCTGATCTTGCCGTCGCCGTTCTTGTCCAGCGACTCGAAGCTGGGTTTGCCCTGGGCAACGGCGGCGCTGGCCGCTAGGACGCCGAGGCTGGCCAGCAGGGCCGGCGCGGTCATGCGAGAGAATCGGGTCATGTTGCTTCCTTCGTTACGTGTCCGACAGACACTCTAGAGAATCGCGCCGGGACGGCAAGGTTCCGGCCGGTCCCCGCGGATTTTACTCCGATCCGGGGCGGGGTTAATCCGGATGGCTGGCCCATTGTCCCAGGGCCATTGTCTTAGGGCCTCGCCCACCGATAATAGCCACGGTTGAAATGAAGGGAGCGGCCAGGGAGCTGTACCGGATGACCGAGGCCGTCGACATTGCCCATAATCGTGGCGTCCAGCGCGAGCACATCGACGCGCGAGTCCTGAGCGAGCAGGTCGCGCTGATGTGCCGGCTCACCACGTCGCCGCTCACCGCGAGTGTCATCGTCGGCATCATGCTGGTCTGGCTGACCACGGCCGACCACGGCCTGGCTGCCTCGCTCGCGTGGTACATCGGCCTGTTGTTGGTGTTGTTACTGCGTTGGCGGATCGCCGCCGGCTATCTGCGCAAGCCGCGGGATCTGGCCGAGACCAAGCGTTGGCGTGCCGCGATGATGGGCGGCGCCATCCTCGGCGGCTCGGTGTGGTCCATCGCCGGCTCGCTGCTGTTACCGCACGACCCCACGAGAGAGATCGTGATGTCGGTGTTCTTCATCGGCTGTACCGCATCGGGCATGGGCTCGCAGGCGCCGGTGCGGCACGCGTATGCGTGTTTGCTGATTCCTTTTCTGCTGCCGTACATCGCCACGCAGCTGTGGCTGGGCGGCGACCGCGTCGTGGTGGCGCTCGGGTTCATGCTCTACATCCCGACCATGCTGGTGATCGCCAACCGGCAGACGAACTCGATCGAGCGGCAGATCCGGCTGGCCATCGAGAATGAATGGCTGGCCGAGCAGTTACGTCAGGAGCGCGATCGCGCCAACCAGGCGCGGCTGGATCTGGAGATTCAGCTGGAAGAGCAGAAACGTTCGACGCAGCGGATTCGCGATCTCAATGTCGAGCTGGAAAATCAGGCGCAGGAGCTGCGCGCGGCGAACGGCGATCTGGAAGGCTTCTCGTACTCGGTCTCGCATGACTTGCGGGCGCCGCTGCGAGCCATCGATGGCTTCTCGCAGCTGCTCATGGACGACAAGAGCAAATCGATCGGCGCGGACACTCGTCATCATCTGCAACGTATCCGCGCCAACGTGGCGCACATGGCGACCCTCATTGACGATCTGCTCGAGTTCGCGCGGTGCGGTCGTCAGTCGCTGGAGTTCGGTCGGCTCGACATGGAAGAACTGGCGCGCAATGCCGCCGAGCAAGCGCGCTCCGCGAGCCTGAATGAGGCGCGCACGCCTATCATCGAAATCGGCAGCTTGCCGCTGGCGCGAGGCGACGAAGGATTGATCCGGCAGGTGTGGGCGAACCTGCTCGACAACGCGGTGAAATATACGAGCAAGGTCGAGAATCCTCACATCACCGTGACGGGGCGTGAAGAAGGCGAGCGTCTCGTCTACGAGATCCGCGACAACGGCGTCGGGTTCGACAGCGCCTTCAGTGCTAATTTGTTTGGTGTGTTTCGGCGCCTGCACGGCGCGCGGGAATATCCGGGCTCGGGCGTCGGGCTCGCCATCGTGCAACGTATCGTCACTCGTCACGGCGGCGAGGTGTGGGCGCATGCGGAGCCCAACAAAGGTGCGACGTTCAGCTTCTCGCTGCCCCAGCCGGTACTGCGGGCGGTCGGCTGAGGCGTCGACGCCAGGATGTAGTCATGAATGCTGAAATCATCGAACGTATCGAGCTGAAGATCGCGTATCTCGAACGCGCCAACAACGATCTGAGCGAAGTGGTGTACCGCCAGCAACAGGAGATCGACGCCCTGCGCGCCGAGCTGAGCGTATTGAACGGCAAAATGGAGGCGGCAATGACCGAGCAGACGGTATACACACCGGAGCAGGAACGGCCGCCGCATTATTGAAGGGGCAGGATTTGGAGGTCACCCCCTCATAGCTGGCACTACAACCTAGCATCGGGGGATACATGCTGCGTGCAACGATCGCATCGCTGCTGGCCATCGCGGCCGGCGCCGCTCTGGCTCAGGAACCGGTCCATAGCGACTCGAACAAAACCGCCAGCGCCGATCAGGCGTTGCAGGAATTCAAGATCGCCGCTCAGCCGTTGTCGCAAGCGTTGCGCGAATATGCGCAACAGAGTGGCGACCAGGTGGTGTTCTATTCCGAGATCGGCAAGGGGCGTGAAGCGCCCGCAGTGGAAGGTTCTTACACGCGACAGGAAGCGTTGCGCCGTCTGCTCGAGAACACCGGTCTGAAATATCGGCGCGTCAACGCCAAGACCGTCGCCATCAGCACCGACGCGCCCGCGCGGCCTGAAGCATCCATGCAACGGACATCGATGGCTGCGCCGCTACGTCTCGCGCAAGCGACGGACACCGCGCCTGCTCCGCTCGCACAAGTTCAAGAGCAAGGCGGCGTCGGCGCGCAGCAGGCTCCGGACGACTCATTGTTCGGTGTGGAAGAAGTGATCGTCACCGGCACCGCGGTCGCGGAGCGAACCAAGTTCGATTCGAGCGTGGCGGTCTCCACCTTCAATGCGGAAGACATCGCTCAGCAGGCGCCGGCGAGCTCGGCGGATTTGATTTCGGCTGTGCCGGGCTTCTGGGTGGAATCCACGGCCGGCACCACACAAGGCAACGTGTTTGCTCGCGGCATCATTCAGGACGGCGGCTATCGCTACGTCGGCTTGATGGAAGACGGCATTCCCATCTATCCCGTCTTTGAGCTGTCCTTCTACAACCCCGATCAATTCGTGCGCGTCGACGAGACTATCGAACGAGTCGAAGCGCTGCGTGGTGGCACGGCGCCGATCTTCACCGCGGGCGCGGTTGGCGGCACGGTGAACTTCGTGACCAAGTCTGCCGGAGCCACACCGAGTGGCGCAGTGAAGTTCGGTGTCAGCGACTATGGAATGTATCGCGGCGATGTTGCGTGGAGCGCGCCGCTAGGCGATGACTGGGGTATCGCACTCGGTGGTTATTACAGAACTTCCGATGGCATCCGCGATCCCGGTTACACCGCCGACGAAGGTGGCCAGTTCCGCGTCAAACTGGGCCGCAGCTTCGACAACGGCAGCGTCGAATTCTTCGGCAAGTACATCGACGATCGTTCGTTGTTCGTCGTCCCGATCCCGTTGACCGGCAGTCCCTCGGATCCTCGCGGCATCAACGGCGCGGACCCGGGCACATATTCCCTGAGCAGCCAGGATCTGGCGCGCGCCGGCTTGCCCGTGACCGCCGCCGAAGTGGGCCTGCGTGGCTCGAACCTGGAAGATGGCATTCATCCGCAGCTGTTCACCGTCGGTGGCAAGTTGAATTGGGAATTCAACGACACGGTCTCGCTGACCAACCTGCTGCGCTATACCGATGGTGAAGTGCGTTTCGATGGCATCTTCTCGGACAGAGCGCCGGTGACTGGAGCGGAATTCGCTGCTGCGGCGGGCGTGGCTGCAAACTACAGTGTGATCTCGAGCGGCGCATCGTACGGCGCGAATCAGCTGGTGCAGAACCATGGTCACTGGGTCGTGAACAAGGAATACGACGCCATCCAGGACGATCTGCGTTTGAACTTGAAGCTCGATACCCACGCCGTGACGTTTGGCTTGTATCTCGCCGACTACTCGATGAAGGATGCCTGGAGCCTGGGCAATATGTTGTTGATGGATGTGAGCGATCAGCCAAGTCGCTTGTTCCTGCCGGGCGTGACCGACGCGAACGGCTTCACCAAGTACTCGACGTTCAACTTGCTCACGGATTACGACGCGATGGCGTACTCGCTGTACGTCGCGGACGAATGGCAGGTGACGGACGCGTTGCGACTGGATTTCGGCGTTCGCTACGACACGCAGGACATCGAAGGCACGATTCGCGCCGGCTCGCAGGAAGTCGCGCCGGGCGTGCCGACGGATCTCGATGGCAATCCGCTGACGACGTATGACCGCAGCGTCTCTGTGATCGGTTCCAATCGCAGCACCGTCGACGAGGACTTCGACAACACCGGTTTCTCGCTCGGCTTCAACTACGAGTTCACGCCGCAGCATGCGATGTTCGGTCACTACACCGACTCGGCCAAGCTGCCGCACTTCGACGACGTGCGCAACGGCGTGACGGTGAAGGACCAGGTCACCAACATCGAGCTGGGCTACAAGGCGTCGCTGGAGTCGCTGGTGGTGTTCGCGACGTTGTTCCAGACGGAGTTCGACAACGTGCCGTTCCAGGACATTCTTTCCAACGGCCAGACCATCGTGCGCCGGGCTGAAACCAAGACGCGCGGCATCGAGCTGGAAGGCGAGTACCAGCCCATCGATGCGCTCAATATTCGCTTCAGCATCACGCAACAGGACCCGACGTATGAAGGGTTCACGGGCGCGGCTGCCGGCAATACGGGCAACGTCATTCGGCGCATTCCGAAGACGATGGCGCGTATCACGCCGACGTACTCGTTCCTGGACGGCGCGGCGCGCGCGTACTTCACATACACGTACGCAGGCAAGCGCTACGCGAACGACGAGAACTCCATCGTGTTACCCAAGTACACCAAGCTGGACGCGGGCGTGATGTTCGATGTCGATGCGTGGACGTTCCAGGTCTCCGGCGACAACCTCACCGACGAGGTCGGGTTGACCGAAGGCAATCCCCGCACCGACGTGGGCTCCGGGGGAATCGGCAACATTTATATGGTGCGGCCACTGTTCGGGCGATCTTTCATGGGATCCGTGACCTATCGGTGGTAGCCTGAGCGCCATGTTTCAGCGGATCTCGAGAGTCGTCTGCATGGGTGTGTTGTTGGCCGGCGCGGCAGTCGCGTCGGCCGAGGAAGCCGTGCCTACACCGGCCGATGTGTATGGCGAGTTGTTCGAGCAGGTGCAGCTCAAAGCGGTGTTCTCGGACAGCAAGGCGTTCGTCGACGCCTTGCCTAACAAGCCGCCCGAGCAGATCCTCACCGAGTATCGCGAGCGGCGGAAGCAGCCCGGCTTCGATCTGACGAAGTTCGTCGGCGAGAACTTTGCGCCGCCGCCGAACGTCGCCTCCGATTTCCGCACCGTCGCCGGCCAGGACGTGCGGCAACACATCGACGCGCTGTGGAAGGTGCTCGAGCGCAAGCCCGAGGACCAGCGGGCGTACACCTCGCGCCTGGCGTTGCCGTATCGGTACATCGTGCCGGGCGGTCGCTTCAACGAAATCTATTACTGGGATTCGTACTTCACCATGCAGGGGCTGGAGGAAAGCGGCCGGCACGACCTGACCATGGACATGATCGCCAACTTCGGCTGGCTGATCGATCAATACGGGCACATTCCCAATGGCAACCGCAGCTATTTCTTGAGCCGGTCGCAGCCACCGTTCTTCGCGGCAATGATCGAGCTGGCCGCAGCTAAGGAAGGCGACGCGGTCTACAAGAAATATCTGCCGCAGCTGGTGCGTGAGTATCAGTTCTGGATGGATGGCGCGAACGCTTTGAAGCCGGGCGCTGCGCATCGGCGTGTCGTGAAACTGGCGGATGGGACGGTCTTGAATCGTTACTACGACGATCGAAACATTCCCCGCGAAGAAGCTTATAAGGAAGACGTCGCGACTGCGCGTGAGGCGGGGAGTGCGTCGCCTGAGATTTATCGTCATCTTCGGGCGGCTGCGGAGAGTGGCTGGGATTTCAGCTCGCGGTGGTTCGCGGGCAAGACGCTCGCAACGATTCATACGACGGATCTGATTCCGCCGGACTTGAATAGCTTGCTGTATCAGCTGGAGCTGACCATCGCCAAAGGCTGTGGCCTCACCGCCGACGCGGCGTGCGCCAAAGAAATGAAGGCCAAGGCCGATGCGCGGAAGGCGGCGATGACTCGTTATCTGTGGAACGAGAAGGTCGGCGCGTTCACGGACTACGACTGGCGCAAGAAGCAGCTCAATGCTCAGGTGACGGCGGCGACCGTTTATCCCCTGTACTTCAACGCCGCGAGCAAAGAGCAGGGCAAAACCATCGCCACCACCGTCCGCGCGAACCTGCTGAAACCGCACGGCTTGGCGACCACGACTATTTCAACGAACGAGCAGTGGGATGCACCCAATGGCTGGGCGCCCTTGCAGTGGCTCGCAATCAAAGGCTTCCAGAACTACGGGGACGATCAACTCGCCGCGACCATCGCACAGCGATGGGTTGGGAAGAACCTGCAGGTCTTCAAAGCCACCGGCAAGCTGGTGGAGAAGTACGACGTCGTTGGCGATAGCGCCGGCGGTGGCGGTGAGTACCCGCTGCAGGATGGCTTCGGCTGGACTAACGGCGTGCTTCGGAAGTTGTTGGCGATGTATCCGAGGTTGGCGGAGTAAGAGGGGGAGCAGAAATCCCCCAGGCCTTATCGCGAGCTCACTGTCCAGCCATCCGCCTCATTGCGAACGTTCAAGCTCTCATCTCCACTCAGGAACTCGGCCAGCGACGCCGGATCAGTCGCATCGAACACGCCATTGATCTTCCGCTCAGCAACCGAAGGATCCTCGATGCGAATCGTGCGCGAGCTGTAGCGGGCGAACTCGGCGGCGGCGGCCGACAGCGGGGTGTCTTCGAAGATCAGCCGGCGTTCGGTCCACGATGTGACTTTCTCCGTATCTCGCAGCGATACGCGAATCGCGGGCTGCGCTTTCGCGACGATCAATTGGTCGCCGACTGCAAGCTCGAATTCGTTGATGGCCTTGGCGGCTCCAGCAGCGGATTGAGCGGCGGCGTCACGTTGGTTTACGCGAACACGGCCTTCTAACACCGTGACGACAGTGCGCGAATCGCTCGCTTTGACGTTGAATGCCGTGCCAACCGCGACGATGTCCGTCGCGCCGGTGCGCACTCGGAAGGGGCGATTTGGATCCTTCGATACACGGAAGATTGCTTCGCCTTCGAGTAGCTCGATGGCGCGCAGGTCGTCTTCGAAGTGCGCCCGCAGGCGCGACTTGCTGTTGAGCTCGACGACGGAGCCATCTTCGAGCGTGATGGAGCGTTGCTCTCCCACCGCCGTGACGTACTCGGGCGTGAGCCAATATTCGATTTGCGACCGGCCTGCGATCAACGCCGTTGCAATGAACGCGCAAGCAATGGCTGCAGCCAGCGGCCATCGCACGGTCTTGCGCGCCGTTCGAACGCCGGAAGCATGATCGAGGGTCGCGACATTACCTTCGCCGCTGGCTTTGGCCGCAGCGACGAGGTCGGCCACGCTTCGATCGGGCCACACCTCTCGACTAGTCAACCGGCCATTCAGCCGGCTGAGTCGAAGAAACTCGTCGACATGCTGCCCCGACGCCCGCAGCCAAACAAAAAACTGCCGCCGCTCCGCGTCCGTGCACTTTTCGTCGGACAGCACGGACAACCAATGCGCCGCGCATTGTCTGGCGTGCGCCGTGGCTGGGTCTCGTGCGATGTCGTGATCGGGTTCCATGACTCAATCGAGCTCGATGCGCTCGCGCAGATGCGCGTAACCAGTGGTCAGATATCGCCGCACCATTCGCGTGGTGATGCCAAGGTGGCTGGCGATTTCCTCGTGCGACATGTCCTCACGCAATTTCAGGTAGACCACTGCCCGCACCATGGGTGTCATGGCCTGCAGCGCCGCGTCGAGCTGCGCCGTGAACTGCACGTCGTCCAGCAGTGAATCCGGCGTGGCCGTCGTGACCAGGTTATCCAGCTCGGCGTCGCTATGAGGCTTGGCGTTCACCGCCCGCATGCGCCATTCGGCCGCGACGTTGCTGGCGACGCGGTACAGATAGGCCTGCGGCTCCTTGATCTGCTCCAGCTGTTCGACCCGAAGCAGGCGGACATACACCTCCTGCGCCAGGTCTTCCGGATCGATGCGGCCGGGCAGCCGGCGGCGCAGGTAACGCGTCAGGCCCGCATTCCAGCTGCGGGCCCATTCGGCGATCCGTTGACTGCGGCCGGGCGAGGGCATGTCGGGGTGGCGGGTGTCCTGGTGAGTCCAAGTGTCTATGACGGGGCGGGGGCCGAAACCTGCCCCCGCGCGCTAAAAGCCTAATCGCTTCCTGGCGTTAGCGATCCCGAGCATAAGATTTATCGCTCGCGCATGCTATTTCCGACAGCCCCCACCGCGTACCTTGGCCCCATCGAAAAGGAGGCAATCATGCTTAACATCCGACGCAGTAATGAACGCGGGTACGCCGATCACGGCTGGCTGAAGTCGTACCACACGTTTTCCTTCGCCGACTATTACGACCCGAGGCACATCGAGTTCGGCGCTCTGCGCGTGATCAACGAGGATCGCGTCGCTGCCGGCGCTGGGTTCGGGACGCACGGGCATCGGGACATGGAGATCATCAGCTATGTGCTCGAAGGCGAGCTGGCCCACAAGGATTCCATGGGCACGGGTGCGACCATCCGCCCCGGCGATGTCCAGCGCATGAGCGCGGGCCGCGGCGTGATGCACAGTGAGTTCAACCCGTCTGGCGAAAAGCCGGTGCATTTTCTGCAGATCTGGATCCAGCCGGATCAGCGCGGCGTGGAGCCGAGCTACGAGCAGAAGAACTTCCCGGCGGAGGAGAAGCGGGGCAAGCTGCGGCTCATCGCCTCGCGCGATGGCGCGGACGGATCGGTGCGCATCCATCAGGACGCGAAGGTGTATGCCGGCTTGTTCGACGGTGACGAACAGACCGAGTTCGCTATCGCGAACGGGCGTCAGGTGTACTTGCACGTGGCGCGCGGCACGGTGACCGCGAACGGCAACGTGCTCAATGCCGGCGACGCGCTGACGCTGACGGATACAGCGGCGTTGTCCCTGAGTAAAGGTCAGGGCGCGGAAGTGTTAGTGTTCGATCTGCAGCGAGTGTCTGGATCGCGGCAGTAGTGATCGAGTCGCGTTCGCGGCGCAGGGACCGGACGACCTCCAGGTCGGCCGGTCCCGCGGCGAACGCTACCGGCCCGCTCTCACAGGACCAGCGAAGCCAGCCAGATCGTGAATGCGGTCGAGCCTGCGCCTATGAACAGACCGGCGAACAGCGCGGCCGTGGCGGAACGCTCTGCTTCTTCGTATCGATCTTCGAGGCGCGATGTCATGGTGGACTCACTCTTGGAGAAATAGGGCGTGTCTCTGCAGCCGTCATTGTCGCTACATCTCTATCGAGAGAAAGACGACTTGCGACGATTGCACGATCAGCCATGTCCTTACTCGTCAGCCCCTATGTATGAACCGAGACCCATGTTCAACGACCAACAAGTGGTGATGCGATGATCGAGTTGATGATTCCATCGCGGCGCAAGGACCTGGGCGGCTTCGAAGTCGGCCGGGTCCTGCCCTGGACCAAGCGGCGCATGGTCGGGCCGTTTATCTTTTTCGATCACATGGGCCCGGTGAACTTCCCGCCCCATGTGCCGCGCAAGACCGATGTGAGGCCGCATCCTCACATCGGGCTCTCCACCATCACCTATTTGTACGATGGGGAGATCGTGCACCGGGACAGCGTCGGCTTTCACCAGACGATTCGCCCGGGCGAGGTCAACTGGATGACCGCCGGTCGCGGCATCAGTCATTCGGAGCGGTTCGATACGATTCGCGAGCAGGGCGGCTCCATGCATGGCATTCAAGCGTGGGTCGCGCTGCCGGAGTCGGCGGAGGAGACGGAGCCGAGCTTCGTGCACTTCGATTCGGCTGATTTGCCGTCGCATGCCGAAGAGGGGTTGAGCGTCAAAGTGATCGCGGGCTCGGCCTACGGTTTGAAGAGCCCGGTGCAGACGCATTCGCCGCTGTTCTACGCGCATCTCGAATTGGCGGCGGGGCGCACGACGGATGTGTGCGGTGGGTATAGCGAGCGCGCTATCTATGTCGCGAAGGGCTCTGTTCGTATCGATGGCGAAGTTTATGAAGCCGGGCAGATGGCGGTGTTGTCGCCTGGAGCGATGCCTTCGATTACGGCTGTCGAGCCGTCGATCGTGATGTTGCTGGGGGGCGAGGCGCTCGGGCCGCGCAATATCTGGTGGAACTTTGTTTCTTCCAGCAAGGAGCGGATCGAGCAGGCCAAGGCAGACTGGCGCGCGGGGCGCATCAAGTTGCCGGTGGGGGACGATCAGGAATTCATTCCGCTGCCGGAAGATCCGCCGCAGCCGAAGCCAGAGCCCATGTCATAACGCCGCCGGTGATTTAAAAAGCCGACGCCTGCTTGCTCGGAAGGAGCAGGTAGGCGCCGGAACGGGCGGAGGGGATGTTGGGTTCGGGCTAGTCGACGTTGGGTGCTGGGACGAGCGCGGCGATGGACAGCTGGGGCTGGCCCAGGTTGGAGAACGCGACGGAGCAGCGCAGGTTGTCGTGCACGATGCGGATCGACAGGCGCGGGAACACCTCGTTTCGCAGCTGTTTCACCAGCTCGCAATCGCCTGATTCCAGTTTCAATTGCCTGTCGCGCGACATCGAGATGGTTTTCCATTCGGCGGGAAAGCGCGCGACGTCTTCTGCCGCGGCCGGCAGTGTTTCGTTGCGAACTTTGGCTATCAAAACAGCTTGGCTGTCGTGCCGAGTCGCGGCAGCGACGTTTTCTTCCGTGGCTTCGACGGGCGATTCCAACTTGATCTGCACGTAGGCGTCCGCTTGATCCGTGCACCGTTGCATCACAACGGACAGCGTGTCCCGAGCGCCCACGCTGCGAAGGATGGCTTCGAGGCGCCGTTGTAGCGTCGTGCAGGAATAGGCGGTGGTCGTGCCGCGATACGCGAACTCGAGCGACTGCGATTTCCAGACGGCTGGGATGTAATCGGGCGCAGCTAGCGAGTGGCCGCTGGCCAGCAGCGACGCGAGGGCGACGACAACTATCGAAGCGCGCTCAAACACTCGACTCTCCGTGACCGCGGCTCAAAAGCGATACATCACCGCGGCGTCGAACTGAAAGTACGAATCGTCTTCGACGATGGGGCTGTCCTTGGCGTCGCCTTGCAACTGGGCCGCGGCGGCGCCGGCGCTCACGATCCAGCGTGGGCTCAAGGCATAGACCGCGTTGACGAATAGACGAGCGTCGCCGACGCCGTTCTGCGCCTCGTACTCAGATAACCCAGATCTCAGACTTTGTTGCGCGGTCACGCCGAAAAAACTTTCGGCGTACTCGTCGTCGATCCAACGCGCCGCGACTCCGTAGTTCAGTGCGAGCCGCTGCGTGACTTCGGCGCGGCTTTGCAAGGCCAGCTCCGCGACTGTGCCGTGACCCTCATCGGCGATATCCGTGGAGACAGCCGCTGTTGCCGTTACCGGGCCGAAGCTATACGCCGTCTTCAACCGAGCAACGGCCGTGCGGTCCACGTCGCCGAGTCCCCGCAAATGAGATGAGTCTGATTCGTCGCGTCGAGTGACGTCAGGCGCGAGCGAGAACGTTACAGAGCCGCGGTCGCGTTTGACGAGGTAAGCGCCCAACCCATCGGCGTTGAGAAACCAGCGCTCGCCGTAAGTGATATTGAACGCCGGCAACGGCAACACTTCGAGCGAGTCGCTGCCCGGAAAGTCGGGGCGCGCTAAAACGCCGGCGCCCGCCGTGACCTGCCAGGATTTCCCATCACCCTCGTCGCGGGCTTGGGCAACGATATTTCCGGCGTAAGTGAGCGCGACGCCGCTGACGAACAGCAGCGCAAGACGGGGTATATGCATGGGCGGTCTCCCGAGAAGGCGAGACCAGCATAGGCAGGCAGACTTAGCGGAGACTTAGTTCGGCGGCTGAGTTTCAGCAGCAAACTCCGCAGCTGTTTCTTCTCGCGCAACGACCGGTTTCGGTCCAGGCTGCGATGTCACGGACGCGGCTTCGAATCTCATGCGGGCGATCAATCCCGAGCCATCCACGCGATTGCTCAGCTCCAGACCGATGCGATTGCGATCCGCGGCATTCCTGGCAATCGCCAGCCCGAGCCCGCTGCCCTCCGTCTCCCCGCCTTCGATGCGGAAAAAACGATCGCACACACGCGGCAGCAACTCCGGCGGAATGCCCGGGCCGTTGTCGGCGACCTCCACCATGACGACCCCCGTGTCCCGATGCAAAGTCACATCGACGATGCCGCCGGGCGGCGTGTAGCGCAGAGCGTTGTCGAGCAGATTGTGAACCAGGCTGCGCAGCTCATCCTCGTTCGCATGCACCGTCGCGTCGATATCGGCCGCATAGCCCAGGTCGATGCTGCGTTTGTCGGCCAGCGGCATGAAATCGGCGAGGCTGGATTTGAGCAGAGCGTCCAACTGAATGGCCACCGGCGGATCGGCCTGCCGCGGGGATTCCTGACGTGCCAGCCGCAGCAACTGCTCGACCAGGCGTTTGGTTCGAGAGAGTCCGGCTTCGAGCTGCTTCAGTTGCTCACGCTCGCCATCGGGCATGCGAGCCTTGAGATTTTCCAGCTGCAAGCTCATGGCCGTAATTGGCGTACGCAACTCGTGCGCAGCGTCCTGTACGAACCGACGCTGAGCCGCGAAGGCGTTCCGTAACCGAGCGAGCAGAGTATTCACCGCCAGCACGAGCGGCCGAATCTCAGAAGGCGCATGCTCCGCCGGCAACTCGCTCAAGCGATGTTCGTCTTGCCGCGCGGCGGCCTGCGAAATCAGTTCGAGCCGCCGGGTCGCGGGGCGCATGCCAAACCACAGGAAGATGGCGGAAAATGGAATCATCAGGATCACCGGCAGGGCTACCTGCACCGCCTGCGATTTCACCAGATGACGGCGGAATTCCAGGCTTTGCGCGCTCTGCACGGTGCGATCGGGCGAATGCATCGTATAAACGCGCCAGCGCGAATCGCCGACGGTCAGGTCGCTGAACCCTTGCGTGGATTGGCGATCGAGCGCGAGCTCGGGCCAGGAACTCGTGACCAGGCGATGGCTGCGATCCCAGATCTGCACCACCATGTCGCCCTTCTTCACCACGTTGTAAGCAGTGAGTGGCCGCAGCGCCGGCACCGAACCGGAGGATACCGCGTGCGAGTCGGCGAACAGGCGCAGCTGATTGTCCATGAAGAAGCTGACCATGCTGCCGTACATGTAGTACGTGATGGTGGCCGCGACGATGGCTGCCACCACATACATGGGCATCAGCCAGACCATGAGTTGTTTGCGCAGCGAGCTCATATCAAGACGCCTCAAGACGCCTCCTTGCTCACGCGCCAGCCCAGCCCGCGCACGTTGCGAATCACATCCGCGCCGAGCTTGCGGCGTACGCCGTGAATGAGCACTTCGACGGCGTTGCTGCTGACTTCCTCGCCCCAGCCATACAAACGTTCTTCCAGCTGAGTGCGTGACAGGATCGCGCCGGGCCGTTCCAGCAGCGCATGCATGAGACGGAATTCCTTGGCCGACAGCAGAATGGACGTGCCGCCATGAGTGAGCTCGCGGCTGGAAAGATCCAGCTGCGTCTGCGCCGTTCCTATGGTCGATTGAGCATGGCCGCCGAAGCGGCGAATGATCGCCCGCATGCGCGCCAGCAACTCGCGCAACTCGAAGGGCTTGACCATGTAATCGTCCGCGCCGAAGTCCAGGCCTTCGACGCGATCGTCCACGCCATCCCGGGCCGTCAGCACCAGCATCGGCGTGCGATCGCCGTCCTGCCGTGCTCGCCGCAAAACTTCCAGGCCGGAGCGGCGGGGCAATCCCAAATCCAGTAACACGGCCGCATAGCCGCCCTGCGCCAGCGCGTCCTGCGCGAGCACGCCATCTTTCACCCAATCGACGGTCAGCCCATTCTCGGTCAGCGCCTGTCTCAGGCTCTGACCGATCATGGTGTCATCTTCAACCAGCAGGATGCGCATGCGCCGCACGTTCCGGGACGAACGTGCGGCTGTCAAGATGGAACAAGGTCACGCGGCCCGCGGCAGCAGTTCCCCGATGGCCGAATGAGCCGCGGTGATGCTCTTCTCGCGCGTCTCTTCACCCATCCCAAGTCCTTCGGCGAACACGAATTTCACGTCGGTGATGCCGAGGAAGCCGAGGAACTGTTTCAGGTACGGCGTCTGCGTGTCGGCTGCATCGGCGTAGAAGCCGCCACGAGTGATGAACACGTAAGCCTTTTTACCCTTCAACAATCCTTCCGGGCCGGTGGCCGTGTAACGGAATGTCACACCGGCGCGGGCGATGTGATCGAAATACGCGCGCAGCGTGGACGGCACGCTGAAGTTGTACATCGGAACCGCGAACACAATGGTGTCGGCGGCCTTCAGTTCCGCGATCAGAGCGTCGGAATATTCGCTGACCACGCGCTGTTCAGCGGTGCGCGCTTCGGGCTGCGACAGGAACGCCTGGAAACGCTCAGCGGTCAGATGCGGGACCGGATCGCTCGCGAGATCGCGCATGATGACGTGGTCGCCGGGATGCTGGGCCTGCCAGTCCGCGACGAAGCGGTGGGCGAGGCGGGAAGACTGACCCTCGGCGCCGGCCAGGCTGGCGTTGATCTGAAGCAGGGTGCTCATCGGATACCTCCAAGAAATCGGCACTTGTTTTTCAGGTATCCGTATTTAAATATCCACCAGACCGATAAAAAAGTTGAAGTTTTGGCTCGAATTCATCGAATGGTTAGATAGATGGCCGCCCGCGCACCCAAGTCCGAAGCAAAAAAGCCTTTGCCGTCAATGCGTTTGCCCCACATCAGCCTGGAGCAGTGGCGCTGCCTGGTGGCGGTGGTGGAGGCCGGCGGCTATGCCCAGGCGGCCGAGGCGCTCCACAAGAGCCAGTCCTCGGTCACCTATGCCGTGCAGAAGCTCGAATCGACTCTGCAGGTGCGCGCCTTCGAGATCCAAGGTCGCAAAGCCAAGCTCACGCCCACCGGCGAGATGCTGTATCGGCGCGGACGATTGCTGCTCGAAGACGCCGATGCCATCGAGCGCGCGGCGAGCAAAGCGTCCGCCGGATGGGAGGCCGAAATCTCCCTCGCCGTGGAGATCCTGTTTCCGAATTGGTTGATGTTTCAATGCCTGGATCGTTTCGGCGAGGAGAGTCCGCAGACGCGCATCGAATGGTATGAAACGGTGCTCGACGGCACGCCCGAAGCGTTGCGCACCGGCAAGGCGGACCTGGCCATCATGGGCAAGCTGCCGGCGGGCATGCCGGGGGAGTTGTTGATCACCGTGCCGTTCGCGCCGGTCGCGCATCCCGATCACGAGTTGCACAAGTTGGGGCGTCCGGTGGAATTTCGCGACCTGCGCAAGCATCGTCACATCGTCGTGCGCGATACGAGTGTGAAGCGGGACAAGAAAGCGCTGACGCTCGATGCCTCGCGCCGCTGGACAGTCAGCAACATGAGCACGTCCATAGGAGCGGTCTCGCGCGGTTATGGGTTCGCATGGCTGCCCGAGGACAAGATTCGCACGGAAATGCAAAACGGCGAACTCAAGCCGCTGCTCTTGCGCGATCCTCGGAATGCCAGGCAGCCGCTTTATCTGGTATTCGCCGATCGGGATGGCGCCGGTCCAGGCACACTGCGGCTGGCGGAGATCATTCGCGAACAAGTGAAAAGCGCCTGCCTCGCCGGCGGCCAAGAAAATCGCGACGGCAAATAATTGCCGCCGTGCCGGCAAGGGAATTCCACGGGGCCGGATCGGATCGGCAGTAACCGCGGGTTGCCGTTTCATCTTAGGGCCGCATTCAGGGTCGGTCTTATCTACGACGCTCCCTTACGCAACGATAACTACTCTACTGGCGGGTGCTGGTCGCAGCCAGGCGAACAAGAATTCGGAGAGGTCATGAGTCAGTCGGGAGAGGAAAAGGTGGCGTCGACGCCGTCGGGATCGGACCGCAAGTCCGGCCGCGCGGTGTTCGACCAGGGTCGCACAGTGTGGGAATGGCAGACCGCCACCGGTGTGTTCGAACGTCATGTGAGCGACGAGCAACTCGCTCGTCTGGAGAACGCCGGTTTGCAACTGGTCGATCAGCCTGCGCCGAATGCAGGTCGCGCCATCTATAGTTCCGATCCGGTGGCTCGCACCGCTCGCAAGCAGGTCGTGCTGTCGCGGCCCACGTCGCGGGTGAGAGTGACGCCGGTCGAGCCGGTGGGGGTGCTTCGTCAGTTCTGGCGCCGTTTGGTGCCTTCGACTTGAAGTCTGCGGCATACTGCGCCCCGGCAGGGAACACCGTCGGGGAGAGGGATCGTGCGAACCATATTGCTGCTTGCGTCAGTTGCTCTGAGCCGCGTAGCGTCCGCGGAGCAATGTCCGGCGGATTTCGATGAATTCATCGGCGCGTTCGAAACCAGCGCCGAGTTTCAGATCGAGCACTGGAAGCGCCCGCTGACCTACCGATATCTCGAAGCCAGCGCCAACGCCGAGCCGAAGCCCGTCGAGGTCGCGGTCACCTTGGAGAATGCCGGCGAATTTGCCGGCGTCGAATTTCCTTCGGCCGCTCAGCGCGCCCAGGAAAAGCTGGAACAAACCGTCGCCGCGCCGGATCCGAAGACGCGCGTCGTCCGGCTGTCGCTGGAACATTCCGATCTCGAAATCAAATACGTCTTCCAGCAAACGGCCGCCTGCTGGGAGCTGACGCGCGTGGAGGACACCGCGTTGTGAACGCCGGCCCGACACGCGGCCAACTCATCCGCCAGGCGCGGCCATCCGACGCCGCAGCCATGCATCGCGTGCGCATGTCAGTGCGCGAAAATATTCTCGTCTCGATGCGCCTCACCGAGCGCGACTATGTGGTCGCCATCGAAGAGACTGGCCGCGGCTGGGTGGTGGAGGAGGATGGAACCATCGTTGCCTTCGCTGTCGGCGACACGACGGACGGCAGCATCTGGGCCTTGTTCGTCGAGCCCGGCCACGAAGGCAAAGGCTACGGTCGTCAGCTCCACGACGTCATGATTGCGTGGCTCTGGGAGCAGGGGCACGATCGTCTCTGGCTATCGACGGAGCCCGACACGCGAGCCGCGCGCTTCTACGAGGCGGCGGGATGGCGTCGCGTCGGAATGACTTCGAGAGGCGAGATTCGGTTCGAGCTCGAACGCCGCGTCTAGCGGAGGTGTCAGCGGTATGTGGCGAGCCCTGCTCTTCGTCGCATTGTTTGGCGTCGCTTCATCCGCGGCCACGGTCGAATACGCGTGCCTGCAATACGGCCCCATTCGCCTCGTCGGCACGATCGTGCGTCACACCTACGCGGGCCCGCCGGACTACGAGAGCGTGACCAAAGGAGACGAGCCGCACGTAGTCTGGCTCCTGCAACTCGATGAGCGCGTGTGCGTGGAGGCGAACTCACGGTACCCACGCGAGCCGACGCAGATCGAAGTGGAGCTCGCGCTGACGGCGGACCAATACAAGAACTACCGTCATTTGCTCGGGCACAAGGTTGTCGCCACCGGCGAGCTGATCCATGGTGGGGCGAATTATCAAAAACGGCTCGTGCTTACGGCCGCCGATCTCCGCCGAACCGGCCTGCTGCCCTAGTTGCGGCGCTGGAATAACAGTCATGACGGAGCGGCGCGTCCGGAGCGGCTGCGGCAGAATAAGCGCACGCCAATGCAATTGAGCGCCTGGCGTCGGATGCACAATTCACCGGTGACTTTGGATGGACACACTGCTGCACATCATCGAGAGCTACGGCCTGTGGGTCGTGTTCTTTTGCGTGCTGCTGGATCAGGGTGGCCTGCCGTTTCCTTCGTATGCGCCGATGATCGTGACCGCCGCGCTCGCCACTGACAAACACGAATCGCTGTTGCCGGTGCTGCTGGTGGCGACGTTGGCCGCGTTGATCGCCGACCTGGCCTGGTTCACGGGCGGGCGTCGCTTTGGCAACCAGCTGTTGCGGCTGATGTGTCGCGTCTCGCTGTCGCCGGATTCCTGCGTGGGCATGACGCGGAACATCTATTCGAAATGGGGCGCGCCTTCGCTCATCCTCGCCAAATACATTCCCGGCTTCGCGGCCGTGTCGACGACGCTGGCGGGAGAGTCGGGCACGAGCCTGCGGCGCTTCATTATTTACGACGGCATCGGCGCGGCGCTTTGGGCCGGTGGGGCCGTGGCGCTCGGCGCGATTTTCCATGAAGCCGTCGAGGCGGTGCTGATCCAGCTCGATCAGCTCGGACAGCTGGCGCTGCTGCTGTTGATCGTCGCGATCGCGCTGTTCGTGCTGTTCAAATGGTGGCAGCGGCACAGCTTCATGGCGCAGATCCGCATGTCGCGCATCTCGATCGACGAGTTGGGCACATTGCTGGACTCCGGCTCGACCGCCACCATTCTGGACGTGCGCAGCCCCGAGCGCCGCGCCGCCTCGGGATGGATTCCGGGCAGCATCAGCGTGCGGGACATCTCCGAATTGAAGCTCGCGCCCGGCCAAGAGGTGATCGTCTATTGCGATTGTCCGAACGACGCTTCGGCTGCGGTCGTGGCGCGCAAGCTCAAGGAGCGTGGCTTCAAGCGAGTCCGGCCCCTGGCCGGGGGCCTGGAAGCGTGGCAGGCGCGAGGGCGACCCGTGGATCGCCTCGCAATGGCTAACGAGCAGTGAGAGGAGTGCGCGACTTTTCAGCGGCCGCGAATTCGGCGGCGGTCACGAAGCCGTCGCCATCGGTATCCACTTCGACGAAGTTCTGCGACATCAGGCGGTCGAAACCGGCTTCGGAGCGGCTGATGCGATGGTCGCCGTTACGATCCAATGCCGCGAACGACGAGGCGGAGGCAATCTTGCCTTTGATCCCGTCGGCGGCGACTGCGCCCGCGGCCAGCAAAGTCCCGGCACTAGCGATAGCAGCAAAAACGAGTTTGTTCATGAAGGGGTCTCCCAGGGTCCCTCGTGTCGAGGGCGGCAGTGAGCCGTCGCGAACATTCCAAGGCATTGGCCATGAATAGTCACTGAATGTTCGTGCAGCGGTATAAGTTGCATAGTCGCAATCGGTCTACAAACAGATGCAATCCCCGCTGTTGTTTGTAGCGCGTCTTCGATCGTGCGGATAGAGGCTGGCTGTTGGAGGGCCCTGCAGCCAGCCAGTACCATGTCGGCACGATTGTCGAATGATTGAATTTTGGCAAGGTGAATTGCGTCAGGAGAATCCGTATGGCCAAAGAAAGTTCCAAGAAAAACGGCGGTAAGAGCGTGGCGTCGCCAGGCGGCGACGTCGTCATCGACATCGGCATCGGCAAAAAGGACCGGGAGAAGATCGCCGAAGGCCTGTCCAGGGTGCTGGCCGATACGTACTCGCTGTATCTGAAAACCCACAATTTCCATTGGAACGTCGAAGGCCCGATGTTCAACACCCTGCACCTGATGTTCATGGAGCAGTACACCGAGTTGTGGAACGCATTGGATTCCGTGGCCGAGCGCATTCGCTCGCTGGGCTATCCGGCGCCGGGCACTTATGGCGAGTTCGCGCGCCTCACCTCCATCGAGGAGACGGAAGGCGTACCCGAGGCGCTGGAGATGGTCCGCCTATTGGTTGCGGGGCACGAAGCCGTGGCCCGCACCGCGCGTGCGGCATTCCCGGCCGCGGAAAAAGGTGGTGACGAGTCCACGGCGGACCTGCTGACCCAGCGCTTGCAGGTTCACGAAAAGACCGCGTGGATGTTGCGCAGTCTGTTGAAGTAAGAAGTCGAAGGCGCGCCCGCCGGTCAGCGGGCGCGCAGCAACGTATCGATGGCGGTCTGCGCGTCGTCGTCGAGGTCTTGAAAGCGCAGCGAGAGCCGGAATCCGTCCATTCCCACGCAGGTACAGCACACCACGCTGGTTCTCGCCTGCAGGCGCACCGGATTGCCGGCGATGAAGGCATCCACCCGAACCAGGCCGATCTCGCCTTCCCGCACCGTGCGATCCAGCAGCACACTGAGCCCGGAACTGGAGATCTGAATCGCTCTGCCGGTCAGGGTGGTGGTGTGGCCCACGCGCAGGCTGGCCGGCCAGCGCATGTTCTTGACGCGCGCTCCAGCATCGGTCGAGGACGCAACTGAGCTGAAAAATGACTCCATGTCAGCCGTCTTTCTCGGTTCTTGGCAGCAAGGCGGGTAGTGGCTCAAGTCACCCGCGGTCAGGGTGAAGCGTACCGCAGCCTCCCGCCTGCTGTGGCGACCCCGCGCGGCGACCCATCGGAAGTGTGATCCGGCTCTCGTCCGCTCGTGAGGGCGACCGGACCCAGCCCATTGACGTGGGCAGGTCCATACGAGGGTCGCGCAGGGTGAACAGCGGCTCGGGCGCGGTTACTATGGGTAACCCTGGTTTACCGCCATGACTTCTAATTCAAAAGACAGCGCCGCTCAGCCCACGGCCGAGTCAAACGCCTCGGCTGCCGGGGTCGTCAATCGTCACGAGCGTGTGCTCGACGAGGCCGCGCGCCAATTGAACCAGAAGGGCGTGCTGCTCACCTCGCTGGCAGAGATCGCCGCCAAGCTGGGCGTGACTCGTGGGGCCATGTACCACTACGTGGCCGATCGCGAGGACCTGGTGTTCCAGTGTTACCGGCGCGCCGCCGAAATCATCGCGCGCCACTTGCGGGAAGCGGAGCGAGTCGGGGGCACGGCCGCCGACGTGCTGGTCGATTTCATCAGCCGCATGCTGGATCCCCGGGAGCCGGAGATCGCGGCGCGCGCCGAAATCGCCATGATGAACCAGACCCAGCGCGACACCATCCAGGGTCTGTACGACGCGCTGACCGCGCGGTTGGCGCATTTGCTCGAGGTCGGGCATCGCGAAGGCGTGCTGCGTGCCTGCGATATAGAAGTGAATGCGCGCGTGATCCTCAGCTTGGTCACCTGGGCCCCGCTGGCCCGGCCTTGGGCGCACGCGGTCGGACCGATGGGGGCGGAGCGGTTGCGTGCCGCCGTGATGGCAACGGTGCTGGAGGGTTTTTCGACCGCCGCGGAGTTGCCTGACTACCAGCCGCTGGATCTGTCCAAGCTCGCGCCGCAAGTGGTGAGTGCGTTCGATCGTGACGCCGCGCTCGAAGCGAAGCGCGAAGCCCTGTTGCGATCGGCCTCGCGCGCCTTCAATCGCAAGGGCATCGACGCCACCTCGCTCGAAGAGATCGCCGCGCAGCTCGGCACCACCAAGCGCACTTTCCACCACCACATCGGCAGCAAGCAGGAAGTGGTGTCAGCGTGTTACGAGCGGGCGTTCCGCATCTTCCTGTTCATCAAAGATCGGATGCTGGAGTATTCGGGCACGCGCCTGCAGGCGTTGTCGGCGTCGATGGATGCTTTGGCGCGCGCTTATCCCAACGAAGACCTGAATCCGCTCTCGCCTCTCGTGGGGCACGGCGCACTGTCGCCGGAAGGACAGGCTAAGTTCGCCGTGCGTTCCGATCAACTCGGCGACGCCTATCACGAGTTGATCCGACAGGGCATGCGCGAAGGCAGCATCAAGGACGTGGACGTGCATGCGCGGGCGCTCATGCTGCCCGGGTTGCTCAGCTGGCTGGTCAAGGACGACGTACCCACCGATCCGTCACAACAGCAACACATCGCCCGCGAGATCGCCAACCTGGTGGCGGTCGGGCTCAAGAGCCATAAATGAAAATCATCTATAGCGATCGTCACCGTTTGCATCACGGTGACAAGGAAATGTATCGCGGTCAGCTCGTGCCCTGTTTCGAGAAGCCCGAGCGCGCCGATTTCGTTTACGACGCCGTCAAAGCACGCAAGCTGGGGCCGATCCTCGAGCCCAAGGAGTTTCCGGTTTCGGCCATCGAGCGCGTGCATTCGCCTCGATATATTCGTTTCTTGGAGAAGGCGTGGGATCTGTGGACCGCACAGGGCAATACCAACGACGCGTTGCCCGCCGTCTGGCCAGTTCGCGGCTTCCGCGACGATGTCGAGCCCGAGCACTTCGCGGGCAAGCTGGGTCTGTACTCGTACGACAGCGGCACGCCGCTCATGGCGGGCACTTGGGCCGCCGCCAAGACGGGCGCCGACATTGCTTTGACTGCCCAGCAGTTGGTTACTGGCGGCGAGCGCGCCGCGTTCGCCTTATCGCGCCCGCCGGGGCATCACGCAGGGCCGGATTTCCTCGGCGGTTATTGCTTCGTGAACAACGCCGCGGTTGCCGCTCAAGGGTTTCGCGATAACGGCGCTCAACGAGTCGTCGTGCTGGATGTGGACTATCACCACGGCAACGGCACTCAGTCCATTTTCTACGAGCGCAGCGATGTGATGTTTGTTTCCATCCATGGCGACCCGCGCACTGAGTATCCGTTCTTTCTCGGGCATGCCAATGAGATCGGCAATAACGAGGGCGTGGGCTATAACAAGAACTATCCCTTGCCCGCCGGCAGCAGCAACGCGCTATGGTTCGACGCGCTAGGCGACGCCGTCCGCCGCATCAACGAATACCGAGCCGATGCATTGGTGATCTCCCTCGGCGTCGATACCTTCGCCGACGATCCGATCTCCAAGTTCCAACTGCGCGAGCCGGAATATCTCAAGCTCGGCGCGCAGATTGCCGCGCTCAACCTGCCGACGGTGTTCATTTTAGAAGGCGGCTACGCCGTCGCCGAGATCGGCCACAACGTGGCGCATGTGCTGCAGGGTTTCGAAGACGCCGTCTCATGACGCCTCGCCCAATGTGAACATGAACTGGGCGCCAGTGCGGCCATCGCTGGTCGCCCAAAGATTGCCACCGTGGCGCTGGACGATACGCCGAACGGTAGCCAGGCCGAGACCTACGCCAGGAAACTGCCGGGCGTCGTGCAACCGGCTGAACGGTTTGAAGAGTCTGTCGGCATGGCCCGGGTCGAAACCGGCGCCATTGTCCTGTACCCGATAGACAAGCCGGCCCGCATCGTCGCGGTAGCTGTCGAACCGGATTCGACTCTGTTCGCGCTTCGAGCTGTACTTCCACGCGTTCGACAACAGATTCTCCAGCACCACGCCGATCAAGCCGCAATCCGCCCGCGCTGACAGGCCAGGCTCGATATGAATTTGGGCCTCGCGATCTGGCTCGGCGTTCCGCAGACGTTTGACGATGCTGGTTGCGATGGCGCTGAGATCGGTTTGCTCCAGCAGCAACTCGGTGCGGCTGATGTGAGAGAGCCGCAACAGATCGTCGATGAGCGTGCCCATGCGAGTGGTGCTCTCGCGCAGCCGACCTATCGAGTCACACGGCAGCATACCCGCATGCTCTCGCGCCAAGTCGAGCTCCGCATTCATCGCTCGCAACGGCGCACGAAGGTCGTGCGACACCGCTGACGAGAATGCCTCCAGCTCTTGATTGACGTTCTGCAGTTCGCGCGTGCGCTCACGCACCTGGCGTTCGAGGTTCTGATAGAGCTCGACGTTTTCCATCGCGACCGCCGTCGTGTTCGCCAGCGCTTCCAGCAACATCAATTCCTGTGGCGTGCACTCATGCTCGGTAGCCCAGTAATTGCCGATGGCGCCGATGGGCGAATAGGAGCGGATCGGCACCATCGCCAGGCTGTGAACGAACGTCGGTCGGTAGGCAGCGTGCGGGATGCGTGCATCCTTATATATGTCGGGGATGATCGCCGACTTGCCGTTGAGCATGGCCCAGCCGCTGATACAGGTTTCCAATGGGAACCGCTGGCCTTTCCAGAGCGGCGAAATTGCGTCCTCGTCGACGTAATAACAGTAAGCGCCGTCACGAAGCACGAACGTTGCGCCATCGCAGCCGGTCAGCTGGCGCGCCGCTTTGCGAACGATGTCGACGATGGCGTCCAGGCCGCGCGCCAACGAAAGTTTTTGCACGACATCGACCAGCAGCATCATGGCAGGGAGCGGTGGAGCCTCTACTGGAGCTGGCGGCTTGTTGTTCCTGCGCAGGGCGGCGGCCACCTGCCACAGATGGTCCTTGAGCACATAGTCGTCGGCGCCCGCGGCAAAGCTGGCTGCGACATCGGCATCCTGAGCCGCCCCCGAGCACACGATCACCGGAACGTTGGGAAAAGTCGCCTTGGCCGCGGCGATCGCGTCCTGAGCGCTGTACCCAGGCAGGTTGTTGTCCACCAGCACGAGGTCGAAGCCGCCGGCCTGCAAGGCGGCGACGAACTCGCTGGCGCTGCGGACCTGGATGAAACTGGCCTGAATGCCCTGTCGCTGGATGCCGCGCTCGACCAGGAGCGCATCGCTCGGGTTGTCCTCGAGATGCAGAATCTTCATCAAACCCCAAAACCTCGCCCAATCCTCGCCGGCCCATAGGCCGGGGTCGTTGTAATAGTCAGTGTGCTGGTGCGGACCGAAAGAGTACCGCAAGGTTTATCCGCATAACTGTCGATTGGTGCACTGCTATTGACAGTTAAACCGGATCTACCTGGGTAAGTGTTCCATACCGTCGAGGATTTGTAAGACAGGAATTACCGTCCACGCCGTGGCCCCGGCACTGCCGCGCCCGCGGCGACCGGCTGCGGCATACATGCAACACTTGGCGAAGAGTCACACAGCCGCAATGTAATCGTCAGATCGCGGCAACCCGCTCCCCGTAACTTGCCGCGCCGTCGCTGGCCCTCGCATCGGCTGGCACGGAATCAACAAAATCATTGGGAGCTGTTTATGCGCAACACCGCCGTACTGTCGTGCGCCATCGCCGCCGTGCTCGCGAGCCATGCCGCGCTCGCCCAGGATGGCGAGCAGGGCACCGTCGAAGAAGTGATCGTGCTCGGCCGTGGCGAGACCCGTCAGGTGCAGTCGGTGTCGTTCGAGCAGATCGACGCGCTGCCCGCGGGCACCAGCCCGCTCAAGGCCATCGAGAAAATGCCCGGCGTGAATTTCCAGTCCGCCGATGCATACGGCGCCTATGAGTGGTCGACGCGCCTGTCCATTCGCGGCTTCAATCAGAGCCAGCTGGGTTTCACGCTGGACGGCGTGCCGCTGGGAGACATGTCTTACGCGAACCATAACGGCCTGCATATCAGCAGGGCGATTCCGTCGGAAGCCGTGGGTCGGGTGGAGTTGTCGCAGGGCGCCGGCGCGATCGATATCGCTTCGACCAGCAACCTGGGCGGCGCAGTGGAATTCTTTTCGGCCGATCCGGCCGCGGAATTCGGCGTGCGCGCCGAGCAAATGTTCGGCTCCGACTCCGCCCGTCGCACGTTCGCGCAGCTGGACAGCGGCGAGCTGAGCACCGGCACGCGTGCGTATGTTGCCGTCGTGGATGCTTCCGCCGAGAAGTGGAAAGGCGGCGGTGATCAAGAACAGCGCATGGTCAACGTCAAGCTGGTGCAGCCCATCGGCGACGCCAAACTGACCGCCTATTACAACTATTCCGATCGCGCCGAGTCCGATTACCAGGACCTGTCCTATCAGATCATTGCCCGCCGCGGCTGGGATTGGGACAACTGGTTCCCGAATTGGGACGCCGCCGTCGACGCGGCTAACGCATGTAACGCCTCCGGCCAGTTGGACACGGTCGTTTGCGACGATGCTTATTGGAATGCCGCCGGTCTGCGCAAGGACGATCTGGGCTATCTGTCGCTCGATCTTCCCATCGGCGAGTCGGTGAACTGGAAGACCACCGCGTATATGCATCAGAACGAAGGCCAGGGCTTGTGGGGCACGCCGTATGTGCCGACGCCGGGCGGCGCGCCGATCTCGATTCGCACCACCGAATATGAAATCGACCGCCAGGGCGTGTTGAGCTCGCTGACGTTCACGGCCGGCGCGCACCAGATCGAAGGCGGCGTGTGGTTCGAGACCATCGACTTCAACCAGGCGCGTCGTTTCTATGGCGAGCCCAACGTCGACGCGCCGACACGCTCGTTCGAAGATTTCCAGCGCAATCCGCTGCTCACGCAGTGGGAGTACGACTTCGACACGGACACGGTGGTGTTCCATCTGCAGGACACGTGGTCGATCACGGACGCATTCACGTTGAACGCGGGCTTCCGCTCGGTGAGCTCCGAGAGCGAGATCCGCACGGTCACGGGCGGTCCGCAGAAGAATGGCACGATCGAAGCGGACGAGTCGTTCCTGCCGCAAGTCGGCGCGAACTGGTCGTTGAGCGACAGTCACGAAGTGTTCGCGGCCGTCGCGCGCAACGTGCGCACGTTCCCGGGCAGCAACAGCGGACCGTTCGATGTGACTGCCGAGGTGTTCGAGGAAATCCGTAACACTCTCGAGCCCGAAACCTCGACCAACTACGAGTTGGGCTGGCGCTTCAAGGGCGCTGCGGTCAACAGCTTGGTGACGGCCTATCACGTCGACTTCAAGGATCGACTGCTCGGCATCCCACAGTGCAACGGCATCCGTGGTTGCACCGGCTCGTTCGCCAACGTCGGCGACGTGAAGACGGACGGTATCGAGGCGGCGTTGTCCTGGCAGCCGATGACGCATTTCACCTGGTTCAATTCGGCGGCCTGGAACAATTCGGAGTATGACGATGACTACACATTCGAGACGGCGGCCGGCGTTACCCTGGTGCCGACGGCAGGAAAGCAAGTGGTGGACGCTCCCGAATGGCTGCTTCGCTCGGAACTGTCGTACGACAACGGCGCGCTCTTCGCGCGGCTGGATGCCAACTACACGGACGAGCGCTTCTACACGTACTTGAACGATGCGGGCGCCGACTCGTACACGCTGTTCAACGGCGGCCTGGGTTATCGCTTCGAGTCCTTGGGCATCGTCGAACAGTTGACCTTGCAGGTGGATGTGACCAATCTCGCAGACAAGAAGTACATCGGTAGCATCGGCACCAACGGTTTCACTGCCACGGATCCCAACGGTTCGTATCAGACGCTGTTGCGTGGCGCGCCGAGACAGTTCTTCATTTCCGCCAAGGCGCGTTTCTAATCTGCATGAGTGAGCACGACGAGACCCGGCGGCGCTTCGTACGCGACAGTAGTCTCGTCGTCGGCGCCGCGCTCGGGGGTGTATTGAAGGCTGGCGCTGCCTGGTCGCAATCGCGGCCTGGCAGCGATCCGCATCCGGCGCTGGAGCGCTCGCTGACCCGGATCGCGTTCGGCTCCTGCGCCAAGCAGAGCAAGGACCAGCCGATCTGGGACACCGTGCTGGCGAACCGGCCGGATCTGTTCGTCTTTCTCGGCGACAACATCTACGGCGACACACGCGACATGAGTGAGTTGCGCGCGAAGTACGCGCAGCTCGCGGCCAAGCCTGGCTTTCAGAAATTGCGGGCGACCACGCCCATCGTCGCGGTGTGGGACGATCACGATTATGGCGAGGACGATTCGGGCGCCGACTATCCGATGAAGGAACAGTCGCGCGAGATCTTTTTGGATTTCTGGCAGGAGCCCGCCGACTCGCCGCGCCGGTCCCGCAATGGCATTTATGCTTCGTACTTGTTCGGTCCGGAAGATCGGCGCGTGCAGGTCATCATGCCGGACTTGCGTTTCAACCGTACGCCGATTGCGCGGCAGGACCTCGGCGGTAAGTCATATAAAGAGTGGGGCGAAGCCAAGCAGAAGGCCGGCGAAGAAGTTCCTGGTCCGTATGCGCGATTGCCCGATCATGAAGCGACGATGCTCGGCGAGCGGCAGTGGCGCTGGCTCGAGCAACAACTCGATGTGCCGGCGCAGGTCAGGATCTTTGCGTCGAGCCTGCAGGTACTCGCGGATTTTCCCGGCTGGGAAGCGTGGATCAACTATGCGCGGGATCATCAGCGGCTGATCGAGCTGATTCGCCGCAAGGGTGCCGGCGGTGTGATATTCATCAGCGGCGACACGCACTATGCCGAGCTGACCCGGCTGGACGTCAATGTTCCTTATCCGTTCTGGGAGCTGACATCGAGCGGCTTGACTGAAGTCTGGCCGGTCAATGTTCCCAACGCCAATCGCATCGGCGAACAGCTTCGTGAGCCTAATTTTGGCTTGATCGAGATCGACTGGCGCTCCTCGCCGGTTGCCGTCACGCTCAAGGCCCTCGACCTCAAGGGCACTGCACGAATCGAACAGCGTGTCACTTTAGATCAGCTGCAGCAGCGGACGTAAGACCCACCCTAACCCGCTGAAGAAAAAACCTCATCGCACTCGGCGGGGGTCCTGGCTCTGCGCGGCCG